>NZ_JAFDSS010000001.1:2597046-3246308 GCF_017831975.1 Microbacterium terrae | reverse complement strand
GGGCGAGAACGTCGCCGACGCGCTCGACAGCACCGGTCTCGCCGAAGACGCCCTGGAGCAGACGCTCGAGGGCGGCCCGGCATCGACACCGGCCACTCCCGTGGACGACGCCGACGGGCTGCTCACCGGCCTCACCGAAGACGACGGTCTCATCGACGGCCTCGCCGGCGACAGCATCCTCGACCCGATCCTCGGCGACGACGGTGCGCTCGAGCCCGTGACCGACGCTGTGGGCGGCCTCGTCGACGACCTGACCGGCACGACGGCCGGCACCGGCATCGTCGACGGTCTCCTCGGTGGCGACTCTGGCATGAACGACGTGGTCGGCGACGGCATCCTCGTGGAGGGCGGACTCGTCGGCAACCTCGTCGACAACGCCGACAACACGATCGACGACCTGCTCGACGGCGACCTCGACGCCGTCGTCGACGACCTCGGCACCACGGTCGACGACCTCGGCACCGACCTCGGCACCACCGTGACGAACGCCACGGAGAACACCGCCGACCAGGTGATCGACGGCCTCGTCGGGGATGCGCTCGGGGATGCCTCGAACGTCGTCGACGAGCTCGTCACGGGCGGCGACGTCGCCGGTGCGATCTCCGACACCGTTCAGAACGTCGGCGACAACGTGGCCGATGCGGCCGACTCCACCGGGCTGGTCGACGATCTGCTCACCGACGTGCTCGGCGACACCGACCCGGCTGGCCCGGTCGATCCGACGGATCCCACGGACCCGACCGATCCGACCGACCCGACCGACCCGACCGATCCGACGGACCCGACCGACCCGACCGATCCGACCGATCCCACCGATCCGGGTGACGGCACCGACGGAACGGACGGAACCGACGGCACGGACGGCATCCCGGGCGCAGACGGCACCGACGGAACCACCGGGTCGCCCGCATTCACCGGCGCGCGCGTGATCGGACTCCCGTCCGCATCCGGCGCCACCGATCTCGCCACGACGGGAGGGACGAGCCCGTGGCTCGGCCTGCTGCTCGGCCTCGTGCTGGCAGCGGCCGGATCGGTGCTCGTGTCGCGGCGACGCTCCGCGTGACGACGCGGCGGGGGTGCACCCCACGTCCCCCCGCCGCGCACGCGTGAGCAGCGGGAGGGCCGATCCCCAGCGGTCCTCCCGCACTCCCTGCTCCGTCTCGGCGTCGTGACCCGGGAAACTGCCTGGACCGGCTGTCGCGACGCCGAGGTGGTCACCGAGTGCGCGCAGGGGGCTTCGCGCACACGACGAAAAACGGATGCCGCGGACCCGAAGGTCCGCGGCATCCGTTCGTCGCTGTGAAGCCGAGGCTTACTTGGCGGCGACCACCTGCAGGGTGATCACGGCGGTGACGTCGTCACGCAGGCGAATGGTCGCCTCGTGCTCGCCCACGGCCTTGATCGGCGCGGTGATGTGGATCTTGCGCTTGTCGAGGTCACCGAGACCCGCGGCCTTGACCGCGTCGGCGACGTCGCCCGTCTTCACCGAACCGAAGAGACGACCCTCGGCACCGGCCTTGACGGTGAGCTTGACCTTGTTCGACTCCAGGGCGTCCTTGAGGGCGACTGCCTCTTCGTGGACGTGGATCGCGCGGGCGTCACGAGCAGCACGGATCGATGCGACCTGCTTCTCGCCACCACGGGTCCACGCGACCGCGAAACCCTGGGGGATGAGGTAGTTGCGGGCGTACCCGTTCTTGACCTCGACCACGTCACCGGCGCTACCGAGCCCGGCGACCTCGTTCGTGAGAATGAGCTTTGCCATATCGGTACTCCTTAGCGGCCAGCGCCGGCGTAGGGCAGGAGAGCCATCTCGCGTGCGTTCTTGATCGCCTTGGCGATCAGACGCTGCTCCTGAACCGAGACACCGGTGATACGACGGGCGCGGATCTTTCCACGCTCCGAGATGAACTTGCGAAGAGTGGCGACGTCCTTGTAGTCGATGACGCCGACACGGATCGACTTCGCGGGAGCGGCGTTCTTAGCGCCCTTCCGCGGCTTCCGGCGATCGCCGGTTGCCTTTCCAGCCATGGTGATTCCTTACTGAGAATTGATGAGAGATCGGATGCCGCGGCATCCGGCTTCGAGATTTAGAAGGGCGTGTCGTCGCCGTAGGCGCCCGGGGCAGCCCACGCGTCGCCACCGGCGCCGCCGGCAGAACCGGGCGTCGACCACGGCTCGTCCGAGACCTGCGCCTGGGGGCGCGACTGTCCGCCGCCGCCACCGCCGCTGCTCGCGGCGCGCGTGACCTGTGCGGTCGCGTAGCGCAGCGACGGGCCGATCTCGTCGACCTCCAGCTCGATCGCGGTGCGGTTGTTGCCCTCACGGTCCTGGTAGCTGCGCTGCTTGAGTCGCCCGGTCGCGATGACGCGGGAACCCTTCGTCAGCGACCCGGCCACGTGCTCCGCGAACTCGCGCCACACCGACGCGCGGAGGAACAGCGCTTCGCCGTCCTTCCACTCGTTGGCCTGACGGTCGAACGTGCGCGGCGTCGAAGCGATGGTGAAGTTCGCGACGGGGAGGCCGTTCTGCGTGTAGCGCAGTTCGGGATCAGCCGTGAGGTTTCCCACGACGGTGATGATCGTCTCGCCGGCCATCGCGTCAGGCCTTCGCAGCCTTGGCGGTCTTGCGGGCAGCACGCTCGTCGGCACGCTGCTTCTCCGAGGCGATCATGGCGATCGCTTCCTCGGCCCGCAGCACCTTGGTGCGCATGATCTGCTCGTTGAGCTTCAGCTGACGGTCGAGCTCCTGGGTGGCCTCGGCGGTCGCGGTGAAGTTGACGACGGCGTAGATGCCCTCGTTCTTCTTCTGGATCTCGTAAGCGAGACGGCGACGGCCCCAGATGTCGACGTTCTCGATCGAGCCACCATCAGCGGTGATGACCTTCAGGAACTTGTCGAGGCTCGGGGCGACCGTGCGCTCATCGATCTCAGGGTTCAGGATGACCATGAGTTCGTACTGGTGCGAGTGCGTCACTAACCCACCTCCTTCGGACTAGAACGGCTGACGGGCATTTCCCGGCAGCAGGAGGGTGTGTTGCACGTCATCCGGCATGCGCGCGGGCGCGCTCATACGCGGACAACCCTCCAATGGTAGCGGATGCCCGGTCAGGCGCCCAATCCGCGGGGTCAGGATGCCGCGCCGCCCGGCCCACCGAGGGTCAGGAGGGGCCGAGCCCGAAGTGCACGAGCTCGTCGTCGTCGAGCATGCGCGAGCGCACGATGAACCGATTGCCGGTCGGGCCCTCCACGCTGAAGCCCGCGCCGCGGCCGGGAACGACGTCGATCGTGAGGTGGGTGTACTTCCAGTACTCGAACTGGGCCTCCGAGATGAACACCTCGACTGGGAGGTCGAGCCCGGCATCGATCGATCCGAGGTGCACGTCGCTCGGACCGGTGATGAACATGCCGACGGGGTAGCACATGGGTGCCGAGCCGTCACAGCATCCGCCCGACTGATGGAACATCAGCGGCCCGTGCTGCCGGGTGAGCTCGCGCAGCAGGCCGGCTGCGGCATCCGTCACGTCGACTCTGGTGAACTGCCGTGTCTGCGTCATCGCAGCGCTCCTTCGTGAACCGGGGGATGACCCGGGCGGAGGTTGGGGAAATCCGCCCGGGTCAGGGGATGCTGCGACGCGACCCCCCGGAGGCGTCGCAGCGTGGGGCCCTTCGACGGGCTCGATGGCCGAACAGAGCCGAGCCCGGGGACCGGCTCTTTAGAAGAAGCCCATCGCGCCTTCGGCGTACGACACGAGCAGGTTCTTCGTCTGCTGGTAGTGGTCGAGCATCTTCAGGTGGTTCTCGCGGCCGATGCCCGACTGCTTGTACCCGCCGAACGCGGCGTGCGCCGGGTACTGGTGGTACGTGTTGGTCCAGACGCGGCCGGCTTCGATGGCGCGGCCGGCGCGGTATGCCGTGTCGCCCGAGCGGCTCCAGACACCGGCGCCCAGACCGTAGAGCGTGTCGTTCGCGATGTCGATCGCACCCTGGAAGTCGTCGAACGAGGTCACCGAGACGACCGGGCCGAAGATCTCCTCCTGGAAGATGCGCATGCTGTTCTGACCCTCGAACACGGTCGGCTGCACGTAGAAGCCCTCGCTGAGGTCGCCGCCGAGGTCGACCCGCTCGCCGCCGATGAGCACCTTCGCGCCTTCCTGCTTGCCGATGTCGATGTAGCTGAGGATCTTCTCGAGCTGGTCGTTCGACGCCTGCGCGCCGATCATCGTGGCCGGGTCGAGGGGGTTGCCCTGCACGATCTTGCCGACGCGCTCGAGCCCGTCGCCCAGGAAGCTGTCGTAGATCGAGCGCTGGATGAGCGCGCGCGACGGGCAGGTGCAGACCTCGCCGCCGTTGAGGGCGAAGAACGTGAAGCCCTCGAGCGCCTTGTCGTAGTAGTCGTCCTGCGAGCGCGCCACGTCTTCGAAGAAGATGTTCGCGCTCTTGCCTCCGAGTTCGAGCGTGACCGGGATGAGGTTCTGCGACGCGTACTGCATGATCAGGCGGCCGGTCGTGGTCTCGCCCGTGAACGCGACCTTGCGGATGCGCTTGTGCTGCGCGAGCGGCGCACCGGCTTCGATGCCGAACCCGTTGACGATGTTGACGACGCCGGCGGGGAGGAGGTCGCCGATGATGTCGAAGAGGAAGAGGATGCTCGCGGGCGTCTGCTCGGCGGGCTTGAGCACGACGCAGTTGCCGGCGGCGAGGGCGGGGGCGAGCTTCCACGTGGCCATCAGGATCGGGAAGTTCCACGGGATGATCTGACCGACCACACCCAGCGGCTCGTGGAAGTGGTATGCGACGGTGTCTTCGTCGATCTGGCTGAGCGATCCCTCCTGGGCGCGCAGCACGCCGGCGAAGTAGCGGAAGTGGTCGACGACGAGCGGGATGTCGGCGGCCAGGGTCTCGCGCACCGGCTTGCCGTTGTCCCAGGTCTCGGCGACGGCGATGGCCTCGAGGTTCTGCTCGATGCGGTCGGCGATCTTGTTGAGGATCACGGCGCGCTCGGTGGGAGTGGTGCGCTTCCACGACGCGAACGCCTGCCACGCGACATCCACCGCACGGTCGATGTCTTCGACGGTGCCGCGACCGACCTCGCAGAACGGCTTGCCGTTGACCGGCGAGATGTTCTCGAAGTACTGGCCCTTGATGGGCTCGACGAACTCGCCGCCGATGTAGTGGCCGTAGCGGGCACGGTAGTCGGCGACCGATCCGCGCTGCCCGGGGGCGGCGTAGACGCTCGAGACACCTTCTTCGACGATGGTCATGGCTGGTCTCCTTCGACGCTGTCGCGACAACCGTGTCGCGCTGGGGTAGTGGGTCGAAGGTAGGCCGAGCGAGGTTGCAGAACGTTGCGATCGCCGAGCGTGCACGGCGAGATGAAACGCCGTCAGGCCTCGAGCTTCTCGATCCTCGCGACGAGGCCGGCGCGGCGCGGCGAGCGGGCGGGCAGCATCGACAGGCACAGCCGCAGCACCTCGACGTCGTCGGCGCCGGCATCGGTGTCGGCGTACGCGAGCAGCACGTCGACGGATGCCTCGGCCAGCAGCGCTTCGCGCAGCGCGGTGCGCACCGTGTCGCGGAACTCCTCGACCCCGGGCGCGACGGAGTCGGGCAGCACGTCTCCGCGATAGGCGGCGAGTGCGACGCGGTGGGCGCCCCGCCCGAGGAGCGAGAGCAGTTGGTGCGCGTCGGTGTCGAGCTGCACCCCGAGCCGGTACGGCCGCGACTGCGGAACCAGGGCGGGCGCGGTGCGCTCGAGCACCTTGCGCAGCCGCACCATCTCGGCCCGCAGGGTGACGGATGCGTCGGGCTCGCCGTACACGAGCTCGCCGAGGCGCTCCGCCGACAGCCCCTGCCGGTGCACGGCGAGCATGAGCAGCAGCTCGGCGTGGCGCGGGCCGAGCTCGGACACGGTCTCGATCCCGTCGCCGATCACCTCGAGCACGGCCTTGTTGCGGCCGAGCACCCGGAGCGTCGCGTGGGTCGCCTCGACGCGCCGCTGCGGGCGGCGCGGCAGCCCCGACGACGCGGCCTGTGCGCGTTCGCGCAGCCGCGCGACGAGCAGTTCGCCCTCGATCGCACGCGCGGTGGCGTCGACGAGCAGCTGGGCCTGCGGCGTCACGGCCTCGACGCCGCCCGTCACGTCGATCACGCCGAGCACCCGCCGGGTCTCGGGGTCGTGCACGGGCGCCGCAGTGCACGACCACGGCTGCACGAGGCGGTTGAAGTGCTCGGCGCCGTGGATCTGCACCGAGTGGTCGAGGGTGAGCGCGGTGCCCGGTGCCGAGGTGCCCACCGCGGTCTCCGACCAGTTGGTGCCCTCGATGAAGCCGACGTCACCGGTGAGCGTGCGCACGGTGCGGTCGCCCTCGACCCACAGGAGGCGCCCTGAGGCGTCGCCGACCGCGACCACCACACCTGATTCGTCGGCGCCGCCGGGCAGCAGAAGTCCGCGCACCATGTCGATCGCGACGGCGAGAGGATGCTCGCGCCGATACGCCGCCAGCGCTTCGAGGTCGAGGTCGAGCGGCGGGAGCGCGTCGGCGCCGACCAGGCTCGCGAGCGAGCGTCGCCACGAATCGCGCACCAGCGCCCGCACATCGCCGAGGCGCTCGTCGGCGGCGTTGCCGGCCAGAAGCTCGTCGTGGGCGCGTTCGATCAGCAGACGGGCGTTCTCGGGCGAGACGTCACGCCGCTGCGACCAGGACGAAGTCATGCCGGCTCCGATCGGCGTCGGTGGAGCGTGGCACCAGTGTAGGCGCGACGCGCCGTGGGGTCAGCCCCGCGATGCCCACCAGTCGCGGAGGCGCTGCTCGGCGGCATCCGGTCCGATGACACCCTCGTCGAGCCGCACGTCGAGCAGGAATCGGTACGCCTCGCCGACCTCTCGGCCGGGACCGATGCCCAGCACCTCCTGGATGCGGTTGCCGTCGAGCTCGGGGCGCATCGCGTCGAGCTGCTCCTGCTCTGCCAGCGCCTCGATGCGGCGCTCGATGTCGTCGTAGGCACCGGCCAGCCGCCGGGCCTTGCGGGCGTTGCGGGTGGTGACGTCGGCACGGGTGAGGATATGCAGGCGCTCGAGCTCGTTCTCGGCGTCGCGCACGTAGCGGCGCACCGCCGAATCGGTCCAGGCGCCCTCGGCGTAGCCGAAGAACCGCAGGTGCAGCTCGATCAGCCGCGACACCACGTTCATGGTGTCGGAGTCGAAGCGCAGCGCCGTGAGGCGCTTGCGTGCGAGCCGCGCCCCCTTGAGGTCGTGGTGGTAGAAGGTCACCCCGCCGCCGGGCTCGAGCCGGCGCGTGGCGGGCTTGCCGATGTCGTGGAGCAGCGCCGCGAGTCGCAGGGCGACGTCGGGCGCCTCGCCGGGGTGACGGCTCTGCTCGAGCTCGATCGCCTGCGAGAGCACGGTGAGCGAGTGCTCGTAGACGTCTTTGTGGTGGTGATGCTCGTCGACCTCGAGCCGCAGCGCGGGGATCTCGGGGAGGAACTCGTCCATCAGTCCGGTGTCGACGAGGATGCGGATGCCGCGCACCGGGTCGTCGGTGGCGAGCAGCTTCACCAGCTCGCCCTGCACGCGCTCGGGCGACACGATCGACAGCGTCTGGCGCAGCTCGCCCATCGCGGTGAGCGTCGCCGCATCGACCTCGAAGCCCAGCTGTGACGCGAAGCGCGCGGCGCGCAGCATCCGGAGCGGATCGTCGCCGAAGCTCACCCGCGGGTCGGCGGGGGTGCGCAGGATGCCGCGCACCAGATCTTCCACACCGCCGGTCGGGTCGACCAGCGTGCGGCTCGGCACCTTCAGCGCCATCGCGTTCACGGTGAAGTCGCGGCGCACGAGGTCGCCGTCGATCGAGTCGCCGAACTCGACGGTCGGCTTGCGCGTGACGCCGTCGTAGCTGTCGGCGCGGTAGGTCGTGATCTCGACCTGCTCGAAGCCGCCGCCGGGAAGCCGCATGCGGGCGCCGATCGTGCCGAAGGCGCGGCCGATGTCCCACTGCGCCGTCGAGATCGGCTTGACGATGCGCAGGATGTCGTCGGGGCGGGCATCCGTCGTGAAATCGAGGTCGTTCGTGGCCCGGCCGAGCAGCGCGTCGCGCACCGGACCGCCCACGATGGCCAGTTCGAACCCGGCGTCGGCGAATGCCTGCGCCAGCGTCGCGACGACGGGCGACTCCGCGAGCGCGCCGAGGCGCGCGACACCGTCGGCCATGTTGAGCATGGGTTCCAGCCTACCGAGGGCACTCACCCGGTCGTTGAGCGCTCGATCGTTGAGCGAGCGCAGCGAGACGAGACGCCCTGACCACCAGCCGCGTTTCGTCTCGTCGCTGCGCTCCTCGCTCAACGACCGTGGCCGGCGAGGCGCAGGAAGCCGGTGAACACCATCTCGCGCACCCGCGGGAGCAGGTCGGCTCGGAGCGCCGCGGCATCCACCTCGAGCAGCTGGGCGATCGCGTCGACCAGCACGCCCACGGGCAGGTCGCCGTCGCTGGCTCCCACGAGCGCGGCGAGCCCCGGATCGACCGACAGCGCCCGCCCGAACCCGCCGCCCTGACGCACCTCGATGACCGTCGGCTCCTCGGCGCCGGGCAGATGGTGACGGGCCTCGGTGACGTCGGGGGCGACGGTGAGCACGGCCGCGGCGAGTGCCTCGTCGTCGAGCAGCGCGAGAGCGTCGTGGGCCGCGAGCGCCTCGGCGAGGTGCGCGCCGAGCGGTTCGCTGCCGACGGGCTGGGGCAGCGACTCGAAACGGTCGAGGGTCGGCTCACCCGCTGCCGGGCGGCGCAGCAGGATGTACCCGAACCCCACCTCGGTGACCTCGCGGTCGACGAAGTCGTCGAGCCACGCGTCGAGCAGCCGCGCGAAGCCGGGGGTGCCGGGCAGGGTGCCGCCGTCGCGCACCCAGAGCTCCGCGTACGAGAGCGGGTCGAGCACCTCCCGCTCGACGACCCACGCGTCGAGCGGCACGGGCGACGCCGCGACCCACTCGCGCACCCGGTCGATGCCGGCGACGCCTGAACGGGTCTCCCAGTTGCCGAGCAGCTGCGCGACGCCGCCGGGCTCGAGGTGCTCGCCGACCCCGCCGATGAAGGCGGCGACGAGGTCATCGCCCACCATCCCGCCGTCGCGGTACTCGTACTCTGGCACGTCGGCCGTGCGCGGGGTGATGACGAACGGCGGGTTCGACACGATGCGCTCGAAGCGCTCTCCGGCGACCGGCGCGAACAGGCTGCCGTGACGGGTCTCGATCGCGTCGACCCCGTTGAGCCGCGCGTTCAGGCGCGTGAACGCCAGCGCGCGCTCCGAGATGTCGGTGGCGACCACGCGATCGGCCGATCGCCGCGCGCGCAGCGCCTGGATGCCGCATCCGGCGCCGATGTCGAGAGCGGATGCCGCCGGAGTCGGCAGCTGCAGCGACGCGAGCGTCAGCGAGGCACCGCCCACTCCCAGCACGTGGTCGACCGGAAGGGCGCCGCCGAGCGCGGCCTCGTCGAGGTCGCTCGCGATCCACCACCGTGCGGCGCCGGCGGCGGCATCCTCCACCGACTGCGGACGGATGAGCGCCGTCGGCACCGTCGCATCGCCGTCGCGCGTCGCGAGCCCCAGCGCGACGAGGCCGTCCGCGCCCGCCGCGGGAAGGGCGGAGTCGACGGATGCCGCGGCCTGCGGCATGCCGAGCACGAGCAGGCGCCCGAGCACCGCGAGGGGATCGCCGCGGTCACCGAGGGCGCGATCGGCCGGGCGCCGGAGGCCCCGCGCGATCGCGTCGTCGGCCGCGTCGCCCCACGCGGAGCGCAGCGCCTCGGCGGTGAAGCCGGCACGGTCGAGGTCGGCCGCGAGTGCGGCGCACAGCGCAGGGTCGTCTTGGGGGAGCACGCATCCATTCAACCTCGCCGCGCGGTGCGCCAGGGAGCACCGAGGCTCGCGCCGTAGAATCACTCCGATCGTGCGGTCAGGCATCGCACAGGAGCTTGCACCCCCTATGACCGAGATCCCCCGCGTTTCCACGCGCCGCACGGGCCCCCTGCGCGTGCTCGTCGCCGCCGCCGGCGCCCTGGCGCTGCTCGGTGCGGGTGCGGCATCCCCCGCGTTCGCCGAGGCGACTCCGACGCCGACGCCCACTCCCACCGCTGCCACCGGCGTGGTCGACTTCACCCTCGCTCCGGTCGCCGGCGGCGTGGTGGGCGCGGGCGAGGCGGTCGCCCTGTCGCTCGTCGTCGAGAACGGCACCGCGTTCACGGTGCCGTCGACGACGGCCACGGTGTCGATCGGCGGCAATCCCCTGCGCAACCGCACCGCGCTCACCGCCTGGCTCGACGGCACATCGAGCCCCTCCGTCACACCGGTAGCCGAGACGACGCTCGACGCCGTCGCCCCCGAGTCGCAGCAGACGACCGGTGTCACGATTCCCGCCGACGATCCCGTGGTCGAGCGGCTGAAGCCCGGCGTCTACCCCGTCATCGCCTCGTACGAGAGCGCCGGCGAGACGGTGTCGTCGTCGAGCGCGCTGGTCGTGCCCGACCCCACGGTCGACGATGCTCCCCTCGCTGTGATCGTGCCCATCACCGTCGCCGCCCGCACCGAGGCGCTGCTCACCGCAGACGAGCTCTCCGAGCTGACCGGCCCGGGCGGGTCGCTCACCGCCCAGCTCGACGGCGTCAGCTCGACCGACGTCATCCTCGCCGTCGATCCCGCGATCATCGCCTCGATCCGGGCCCTCGGCTCGTCGGCGCCCGCATCGGCCGTCGCCTGGCTCGAGGCCCTCGAAGCGCTGCCGAACACGCGCTTCGCGCTGCAGTACGGCGATGCGGATGTCGCGGTGCAGCTCGAAGCCGGCCTCGCGAAGCCCACCCGGCCCACCTCGTTCGAGCGGTTCCTCGACGCCGCCGACTTCGCCGTCGACGACACACCGTCCGAGCCGACGCCCACGCCGACGCCGAGCTCGACTCCCACACCGACGCCCACGCCGACCCCGACGCCGACGGCCACCGTCGATCCCGACGCGCCCGTACTGCCGACCGCCGGTGACCTCCTCGCCCTCCCCGACGCGCGCGCCGCCGTGTACTGGCCCGCGGCCGGCACTGCCACCGCCGACGTCGTCGAAACGCTGGGCTCCATCACGGTCGACGAGCAGCAGTCGCTCACCGTGCTCGCGTCGCAGTCGACCACGCAGGGCACCGACGGCGCGACGGTGACCGCCCACCGCACGGCGGGCGACGCCGATCTGCTCGTCTACGACGCGTCGATCTCGGATGCGCTGCACGCGGCCTCGCTCGAAGACACCGCAGCGCGCGGCGCGGCCCTCACCGCCGCCACCGCACACCTCGCGTTCGCGATCGCCGATGCCGACGGCGCCCCCGTCGCGGTGACGCTCGAACGCGACACCGACCGCTCGAGTGTCGGCCTGCGCTCGACCATCACCGCGGCGACGAGCCTGCCCGGCGTCGCCCCGGTGACGCTCGACGAGGTCATCGCCGCCCCCGCCGCCGCCGTCGAGGTGTCAGGCCCCGCCGAAGACGACAGCCGCGTGGCCGCGGCATCCGCTCTCTTCGACGACGAGAGCGACCTGGGTCGCTTCGCCACCGTGCTCGACACCCCTGCCCTCCTCACCGGCCCGGAGCGGCTCGAGATCCTCCAGCTCCTCGGCGTCGCCTGGATCGGCGACGAGACGTGGGGCGACACCGTGCGCGCGCACCGCGACGCGACCGCCGAGACGGTCGACTCCGTCGGCCTGCAGCCCACCCCCGCCATCGACCTGTACGGATCGAGCGCCGGCCTGCGGTTCTGGGTGCGCAACGACCTGCCCTACCCGGTCAACCTGGTGCTCTACACGACGCCCGACGATCTGCGCCTCGACGTGCAGCGCGCCACCGACGTCGTGGCCACCGCCGAGAGCAACACGCGCGTCGAGGTGCCCGTGCAGGCACGGCTCGGCAGCGGCGATGTCACGCTCGCCCTGCAGCTGCGCAGCCCCGCGAGCGTCGCGATCGGCGACCCGCTGTCGGTCGACGTCAGCGTGCGCGCCGAATGGGAGGCCGCGGGCGTGGCGCTCCTGTCGGTCGTCGTCGGCTCGCTCCTCGTGCTGGGCGTGGTGCGCACGGTGCTGCGCGCCCGGCGCCGTCGGAAGGGCGATCCGGATGCCGCGTCCGACGCATCCGCTGACAGTGCCCGCGACGCATCCGACGACGAGGTCGACCGCGCGCCTGCCGACGACACCGACGAGGTCGGCCGATGAGCGGCATCGGGCGCTCCAGCGTCATGATCGGCACCGGCACGATCGTGTCGCGCCTGACCGGATTTCTCCGAAGCGCCGTGCTCGTGACGGCGATCGGGTCGATCGGCCAGGCCAGCGACGCCTTCGGCGTCGCGAATCAGCTGCCGAACAACATCTACGCGATCGTGTCGACCGGGCTCGTCGCCGCGGTGATCGTGCCTCAGATCGTGCGCGCGAGCGCCGATCCCGACGGCGGCCAGTCGTTCATCTCGAAGCTGTTCACCCTCGGCACCGCGGCACTCGTCGCGATCACCGTCATCGCAACGGCGTGCGCCCCCTGGCTCGTCCAGCTGTACGCCCGCGACTTCACGCCCGACCAGCTCGCCCTCGCGACGGCGTTCGCCTACTGGTGTCTGCCGCAGATCGTGTTCTACGGCGTCTACGCACTCCTCGGCGAGATCCTCAACGCGCGCCGGGTGTACGGCCCGTACACGTGGGCCCCGATCGCCAACAACATCGTCTCGATCGCCGGCTTCATCGTCTTCATCGTGATGTTCGGCGGCGCTCGGGACGCGCTCGACGGCTGGACGCCGGCGATGGTCGCCGTGCTCGCCGGCACGGCCACCGCCGGGATCATCGTGCAGTGCGCGGTGCTGCTCGTCTTCTGGCGGCGCGCAGGGCTGCACCTGCGACCCGACTTCCGCTGGCGGGGCATCGGCCTGCGCCACATCGGTCGCCTTGCGGGGTGGACGTTCCTGATGGTGCTCATCGGGCAGCTCGCCGGCATCGTGCAGTCCAACGTGATGGCGGGCGCGTCGGGTTCGGGCCCCGCCAACTTCGCCTCGCAGAACGCCTGGCTGCTGTTCATGCTCCCGTACTCGATCATCGTCGTCTCGATCGGCACCCCGTACTTCACCCAGCTGAGCACGCACGCGAAGGCCGGTCGCCACGACGAGGTGCGCGCCGACGTCGTCAGCAGCATCCGCACCCTCGGCCTCTTCATCGTCGTGGCCGCGGTCGCGCTCGGCGTCGCCGCGGTGCCGGCGTCTCGCATCCTCACCAACAGCGTCGACGACGCCGTCGCCGCCTCGTGGGTGCTCCTCTGCTTCCTCGTCAGCCTCGTTCCACTCGCCGTGCTGTTCGTCATCCAGCGCACCTTCTACGCGTACGACGACACCCGCACCCCGTTCATGTTCACCCTCGTGCAGGCGAGCATCGTCGTGGCAACAGCCCTGATCGCCGGAGCGACCGTGCCGCTCGAGTTCCTCGCCGCAGGCGTGGCGCTCGGTCAGTCGTTCGCGAGCATCGTGCAGGTCGTCATCGCGACGATCCTGCTCGATCGGCGGCTGGGCGGCATCGGGGTGGCGACGTGGATGCTCGCGCTCGGGCGCTTCTTCCTCGCGTCGATCCCCGCCGGGCTCGCGGGGTGGGGCGTCTTCCTGCTGTGCGGCGGCGTGGACGGCTGGATGGTCGCCGACAAGTGGTGGGGCGCGATCGGCGCGGCTGTGATCGGCACGGTCGTCCTCGTCGTCTACGCGGGCGTGCTGCTGCTGGTCCGTGCACCGGAGATCAAGCCCGCGGTCGACATCGCGAAGCGGTTCCTGCCCGGTCGCTGACGGACGGCTGGCTCGGCGAATCCTGCGCAACCCCGCTTCGCCGACGGCAGCGGAATGCCGCCCGGTTACCATGTGTTGGAGCATCCGGAAGCTATTCGAAGGGGGCGCTCGTGCGTCAGGTCATCATCATCGGATCAGGTCCGGCGGGCTACACCGCCGCGATCTACGCGGCTCGCGCGAACCTCGAGCCGCTCGTGGTCGCGTCGTCGGTCGAGGCCGGCGGTGAGCTGATGAACACCACCGATGTCGAGAACTTCCCCGGATTCCCCGAAGGCATCCAGGGCCCCGACCTCATGACGAAGATGCAGGAGCAGGCCGAACGCTTCGGCGCCGAGGTGCTCTACGACGACGTCGTGTCGCTCGACCTCGACGGCCCGGTCAAGAAGGTCACGCTGGGTTCGGGCGCCGTGCACGAGGCCGCATCTCTGGTCTTCGCGACCGGCTCCGCACCGCGCAAGATCGGCATCGAGGGCGAGCAGCGCCTGTCGGGCCGTGGTGTGTCGTACTGCGCCACCTGCGACGGCTTCTTCTTCCGCGAGAAGGCGATCGCCGTCGTCGGCGGTGGCGACTCGGCGATGGAGGAGGCCACCTTCCTCACGAAGTTCGCATCGAAGGTCTACGTGATCCACCGCCGCGACGAGCTGCGCGCGTCGAAGATCATGCAGGACCGCGCGATGGCCAACGAGAAGATCGAGTTCGTGTGGAACGCGGCTGTCGTCGACGTGCTGGGCGAGGATGCCGTCACCGGCGTCGTGCTCGAAGACACCGTCGACGGCTCGCGCCGCGAGCTCGCGCTCGAGGGCGTGTTCGTCGCCATCGGCAACGACCCGCGTGTGCACCTGGTGCACGACAAGCTCGACCTCACCGGTGAGGGCACCGTGTGGGTCGACGGCCGCACCTCGCGCACCTCGGTGCCGGGCGTCTTCGCCGCGGGCGACGTGATCGACCCCACCTACCGCCAGGCGGTCACCGCCGCGGGCAGCGGAACCGTCGCCGCCCTCGACGTCGAGCACTACCTCGCGGCACTGGGGGAGGCCGGCGCTCCTGCCGTGGACGCCGACCAGATCGAGGGTCTTCCCGAGGCTGACGCAGCCTGACCGGATGCCGCGGCCCGCGGCATCCGGAACAATCCGTTGCCTCGTCGTGTTCGAATAGGCGACAGACTTCCGAACAAGGAGATGCAGATGACTGCGAAGGTGACGAGCTCGGCGACGTTCGAGCAGGACGTGCTGAATGCCGACGGCCCTGTGCTGGTCGACTTCTGGGCGGAGTGGTGCGGCCCGTGTCGCATGGTCGCTCCCGTTCTCGACCAGATCCAGTCGGAGCACCCCGACAAGATCACGATCGTGAAGCTCAACGTCGACGAGAACCCCGATCTCGCGATGAAGTACCAGATCACGTCGATCCCGGCGATGAAGGTCTTCAACAAGGGTCAGGTCGAGACGACGATCATCGGCGCCAAGCCGAAGTTCGCACTCGAGAAGGACCTCGCCGCCTACATCGGCTGACCCGAGAGTCACTTGCTCAGCGAGAAGAAGCGCCCCACTGCTCCAGGAAATCCTGGTCAGTGGGGCATTTCTGTGCATGCCCCGATCAGCATGTTTCCCTCATCAGGCGTCAGGATGCGTCGATGCGCACAGTCGCGTCCCACCGTCGATGCGTGTTCGAGGCACCGAGCAGCCGCCACACCGCCTTCGTGAGCGGGGGATAGTCGAGCGCGATCTGGCGGAGCACCCGATAGTTGCGCGCGGCGGACGGGCGCGACCCGCCGTCTGCCGAGATGTTCTCAGCGCGGAGCATGAAGACCACGAGCTCATCGACCGAGGGGAGGTCCTCCATGAAGTCCCACGGGTCTTCGCCGGCCCGCAGGCGTTCGGCGATCAGCACCGACAGCTCATCGGTCGCCTCGGCTCGCAGCAGCTCCAGGCTGGCTCGGCGGGGGCTCTGATCGGCTGACGTCACCATTCCAGGGTACGTTGCCCCGGCGACGTTCGGCGAAGTCGGGCGCGGTTCGACGAAGAACGCGCTCAGAGAGCGCCGTACTCGGTTTCGCCGATCTCCGCCAGGATGCGGTTCAGATCCTGGATGCTCGCGAAATCTATGCTGACCTGGCCTTTCTTGGCAGTCAGGCTGATGCGCACACGGGTGTTGAGGCGGTCTCCGAGGCGGCCGGCGACTTCGTCGAGGTGAGCCCGACGAGCGCCCGCCTGCGGCTTGGTCGCGCGCGTGCGCGACGCATCCGAGTCCTTCGCGATCGCCTCGGCGGCGCGCACCGAGAGGTCTTCGTTCACGATCTTGTCGGCGAGCTTCTGCATCGCCACGGCGTCGTCGAGCGAGAGGATCGCGCGCGCGTGCCCGGCGGAGAGCACACCGGCGGCGACCCGCTGCTGCACGGGGACCGGGAGCTTCAGCAGGCGGATCGTGTTGCTGATCTGCGGGCGGGAGCGGCCGATGCGCGACGCGAGCTCTTCCTGGGTGATGCCGAAGTCGTCGAGCAGCTGCTCGTACGCCGAAGCCTCTTCGAGGGGATTGAGCTGCGAGCGGTGCAGGTTCTCGAGAAGAGCGTCGCGGAGGAGGTGCTCATCCGACGTGTCGCGAACGACAGCGGGGATCGAGGTGAGGCCGGCCTCGCGTGCGGCGCGCGTGCGGCGCTCGCCCATGATCAGCTCGAACGTGCCGTCGCCCTGGGCGCGCACGACGACCGGCTGCAGAACGCCGAACTCGCGGACGCTGTGCACCAGCTCGGCGAGGTCTTCGGGGTCGAAGTGCGTGCGCGGCTGGCGTGGGTTCGGAACGATCGAGTGCGGGTCGATGTGGGCGAGCCGGGCGCCGGGAACGGCGATCAGGTCGGCTTCGCTCTCGTCGACCACCGCCACGGGCTTGGGGAAGAAGACGTCAGCGGGACGCTCTTCCACTGCGTCGCTCACCGGGATGAGTGCCCCGATTCCGCGTCCCAGTCCTGTGCGCTTCGCCGCCATCAGGCGCCTCCTTCTTCGCCCGACGCGGTGTCGCGCCGGATCATCTCCACTGCCGCCTCGCGATACGCGATCGCACCGGCCGACTGCCCATCGTAGGCGATCACCGTCTGCCCGAAGCTCGGCGCCTCCGACACCCGCACCGAGCGGGGGATGACCGTCTCGAGAACCTCACGCGCGAAGTGCTCGCGCACCTCTTCCGCCACCTGCTGCGCGAGGCGCGTGCGGGCGTCGTACATCGTGAGCAGGATCGTCGAGAGGTGGAGCGCCGGGTTCAGGTGCTTCTGGATCATGCGCACCGTGCCGAGCAGCTGGCTGAGACCCTCGAGCGCGTAGTACTCGCACTGGATGGGGATGAGCAGCTCGTGGGCGGCGGTGAACGCATTGATGGTGAGCAGACCGAGCGACGGGGGGCAGTCGATGAGCACGAAGTCGAGGCGCTCGTCGAGGTTGGCCAGGTAGTCGTCGAGTGCGGTCTTGAGACGGTGCTCGCGGGCGACCTGCGAGACCAGTTCGATCTCGGCGCCGGCGAGGTGGATGGTGCTCGGAGCGCACAGCAGGTTCGGCGACTCGGGGCTCACCTGAACGATGTCGGCGAGGGGGAACTCGTCGATGAGCACGTCGTACACGCTCGGGATGTCGGCGGTGTGCGGAACTCCGAGGGCCGTCGATGCGTTGCCCTGCGGATCGAGATCGATCACCAGCACGCGGGCGCCGACCGATGCGAGCGCCGCAGCGATGTTCACGGTGGTCGTCGTCTTGCCGACGCCACCCTTCTGATTCGACACCGTCAAGACGCGGGTGCGACCTGAGAGGCTCACATCGGTTGTCTCGAGGGCCCGGCGGCGAGCCGACAGATCGGCAAGTTCACGCGCGAGGGGTGTGTCGTCGAACGAGAAAGCGGAGTTCACTTCCGTCTCGCCGGCTTGTTCCACGTGAAACACACTCCCTTTCACGAGCGGACGGACAACGCTCCCCACTCTATCCCGCCGGGCCGACAGAACCGCTTTCGCACAGCGTTTTGGCACTGTCGGCGGCGGATACTGGCTCGATGTTTCACGTGAAACGATCCCGTAGGCGCGGGAGTGAGCGCGTCAGTCTCCCGCACTCGGCGGCAGCGCGTCGCGGTCGACGCGGACCGTGATGGTGTCGAGCCGCGGGTCGGCATGTATCCGCCGCAGGCGCGTGATCTCGGCTGCCACAATCAGGGAGTCGGGGTACAGGTGCGTGCCCCATGCGAACACGCCGGCGGCATCCCAGACGAACTCCGGGAGCCGCTCTCCTGGACGAACGTCGCCGCGACGGAAGTCCGCGGAAGCGAACTCGTTGCCGAACACGCGAATGGTGGGCTCTGATTTCGCGCTCATCTCATAGCCCGTCCAGCGGAGCGCCGTCAGTTCGAGGTCGCCGACTGCGTCGCCCAGCGCCGCTGTGGTCTGCGCGTCGATCACGCCGCGGCACGACACCAGGTCGCGAATCCGAGGGCGGTGTGTCGCGCTTCGCTCGACGACTTCCCGCCAGTCGAGCGAAGCGAGCTCGTCTTCCAGTGTCACGTACTCCGACCAGCGAACCGCCCGGTCGGCGTCATCACGCATCGGCAGGAGCACACGAACCATCGGCAGTCGGCGATGAGGCGCTGCGATGAAGTCACGCGCGTGCAATCCGTGGTCCGAGCGGGGCACGACCGCGAACGGGTTCGTCATGGCCTCGACACTAGCCCGGGCACCGACATAGGCAGCCGCGTGCGAACGGACAGCGGGGTGTCACCCGCAGGACAGTGGGTCAACATCCGCACACGGCCGTTGCAACCGCCCGTGGTGAGAGGTGCCATGAGAGGTTGATCAGCGCTCATCTACTGCGCAGTTGCGATGTTTCACGTGAAACATCGCAACTGCGGATCCAACGGCGAAGCTTAGGGTGTGTTCCCCCGCCATGCGGCGCCGAACCGACCGAGGTGCCGTACGCAGGCCGCCGCACGCGCACGGTCGCGCACAAATGGTGGCACGGAGCCAATCGATGGCGCCTGTCGTTGACGCCTGACGTTGGCGCCTGTCGTTGACGCCTGACGTTGGCGCCCGTGGTTGACGCCTGTCGTTGACGCCTGTTGTTGGCGCCCGTCGGTTTGCGACGCCGCATCGCGCCGGTCGTTGGAGTTGGTCGTGTGACGCAGGTCCTTGTGCCCACCATTAGCCCCATCGATAGCGCCGGTCATCGGCCGGCCGTCGTTGACGCCTGTCGTTGACGCCCGTCGGTTGGCGACGCCGCACTGCGCCGGTCGCTAGAGCTGGTCGTGTGACGCAGGTCCTTGTGCCCACGATTAGCCCCGTCGATAGCGCCGGTCATCAGCCGCCTGTCGCTAGCTCCATCCGCTAGCGTCGGTCGCGACAGAGGACCCAGACATGCGAGCACGCGCGCACCCGATCATGGGTGAGGGGCGCACCCCCGACGAACGGCTCAGTCTGCAACGGGGTCGCCCATTTCGTCGGCGACGTTTGGGAACCATCGCCAGGTCGCTCTGCACCAAGCTCGTGCAGGCACCAACTGCGAAAGTGACCTCGGTCCCGGCGAGGTGTTTCACGTGAAACGGATGCACCGGCGTTCGGCCATCGTCCGCGCGCCCGTCATCTGCGTCTAGATAGATGCTGAGCAGAAGGCCGTATGGCTCGCTCACGCGACCTTCTTCGACGGGGAACGGCGGGATGCGCCCGGCTGCTGTTCGTAAGGGGGACAGGTGCACGAATCGTCTCAGTTCGAGTGAAGGTCTGAGCTTTGCGTGATCGATCTGAGATTGTCGGCATCTGCGGGTCGGCTCGATTTGCACCTGAGATGCGCGCGGCGATCCGTGATCTGACATTCCGCAGGCGTCATCGTCATCGCGCCGGGGTGAGGCAGGTGAAGCGGTTGCTGACGAGCAGAAGACCGCACTCGATGCCCTCCACCTGCGCAAGATCGATCTCGCCGACCGGGTGCTGGTTGTCAATCCGGGAGGGTACGTCGGCCAGTCCAACCACCGGGAGATCGCCTACGCCCAAGCCGCCGGCAAGCCGGCGTCGTACACTCGACCCGGTCTGAACACCACGCGCGCCTTGTGCGCGACGTTCTCCGGATCTTCTGCTGGAGATTCGTGGCGGCCCATGGGGTGACGAGGCGGAGCTCCGATTGGTCAGTGCGGTGGCGGCCGCGAGAGCGGACTCGATGCGCGCATCCGAGGTGGCTCGGCCGGACCGAGTGCACACGGCGATGCACAATGTGGTCGTCGCGTTCGGAGGAGGCCGCGAATCTCCGCGCGCGACCGCGGCTCCTTCGGTGCGCGACAGAGTCGAAGCTGGCCGTGATGCACAGAGCTCATCGAGGAGTCGATCAATGATGCAGCCCAGGTCACCCACGAACTGGCAGATCGATACTCGCGCCGACCGAAAGTGCTCAGCATCGAGTGACCGAACGGGGCGTTGCGGGGGAGTTCACCAGTCGACGCAAGAGTGCGCGTGCACCGCCGGCACCGTCGCCCCGGCACGTAACCACGGGAGAGGGTTCCGCTCCTGAAGGACGCCAGAAGAGAGTCCCGCGCACCACTTGCCGCCCTCCGCTCAGCACACACTCGCGTACGGAGGTTCGGACTCGAATTCCGTCGAAGCCGAACGCGACCCGGCAGGCGTGCCCAACGATCACGCAATAGCGGCCACACGTGTCGATGCAGGGCAGGCACCGTGACCACGCGTGCTGTCGTGCTGTCGTGCGATCCACCATGCGCACATCAGCAGCCGGCCATACAGCGAGTGAGCGCCGACCAAAATGCCAGTCGTTCGGGGAGCCCCATGTTTCACGTGAAACATCTCTGGGAGTCGTCGTCACCCCCGGCATGCCATCGCCGCGGTGGCTCCCACATCAGACATGCGCGGCGCCCAACAAGGCCGCTGAGTCGCCGGGCCGCCGTCGCCCCCGAAACGCGGAGCAGACCCAGTGCACGACGAGCAACACGCGGTGCGCACCGAAGTCGCCCCGACCGCCACGCAGCGACACGCCAGCGACACCCTCGGCCACGCACAGAGGGCGCTCATATGAATCGCGCGGCGTGCCTACACGATGGATCGCGAGCGATGTTTCACGTGAAACATCAGTCATCCACATCGCCGCGAATGCACCACGGGCGGGGAGATGCCCACACCCCGGCAGCGGACCGACGTCTATTCCACACGCATCCACTCGCCGACGCACGTCCCGCTCCAACTGGAAGAATCGACGGATGCCAGGACTTCATCACGTCGAGATCTGGGTCGCCGACCTTCCATCCGCGCGCACGGAGTGGGGGTGGCTGTTGGGTGAGCTCGGGTACACCCGCACCTCAGCGTGGAACGAAGGGGAGTCGTGGAGCGCCGGTGGCGCGTACCTCACACTGACCACCTCACCGAACATCGCCGGCGAAGCGCATGATCGCCGACTCCCCGGACTCAACCACCTCGCGTTCGACGGGGGAGCGCGCAGCGACGTCGACCGCATCCTCGCCGCCGGTCCTGAGCACGGATGGAGCCAGCTCTACTCAGATCGCTACCCGCACGCCGGCGGGCCCGATCACTACGCCGGGTGGCTCGAGAACACCGCCGGTTTCAAGGTCGAGGTCGTCGCCACAGGCATCTGACGTTTCACGTGAAACATCGCACTCGATTCGCCGTCACCCCGAAAGTGGACGACTCCATGCGACTTCACGTTCGAGCTGTCCGGTCGCCCGGAACAGCCGCACCTGATGGGTGTCGCTCAGCGCTCGGGCAAGATCATCCGTCGCTGCCGGCGAGAAGCCGAGCCGCTGCCAGAACGGCCCGGAGCGGCGGCTGAACAACCACGCGTGCTCCGCGCCTTCGAGCGCCGCGCTGTCCATCGCCTGCTGCGCCAACCAGAGGCCCAGCCCTGATCCGCGCCGGCCGTCGACGACGCAGACACTGCGGATCAGGGCATCCCTGCCGCCGTCCGCGACCTCGTAACCCGTCGTCCCGACCGGCTCGTCACCGATCCACGCGATCCACAAGCGCACGGAAGAAGCATCGAGTCCACTCGTGGTGAGGTCGGCACCACGCAGCATCTGCTCGAGCAGTGCGGTGTCGTCGCGCCGCGCGCGGGTCAGACGGATACCGTCCTGCGTCACCGCACGGTGCCGCGGATCACGCGCGAGGGCTCGTCGAGGACGCCCTCGCCCACGATCTCGACACGCGCATTCGTGACCTTGAACTTGCGGAGCGCCTTCTCAGCCGCGCCGATCTCGTTCTCAGCGCTGGTGCCCTTCAGCAGGATCACTTCGCCGCCATCACGCACCAGGGGAGCGGTCAGGGGAAGAAGCGTCCGCAGCGCGCTGACGGCACGAGCGGTGACGGCATCGAAGACGGCACCGCCCCTCCACTCCTCGCCCCGCGCACGCACGACCTCGACGTTATCGAGCCCGAGCTCGCCGGCCTGCTCGGTGAGCCAGGCGACACGACGCTCCATCGGCTCGATGAGCACCCACTCCACATCGGGACGCGCGATCGCGAGCACGAGACCGGGCAGCCCGGCGCCGGAACCGATGTCGGCGACGCGACCCGAGAACAGGGGCGCGATGATCGCACTGTTCAGGATGTGCCGCGACCACAGACGCGGGGGCTCGAGCGGGCCGATCAAGCCTCGCTCTTCACCGTGTCGACCCAGCGCCTCGGTGAAGCGACGCGCGACGTCGATCCGGTCGCTGAAGATCTCCGCCGCGGCGGCTGGTTCCTGCTCGATCTCGATCATCGATGTTTCACGTGAAACGTCAGCCGCGGCGGATGACGGTGTGCCGAGTGGCACCGTCGCCGTACGACTCCGAGACCAGGCCGCGCTCAGCGACCAAGTCGTGCACCAGCTTGCGCTCGTAGCTCGACATCGCCGGCAGCGACGCCTGCGACGCCCCCTCGTCGAGACGCGCGATCGCGCGATCCACGAGACCGGCGAGCTGGCTCTGTCGGGTGTCGCGCGATCCGCCGACATCCAGGATCAGTCGAGAGAAGCGGCCGGTGCGCGTCTGCACCGCGATGCGGGTCAGCTCCTGCAGCGCCTGGACCGTGTCGGGGTCGGCGAGCACCGACACCGACGCATCCGCCGGCGCCTCCACCGAGACATAGGCGCGCCCGGCGCGCACGTCGAGGTCGAGGTCGCCATCGATGTCGGCGATGTCGAGCAGACCCTCGATGAAGTCGGCGGCGATGTCGCCTTCCTGCTCGAGCTGCTCCACGGTCGCGGGCTCGCGCTCGGCGCGCTCGTGCACGGCGGTGGGTGTTTCGGGCGTGGTGGTCATGTCGTCCTCAGAGATCTCTCGTCAGGGGAGCGGAGTCAGGAAGCGGTTCCGGCGGAGCCGTCGGCCGAAGCAGCGGGCTTGCCCTGCTGCTTCTGCGCCTGCTTCTTCGCGCGCTGCTTGTTCACGGGCTGCTGACGCTTGGGTGCGGCGGCGCGGGCGCGCTCGGCCTCCTCGAACAGTCGCTGCTGCTCCGCCTGGTACTTCTCCATCGGAACGACCTTGCCGGAGGAATCGATCGCCTTGCCCTTGCGAGCGAGGCGCTCCTCGCGCGCCTTGGCCGCATCCGACCCGGGTGTCGGCATCTCGCGGATCACGAGGAACTGCTGGCCCATGGTCCACAGGTTCGAGACGAACCAGTAGATGACGACGCCGAGCGGGAAGAAGACACCCGAGAACACGAAGGCGAACGGCAGGACGTAGAGCATGATCTTCTGCATCTGGTACGCCTGGCCGGTCTTGGCCTCGGGCGACAGGTTCTTCGAGATGATCTGCAGCTGGGTGAAGAACTGCGACGCGATCATGAGCACGACGAGCGTGAGCAGGATGATGATCGCCGCGGTGTTGCCGGTCTCGAACGCGTCGATGAGCGTCTCGTGCAGCGACGCGACGCCGAACAGCTTCGCGTTGTAGAACTCCTGCGTGAGCTCGGCGTTGAGCAGGCCCACACCGCCGATGCCGGCAGCCGCGTGCTTGGTGACGTCGTTGAGCACGCTGAACAGGGCGAAGAAGACGGGCATCTGCACCAGGAGCGGCAGGCAGCTCGAGACCGGTGTGGTGCCGTGCTTCTTGTACAGCGCCATGGTCTCGCGGCTCATCGCCTCACGCGAGAGCTGATCGCGCTTGCCCTTGTACTTCTCCTGAACTTTTCGCAGTTCAGGGGCGATTTCCATCATCTTTCGCTGGCTCTTGATCTGCCGAACGAAGAGCGGGATCATCGCGGAGCGCACGACGATCACGAGGCCGACGATCGAGAGCACCCAGGTGATGCCGTCGGCGGCGGGCAGGCCCATGGCGGTGAAGAGCCAGTGCCAGAAGACGAGTACGGCTTCGACCGCCCATTTGAGCGGCCAGAGGATGATGCCGATGAGATCCATGCGGAGGATCAGTCCTTTCCGGGGGAGGACGGCACGACGAAGCCACGGGGAGTGAGCGCGTGCCGGAAGTTCGTGTGGGCGGGCACGTCGTCGACGCCACCCTGGGCCCAGGGATGACAGCGTGCGAGACGCGCCGCCGTGAGGGCGATGCCCTTGATCGCGCCGTGCTGCTGCAGTGCGCCGACCGCGTAGGCCGAGCACGACGGGTAGTACTTGCAGACGTCGCCGTAGGTGTGCGAGATCGTCGCACGGTAGCCGTGCATCACCGCCAGCGCGACGTTGCGGGGGAGCAGAGGCACGGCGCGGAGCGCATCGGTCGCCTCGAAGTGGGCGTCACCGAGCGCGTACGACGGGAGAACGCTCATGCCGCCGCCCGTCGTGCAAGACAGCGCGAGACCTCGTCGCGCAGCTCGTCGAACGACGCGGATGCCGCGGTCGGCAGCGCACGGATGACGATGTCGCCGCCGGCGCCGAGTCCGGGAAGAGACTGCGCACAGACAGCTTTGAGCCGTCGGCGCACGGTATTGCGCACGACGGCTCCGCCGACCTGCTTGCTCACGATGAATCCGAATCGCGGGGCGCCGCCCTGCTCAGCAGGACGGACGTACGTGACGGTGTGCGCACCGGCGCACCGACGGCCCCGACGGACGACGGCCTTGTAATCCGCTCCGCGGGTCAGTCGATTCGGCCTCGCGAGCACCGCTCGGAGTCAGGCCGAGAGCTCGGTGCGGCCCTTGCCGCGGCGAGCCGAGAGGATGGCGCGGCCGGCGCGGGTGCGCATGCGGGCGCGGAAGCCGTGCTTCTTGGCGCGACGGCGGTTGTTGGGCTGGAAAGTGCGCTTGCTCATGAGATCAAACTCCGGATCAGATGTCACCGGGACGCTCAGGCCGGGGACGTTCGTACACAGGGACCACCCCAGAAGGGGCATAAGTCAACCGACTAAGGCTACGTCCGGCGGGCCGAGAACTCAAACCGGCGCCGCGAAACCTGTAATTATGCACACCGGATGCTCAGACTTCGCGACCGACACGCTGACCGGTCTACGCAGGGAGTTTGCTCCGCGGGCACCTGCTGACCTAGCGTTGCACACGCAGTTATCCACAGGCTCGGCATGATCATTCCGCGGCACGATGTGGAGTCATCACCACCCGGGGGGGCCATGTCATCGCACGAGATTCCGGATGTCCCGGTATGGCGAGAGATCCTCGCCGAGCTCGAGCACGATGAGCGCATCACGCCGCAGCTCCACGGGTTCCTGAACCTCGCCGTGCCGCAGGGCACGATGGGCGGCACCCTCTACCTCGACGTGCCGAACGATCTGACCGCCGCGCAGTTCACCAAGCGCATGCGCGCGCCGATCATGGAGGCCCTCGCACGCATCGGCCAGCGCGACCCCGGCACTCCCGGCACGTTCCGCGCCGTGGTGAACCCCGAGCTCGCCGACGCCCATCTCACCGCGCCGATCCCTATCCAGCAGGCCCCGGCGCAGCAGCCGGCGATGTCGCCGGTGTCGCTGCCCCGCTCGCCCATCGACGAGGTTCCGGATGCCGCGGCCGTCGGCTCGCGCAGCGATACGCGCCTCAATCCCAAGTACACCTTCGACAACTTCGTCATCGGCCAGTCCAACCGCTTCGCGCATGCCGCCGCGGTCGCGGTGGCCGAAGCGCCGGCGAAGGCGTACAACCCGCTCTTCATCTATGGCGACTCGGGTCTCGGCAAGACGCACCTCCTCCACGCCATCGGCGATTACGCGATGAGCCTCTACTCCGGCATCCGCGTGCGGTACGTCTCGAGCGAGGAGTTCACCAACGACTTCATCAACTCGATCGCCAACAACCGCGGCTCGGCATTCCAGGCGCGCTACCGCGACGTCGACATCCTGCTGATCGACGACATCCAGTTCCTCCAGGGGCGCGCCGAGACGCAGGAAGCCTTCTTCCACACGTTCAACCAGCTGCACGACCACGACAAGCAGGTCGTGATCACGAGCGATGTTCCGCCAAAGCACCTCACCGGGTTCGAGGACCGCATGCGCAGCCGGTTCGAGTGGGGCCTCATCACCGACGTGCAGGCACCCGACCTCGAGACGCGCATCGCGATCCTCCGCAAGAAGGCGCAGTCCGAGCGCCTCCACATCCCCGACGAGGTGCTCGAGTACATCGCGACGGTGGTGTCGTCGAACATCCGCGAACTCGAGGGCGCCCTGATCCGCGTCTCGGCGTTCGCGAGCCTCAACCGGTCGACGCTCGACATGTCGCTCGCCCAGACGGTGCTGCGCGACATCGTCGACCAGGACGACACCAACGTCATCTCGCCGACCGACATCATCACGGCGACGGCCGCCTACTTCAAGCTGACCGTCGACGACCTGTACGGGTCGAGCAGATCCCAGTCGGTCGCGACCGCACGCCAGATCGCCATGTATCTGTGCCGCGAGCGCACCAGCCTGTCGTTGCCGAAGATCGGCCAGCTCTTCGGCAACCGCGACCACACGACCGTGATGTACGCGTACAAGAAGATCAGCGACCTCATGAAGGAGCGTCGCTCCATCTACAACCAGGTGTCCGAGATCACCGCGCAGCTCGGCCGCAACGGCCGCTGACCCGAGCCGTACTCTCCGCTGCACCCCTCGAAGCGCCACCGCGAGCCGGTGGCGCTTCGTCGTTCCTGCGACGCGCCCGAATATGCCGCAGAAGTTGCTTGACATCGCCCGCGGACAGGGCCATGATTCCCGTTCTTCACAGTGTGGAAAACCTGTGGATAACTTCACACCTCTGCGGAGATCATGTGGATCTCGACGACGAGCCTGTGGATAACCGTGGAAAGCGACGGATGCCCGAAACCACCGTCCCGAGAGCTCTCCCGAACCCGTCCACAACTCACACGTCTGTAGTTCCGTTGTGTCGACAGGCATCGGGGGAGTTGTCCACAGATTCCACAGCCGTTAACACCATGACAAATATCCATCTCTAGAGTTCGAGCCGATCACCTTGTCGGTGGATACGCCTGTGGAACCCGGAGCCGGTGGTGCAGGCACTGGCATCCGAACCGTGTGGCGCTAGCATGAGAACCCCAACCCGCTGCCGAGGGAGCATTCGTGAAGTTCCACGTCAATCGCGATGTGTTCAGCGAAGCCGTGTCGTTCGTCGTCAAGCTGCTTCCGCAGCGCAACCCGCAGCCGATCCTCGCTGGTGTGCTCATCGAGGCATCCGATCAGGGTCTCTCCCTCGCGGCGTTCGACTACGAGGCATCGGCTCGGACGACCATCGAGGCGACAGTCGACGAGCCGGGCACCATCCTCGTCCACGGCCGACTGCTCTCCGAGATCGCGAGCCGGCTCCCGAACGCCCCGATCCAGATCGAGGTCGACGCTGACGGCGGAATCCTCCTCACGTGCGGCTCGGCCCGGTTCACCCTCGCCTCCATGCCGGTGCAGGAGTACCCGGCCATCCCCGAGGTCACCGGCGAGTCGGGTCTCGTCCCCGCAGAGGACTTCGGCACCGCCATCGCCCAGGTGGCGTTCGCCGCATCCCGCGACGACGTCACCCCCGTGCTCACCGGTGTGCAGCTCGAGGTGTCGGGCACCCGCCTCAGCCTCGTCGCGACCGACCGTTACCGCGTCGCGCTCCGCGAGATCCCGTGGGACGGCGGCACCGCCGCATCCGAGGAATCGACCGCCGCCCTCGTCCCCGCACGAACCCTCACCGAGGTCGGCAAGACCTTCGCGCACTCCGGCGACATCTCGATCGCGTTCTCGGGCTCGGGCGACCGCGAGATCATCGCCTTCACCGCGGGCAACAAGACCGTCACGTCGCTGCTGATCAAGGGCAACTTCCCGCCGGTGCGGCGCCTCTTCCCCGAGCAGACCGAACACCACGCGGTCGTCAACACCGCTGAACTCGTCGAGGCGGTGCGTCGTGTGTCGCTCGTGCTCGACCGCTCCGCGCCCCTGCGCTTCACGTTCGGACCCGACAGCGTGTCGATGGATGCCTCGGGCACCGAGCAGGCGCGCGCATCCGAGTCGGTCGACGCGACGCTCCTCGGCGGCGACGAGGTCACGCTGGGGCTCAACCCCCAGTACCTCCTCGAGTCGCTCGGCGCCGTGAAGAGCGAGTTCGTGCGCATCACGTTCACCTCGAGCGACAACGCCAACAAGCTGAGCCCCGTGCTCATCACGCCGCAGACGTCGGTCGACAAGGACGGCGAGTCGTTCAAGTACCTGCTGCAGCCGAACCTCCTGCTGCGCTGATCGAATCGCTGCGCAGCCCCTCGGAGGCCCACCCGACGTCGGAGCGCGTCATTAGGCTTGTCCGGTGATCGTGGAGCAGCTGAACCTCGTCGACTTCCGCAACTATGCGGTCGCCGATGTGACGCTGGTCGCCGGTCCGAACGTCTTCGTGGGCCGCAACGGCCAGGGCAAGACGAATCTCGCCGAGGCGATCGGGTTCTTCGCCACTCTCGGCTCGCACCGGGTCTCGAACGACGCACCGATGGTGCGCGATGGTGCGGATGCGGCCATCGTGCGGGCGCGGCTCGCGCACGGTGAGCGCCGGGTTCTTCTCGAGGCGCAGATCAATCGGCAGGGATCGAACAAGGCTCGCGTGAACGGGGCCCCCGTGAAGCCCGCCGAGCTTCCGCGGTACGCGCAGGTGGTGCTGTTCGCCCCCGAAGACCTGCAGATCGTCCGCGGCGATCCGTCGGCCCGGCGCCGGTTCGCCGATCAGCTGCTGGTGCAGCGCGCCCCGCGCATGGCGGGCGTGCTCGGCGACTACGACCGCGTGCTCAAGCAGCGCAACGCCCTGCTGAAGTCCGCGCGCGCCCGCGGCGTGCGCGGCGAAGGACTCTCGACGCTCGATGTCTGGGACGACAAGCTCGTGCAGCTCGGCTCCGATGTGATCACCGCGCGGCTGGCGCTGGCGCGCGAGCTGCGCGCACCGCTCGCCGCGGCGTACACGGCGATCGCCGGCGACGACCATCGGCCCGAGATCGCGTGGGCGCTGTCGATCGACGGCGGCGGCGAGAGCGACGACGGCACGACGACCGCGTCGGATGCCGGTGCCGAGGCGCCCGCGGGCGAGATCGCAGACCGCTTCCGTGCCGCCCTCGCCGCCGGCCGGTCGTCGGAGCTCGATCGCGGCGTCACCCTGGTAGGCCCGCATCGCGACGATCTGCTCCTGCGCATCCGCGGCCTCGCGGTGAAGGGCTATGCCTCGCACGGCGAGTCGTGGTCGGTCGCGCTGTCGTTGCGGCTGGCGTCGGCCGAGCTGCTGCGCGCCGAGTCGCGCCTCGGCGACCCGGTGCTCATCCTCGACGACGTGTTCGCCGAGCTCGACGCCGACCGCCGCGGCCGGCTCGCCGAGCTCGCCGGCGGCTACGAGCAGGTCGTCGTCACGGCAGCGGTCGAAGCCGATGTGCCCCCCGGGCTCCGCGCCCGTGTGGTGCGGGTCGAAGCCGGCCGGATCGTGGAGGAGACGGATGCCTGATCCCGAGCTCCCCACGGGCGACGCGGCATCCGGCGACGCGGCATCTCGCGATGCGGCATCGGCCGGCGATCTTCCCGAGACCGTCGCGACGTACCTGCGCCTGCGCGGGCTCGCCCCGTCAGGGCGCACGTTCCGCCGCCGCCGGCGGCGACCGGCGGACGACGACGAGAATCAGCCGTTCACGTCGGGGCGCGACCCCCGCGGCGTCGCCGACGTGCTCGCCGACTTCACGCGCGACAGCGGATGGAACCGCGAACTGGCACGCGAAGACGTCGTCACCGCATGGGCCGACGTCGCGGGCGCGGAGACCGCTGCGCACACGCATCCGGTCGCCTTCTCGGAGGGCACCCTGACCGTCCAGGCCGACTCCACGGCATGGGCCAAGCAGCTCCAGCTCATGCGCGCGCACATCCTCTCGGAGATCGTCCGGCGCTTCCCCGACGCGGGTGTCAAGGTGGTCCGTTTCATCGGCCCGGACGTCCCCTCCTGGAAATGGGGCACGAGAACCGTTCCAGGGCGCGGCCCGCGCGATACCTACGGCTGAGACACGTCCGGTCCTGTCCCCACGGATTCCATCGCGCCACAGGGGCGTACAAGCCCGTTCGCGCCCGCTGACTTGATAGACTGTCGGAGCCCCCGTCTATCGATTTGGAGCGCCCGAGAATATGACGTCTGACACCCCCGAGAGCGTTCCCGAGGAACCACAAGCAGCAGGGAACGTTCCGAACGAGTACGGGGCAGACGCCATCCAGGTGCTGGAAGGTCTCGAGGCCGTCCGCAAGCGTCCGGGCATGTACATCGGCTCGACCGGTGAGCGCGGCCTCCACCACCTCGTGTACGAGATCGTCGACAACGCCGTCGACGAGGCACTCGCCGGCTACTGCGACACCATCGACGTCACGATCCTCGAAGACGGCGCCGTCCGCGTGATCGACAACGGCCGCGGCATCCCCGTCGACATGCACCGCACCGAGGGCAAGTCGACCGTCGAGGTCGTGCTCACCGTGCTGCACGCCGGCGGAAAGTTCGGCGGCGGCGGCTACGCCGTCTCGGGCGGTCTGCACGGCGTCGGCTCATCTGTCGTCAACGCCCTGTCGAGCCGCCTCGAGGTCGAGGTCAAGCGTCAGGGTCATGCCTGGCGGCAGTCGTATCGCACCGGCGGTGTGCCGCAGGCTCCGCTCGCCCAGGGCGAGGAGAGCGACGAGACCGGAACGACGATCACGTTCTGGCCCGACGACACCATCTTCGACACCGTCGACTTCGACTACGACACCCTGCGCACACGCTTCCAGCAGATGGCGTTCCTCAACAAGGGGCTGCGCATCAATCTGCGCGACGAGCGTCCGGGTGCGTTCAGCGTCGACGTCGACGAGACCGGCGAGCCGCAGGGCCGCCACGACAGCTTCCTCTATGAGCGCGGACTCGTCGACTACGTCGAGTACCTCAACAAGGTGCGCCACGCCGACGTCGTCAACGACGAGATCATCGAGGTCGAGTCCGAAGACACCGACCGCAACATCGCGTTGGAACTCGCGATGCAGTGGACGACGAGCTACACCGAGAACGTGTTCACCTTCGCGAACACGATCAACACCCACGAGGGCGGAACGCACGAAGAGGGCTTCCGCGCCGCGCTGACCACGCTCGTCAACCGCTACGCGCGGGCGAACAACCTGCTCAAGGAGAAGGACGACAACCTCACGGGTGAAGACATCCGCGAAGGACTGACGGCCGTCATCTCGGTGAAGCTCTCCGAACCGCAGTTCGAGGGGCAGACCAAGACCAAGCTCGGCAACACCGAGGCGAAGGCGTTCGTGCAGAAGGTGGTCGGCGACAAGCTCGGCGACTGGTTCGACCGCAACCCCCAGCAGGCCAAGAACGTGATCCGCAAGGCGATCGACGCGGCATCCGCCCGCATGGCCGCGCGCAAGGCGCGCGAGACCGCGCGCCGCAAGAGCGTCTTCGAGTCGGCTGCGATGCCCGACAAGCTCAAGGACTGCACCAGCAAGGACCCGTCGATCAGCGAGATCTTCCTCGTCGAGGGCGACTCGGCCGGCGGCTCGGCCGTGCAGGGCCGCGACCCGCACACGCAGGCGATCCTGGCGCTGCGCGGCAAGATCCTCAACGTGGAGCGCGCCCGTCTCGACAAGGCCCTCTCGAACAAAGAGGTGCAGGCGATGATCCAGGCCTTCGGCACGGGAATCGGCGAGGACTTCGACATCGACAAGGCGCGGTACCACAAGATCGTGCTGATGGCCGATGCCGACGTCGACGGCCAGCACATCACGACCCTGCTGCTCACCCTGCTGTTCCGTTACATGCGCGGGCTCATCGAGGCCGGCTTCGTCTACCTCGCGCAGCCGCCGCTCTACCGCCTCAAGTGGTCGAACAACCCGCACGAGTACGTCTACAGCGACCGTGAGCGCGACGCGCTCATGGCCGAGGGCCTCGCGAACGGCAAGCGTCTCCCCAAGGACTCCGGCGTGCAGCGCTACAAGGGTCTGGGCGAGATGAACGCGAAGGAGCTGTGGGAGACGACGATGGACGTCACCACCCGCACCCTCAAGCAGGTGACCATCGACGACGCCGCCGCGGCAGACGAGATCTTCTCGGTGCTCATGGGTGAAGACGTCGAATCGCGACGCAGCTTCATCCAGCGCAACGCCAAAGACGTGCGCTTCCTGGATATCTGAGTCGGCGCGAACGGAACTGAGAACGAGAAGACATGGCTGACGAAGAACGCCCCACCCCCGAGCACGACCACGGCAAGATCGATCAGGTCGACCTGCAGCTGGAGATGCAGCGCAGCTACCTCGACTACGCGATGGCGGTCATCATCGGCCGCGCTCTGCCGGACGTGCGCGACGGGCTCAAGCCGGTGCACCGCCGTGTGATCTACGGCATGTACGACGGCGGATTCCGCCCCGACAAGTCGTTCTCGAAGTGCGCGCGCGTCGTCGGCGAGGTCATGGGTCAGTACCACCCGCACGGCGACTCGGCGATCTACGACGCCCTCGTCCGCCTCGTGCAGCCGTGGTCGCTGCGCTACCCGCTCGCGCAGGGCCAGGGGAACTTCGGATCGCCGGGCAACATGGGCGCCGCCGCCCCGCGGTACACCGAGACGAAGATGGCTCAGCTTGCGCTCGAGATGGTGCGCGACATCGAAGAGGAGACCGTCGACTTCCAGGACAACTACGACGGTCAGACCCAGGAGCCGACGGTCCTGCCGGCGCGCTTCCCGAACCTGCTCGTCAACGGCTCGGTCGGCATCGCGGTCGGCATGGCCACCAACATCCCGCCGCACAACCTGCGCGAGGTGTCGGCCGGCGCGCTGTGGGCGCTCGAGAACCCGGATGCGACGCGCGAAGAGCTGCTCGAAGCGCTCATGGAGCGCATCCCCGGTCCCGACTTCCCGACCGGCGCGCAGATCCTCGGCACGAAGGGCATCCGCGAGGCGTACCGCACCGGCCGCGGATCGATCACGATGCGCGCGGTCGTCTCGATCGAGGAGATCCAGGGCCGCACGTGCCTCGTGATCACCGAGCTGCCGTACCAGGTGAACCCCGACAACCTCGCGGTCAAGATCGGCGACCTGGCTCGAGAGGGCAAGATCACCGGCATCGCCGACATCCGTGACGAGACGTCCGACCGCACCGGTCAGCGCCTCGTCGTCGTGCTGAAGCGCGACGCCGTCGCCAAGGTCGTGCTGAACAACCTGTACAAGCACACCCAGCTGCAGGAGAACTTCGGCGCGAACATGCTCGCGATCGTCGACGGGGTGCCGCGCACGCTCTCGCTCGACGCGTTCATCTCGAACTGGGTCGACCACCAGGTCGAGGTGATCGTCCGCCGCACGACGTATCGCCTGCGCAAGGCCGAAGAACGCATGCACATCCTGCGCGGCTACCTCAAGGCGCTCGATGCGCTCGATGAGGTCATCGCGCTCATCCGCCGATCGCCCACCGTGCAGGAGGCGAACGAGGGACTGCAGGGACTCCTCGACATCGACGAGGTGCAGGCGCAGGCCATCCTCGACATGCAGCTGCGTCGCCTCGCGGCGCTGGAGCGCCAGAAGATCATCGACGAGGCCCAGGAGCTCGAGGCCCGGATCGCCGACTACAACGACATCCTCGCCCGGCCGGAGCGCCAGCGCACGATCATCCGCGACGAGCTCACCGCCATCGTCGACAAGTTCGGCGACGACCGGCGCACCACGATCCTGCACGGCTTCGACGGCGACGTCTCGATGGAAGACCTCATCGCTGAGGAGGAGGTCGTCGTCACGGTCACGCGCGACGGCTACATCAAGCGCACGCGCAGCGACAACTACCGCTCGCAGCACCGCGGCGGCAAGGGCGTGAAGGGTGCGCAGCTGCGCGCCGACGACGTGGTCGAGCACTTCTTCGTCACGACCACCCATCACTGGCTGCTCTTCTTCACGACCAAGGGTCGCGTGTACCGCTCGAAGGCGTACGAGCTCCCCGAGGCCGGTCGCGACGCGAAGGGCCAGCACGCCGCGAACTTCCTCGCCCTGCAGCCCGACGAGGAGATCGCCCAGATCCTCGACATCCGCGACTACAGCGCCGCCACCTACCTGGTGCTCGCCACGCGCGGCGGCCTGGTCAAGAAGACCCGCCTCACCGACTACGACACCAACCGTCAGGGCGGCGTCATCGCGATCCGCCTCCGCGAGAGCGACGAGGTCGTCAGCGCGATGCTCGTCGACGAGGGCGATGACATCCTGCTCATCAGCCGGCACGGGATGTCGCTGCGCTTCACGGCCACCGACGACGCGCTGCGTCCGATGGGTCGGTCGACCGAGGGCGTGAAGGGAATGTCGTTCCGCGACCGCGACAGCCTGCTGTCCGCATCGGTCGTCCGCGACGAGGGATACGTCTTCGTGGTGACCGAGGGCGGCTACGCCAAGCGCACCTCCGTCGACCAGTACCGGGTGCAGAGCCGCGGCGGACTCGGCATCAAGGTGGCCAAACTGCACGAGGATCGCGGCGATCTCGCGGGCGGTCTGATCGTCTCCGAGATCGACGAGGTCTTGGTGGTTCTTGCCAGCGGCAAGGTGGTACGCTCTGCCGTGGCCGAGGTCCCTGCCAAGGGCCGAGACACCATGGGTGTCGTGTTCGCCCGCGCCGCAGACGACGATCGCATCCTGGCGATCGCTCGGAACGGAGAGCGCGGCCTCGCCGAAGAATCAGAGGTCGCCGACGAGAACGGCACACCCGAGGCCTCTCCCGAGTCCCCTGAAGAGAGCGTTGACGCATGAGCACGGTAGCCGACAAGCTCGCCCGCAAGTCCAGCCACAAGACCAGCGCGAAGCAGGTTCGCCTGCGCCTCGTCTACGTCGACTTCTGGTCGGCAGTGAAGCTGTCCTTCCTCGCCGCGATCGCGATCGCCGTCGTCACCGTCGTGTCGTTCGTGATGATCTTCCTCGTCGTGCAGACCACCGGGCTGATCGGCCAGGCCGACGAGTTCGTCGGCAGCCTGTCCGACGGCAGCGTGCTGCTGTCGAACTTCATCAGCTTCCCGCAGGTGCTGGCGTTCTCCGCGATCGTCGCGATCCTCAATCTGGTCGTCGTGACCGTGCTCGGCGCGGTCATCGCCGGCATCTACAACCTCGCGGTCAAGGTCACGGGCGGTCTGCTCGTGGGCTTCACCTCGAACTGACACCTCGATTTCGACTTTGCCCGCGCATCGGGTAAAGTCTTGGAGGTTGGCGGCGCGAAAGTGCCACCACAACGGGGCTATAGCTCAGGCGGTTAGAGCGCTTCACTGATAATGAAGAGGTCCCAGGTTCAAGTCCTGGTAGCCCCACTCAGCGGACATCGTCCGCGGTACAAGCCCCGGGGCCTTAGCTCAGTTGGTAGAGCGCCTGCTTTGCAAGCAGGATGTCAGGAGTTCGAATCTCCTAGGCTCCACAGATACGACAAGCGCCGTCCCGCAGGGGCGGCGCTTTCGTTTCGAATCCTTCCGCCGCGTCGTAGGGTGAAGCATGGACCTGCGAGTGGCCGCCTACGCGGTCGTCATCGACGACGACGACCGCATGCTCCTCGCCCACTGGATCGAAGGCCGGCGGTCGGCATGGACGCTGCCGGGCGGCGGGCTCGAACCCGGCGAAGACCCCGAGCACGCCGCGCGCCGTGAGGTGCTCGAAGAGACCGGCTACCGCGTGAGCCTCGATGGCCTGCTCGGCATCCACTCCCGCGTCATCCCGGCGGGTCGACGTCTCGCAGCCGATGCCACCGAGCCGCTGCACACCCTGCGCATCGTCTACCGCGCGCGGGTGACAGGTGGCCGACTGCGCAACGAGGTCGATGGCTCCACCGATCGCGCGGAGTGGTTCCCGCTCGCCGAGGTGGAGACGCTCCAACGGGTGAAGCTGGTCGACATCGCGCTGGCGATGGACCGAGACCGCGATCAGGTCAGCTGACGGGCTGAAAGATGTCGGCGACGATCGCGCCGTAGGCGGCGATCAGATCGTCCGCCTCGACGAACAGACTGTAGCCGTGAGCACCGGCGCCCATCGCGATCCGCTCCCCCACGATGAGCTCGTCGGCGTAGACGGGCCAGTCGGTGGTGCTTCCGATCGGCACGATCGTGCCGCGCTCGTACCCCGTCGCTGCCAGGGCTCGCGCCGGGTCGGGCAGCTGCAGCTTGTTCACGCCGACGACGGCGCGCAGCTTCGGCCACGAGATCGCACGGTCGCCGGGAACGAGGGCGAACAGATAAGTGTCGTCGCTGCGCTTGACGACCAGCGTCTTGACGATGCTCGAGGCGGGGATGCCGAGCAGCTCTGCCGCCGCCGTCAGGCTGTCCGCCGCTGGCCGCTCCCGGATCTCGATGTCGAGATCACGGGCAGCGGCCGCGGCACGGACACGTTCTGTTGCGACGGATGCCGTGGGTTCAGGCATCCGGTGCGCGCAGCGGGTCGTCCGCCACCCACAGCTCGTCATCGGCGCGGAGCGTCTGCCATGCGGCGTAGAGCACGCCCACCGCGGCGGCGACGCCGAGGATGATCGCGATCACCCCGCCGGCGCCGATGCCCTGCTTCTGAGGCGGCGCACCGGCGAGGCGCGCCTGCAGCTTCTTGGCGGCGTCCTTCGAGTACTTGTTCGCGATCTTGGCGTACTTGTCGGAGTCGGGCATCGCGAGGCCCTTGCCCGCCGACAGGCGGTCGCGCGTCTCGGCGGCAGCATCCCACACCGACAGTGCGGATCCGACCACGGCACCCGCCGCGGGGACGATGCGGTCTTCGAGCACCCGCTTGGACACCTGCACGCCGCGGTCGACGTAGGGCGCCGCGTACTTGTCGTAGCCGGCCTGCACCTGGGGTGCGACCTGCTCGCGGTGGAAGTGGCCGAGCTGTCTGCTGGCCTCCCGCGCGACGGATGCGGCCTCACCGACCAGCACCTGCTGCGACTCCCACAGGTTGTTCGCCTGCGTCTGGAGCTTGCGGAGTTCCTTCTTGCGCTTGCGGCTGAGGCTCACGGTGCCCTCCCAATCGACCGGGGATCTGGTCTCCCCATCCTGCCAGACGTTATCCGAGACGGGAGAGGTTCGCAGGAACTCTGAAAGAATGGCATCATGCCGCTTCACACCGCTGTCGCCACCATCCACACGAATCACGGCGACATCGTCGTCAACCTGTTCGGCGATCACGCCCCTCGCACGGTCCAGAACTTCATCGGGCTCTCCGATGGCACGCAGGCCTGGACCCACCCCGCCACCGGCAAGCCTGGCGAAGGCCCCCTCTACACCGACGTCATCTTCCACCGCATCATCTCGGGCTTCATGATCCAGGGCGGCGACCCGCTCGGTCAGGGCGTCGGCGGCCCGGGCTACAACTTCAACGACGAGATCAGCCCCGAGCTGACCTTCACCGAGCCGTACAAGCTCGCCATGGCCAACGCCGGCCTGCGTCGCAACGCGATCACCGGCAAGGCCGAGGGCACCAACGGCTCGCAGTTCTTCATCACGGTTCCCGGTCAGGGCGGCCGCGGCCCCGAGTGGCTGCAGGGCAAGCACTCGATCTTCGGCGAGGTCGCCGACGACGCCTCGAAGGCCGTCGTCGACGCGATCGTCGAGGTTCCCACCGCAGCGGGCGATCGCCCCATCGAGCCGGTCGTCATCTCGTCGATCGACATCGTCACGGTCTGACACGCACGCCGCGCCGTGACCACCGACGCGTTCCGTCGCAACAGCGAGAACTTCTGCTACCGGCACCCTGACCGGCAGAGCTTCGTGCTCTGCCAGCGGTGCCTGCGCACGATCTGCCCCGAGTGCCAGACGCAGGCACCCGTGGGAGTCGTGTGCCCGGAGTGCCTGCGCGCGCAGCAGCAGGCCGCCACTCCGGCGCAGAAGAAGGCGGAACGCCGGTGGTCGCGGCCGCGCGCGCTCGCAACGACCTCCGGTCGTCCGATCGTCACCTACGCGATCATCGGGCTGACCGCGTTCGTGTATCTGCTGACGCTCATCCCGGGCATCGGCGACGCGATCAAGGATGCCTTCACCCTGTGGCCTCCCCTGCTCTACCCCGACCTGAGCGGCTTCTTCCAGCCGTGGCGCGTCTTCACCGTGGGCCTCGTGCACTCGAGCTTCTACCACGTGGGGCTCAACATGCTGGCGCTGTGGATGCTCGGGCGATCGCTCGAGCCGCTTCTCGGCCGGTGGCGGTTCCTCGCGCTCTATCTGCTCAGCATGCTGGGCGGCTCGGCCGCGGTCGCCGCACTCTCGTTCGGAACGCCCGTGGTCGGAGCATCCGGAGCGATCTTCGGCCTGTTCGGTGCGCTGCTGGTGATCGGCCGCCACATCGGCGCCAACGTCGCCGGCATCGCGATCGTGCTCGGCATCAACCTGGTGATCGGGTTCATCCCCGGGTTCAACGTCTCGTGGCAGGCGCACGTCGGCGGACTGGTGACCGGCGCCCTCGTCGGCCTCATCTACGCGCGCACCCGCTCGGTGCGCCGGCGCGCCCTGCAGATCTGGCTCCTGGTCGCCCTCACCGCTGTGCTGATCGGCGTGCTCGTCGTCGCTCCCCGCATCGTGTTCTGATCTCGTCCGGGAGTTATCCACAGGCTCATCCACAGGTGGGGAGAATCACACCCGTGTAATTCACAGGTGTTAACAACCCTGTTAAGAACCCTCGGCCAACAGAAAAGCCCCGGATCAACCGGGGCTTTTCGAGTCGAAGCGGGCGTCAGCGCCAGCGGGTGGTCATGAGGAAGCCGACGAACGCGATGCCGAAGCCGATCGCGAGGTTCCACGGGCCGATGCCCGGGATGGGGTACTGCGTGCCGCTCAGGTAGAAGACGAGCACCCATACCAATCCGACCAGCATCAGACCGACCATGATCGGCTTGAACCACACCGGGTTGGGCGCGGCTTCGCCCTCTGCGCGCTCGACCAGCGCGTCGTCATCCTTGCGTGCCATTCGGACAGTCTAACTGCCAGCGGAGTCCCACCCCACGCTGACTAGAATCACCCTGTGGAGGAATCTGTGGGGGTGGATTCTCCCGGACGCGGGGCGTCCCGGAGCGCCGCCGGCGATGACCGCCCACCGAGGCGGCGGACGTCGATCATCGGCGTCATCGGCGAGATCCTCATCACACTCGGCGTGATCACGCTGCTCTACGTCGTGTGGCAGCTCTGGGTCGGCGACCTCATCTACGGAGCCGAACGCAACGCCACCGGATCCGAGATCAGCCAGGAGTGGGCGCAGGAGTACTCCGCGACGCCGAGCCCCACGCCGACGCCGACAGCCGACGACACCGATCCGGTGACCGCTGAACCGGTGATCCTCGCCGAGCCCGCTGACACCGAGCTGTTCGGCGTGATGTACATCCCGCGGTTCGGTGCGGACTACCACGTTCCCATGGCGGGCGGTGTGACGCGCTCGGGCACACTCGACCCGATCGGCATCGGGCACTACCCCGGTACGAAGATGCCCGGCGAGGTCGGCAACTTCGCGGTCGCCGCCCATCGCACCACCTACGGCAAGCCGTTCAACCGCATCGCCGAGCTCCAGGTCGGCGACGCGATCGTGGTCGAGACCGAGGTCGGCTGGTACACCTACCGGTTCCGAACGCTCGAGTACGTGCAGCCCGATCAGGTCGAGGTGCTGCTGCCGGTGCCGCAGGCACCCGACGTGCCGCCCGGAACCCGGTACCTGACGATGACCAGCTGCAGCCCGATGTACTCGCTCGCCGAGCGCATCGTCGCCTACAGCGTGTTCGAATCGTTCACCCCCCGGTCGGCGGGCGCACCGCCGGCGATGACGGATGTGGAGGCCTGATGTACGCGGCATTGTGGCGGATCCTCCCGGGGCCGGTCTGGCTCCGCATCCTCTTCCTCATCGTGCTCGCCCTCGCGGTGCTGTACGGACTCGTCTTCTACGCCTTCCCGTGGGTGAGCCAGTTCGTCAACCCGCAGGAGGTCACCGTCGGCTGACGGTGACGACATGACCCGCATCCTCGTCGTCGACAACCACGACAGCTTCGTCTTCACCCTCATCGGGTATCTGCACGAGCTCGGGGCAGACACCGACGTCGTCGAGGCCGACGCGATCATCGACGTCGGCGAGGCGATCGCGGGCTACGCGGGAGTGCTCGTCTCGCCCGGCCCCGGCACACCTGCCGCGGCGGGAGCATCCGTCGCCGTGGTGCGTTCGTGCGCCGAACGACGGATGCCGCTCCTCGGCGTCTGTCTCGGCCATCAGGCGATCGCCGAGGCGTTCGGAGCGACGGTGTCGCACGCACCCGAGCTCATGCACGGCATGACCTCCCCGGTGCACCACGACGGCCGCAGCATCTACGCGGGCCTCCCCGACCCGTTCACCGCGACGCGGTACCACTCGCTCGCCGTGGAGCCGGCGTCGCTGCCTGACGCACTCGAGGTTGCGAGCAGCACCGCGGGCGGCGTGATCATGGGACTCCGGCATCGCGACCTGCCGATCGACGGCGTGCAGTTCCATCCCGAGAGCGTGCTCACCGAAGGCGGCTACCGCCTGCTCGGCAACTGGCTGTCATCGGTGGGCAGCCCGGGCGCGGCACCCCGCGGTGCACTCCTTCACCCGCACCGCGCCGGACGCGGCGCCGAGGGTCAGGGGCCCGTGCAGTAGGTCAGCGTGATCTCGGAGTGGATCGCCACATCGCCCACGAGCGACTGCTGGTGCACCGTCGTCGGTGACGTCGCGGTGCACGCGGCATCCTCTTCGGTCTTCACGGTCATGCCGTAGTCAGCCGATTCCAGCTCGGCTTTGGCGCTCTCGACCGTGTAGGTGACGGTGTAGTCCTTGACGGTCATCAGACCCGACGCCACGACGAGGTTCACCACGGTGCCCCGCGCCACCTCGCTGTCGGCGGTCTGGTCCGCGGTCATGACGGTGCCGGCGGCGAGGTCGGGGTCGTTGCGCTTGGTGACGGTGCCGAGCTGTAGCCCGGCCTCCTCGAGCGCGGCGGTCGCGGCATCCTGACCGAGTCCTTCGAGCACGGGAACGGTCGAGGTCTCCTGGCCGGTCGACACATAGACGCGAACCGTCTGCTCGGGGGTGACGGATGCCCCGGCCTCGGGGTCGGTGCGGATCACATCGCCCTCGGCGACGTCGGCGTTCTCCTCGTCGACCTGGAAGGCGGTGAGATCGTTCTTGCCGAGCTCTTCACTCGCCGTGGCGAACGTCATGCCGACGACGTTCGGCACGATGCGCGACGTGCTCGGCACCTCGGTGTCGACCGGGCGGATCGACAGCGTCCAGAACAGGATCGAGATGAGGAGCACGGCGAGCAGTCCCACCCCCGCCCAGATCCACGCGACCGGCGGACCGGACTGCGTGCGCTTCATCGTGGTGTCGGTGCTGAGCTGGCGGAGCGAGCGCGCGGTCTCGGCCGCCTGCTTCGGGTTCGGACCGTACAGCTCGCTGGTGAGCGCTCCCACCTGGCGCTTGGACGGAGAGCGTCCGTCCACCGTCGCATCGAGCGCCTCGCGGAAGGTCGCCGCATCCTGGAAGCGCTGGAACGGGTCCTTCGCCAGGGCGCGCAGTGCGACCGCGTCGAGCGAGCGGGGCACTCCCTCGCGCACCTCGGACGGCGCCAGCGGCGTCTCGCTCACGTGCTGGTAGGCCACCGCGACGGGCGACTCACCCCGGAAGGGCTGGCGGCCGGCGAGCAGCTCGTAGAGCACCACCCCCGCCGAGTACAGGTCGGCGCGGGCGTCGACCGGCTCGCCCTTGGCCTGCTCGGGCGAGAAGTAGGCCGCCGTGCCGAGGATCTGGGTGGTCTCGGCAACCGTCGACGAGCTGTCGGAGACGGCCCGGGCGATGCCGAAGTCCATCACCTTCACCTGGCCGGCGTCGGTGATCATCACGTTGCCGGGCTTGATGTCGCGGTGCACCACGCCGGCGCGATGGGAGTACTCGAGAGCCTCGAGGATGCCGTCGACGTAGCGCACCGAGTCGGCCACCGGAACCGGGCCCTCGGCGATCACGTCTTTGAGGAGGCGCCCCTTGACCAGCTCCATCACGATGAACGGGACAGCGCGGACGGTGCCCTCGGGCGTCGTCTCGGAGTCCTCCCCCGCGTCGAACACGCGGACGATCGTCGGATGCGCCATCCGTGATGCCGCCTGCGCCTCGAGGCGGAACCGGGTGCGGAACGCGTTGTCGCCTGCGAGGTCGCGGTCGAGGATCTTGATGGCGACCTCGCGACCGAGCGTGAGGTCGCGTCCGCGGTACACGCTGGCCATGCCACCGCGACCGATGGGCTCGTCGATGCGGTAGCGCCCCGACAGCACGCGCGGCTCAGCGGTCACAGTATCTCCCTGCGTGGAACAACAGCCAGACTAGCCGAGTGCGGCGACGGTGCTCGTCGCACTCGGCTCAGTCGAGGCGTGCGGCGGGCTCAGCCGTTGCCGCTGCCCGAATCGTCTCCGCCGCCCTCACCCGAGCCGTCGCCGCCCTCACCTGAGTTGTCCTCGGCCGGGGCGACGATCGCAGCGGTGACCTCAGACGAGGCCGGCGAGGTGCGGGCACCCGAGGGTCCGCCCGAGCAGGTCACGGTGTACGACACCACGACCGACCCGGAGGTCGACGTGGTCGGAACGGTGACGACCGCCGGGGCCTGGGCGAGCGTGAACGACGACGTCGACTGGCCGTTGGCGAATGTGCCGTTGGATGCCGTGAAGTCGTACGAGCTCGGCGAGCCCTCGCCCGCGGGGCACGCGTACCCGGTCCAGCTGACCTGGACCGTGCCGCCCGGCTCGACCTCCGTCGCGCTCAGCGTCGGCGCCGTCGGTGCCTCCAGTGCGGTCTGGTCGCCGTAGGCGAGCATCGTGATCGTGGCGCCCGCGACGACGTTGCCGGTGGGGTCGACGTTGTACACGAGGCCCACGTCATCGGCCGTCGGGGCCGCCGCGCCTGCGGAGCAGCTGGCGACGAGGTCGGCGCCCTCGACGATGCCGCGGGCTTCGTCGCAGGTCTTGCCGACGAGCCCGAGGTCGTTGACGTTGATGCGCTCCTCGGTCGGCGTGGGCGTCGGCGTGTCGGTCGGCGTCGGCGTCGGCGTCGGCGTGTCGCGCGGGGTCGACGTGGAAGCCGTGGGCTCCTCGCCGCCCTGGTTCGCGACGATCGCGGCGATGGTGCCGCCGAGAACGAGCAGCAGCAGGATGATGAGCGCGATGAGCGGCCACGTCCAGGGGCTGCGCTTCTTCTTCTCGGGCGTCTCCTCGGCCTCGCCGTCGGGCGCGGGCAGGAGCTGCGTCGCCGCAGCCGTCGACCCCGCCGAGGTGAGCAGGCGCGTCACATCGTCGGATGCGACGACGCCGGCGGCGACAGCGGGCACAGCGGCGGCCGCAGCCGTCACGTCGCCGCGACGGAGCGCCGTGGCGGCGCGCGCGACGGCGGCGGCCGACGTCGGACGCTCCTCGGGCTTCTTGGCGATCATCGCCATGATGAGGTTCTGCACCGGCTCGGCGACGGTCGGCGGCAGCGGCGGGGGCTGCTCGTTGATCTGCGCCATCGCGATGGCCACCTGCGACTCGCCCGTGAACGGACGCTTGCCCGCGACGGACTCGTACGCGACGATGCCGAGCGAGTAGATGTCGGTCGCCGGCGACGCGGGGTGACCCGAGGCCTGCTCGGGCGACAGGTACTGCACGGTGCCCATGACCTGGCCGGTCGCGGTCAGCGGAACCTGGTCGGCGATGCGCGCGATGCCGAAGTCGGTGATCTTCACCCGTCCGTCGGGCGTGATCAGCAGGTTGCCCGGCTTGATGTCGCGGTGCACGAGCCCGGCCGCGTGGGCGGCCTGCAAGGCAGCGGAGGTCTGCGCGACGATGTCGAGCGTCTTGTCGGTCGACAGTGAGGTGTCGCGCTCGAGGATGGTCGACAGGGCTTCGCCGGGGACGAGCTCCATGACGAGGAAGGCGCTGCCGTTCTCCTCGCCGTAGTCGAACACGCTGGCGATGCCCTCGTGGTTGACGAGCGCGGCGTGGCGGGCCTCGGCGCGGAAGCGCTCGAGGAACCCGGGGTCGCCCATGTACTCGTCTTTGAGGATCTTGATCGCGACCGTCCGTCCGATGACGTGGTCGGTCGCCTCCCACACCTCGCCCATACCGCCGATCGCGATCCGCGAATCGAGCTCGTAACGGCCGCCGAAGGTCACACCCTGCGTCGGTCTCATCTCGTCAGCACCGCCTCCATGACCTTCTTCGCGATCGGAGCCGCGATTGTGTTCCCACTGCCAGACTGCCCCTGCCCACCGCCGTCTTCGACCACGACCGCGACGGCGACTTCGGGGTCGTCGGCGGGGGCGAACCCGGTGAACCAGAGTGTGTACGGATCGTCCGTGCCGTTCTCAGAGGTTCCGGTCTTTCCGGCCACGTCGACCCCGTCTATTCTTGCACCCGACGCCGCCCCGTCACTGACATTGGCGACCATCATCGACACCATCTCCTCGGCCAGATCACGGTCGAGCGCGCGGGAGAATTCGCTGCTGTCGAACGTCTGCTGCACCGACAGGTCGGCGCCGATGACGCGATCGAGCATCTGCGGGTTCATGACCACGCCGTCGTTCGCGATGCCCGCCGAGACCATCGCCATCTGCAGCGGCGTGGCGATGACCTGACCCTGACCGAACCCGGTGAGGGCGGTCTGGGCGTCGTCGAGCGCACGCGGGTACGTCGAGGGCGTCGAGACCAGCGGCATCTCGAACGACGTGTTGAAGCCGTACTTCTCGGCCTCTTCGCGGATCGCGTCGTCACCCAGCTCCACCGCGAGCTCGGCGAAGGGGATGTTGCAGCTGAGGCGCAGGGCGTCGGCGATCGTCACCGTCGAACCCGAGCCGCAGGTGCCGCCGCTGGCGTTGTGCACGATGCTCGACGACTGGGGCAGCTGGTACTGGGCCGGGTTCGGCAGGGTCGACTCGGGGGTGTAGTCGCCCGATGCCAGCGCGGCCGAGGCGACCACGAGCTTGAACGTCGACCCCGGCGGGTTGAGGTCGCCGGCGATGGCGCGGTTCGACAGCGGCTTGCCGGCATCCGCCTCGAGGGCGTCGTAGACGGCGTTGACCTCGTCGGTGGCGTGCGAGGCGAGCAGGTTCGTGTCGTAGCTCGGGCTCGTGACCATCGCGAGGATGCGCCCGGTGTCGGGCTCGATCGCGATCACCGCGCCGGTGAGGTCGCCGAGCGCCTCGTAGGCGGCCTGCTGCACGGCGGGGTCGAGCGTGAGCACCACGTTCGAGCCGCGCGGCTGCTGGCCGGTGACGATGCGCTCGATGCGCTGCAGGAACTGCGAGCTCGCGGTGCCGCTGAGCACCCCGTTCATCGCCTGCTCGATCCCGCGTGACGAGTCGAGCGCCGGGTTGATGAATCCGGTGACCGGCGCCCACATGTCGCCGTCGGTGTACACCCGCTGCCAGCTGTACAGGTCGTTCGAGGGCACCGACGACGCGATCGCCGAGCCGCCGACGATGATCGACCCGCGCTGCACCTCGTACGAGTCGTACAGGGCGCGCCGGTTCGCCTCGTTCGCCGACAGCTCGTCGGCGTGCACGACCTGGATCCAGCTCACCGCGCCGAACAGGGCCAAGAACATGGCGAGCATGAGGATGCTGATGCGCCGGAGCTCTTTCGTCATCAGCCGATCACCGCCCGGGGGCGTGTGCGCACGGCATCCGAGATGCGCAGCAGCAGTGCCACGATGATCCAGTTCGCCACGAGCGACGAGCCGCCGGCCGCGAGGAACGGGGTGGTGAGACCGGTGAGCGGGATCAGCCGGGTCACGCCGCCGACCATGATGAACACCTGCAGGGCGAGGGTGAACGACAGCCCGGTGGCGAGGAGCTTGCCGAAGTCGTCCTGCCCGGCGAGCCCGATGCGGATGCCGCGGCTGGCGAGCACCATGTACAGCGCCAGGATCGCGAACAGCCCCACGAGGCCGAGCTCCTCGCCGAGGCTCGGGAAGATGTAGTCGCTCTCGGCGACGGGCGTGAGGTACGGGCGGCCGAGGCCGAGTCCTGTTCCGATGAGTCCGCCCTGGGCCATGCCGAAGAGGCCGTTGACGAGCTGGTAGCTGCTGTTGTCCATGAGCGCCGGGTTGAAGGCATCCAGCCAGTTCGTGAACCGGCCCTGCACGTACGGCAGCAGACGCGTCGCGAGGAAGGCGCCGACTGCCACGAGCAGCAGGCCGATGAGCACCCAGCTCGTCTTGCTCGTGGCGACGTAGAGCATGGCGACGAACATGCCGAAGATGAGGAGGCCGGTGCCGAGGTCGCGCTGCATCACGATGATGCCGAGCGAGACGAGCCAGATCACCAGCAGCGGGCCGAGCTCGCGCGCCCGCGGCCAGGTCAGGCCGAGGAATCGCGTGCCCGTCGAGGTGAGACTCTCACGGGTGCGCACCAGGTAGCCGGCGAAGAAGATGCCGAGGCAGATCTTGGCGAGCTCGCCCGGCTGGAAGGAGAAGAACCCGAGACGCACCCACACGTCGGCGTTCGCATCGGTGCCGAGGCCCGGGATGACCGGCAGGATCAGCAGGAGGATGCCGATGAACCCGAAGATGTACGTGTAGCGGAAGAGCACCCGGTAGTTGCGCAGGAACATCACCACGACGATGGCGAGCACGAGGGCGATGGCCGCCCACGCCAGCTGTCGTGCGGAATAGGCATCCCACCCGTGCCGGTCCCAATGCAGGTCGAGGCGATAGATCTGGGCGATGCCCAGGCCGCTCAGCAGGGTCGCGATCGGCACCAGGAACGGGTCGGCGTCCCGCGCGCGCAGGCGCAGCACGATGTGCAGCGCGATGATCAGCGCGCTCGGGCCGCCGCAGTAGACCAGGAACGTCCAGTCGATCGCGTCGTTGACGCCGAGCTGCACCAGCGCGACGGCGGCGGCGTTGATCGCGAAGGCGAACAGCAGCAGCACGAGTTCGCGGTTGCGCAGCGTCTGGGGCGTGCGGATGCGGCGGAGCGCGCGCACCACGGCGGTGTCGGTCGACACGTCGCCGGTCTGCGTGTTCGTCGGCGTGCTCATCCGCCTCCTCCCGCGAGTTCGCTGATGTCGGCGACGATACGGCGCGCGTCTGAGAGGGAGCTCGCCGAGATGGTCTGCTGCACCGTGGCGCGAGCGAAGTCCGACAGCGAGTCGAGCGGGATCCCGGTGTCTTCGTACGGGGTCGAGAGCGTGATCGGACCGATGTTCTGCTGCGTGCCCTGGAAGATGACGACAGTGTCCTCGTCGGCGCCGACGAAGTACCGGGTCTGCGTGAACTGGTACCCGAGCCACAGTCCGCCCGCGATCAGGCCGAGCACGACCACGATGCCGACGATCCAGCCGACCCGGCGGCGCCGTGCCCGACGCTTGTCCTCTTCGATGAGCTCTTCGAGGAACTGGGGCGCGGGCTCGAAGTGCGTCGGCTCGTTCGCCGCCTGCCGCCCGGGGTGCAGCCAGCTGGTGCGACCGGGGCGTGCGGCGGGGACGTCGACCCCGTCGGGGTTCGAGGCGGAGCCGACGATCGTGGGGGTGCCCGAGAACAGCGGGTGCGCCCCGCCGACATCGACGATGACGATCGTGACGTTGTCGGGTGCGCCGCCGTCGAGCGCCTGCTTGAGCAGCGCGTCGGCAGTGCGCCCCGGAGCCATGCCCTGCGCGAGGGCCTTCGTGGTGTGCGGGTCGTCGACCACGCCAGACAGTCCGTCGGAGCACAGCAGCCAGCGGTCACCGGGCCGCGTCGGCATGATGAACGTGTCGACCTCGGGCTCGGGGTCCATGTCGCCGAGCACCCGCATGAGCACCGAGCGGCGCGGGTGGTAGCGCGCCTCTTCGGGCGTGATGCGACCGGAGTCCACGAGGCGCTGCACGAAGGTGTGGTCGGTCGTGATCTGGGTGAGCGACCCATCGCGGAAGAGGTAGATGCGCGAATCGCCGATGTGCGCGATCACCGCGTAGTCGTCGACCATCACCAGCGCGCTGACGGTCGTGCCCATGCCGGCGAGCTCGGGGCGGTCGTGCACCGTGTCGATCAGCTGGACGGCGGTGTCGGAGATGGCGTCGCGGAGCGACCGCTCTGCCGCGGCGGTCGACTCGTACGGCTGGTCGAGCTGCTCCAGCCGGTGCACCGCGATGCTCGACGCCACATCGCCGCCGGCGTGACCGCCCATGCCGTCGGCGACGGCGAACAGGTTCGAGCCGGCGTAGCCGGAGTCCTGGTTGTTGGAGCGGACCTTGCCGGTATGCGAGATCGCAACGCTCGAGCCTTGGAAGACCATCGGGGCGGGGCCGTTACTTCCGCAGCTCGAAGGTGGTGGCGCCGACCTTGATCGGTGCGCCGATGGCGACGGCCGTCGGCGCGGCGACACGGGCGCCGTCGTGCCACGTGCCGTTGGTCGAGTCGAGGTCCTGGATCATCCACTGGTCGCCCCACAGCACGAGCCGCGCGTGGTGGCTCGAGGTGTAGTCGTCGCGGATGACGAGACCGGACTCGCTCGATCGCCCGATGGTCAGCGGGTCGGTTCCGAGGGTCAGCTCGAGCCCGGCCTTCGGCCCGCTGGTGATGACGATGCGCGACACGGACGACGTGGTCGCGGCGCCGCCCTTCGCCGGTGGCGCCGGGGCTGCTGCGACGACCGGCGCGGTCGCGTCGGACTGCGCCCGCGCGGGGGCGGCAGCGGCGGGGGCGGCAGCCGCGGCCTCCGGGAGCTTGCGCGCCTTCACGCCGAACAGGTCGGCGCGCAGCGAGTAGACCACGGCGAACACGAAGCCCCACAGCAGCACGAGGAAGCCGATGCGCAGGAGCAGGAGGGTGAGCTCGCTCACGCCGATCCACCTCCGTCGCGGATGTCGAAGATGCGGGTGGCGTCGTCGGCCGACATCGTCGGCTTCGGCGGGGCCGACTGCGCGATGACGTGGAAGACGATGTCGGTGCGCCCGATGGTGACGGTCGAGTCCGGCGGCAGTGCGGCCTCGGTGACCTTGTTCCCGTCGAGCTTGGTGCCGTTCGTCGAGTTCATGTCGCGCACCATCGCACGCGTGCCGTCCCACAGGATCTCGACGTGCCGCCGGCTGGTGCCGGCATCGGCGATGGTGATGTCGGCGTCGCTGCCCCGGCCGATCACGGTGCGGGCCTTGACGAGCGGATGCCGCTTGCCGGCGATGTCGACGACACCGCGCCACGACACGCTGCCGCCCTGGCCGGTTGCCGAGTCCACGCGCAGCGTGCCGGTCGACAGCTGCTCGTCGCGCGTGACGGTGATCGAGACGGGGCCGGGGAACGAGTACCCCTGGGCCTTGGCGTGCTGGTGCACCAGGGTGTCGAGCTCGTGCGTCAGCGCTCCCCCGAGTCGCGCCATGTTCTCCTCGTCGGCCGGTGACAGCCGCACGGTGAACGTGTTGGGCGCGAGGATGCGATCGCGGCTCACGACCGCGGCCTTCTTGTCGAGCTCGCTGCGCAGCGCCGCGGCGATCTCCACGGGCTGGATGCCGCTGCGGAAGGTCTTCGCGAACGCGCTGTTCACAGCGCGTTCGAGACCTTTCTCGAAGCTGTCAAGTAGTCCCACGGGGCTCCTCGGACGGGGGGTGCCGGTTGGTACATGCTAGTTGCACACACTGAATCACCCGCGAACCGCGGGCGCGAACCGCCGATTCGGGGTGCGCCGCGAGGCATGATATCCTCGGCAAGTTGAGTTCGTGGAATCTCCGGATCCAAGACTCGCGCGAGTGGCGGAATAGGCAGACGCGCTGGCTTCAGGTGCCAGTGCCCGAAAGGGCGTGGGGGTTCAACTCCCCCCTCGCGCACAGACGCGAAATGGGCTCCCCGTGTGGGGGGCCCATTCTCGTTGATGCCCGTGATCACCGGGCTCGATGACGTCAGAGCGCCGGCGGCGGGATCTCGCGGGCGACGGCGGCCGCGACGGCGATCGTCGTGAGGTCGCCGAGGTGCGGTCCGATCACCTGCACCGACATCGGCAGCCCGTCGGCGGTCATGCCGATCGGGGCGGCGGTCGCCGGGAGGTTCGCGAACGTGGCGAGCGACGGCCACGCGAGCTGCGGCTCGAACGGCTCGTCGCGGCCGTCGATCACCAGGGTGCGCCGATCGGGCACCGGCTCGTCGGAGAGCGGGAAGGCCACGGTGCCGAACGTCGGCGCGACCACCACGTCGAACTCCTCGAACAGCGCCGCCCACCGCCGACGCACGTGGAGCTGCCGGTCCACCAGCTCGAACCAGTCCCGCACCGGGAGCGACGGCGTGCCGGCCGGCGCCCGGCGCGAGCCCACGGCGGCGAGCATCGTGCGGTAGTCCTCGAGCACGGCCGCGAGGTCGGGAACCAGCGGGCTCGAACGCGCGATGAGGGCGCCGGCGCGCTCGGCTGCGGTCGCCACGTCGTCGACCCCGCGGCGCACCACGGAATCAGTCGCGGCCGACGGATGCTCGTCGAGCACGAGCATCCGGCATCCGACGAGAGACTCCACCCGTGACGGCGGCAGGGCGAGCGTGGTCGCCGGCGAGAAGTCGTCGGGGCCCGCGATCAGCCCGAGGGCGAGCGCGAGGTCGCCGGCCGTCCGCGCCAGTGGACCGATCGAGGCGAGCGGTGGGCCGACGCCGTCCCAGCCGCCGGGCGAATGACCCTCGGCGGGGATGAGACCCCAGGTCGGCTTGTGCCCGAACACGCCGCAGAAGGCCGCCGGCACCCGCACCGATCCGCCGATGTCGGAGCCCAGTTCGAGCGCGGAGTACCCCAGGGCGAGTGCCGCGGCCGATCCGCCCGACGAGCCCCCGGGCGAGCGGCTGAGGTCGTAGGGGTTGCGGGTGCGTCCGTAGATCGGGTTGTCGCTCTGCCAGTCGTTGAGGGCGACCGGCACGTTCGTCTTGCCGATGACGACGGCACCGGCATCCGTCAGTCGTCGCACGGCGAGGGCGTCGCGCTCCGCGCGGTGCCCGGTGAGGTCGGCGAATCCCCACGTTGTCGGATGGCCGCGCAGGTCGAAGCTCTCCTTGACGCTGATCGGCACTCCGAGCAGCGGGCGCTCATCGCCCCGCGCGATCGCCTCGTCGGCCGCGCGCGCATCGGCGAGTGCACGGTCGGGGTCGCGCACGACGAGCGCGCCGACCTGCGCGTCGGCGGCGTCCGCGCGGGCGAAAGCGTGCTCGACCAGTTCGACGGCGCTGAACTCGCGGCGTCGCACCGCGGTGGCGAGATCGATCGCCGAGGCGCGCGCGGGGTCGAGGGTCACCCGTCGACCGTCTCGGCGGCCGCCCGGCCGAGTCCGTGGATCTCGCGGAGGACCGCCTCGCCCGTGGTCGCGTCGCGGCGCGCCACCGCGTCACGGAACTGCTGATAGAGGTCGCTCCGGTGGATGGGGCACGCGACCCCGGGCCGCCACGCGCGGAGGTTGCGGCGGATCGCGATCTGGGCCTCGCGCATGAACTTCAGCACAGCGGTGTTGCCCGACGCGAAAGTGAGCTGCGTGAAGAAGTCGATGCTCGCCGCGATCAGCGCCTCGTAGTCATCGGCCAGCGAAGCGGCGACCAAGGTGTCGGCCTCCCCGACGAGCCGCGCGTGCGTCTCGTCGTCGCACCTGGCCAAGGACATGTGGAGGGTGATGCCCATGAGGTAGCCGACGAGCTCGAACAGATCGGACTGCGACTTGTCGGTGGGCGCCGAGACGCGCGTGAACCGCGCGGGGAGCACCTCGACGACGCCCGAGAACTCAAGACGCTGCAGTGCCTCGCGCACCGGTGTGCGCGAGACGCCGAGGTCGGCGGCGAGGTCCTGGTCGCGCAGACGCTGGCCCGGCGCCAGCGTGCCGTCGATGATCGCCTGACCCAGCAGCTGGTAGACCTCGTCGCCGAGCACCGAGCCGCGCGGCTCCAGAGGGGGGAAGGCGGAGGACATGAGTATCTGGATTGTACGCGCGGACCAGGCGGTCGCGGCCAGTCCGGCGCCGCCCGGAAAAACGGTTCGCTCCCTCGCCGATCGCGCGATATATCGGTACGATGGTGCCTGTCACGCTCTGCGTGGCCTATCCGGGGGGATCCGTCGGCGCCCGGGCTTGGAGCTCTGCTCGGCCCGGGCGTGCGATGGGACCATGCCTGATGAAGGTGACATTTGTGTCACCTTCCGTGATAAACCTCGCTCTTCGGGCCCGAGATCAGTAGCGTTGACTCCGACTCGTCGCATAAGCGCACGGGCACCCCCGAAGAACGGCAAGTAATGAGCACGCAGGGTACCGTCAAGTGGTTCAACTCGGAGAAGGGCTTCGGGTTCATCGCGCCCGATGAGGGTGGCGCAGACGTCTTCGCCCACTACTCGGCCATCCAGGCGGGCGGCTACCGCTCGCTCGAGGAGAACCAGCGGGTCGAGTTCGACATCGCACAGGGTCCGAAGGGCCTGCAGGCGGAGAACATCCGCCCCGTCTGAGTTTCCTCAGTCGCGCGAGCCGCGCACCAGCTCGAGCCCTGCATCGGCGAACTGCCGCAGTGAGGCCTCGGGCAGGAACGCGCGTGTGAGCGCTCCACCGACGCGCGCGAGGTCGCTCTCATCCCGATAAAGGAGAGAGAGCGTCTCGTAGCGCGGGTGGAACTTCTCCTTGAACCGGTGTAGCGAGCGGAAGCCGTACACCGGTTCGAGTGTTTCTGCGAGCTTCTCGCTGAGCGGCGCGATGAGCCCCGCACCTTCGGGGTACTCGTGCGCCAGCGGCGCCCCCGACAGGGACATGACCTCTGCGCCTTCCGCGGAGAACTCCCGCGCCGACCATCCGATGAGCAGCTCCATCACGGGGCCGAAACCGCCGTCGCGCCGGCGCATGAGGTCGAGGGTCCAGCCGCGGATGCGGCCGCCCTCGCCGTGCACCGGCAGCCACGACAGGAATCCGTCGACGTCGCCGTCCGGCGAGATCGCTATCGCGAGCCGCACCTCCGGGTCCTCCGCCTCGACGAGGGTGCCGAGCGTGAAGCCCATCTCAGGCAGCCCCTTGTCGCCCACCCACGCCTCCGAGATGGCCCGCAGCTGCTGACGCACGCCCCACGGCTCGTCGGCGAGTCGCGTCAGGCGCACCGTCATCTCATCGCGCCCGGCGCGGTTGAGGGCGGTGCGCACCGAGTTCCAGCGCTTGCCCGTGAACTCCAGGCCCGGCAGGTCGACGATCGTGTCGTCAGCGACCACGAGACTGTGCCAGCTGCTCGGCACGGCTGCCGCGGTGCGGTCGTCGACGCTGAAGAAGCAGGGGATGAGGCCGGCGCGCTCCGCCACGCCGATGAACTCCCGCACCGCGGCCGCCCGGTCTGCGGCCGGTCCGATCGGATCGGCCAGGGCGAGGGCCACCCCACCGCGACGCCGGAAGGCGACGATGCCGTGCTCGGTGCGGGCATACTCCAGCCCGTCCCACGTGGTCATCCACGACAGCGTGCCGCCGCCGTAGAGGCGCAGCTGCTCCTTCACCTCGTCGACGTCGGGGGCGGGCTGGCTCCCCAGCCGAGAACGCCGCCGCGCTCGGAAGGCGCCGCGCACCCACAGCAGGTACACCAGGAGCATCAGCCACATGGAGCCGCTCGCGAGGGCGAGCTCGGTCTCACCGGCGATCGCGCCTTCGACGGCCGACTCCGACAACACGACGACGAGGGTCAGCACCAGCGCCGCCGTGACGATGTTGATCGCGCCGAGGACCACGGCGACCACCCACGCCCACCGGCGTCCGCGGCGCAGGCCGTTCGCGATCAGCACGATCACGAGCGAGTCGAGGGCGAAGTCGAGGAACCCGCCCGACACCGGCTCCGTCGGGCCGAACACTCCGTCCGTCGGGACGACGAGGGTGATGAGCTGCACGACGCCGAGCACCAGCATCCCGGTGAAGGCGATGAGTCGCTGCTCGCGCACCGTCGTGCGCTGCACGCGCAGCGACCGGTCGACGACGAGCACGAGCAGCACCGCGAGGAGGTGCTCGAGGTCGGCCAGCTCGCCCCAGAAGAGCATCGCGAGGAACACGAACGCGAGGAGCACCAGGAGGGCGCGAATGCGCCACGGCGCCGCGAGTAGGGCGACGGCGGCCGCGATGCACGCCATGGTGCCACCCGAGGGGCCGACGTCGAGCACCAGCGCCTGTTCCTGCGCCCAGGGCCAGGGCAGCATCGCGCACAGCCACAGCACGAGCGCCGACCCGAAGACCGCGAACAGGTGACCCACGCCGAAGTAGGCGAGGGCGACGATCGACCCCCGGCGCCACTCCAGATACGCCATGCCGACGAAGCCGCCGATCGTGAAGAGGTACACCCATGGCTGCGAGACGAAGAACAGGCCGGTCACCGGGGTCCACCAGCGTCCGGCCTCGAATGCGGGGAGACCGTACGCCACGACGTCGAAGAGGTCGGAGTCCTCGAACGGCCGCCACAGTCCCTGCCAGGCGAGTCCGGCGACGAGGAGGGCCGCGACGAGCGACAGCGTCGCCGGGAGCCTGCCGGCGACGACGGACAGCGGACGGGCGGGCCGAGGCGAAGGTGCCGTCATGCCGTCACTTTAGCGAGGGGCGGATGCCCGCTCTCGGAGTTTCCCTCTTCGTAACGTGGATGACTCACTCGCGCTTTAGCGTGAGTACGGCTGGACCTCACGGCCCGGCCGGGCCGAAGGCGTCTCGTGCACCGACAGGGATGGAACCGCCTGATGGCAGAACTCGACCGTCGAGCGGCACTCCTGCTGCTCGGAGCGCTCCCTGCGGGCGTGCTCCTCGGATGTGCGCCCGATGCCGCCCCGGCGGCACGCGCGACACCGCGACCGACTCCGAAGACGACAACGCTGGCGACATCCGGCGCAGGCCCGACGGGGGCGCTCGCCGCCGCCTCGTACGGGCCGAACGGCACGCACTGGCCGTCTCGCACACCGCGCGCCACCGACACGTTCGACGTCGTCGTCGAGGCCGACTGCACGTGGGCGGCGATCTCGAAGGCGATCGCCTACGTCGACGAGCGCTCGCGCGACGGCGCCGGCGCCGTGCTCGTGAAGCCCGGCACCCTGCCCGGCAACGGCGCAGGCTCCTCGAGCGCACCGGTGATCCAGCTGGTCGGGTCGAGCGGTCGCGCCTCGCGCGTGCTGGTCGCCCCGCGCGACGGCATCGGCTCGATCACGCACACCGGCTCGATCCGGATCGACCGGGTGAAGGGCGTGTCGTTCGTCGGGTTCTGGACCCACCCCAACAGCGTCGTGCTGACCTCGGTCGAAGACGTGGCCTGGGCGTGGTCGAAGGGACAGGCGTTCAACGCCACCGCGGGCAAGGGCGGGCCGCTCTCCAACGTCGAGTTCGTGGAGTGCGTGACGCCCGACGCCAAGCTCACCGAGAGCGATGCCTGGGCGTTCCGCACCGCCGGCAACGTGCTCGACGGGGTGAGTGTGATCGGCTGCTACATCGCCCCCTCGTACAAGCCCGCGGGCTCGACCGCGCACTGCGACACCCTCCAGCTCTCGGGAGACAAGGCGCAGGCGAACATCACGCTGAAGGACACCGTGCTGTTCGCGTCGACCAACGCGGGGTTCATCCCCTCGGGGCTCGCGAAGAACGTGATGTTCGACGGCTCGCTGCTCGTCGCGGGCGACCGCATGCTGCAGCGGTACCCGGTTCCCGCCCAGGCGAACAACTTCACCTCGGGAGCCCCCGCGGCCGTCAACGGCTCCGGCACCCGAGGCATCCTGTCGTCGCGGGGCTCGACCTTCATCGGCATCGTGCGCGGCGAGTGGGCGAGCGTGCAGTCGAGCACGATCTCGGGATCGGCGTCGGTGCCGGTCGCCTCGGGCGGATTCACGTCCGACCCGAGCCTCGCGAAGATCGACGCCGCGTGGCTGGAGCGAACCGTGCCCGTGCCCTCCGACGACCGCCTGCGTGCCATCTGGGCGCTGTGACCGGCACCGGAGAGAGGGAAGAGCCGATGAGCGTTGAGGTCCGCACCGCTGCTCCGGATCGGAACGTCGCATGAGCCTGCGTGAACGGATGCTCCGGCCGCTCCGCGACCGGCGGCTGATCCGCGCGGCCGACCGCCTCGTGCTCACCGCCCGCGCCCGCGCAGGAGTCACGGGTCACGTGGTCGTCGCACCGCCCGGGCGCGGCAACATCGGCGACCAGGCGCTCGTGGAAGCCTTCGTCGAAGCCGTCGACGGCCCGGTCCACGTGGTCGTGCGCTCCGTCGCCGACATCGACGTGCCCGAGCACCTGGCGGACCGCATGACGCTCGTCCCCCTGCCCGCCCTGATCTACGGGTCGGCTCTCGGCCGCGCGCGCGACCTCAGGATGCTGCGCCCGGTGCTCGCGCAGGCCGCGACGGTGAGCGTGCTCGGCGCCGACGTCATGGACGGCGCCTACGTCGAACGCGCATCGCTGAACCGGGCGCTGCTCGTGCGCCGGGCCGCGGAGCTCGGCTTCGACGCGCGCGTCATCGGCTTCAGCTGGAACGCCGCACCGACGCCGGCCGCGATCGCGGCGCTCCGCGCGGCGGGGGACGCCGGGGTCGCACTGTACCTGCGCGACCCGGTGTCGGCCGGGCGTGCACGCGCCGACGGACTGGCTGTGCGCGACGCCGCCGACATCGTGTTCGCCGCACGCACCGTGGACCATGACGCGCCGGCCCGCTGGGTGGCGGGCCTCGGGGCCGATGAGCCGCTGGCGCTCGTGAACGCCTCGGGGCTCGTCGGCGTGGCCGTCGACGCGTACACCGAGACCGTGCGGCTGCTGCGCGCCCGCGGCATCCGGGTCGCGATCATCCCGCACGTGTCGCGGCACGGCGCCGACGACATGCCGCTGTGCACCCGCATCGCCGACGCGTTCGCCGACGACGCCGGGGTGACGCTCGTGCCGCGGCTGCTCTCGCCGCGCGAGATCCGCGGCCTCGGCGCCCGTGCGACGATCGCCGTCACCGGGCGCATGCACCTCGCCGTGATGTCGATGCTGTCGGCGACACCGGCCGTCACCATCTCGACGCAGGGGAAGGTCGAGGGGCTGATGCAGCTGACCGGCACGCCGCAGCTGTGCGTCGAGCCGGGCGACGGGTTCGCGACACGTCTTCCCGCGGCAGTCGAGGATGCGCTCGACCACGTGGCGGAACTCGGCGACACGATCGCCGGACGTCTTCCCGAGGTGGTCGCGCTGGCGCAGCGCAACGTCGAGATGCACCGCGCAGCACAGGAGGTGGCCGTGTGAACGGCATGACGACGATGCAGAACGCGGCGCGGCTGCGCGATGCGATGTACACCGCGTTCGTGCGGGGCGGTTTCGCCGAGTTCGGCGACCGCAGCCGCATCATGCTCCCGTTCCGCTCGGGCAACCCGCACATGGTCTCGGTGGGGCGGCAGGTGCTCATCGGCCCGTCGTCGTGGTTCATGGTGCCGCGCCTCGATCACCCCGGGCCCGTCATCCACCTGCACGATCGCGTGCGCATGAACCAGACGTCGATCACCGCGGTGCAGGAGGTGGTGATCGAGGAGGCGGCCGAGCTCGCGCGGGGCGTCTACATCTCCGACCACATGCACGGCTTCGACGACCCCGACCTCCCCATCCGCGACCAGGACCTCGTGCGGGTCGCGCCGGTGCGGATCGGGCGGGGTGCGTGGCTCGGCCAGAACGTGGTCGTCATGCCCGGCGTGACGATCGGCGCCGGAGCCGTCGTCGGCGCGAACAGCGTCGTCACGCGCGACATCCCCGCCCGCACCGTCGCCGTCGGAGCGCCGGCGCGCGTCATCCGCGAACTGGTGCCATGACCCCGCGCGACGCGGTCTTCACGTTCTCGTACGAGACGTACGCCGATGCCGTCGCGCGCGGCATGATGCGTCCACCCGACCGCATTCTGCAGACCCTCATGGCGTCCGCCGAGATCGACGGGCTGCTGGTCGCGAACCCCTTCCGGTCGCTGCCGAGCGTCGTCGCACGGCGCCTGCGCCGCGCCGACCCGCCGCTGCCGCCCGCACCGCGACGATCGCTCGTCACGCCGCGGCGACTCGCGCGCGCCGACCCGGTGAAGCTGCCGGCGCTGGTGCGCGGCTACCGGCGCTACGACGACGTGCTGCGCCGGCGGGCCGAGCGGCTCGGCCTCGAGGCGCCGGCGGTGATCACCACCAACCCGCTCGTGGCGGCGTTCAGTCCGCTCGCGTGGGCCTCTACGGTGACGTATTTCGCCCGCGACGATTGGCTGAGCTACGCGGGGCGGCGGGAGTACTGGCCCGCGTTCCAGGCCGCCTACCGGCAGATCAGCGACGCCGAGATCGCCGTGGCGGCGGTGTCGCAGCAGATCATCGACCGGATCGATCCGCGCGGACCCCGTGCGGTCATCCCCAACGGCGTCGAGCCCGGAGACTGGGCGGGGCCGGTGCCGGCCGAGCCGGCGTGGCTGGCGGGCATCCCCGGGCCACGGGCCATCTACGTCGGCACGATCGACGAGCGGCTCGACACCGAGGGCATCGCCGCTCTCGCGCGCGAGCGGCCGGGCGTGAGCATCGTGCTGCTGGGGCCGGCGCCCGATCCGGGGTACGTCGCGCAGCTGCGCGACATCGCGAACGTCCACATCCATCCCGGTGTCGGCAGGGCCGAGCTGGTCGCGGCGCTGCGCAACTGCGACCTCTCGCTGCTCGCGCACCGGCGGACGCCGCTCACCGAGGCGATGAGCCCGCTCAAGGTGTACGAGTACCTCGCCGCGGGTCTCCCCGTCGTCGCGATCGACCTTCCGCCCATCCACGGCATCGACCCCGGCGTGCTCATCGCGCCGAGCACGGCCGAGATGGCCCCGTACGTCGACGAGGCGCTGCGCCGGGGCCGTGCCGACGAGAGTGCCCGCGAGGCGTTCGTCGAGCGCAACAGCTGGGCTGCACGGCATCGCACGATCCTCGACCTGATGGAGCGGCCCGCCGTGTTACGCCGAGGTGAAGAGTTCGCACCCGCCGTATGAAGACCGCCCCCCAGGGGGTGTGCTCCGGGCTCCGGCCCAATACCGTTGAGCCACGCTCGTTCGGGAGAACGTGGACGTGCACCATCTGAAGCACCACCGCACCACCTGAGCATCACCGAAGCACCATCGCATCACTTCGCCGGGCAGTCGCCCGGGGGAGCGCAGGGCCAAGGTCGTCCCCTGAGTACTCATGACTGGGGTCGACATGGGTTCGATGAGCACGAGCGCGGCTGCGCCTGTTGCGGATACCGGCGCGGTAATCGGCGCGGACACCGGCGCGGTCCGGACGCAGGTCCAGACGACGGTGAGTCCGGGGCGCGTGCCGCGGCAGCCGCTCGCGCTGCTGTGGTTCCAGCGGCTGGTCACCGGGATCGTCGCCGGCGACGTCGTCGCCATCGTCGCGGCGCTGTCGATCGCCAGCCTGGTCCGCTTCGGCGCCCCTGACTGGACGGCGCAGTCGACAGCCGCGTACGGCGTCGCCGCGGCCTGCGTCGCCGGGGTGTGGCTGGTCGCCCTGTGGGCGGCGAAGAGCCGCGCCAAGCGCATCATCGGCGAGGGCCTCACCGAGTATCAGCGCGTCACCAACGCCACGCTCATCGCCTTCGGATGCGTGGCGATCTTCTGCTACGTCGGCCAGATCGACTTCGCGCGCGGCTACGTCGCCGTCGCGATGCCGCTCGGGTGGGCGCTCCTGCTCGGCAACCGGCTCATCTGGCGCAAGGTGCTGATGGAGCTTCGCCGTGACGGCCGGGCGCTCACCGGGGCGATGGTCGTCGGCGCCCCCGTCGATGTCGACCGCACCGTGCAGGAGCTCAACGGGAACATCATCGCGGGCTATCGCCCGGTGGCGATCTCGCTCACGGCGTCGAGCACCGAGGTGCCCCGCGAGGTGTGGGAGCGCCTGTCGCACCTTCCCCGGGTGGAGTTCGACGACGTCGTCGAAGCGACCCGCGGATCGCGCACGCGGGCGCTGATGATCGCCGGCGACCTGCCCGGCGGACGCGACCGCATCCGGTCCCTCGGCTGGGAGCTGGAGAACTCCAAGGCGGAGCTCATCCTCGTCTCCCGCCTCACCGACGTCGCCGGCCCCCGCATCCACCTGCGTCCCGTGTCGGGTCTGCCGATGGTGCACGTGCAGCTGCCCCAGTACTCCGGATTCACGCACTCGCTCAAGCGCGTCTTCGACATCGTCGCGACCTCGCTCGGGCTCATCGTGCTCGCGCCGGTGTTCGCGGTGATCGCGCTGCTCGTGCGCCTCGGCGACGGCGGCCCCGCGCTGTTCCGCCAGACGCGCGTGGGCGTCGGCGGGTCGACCTTCACGATGCTGAAGTTCCGCTCGATGGTGACGGATGCCGAGCGGCAGCGCGCGCAGCTGGAGGCGAGCAACGACGGCAACGGCGTGCTGTTCAAGCTCAAGGACGACCCGCGGATCACCCGGGTCGGGGGAGTGCTGCGGCGCTTCTCGCTCGACGAGCTGCCGCAGCTGTGGAACGTGCTCCGCGGCGACATGAGCCTCGTCGGGCCGCGCCCTCCGCTGCCGAGCGAGGTGCGCGAGTACGAGGGCTCGGAGACCCGGCGGCTGCTGTCGAAGCCCGGGATCACGGGGCTCTGGCAGGTGAGCGGACGCAGCGACCTCTCGTGGGAGGAGAGCGTGCGCCTCGATCTCTACTACGTCGAGAACTGGTCGTTCACGGGCGACCTGATCCTCATCCTGCGCACGGTCGTGCAGCTGTTCAAGCACGACGGCGCCTACTGAAGGAGAACACACATGGCCAAGACGATGATGGTGTGCTCGGGCGGCGGGCACCTCAAGCAGCTCTACACACTGGCCGAGCGTCTCGGGGTGCCGGCCGAGGACCAGGTCTGGATCACCTTCGAGAACGGCCTGTCGACGTCGCTGCTCGCCGACCGCGAGGTGCACTACGCGCCCTTCGTCGCGCCGCGTGACGTGCGAAACCTCTGGCGGCTGCGGTCGATGGCCGGCACCGTGATGCGCAGCCACGAATACGAGCGCGCGTTCAGCACCGGGTCGAGCCCCGCCGTCGCGGTGCTGCCGATGGCGGCCGCGCGCGGTGCGCAGGCTCACTACATCGAGAGCGCAGCGCGGGCGGTCGGGCCGAGCATCACCGGCCGCATCCTCGAGCGGTTCCCGCGCATCCGCACCTACACGCAGTACCCCGCGTGGCAGAGCTCGCGCTGGGCGTACGCGGGGTCGATCTACGACGGCTTCACGCCGTCGGAGACGATCACGCCTGCCCCCGACCGCATCCGTCGCGCCGTGGTGACGGTCGGCACGCAGGAGGGGTACGGATTCGACCGCCTCTTCGACGCACTCGCCCCGCTCCTCGCGGATGCCGACGAGGTGCTGTGGCAGACCGGTCCCCAGGACGTGTCGTCGTGGGGCATCGACGGCCGCGACCGGGTGCCGCACGACGAGCTGTCGGCCGCGATCGCCGAGGCCGACGTCGTCATCGCGCACGCCGGCACCGGATCGGCGATCGCCGCCTTCGAGCAGGGGCGCTTCCCCGTGCTGGTGCCGCGCCTGGCACAGCACCGCGAGCACGTCGACGACCACCAGGTGCAGATCGCCCGCGAGATGCAGCGACGCGGGCTCGCCTTCATGCGCACGCCCGACCAGCTCGACGAGACCGTGCTGCTCGAAGCGGCGCGACGCTCGGTCGATCTCGTCAGCGCTCCGCCACTGCGCGTCGCAGCCTGACAATCCTGACCCGTCCGCCCTGCCCGCGCACCCGATCCGCGGACAGGGCGGACGACTGTCCGCGCCCGGCCGCGAAGATCCCGCGTCGCAGGTCGGCCGTCAGAGGCCGATCGTCAGGGGCCGAGCCCCAGACGCCGAGCCCCGGAGGCCGACCGTCAGAGGCCGAGCGCCCGCTCCACCACCGGCCAGGCCGCCGCGGCGAGTGTCGCCTGGCCCGCGGCGGAGGCGTGGAAGTGGTCGAGGGTCGACACGTCTTCGAGTTCGAACTGCGTGGCGTTCACCGCGCCCTCGTCCCACGTGCAGCCCTCGGTGGCGGCGCACGCCGCCTGGATCGACGTGTTGTACGACGTGACGAGGTCGGCGATCGCGGTGCGCCGCGCGACGGCGTCGGATGCGTCGGAGCCGGCATCGGCGAGGAGCGACCGGCACGACGGGCTCGCCTGCCACATCTCCACCGTCTCGGGGTCATCGCGACCCAGCTCCCACAGCCGCAGCAGGTCGGGGACCGAGTATGCGACGATCGCGGCGCCCGGGGCCGAGCTGCGAACGCCCGCGAGCACCTCGGCGTAGTCGGCGGCGAACGCGTCGGGGCCGGTCACTTCGTCGTCGGACGGCGCGCACGCGTCGTTCGCACCCAGGAGCACGAGCACGACGTCGGGATCGGCGGCCTTCAGCGCGGCCACCTGGCCGCGGGCCCACGACGCCTTGGCGCCGAGCTTGGCGATGGCGGTGGTCGAGGGGGTGTTGCCCTGGAGCGCACCCAGGCGCGTCGCGACCGAGTCCACGGCGGCATCCGTGCCGATCGCCCACGACTGCTCGACGCACGCCGTGGGTTCTCCGCACGCGGTCGCCGCCAGCGACATCGAGTCGCCGACGACGGCGATCGACTCGACTCCGCCGGCTTCGGCGGTCGGTGTCGCGGTCGGCGTCGGGGTGCGCGTGACCGTCGGGGCGGCAGCGGGCTGGGCGCCGCAGCCGGTGAAGGCGAGCGAGAGGGCGAGCACTCCCAGGGGGATCGCCACGGCGGCGCGTCGTGACCTCATCTGGTGCGTCCTTCCGGTCGGCGCTCGTCGGATTCGAGCAGCTCTTCGATCTCGCCCGCCGACACCTCGTCAGCGCCGAGCTGGGTGGCTTCGGCGTCGACCGGGACGTCCTCGCGTGCGGGGGTCTTCGGGGAGCGGGCCTGCTTCACGAAGTCGACCATCATTCGGTAGTCGCGCCGCACCGGCGGAACGAGCGCCGCCGCTGCGATGACCGCTAGGCCCGCGAGCCCGCCGGCGAGCACCTGCAGCAGCGCCGGCCATCCGGTCGTGAGCATGGTCACACCCGTCGCGGCGCCGAACGCGCCGGCGGCCACCAGAGCCGGGCCCACGAGCGGCAGGGCGACGTCGGTCCAGCCCTTCAGGAAGGTGCCGCGGATGGCGACGGCGAAGCCGGGGACGAGCAGGAGCAGCGTCACGAGGCCGTACAGGAGCGCGAGCCCGTTCATGCCGTTCCACCAGACGCCGACGAAGAACGCGGCGATCACGAAGGGGCGGGTGACGAGGTAGTACACGAACTGCCGGTGCGCCCGCCCGAGGCTGATGTACATCCAGCCCTGCACGTTGCCCACCGCCTGGGCGACGCCGGCGATCGCGAGCAGGGCGAACACGTCGGCGGCGGCATCCCATCCCGGTCCGAGGATCACGAGCATGAGTGGGTGCGCGATCGCCGCAGCCACGGCGTAGACGGGGAGGGCGAGGTAGCCGATCACGGTGAGCGCGCCGCGGATGTAGCGGCGGTAGCGCTCGCCGTCGTCCTGCAGGCGACTGAGCACCGGTAGGGCCACCCGCCCGATCGGCGCGGTGAGCTGCTGCTGGGGGAGCAGGAACAGCGAGTACGCCCGCGAGTACTGGCCGAGCGCCGCCGAACCCAGCTGCTGGCCGATGATCACGTTGTCGAGGTTGCGCGCCGCGTAGTTGAGCAGCTGCACCCCGAAGATGCTGCCGCCGGTGCTGACGAACGGACGGATGTCGCGGCCGATGCGCGGGCGGCCCCAATGCGGCTTCGCGGCGACCCACAGGGCGATGAGACGGTACACCTGGCCGGCGCCGGCGAGCACGACCAGCGACCAGACGCCCCAGCCGAGGAGGGCCGCGACGATCGACAGCACGACACCCACAGCCATCGAGACGATGTCGATCATCGCGAGGGTGCCGAAGCGCAGCTGCCGCTGCACCGCCGCCTGCATGGGCATCGCGATGCCGTTCAGCAGCAGGGTCGGGGCGATCGCGAGGGTCAGCACGACGAGCCGCTGCTCGGCGTAGAGCGCGGCGATGAGGGGGGCGCAGGCCGCGATCGCGATCATGAGCGCGCCGCCGAGCGCCGCCGAGAACCACAGCAGGCTCGACCACTGCTTCGAGGTGAGGTCGCGCGACTGCACGATCGCGCCCGTCAGCCCGAAGTCCCGCACGAGGTCGGCGATGCCGACGATCGCCATGATCATCGCGACGAGACCGAAGTCGCTCGGCTCGAGCAGGCGCGCGAGCACCATGGTCGACCCGAGCTGGAACAGGGTGCGCAGCCACAGGCCGCCGGCTGTGACGGCTGCCCCCCGCGACGCGCGATGGCTGAGGCCCGGCGTGCTCATGCGCGAGCCTCCTGTCGCAGGGCGTCGTCACGCGACCAGGCGGTGGGTCCGTCGATCGAGCGACGGCCGCGCAGCGTGGTGGAGGCGAACCCGTAGACGTAGAACGGCAGGTCGATCCACCGCGGGGGCCGGCGGGCGACGCGGGAGAGGAGCCGCGCGTATCGACGCGCGGCCGGGTCCTGCCCTGCCAGCTGCGCGGTCGCCGGGAGCTGGCGATTCCCGCGTTCGATCCGGATGCCGCGGCGGATGTGCGTGCGCATGTCCCGGGATGCCGCGACGGTGAAGGAGTGGTCGGCCACGCTCACGCGTTCGTCGGCGTGGAACCGCTGCTGCACGAAGCGGTCGTCGGCGATGACGTCGGGGAACTCCGTCCACCGCTCGCGTCCTGCGGCGTTGACGGCGTACACGCCCGAGCCGATGTGTCCGGTCGTCCGGTAGTCCGACAGCTCCCACACGCGGTAGTAGGCGCGCACCGCGAACGTGCTGCGCGCTGCGTCGATCTCGATCCTCGGCGCGGCGACGCGCGGCTCGGCGGCGGTCGAGAGCGCAGCGGCGAGGGCGCGCAGCGCATCGGTGGTGATGTCGACGTCGGCGTCGATGTACGCGCGGGGGTAGCCCGTCGCCGCGTCGTCTCCGGCGTTGAGCGCGGCGATCTTCGACGCGGCGGCGATCTCGACGACAGTCACACCGGGCACGGCAGCCGCGTGGGCGGCGGTGTCGTCGGTGCAGCCGTTGGCGACCACGATGACCTCGAACTCGCCGGGCTCGGCGTCCGCCAGCATCCGCACCAGCGTCGCGCGGATGAGCGGGCCCTCGTCGTGCGCGGGGACGACGATCGACAGGATGCTCACGACCGGGCCTCCGCCGGGGTGGGGGTGCGCGCCGCGGCGGCCTCTCGCGCAGCCGCCTTCGCCGCTGCCGCGGCCTTCGCCGGCGGGCTCGCAGTGAGCAGCCAGGCGCCGATGGCGAGCTCCATGCAGAGCACGAAGAAGGTCTGGTAGAAGCCGAAGGCGTCGTAGAAGAACAGTGCGGTGATGTAGCCGGTGCACGAGGCCACGATCGCGAAGGCGAGCATCGCGAAGCGGGTGTCGTGGCGGGCGGTGACGAACGCGAACCGCAGCAGCATGATGGGCGGCATCAGCATGAGCGCCGCGAGACCGGCCACGCCGATCGCGCCGGCCTCCATCAGCGTGCCGAGCACTTGGTTGTCGAGGATGAACGCGTTGCTGTCATCGCCCACGACGATGCGGCTTCCGACGCCGGTGCCGAAGAACGGGTCCTGCGCGATGAGCGCGAACGCCGGATCGAGGTCGGCGAGGCGTCCTGCGCCTCCCCAGCCCGGCGACGTGTGCTGCGAGGCGATCAGCGCGTCGAGGTCGAGGAACGACCCGATGAGGGTGTCGAACATGTTGGGGAGCACGAGGAATCCGAGCACCAGCGCGGGCAACGACAGCAGCACGAGGGTGATCCCGAGGTACGGCCGCAGCAGCAGCGTCAGCAGCAGCATGACCGCGAGCACGACGACCGCGGTGCGCGAGACGGCGGAGAGCACGCCCAGCAACAGGGCGCCGGTGGCGATGCCGTAGACGATGCGCCGGTTCCACTCGTTGCCGGGCCACTTCGCGTACTTCGCCAGGTAGATCGCGAGGGGGATCAGCATGCAGAGCATGACCGACAGGGCGATCGGATGCTGCGACGAGCCGTACGAGCGGTAGCCGCCGGCGCGGAAGGCCGCCCCCTCGTCGGCGATCACGTCGAGCGGGAGGAAGGTCGCGAGACGCCAGAACACGTTCACCTGGGTCACGCGCTCGAAGGTGGCGAACATCGCGACCACGACGCCGCTCCACACCAGCCCCGCCACGAGCCCCTCGACGATGCGCCGAGAGGTGAGCACCTGCCGCACCACGTAGAACGACGACAGCAGGATGAGGTAGTTCACGAGCGCGCCGACCGCGGTCGAAGCGAGACCCGCTTCGACGAGATCCGCCGCGTTCAGCGGGATCGAGATGACGAGCGAGGCGATGAAGATGCCGATCGGCCAGCCGAACGCCACCGGCTGCCAGCGGTGGCGCTTGTCGAGGAGCAGCGCTCCGACGATCGCCGCGAGGAGCACCAGCAGCATGACGCGGTACGGCTCGAGCGCGAACGGAAGCGGGATGGGCAGGGCGTAGCGGCGAACCGGGATGAACATCACGATGGCGACGAAGAGCACGAGTCCGCCGGTCCAGCTGAAGACCAGACGCCGCGCCAGGTATCCGATCGCCACGAGCAGCATCAGCGCGCCGCCCGCCATCGGCGGCAGCAGCAGCACGCACGCCGCCGCGACCGCCACGAGGATCACCGTGGCGACGATCGGGCGCCACCGCTCCCGCGGCGCCGCGGCCGCGGCATCCGCCCCCGCGGCGCCGTCGGGTGTCGCCGGGGGCGGATCGGCGCGGCGTTCGAGAGTCGACATCGGGATCGGGCTCAGCCGGTGTAGGTCGGCTCAGGGGCGTCGGTCGCCGTGCCCTCGCGACGACCGCGCCGCGAGGTGATCCCGTCGCCCGCCCCATCGGTGGGCCACCCGTCGGAGTTCTCGCCGACGGGCTCGAGCGCCCGCTCGTCGTCGGCGTAGACGTCTTCGGAGTCGGCGGCATCCGCGGCCGGCTCGTCCGTCGTCTCGTCCGCCTGCTCGGTCGCGGGGGCCGCCGCTGTGCCCGAGCGACGCGAGCGGATGCCCGCGATGATGAACGCCGCAGCCACGAACAGCAGGAAGACGCCGAGGAAGGTGATGACGAGCGGGATGGCGGGATTGCTGCCCTCGACCTCGGCGGCCGGCGATTCGTCGAGCACCGTGAGCGTCACGCGATCGGCATCGGGCAGCGTCTCGGCATCCTGCGACGCGATCACGTCGGCCTGGAACTGCGCGGCCGCGGTCGCGGCGATGTCCTCCGCGCGGGTCGGGTCGAGCGAAGCGCCGACGACGGCGAGGATCGGCAGCACGTAGCGGCCGGGGAACGACTCGTCGCCGCCGGGCTGCGTCGTGCGGCGCAGGGCCGTGAGCGAATCGGTGTCGGAGAACTCGCCGAGCGACTCCTCGACGGTGGTGCGCATGTCGCGTCCGCTGATGATGTAGGCGTAGAGGATCGCCTTCGAGGTGAGGTCGACCGTCTCGGGCTGCGTCTGGCCCTCGACCAGCGGCTGCCCCGGAAGGACCGCCTGGTACATGTCGTCACCGGCCGCAGACACGAGGAGCGTCGTCGTCGCGGTGTAGGACTGCACGGCCCGTGAAGTGACCTTGCCGTCGATGATCGTGAAGCCGGCGAAGAACGCGGCTACCGCCGCGACCACGGCTCCGACCAGCAGCAGCCACTTGCTGCGCCAGAGGATCTGAAGATACTGCGGAACATCCATCGGTGTTGCCCCCCTCCCGCCCCCAGCGGGCGAGTTGGCTTGTCGCGTGCCGCCGTGGCGTGGAGGGGTCGACCGATGGAGCTCGTCCGGCCTACCCACGTTCATCATGGGCCGATCAAGAGGCCGACGTATTGCCGGAATGTTAAGGGCCGGAGACAGTTCGGTGGGAGCGTCCCGCAAGGCTTGCGCGCTCCGGGGGTCGCGATCCACGCTGTTCTCATGCAAGGGGGCGGGGGGCCTCCTCCGCCGCACGCCGATGGGGAGGCTGATGCGGGTCCTGCTGTCGTTCCCTCACGCCCTGGGCGCCCCCGGCATCGGCTGGACCGCGTGGAACCAGGCCGATTCGTTGGTGCGCGCCGGTCACGACGTGCACCTCGTCGCCGGCAGCCTCGCACGCCCGGTTCCCGGTGCCGCATCGATCACGACATCGCTTGCCGCCGGCCGTGTGCGCGTTCCCCATCGGGCGATCGGGCGGGAGCGCGCGTTCGCCTGGCACGACCTCGTCGCCCGTGATCGGCTCCGCCGCGTCGACGTCGACGTGGTGCACCTGTGGCCGCTCGCGCCGGGGCTCACCGCGCACGCGGCCCGCGACGCCGGGATCCCCGCCGTCCGCGAGGCGCCGAACACCCATACCCGCCGGGCGTGGGAGGCCGTCGCGGCAGAGATCGACCGCATCGGCATGACCGGCGCCGACCGCACCGCCCACACGGCTGACGCGCGGCACCTCGCGATGGAGCAGGTCGAGTGGGATGCCGTCACCGGCGTGCTCGCTCCGAGCGAGCCGGTCGCCGAATCGTTCCGCGCCGAGGGGTTCGCCCCCGAGCGGGTGCTGCGCCATCGCTACGGATATCGCCCGGGAACGCGTCGCGCCGCGGTGCGCACGGCCGCCGCGAAGCCGCTGCGGGCGGTGTACGTCGGCCTCGGCGAGCCGCGCAAGGGTCTGCACCACGCCCTCGACGCGTGGCTGGCCTCGGACGCGTCGGGCACCGGGACCTTCACGATCGCCGGGCGGATGCTGCCGGCCTACGCCGCCTACCTCGGCGCGCGGCTGGAGCACCCGAGCGTCCGCCTGGTGGGCTTCCAGTCCGACGTGCCCGCCGTGCTCGCGGCATCCGACGTCCTGCTCCTCCCCACCGTCGAGGAGGGGAGCGCGCTGGTGACCTACGAGGCGCAGGCGATGGGCACGGTGCCCCTCGTCTCGACCGCCGCCGGAGCGATGCTCGACCACGGCGTGCACGGACTCGTGCACACGCCCGGCGACGTCGGGGCGCTCACCGCACAGCTCGACCTGCTCGCGGCAGATCGCGGCGAGCTCGCCCGGCTCTCGGCCTCAGCCCTCGAGCACGCGCCCGAACTCACGTGGGACGCGGCAGCGGTGGAACTGGTCCGCGCGTACGAGACCGCCGTCGCCCAGGAGGTGCCCGATGCCGTCACCGTCTGACGCCACCGTGCTGGTGTGCTCGCGCAACCGCCCGGAGATGCTCCGCGACGGTCTCGCCTCGATCCTCGCCTCGACGCCGGCGGAGACCGAGGTGCTGGTCGTCGACAGCGCCAGCGACACCGACGAGACGCGGCTGGTGACGCTCGAAGCGGGCGCCCGCTACACCCGTGCGGGCAAGGGGCTCTCGGTCGCGCGCAACGCGGGGATCACCACCGCCGACCGGCCGATCGTCGTCTTCACCGACGACGACTGCCGGCCCACGACCGGGTGGATCGAGAGCCTGATCGCCCCCTTCGCCGACCCGCGCGTGTCGGCTGTGACCGGCCGGATGCTCGACCACACCACCGACGCCCACGCCCCCTACGCACGCGCGGAGCGGTACATCGAGCCGGTGAGCGGGCTCGACGCCGGCCACGGTGCGGTGATGGCGTTCCGCCGCGACGTGCTGCTGCGCATCGGCGGCTTCGACGACATGATGGGCGCCGGTCAGCACCTGGCGGGCGCTGAGGATCTCGACATCTTCATCCGGCTGCTGCGCGCCGGCACCCACGTGGTGCACGACGCCCACAGCGTGGTGCTGCACGCCAACACCCGCGTCGGCGAGGCGTACGTCGAACTGCACCACGGCTACGGGCTCGGCCTCGGCGCCCTCGTGGGCAAGTGGCTGCGGCTCGATCCGCTGTTCGGGCTGCGGATCGGGTGGCGACTCACCCGCCGCACCGGCGCCCGCATCGCACGCGGCACGCGCCGCCACCACGACACCCGGCACGATCGCTCCCTGCTCGCCGGCATGGCGCAGGGCGCGTGGGAGGTGCGCGGCATCCCGATCGTGGGCGAGCGTTTCGCTGGAGCCGGCAGCGGCGCCCCCATCCCTGTCCTGCGCGCGGAAGGAGTCACGCGATGACCACCACCACACCCATCGCCGCACGCGAGGTGCACATCGACATGGTGCGCACGCTCGACGAGCAGAACATCTCGTCGAGCATCGCGTTCGAGGCGATGCACACCGGTGCGGTGCTCGTGCTCGAGGGAGCGCCGTTCCTGCGCCCCGACGGCACGATCGACCGCGAGCGGGTGCACGCCAATCTGCGCCGCACGCTCGGCCGCGTGCCCGAGTTCCGGATGAAGCTGCTGCGTTCGCCGCTCGGGATCACGACCCCCGCCTGGGTGCCCGACCCGTCGTTCGATCCGCGCGCGCACGTCGTCTTCGATGACACCCCGAGCGCGTTCGACAGCACCACGGTGCGGCGGCTCGCGGGCTTCGGACGGCCCGTGCTGTCGAAGGACCGGCCGCTGTGGGACATCCGGGTCACGGTGCTCACCGACGGGCGGATCGCCCTGGGGGCGCGGATGCACCACGTCGTCGGCGACGGCCAGTGGGGCTTCAGCGTGATCGAGCGGATGACCGAGTCCGAGCCTGTCACGCCCGATCTCGAGCAGGTGCTCACCCCGATCGGCGCACCGCCGCGCACCGCGTTCGCCGTGCCGGCACAGGCGCTGCGCGACTTCCGCGGCCGCACCGAGGGACTCGGCGGCATGTGGCACGAGTATTGGCGGAAGCCCGTCGTCAGGCGCGCGAAGCGCGTCGCGGCCCGCAATGCCGGATTCGTCAAGGAGTACCTGATCCGGCGCAAGGGGCTCCGGGCGCAGATGCTGCCACCCACCCGGCCGGTCATCTTCGAAGTCGACGCCTCTCGGGCGGCGCGCGAGGCGGCGCGGATGCGCGGCTCGCTCAGCGACCTGCTCGTCGCGGCGGCCATGGGCGCGGTCGACGACGATGACCGCGGGGTCGACGTGCTCGTGCCGGTCTCGCGCCGCCGCGGCGGCGCGGGCGGCGACGTGCGCAACCACGTGTCGATGGCGCGCGCCCACGGACCCGCCGGCGCCTCGCTCGCGGAGCGCGTGGCGGCCGTGCGCGCCCTCGTCCGAAGCGTCGTGCGCGATGAGGAGGCCGACGTGGACGAGGGCCGGATGGTCGGCTACGCCACGCTGATGCCGCTCGCCGAGGAGCCTCGGTGGTTCGGCGACGCCCGGGTCGAGCAGATCGCGATCCTCCCGGCGGGGGATGCCCGCAGCGAGATCTCGGTGTTCGCCACCGTCTACGCCTCGACCCTCGCGGTCACGGTGATCAGCCGGGACGAGCTCGACGTCGAGGGCATCGCCGCACGCGTCGAGCAGGCGCTGACGCCGGCGACCGTCTCGGCGACAGCCGCCGCCCCCCCGGAGACCACGGCGACGGAGACCGCGGCGACGGAGACCGCGGCATGAGGCGGCTGCTGCGGGCGCTCGGCTCTGTGCTCGATCCGCGCGTGTACCTGCACGGCCTCCGCATCCTCCACTTCTACGGCTACGCCCACGTCGCGCAGGTGCGCCGCCTCACCCGCGGGCCCGGCGTCTCGTTCGCGCCGAACGTCTCGTTCCGCAACGCCGAGCGCATCGTCATCGGCGCCGGCACGCACATCGGCGAGTACTCCACGATCTGGGCGGGCAACTCCATCGGTCGCATCACCTTCGGCGAGAAGGCGCTGCTGGCGCCGCGGGTGACGATCACGGCGTCGAACTACGGCATCGAACGAGGCACCGCGCCGATGGACCAGCCCAAGATCGAGCAGGACATCGTGATCGGCGCCGGAACCTGGCTCGGCGCCGACGTGGTCGTGCTCGCCGGCGTGACGATCGGCGACGGCGCCGTCATCGCGGCGGGCGCGGTCGTCACCAAGGACGTGCCACCCGACGCGATCGCGGGCGGTGTGCCGGCGAAGGTGATCGGCTGGCGGATGGATGCCGCGGGCGTGCGGTCAGCGGAGGCGCCTGATGCCGCGGCGACGGACGCATCGCCGTCGCCGGATGCCGCTCCCCCGGTCGACGCCGATCTTGAGCGCGGAGCCGCATGAGCGCTCCGACCGTCGACGTGATCGTCGTCAACTACAACACGCGCGAGCGCACGCTCGAATGCCTGCGGTCGGTCGTCGACCAGCAGATCCCCGGAGTCGGGCTGATCGTCGTCGACAACGGCTCCACCGACGGCTCGGCCGAGGCGTTCGCCGCCGCGCACCCCGAGGCGCAGGTGATCGACGCGGGGGAGAACCTCGGCTTCGCCCGCGGAGTGAACCGCGCGGTCGAGGCGTCGACGGCCGAGTACGTGCTGCTCCTCAACCCCGACGCGACGGTCTTCCCCGGTTCGCTCGAAGCGCTCATCGACTTCGCGCAGGAGCATCCGGAGCACGGTCTGTACGGCGGGCGCACCGTGCGCGAGGACGGCTCGCTCGACCCGTCGTCGTGCTGGGGCGCCCCGACGCCGTGGTCGCTGCTGTGCTTCGCCACCGGCCTCAGCACCGTGTTCAAACGGTCGGCGCTGTTCGACCCCGAATCGCTCGGCCGCTGGCAGCGCGACACCGTGCGCGAGGTGCCGGTGATCACGGGATGCCTGCTGCTCGTGCCGCGTGCGCAGTGGGATGCGATCGGCGGGATGGACGAGCGCTTCTTCCTCTACGGGGAGGATGCCGAGTTCAGCGCCCGTGCCCGCGCCCACGGACTCCGCCCCGTGATCGTGCCGTCGGCGGTCATCCAGCACGACGTCGGAGGGTCGACGTCGTCGACCGGCCGCAAGATGGCCATGGTGATGGCGGGCAAGGCCACCTACGTGAACCTGGTGTGGCCGCGGGTCCTCGCGCTCGCCGGCATCCTGCTGCTGCAGGCAGGTGCCGCCGTACGCGGCCTCCTCGAGTGGGTGACGCGTGCGAAGCGCCGCACCTGGCGCGACGTCTTCTACCATCGGCGGGCTTGGCGCCGCGGCTACCCCGCGGCCGAGCGCACGCTGTTCGGTCGCACGCCGCCACCCGCCGCGCCGCCGGCGCCGCGACCGCTCACCGTTCAGGCGGAGCCCGCATTCCGCACCGAGAAGGCCAACCCCTACAACGGCAGCCTCTACCGCGCACTGCAGCGCCGCGGGGTGCGCGTGAGCGACCTCAGCTACTGGCGCATGCTCGCCCATCGCACCGATGTCGTGCACCTGCACTGGCCCGACCTGTCGTTCCTGTCGGGGCGGCGACGGTCGATCCACGTCGCCCGCCTCGTGCTCTTCTACAGCGCGCTGCGCCTTGCGCGGCCGCGCGGAACGCTGCTCGTGTGGACGGTCCACAACGTCTCGTCGCACGAGGAGCGCTCGACTCCCGCCATCCGCGGCGCTGCCGAGCGGCTGCTGCTCGGCAACATCGACGGCATCATCGGCCTCACCGAGCAGGGGGTCGAGGCGGCCCGCGACGCCTATCCGCGGCTGCGCGACGTGCCTGCGGCGGTGACCCCGCACGGGCACTACCGCGACGAGTACACGTTCGGGATGCCGCGTTCCGCGGCCCGCGCCGCGCTGGGGATCCCGCCGGAGCGGCCGGTGATCGCCGCCGTCGGCCAGATCCGCTCGTACAAGAACATCCCGCACCTCATCCGCGTGTTCCGCGACATGCCCGGTGACGCTGTGCTGCTCGTGGCCGGATCAGCGTCGCCCGCGGCCCTCGCGGATGAGCTGCGCGAAGCCGCGGGCGCCGACCCGCGGGTCGTGCTCGATCTGCGATTCCTCCCCGACGAGGAGATCCCCGTCGTGCTCGCCGCCGCCGACGTCGTCGTGCTGCCGTACTCGCGCATCCAGAACTCGGGGTCCGCGATCCTGGCGGCCTCGGCCGACCGACCGGTGCTCGTGCCCGATCAGGGCGGCATGCGGGAGCTGCGCGATCAGCTCGGCACCGCGTGGGTGCGGCTGTACGCCGGTGAGCTCACGACCGCAGACCTGAGCGAAGCGCTCTCGTGGGCGACCGAGGAAGGCCGGCCGGCCTCGGCCGATCTCAGCGCGCTCGACTGGGATGCGATCGCTGCGCAGACCCTGACCGCCTACGACGAGTTCCGGCGCCGATCCCGGCGCGGCAGGACACCGATATCGCGGCCGCAGGTGGCCGCTGAAGGAGCACGAGGATGAACCGCACCGCTGCACGCCGTCCCACGACGCGATCCCGCGTGGCCCTCGCGGCGTCACTGATCCTGGTGGCGGCGACGCTGTCGGCGGCTCCGGCCGCGACGGCGGCGCCCCTCCCGGCCGGCACGTACGTCGTCTCGGTGGCGGACGGGGTGGATGCGCGGGCGCTCGCCGCGAAGTACGGCGCCGATCAGCGGTTCACCGCGGCGATCGACGGGTTCGCAGTGGAGCTCACCGCGAAGGAAGCCACGGCCCTGGCGCGCGACCCCCGCATCGACGCGGTCAGTCCCGACGTCGTGTTCGAGGGCATGGCGCAGACCGTGCCGCCGCACGTGCGCTCGGTCGAGGCCGACGAAACCCCGGTCGACGCCGGCGACGGGGTGACCGAGTGGGACGGTCCGGCGGTGGCCATCATCGACTCGGGCGTGAGCCCGCACGACGACTACAACCTGGCGGGGTCCGTCGGCTGCGTCCCCGGACTCGATGCGAGCGACGGCAACGGACACGGCACCGCGGTCGCCGGCTACATGGCGGCCTACGACAACGAGACCGGCATCGTGGGCGTCGCGCCCGGTGCGCCGGTGTACTCGGTGCGTGTGATGGACGCGAAGAACCTCGGCACGCTCTCCACGATCCTGTGCGGCCTCGAGTGGGTCGCGAACAACGCCGACCGCCTCGGCATCGGCGTCGTCAACATGAGCCTCGGCACGAACGGCGCCGACGACGGCAACTGCGGCTACACGAACGGCGACGCGCTGCACCAGGCGGTGTGCGGCCTCGTCGCCGACGGGCTCGTCGTCGTCGCCTCGGCGGCGAACTCGACCACGGACATGGCGAAGTTCGTGCCGGGCTCGTATGACGAGGTGCTCACCGCGACGAACGTCGCCGACTACGACGGCGCGCCCGGCGGGCGCGGCACGGCGCCCTGCGCGGTGTCGACCCCCGATGACCGGCCCGCCGTCAACTCCAACTACGCCGTGTCGACGGCCGATCAGGCCCACACCATCGCGGCGCCCGGCATGTGCCCGTACACGACCACCAAGGGCAACCGGTACGGCTACATCCAGTCCGGCACCAGCATGTCGGCCGCGGCGGTCAGCGGCGTCGTGCTCGACTGCTTCGCTGCGGGCGACTGCACCGGCCGCACGCCGGTTGAGGTGCGGGCGATCGTGATGGGTCAGGCGGCCGCGGCTGCCGCGCGCGGCCACCGGTTCACCGGCGACCCGCTCTCGCCGATCGCGGGGAAGTTCTACGGCTATCTCGCGTCGACGGTTCCCGCGGGAGGGGTCACACCGACGCCGACTCCGACACCCACCCCGACGCCGACGCCGACGCCGACTCCGACTCCGACACCGACGCCCACTCCGACCCCGACGCCGACCCCGACGCCGACTCCGACTCCGACACCGACGCCCACTCCGACCCCGACCCCGACGCCGACTCCGACCCCGACGCCCGATGTGACGACGCCGACGGTGACGGTCACCGCGCCGACGTCGGGTGCCACGGTCTCGGGCACGGTGGCGGTCGTGTCGACGGCATCCGACAACGTGGGCGTCGTGTCTGTCTCGTACTGGTCGGGATCCACCCGCCTCGGCAGCGCCACGCGGCAGAGCGACGGCACGTGGCGGGCGAGCATGAACTCCCGCGCGTACCCCAACGGCACTTACCCGCTCACGGCGCGGGCGACCGATGCGGCCGGCAATGTCGGCTTCAGCGACCCGGCGACGTTCACCATCCGCAACTGACAGATTCCGCGAGAGGAATACATGCACGGCAAGACCCGGGTGAGCACGCCCACGACGAAGGAGCGATCATGAGGATGTCGGTGATCGGATGCGGCTACCTCGGTGCCGTGCACGCCGCCGCGATGGCCGAGCTCGGCCACGACGTGGTGGGGGTCGACGTCGATGAGGCGAAGATCGCGCTCCTCTCCGCCGGGAAGGCGCCGTTCTTCGAGCCGGGGCTGCCCGAGATCCTCGCCTCGGCACTGGCGAGCGGACGACTGCGGTTCACCACCGACATGGCCGCCGTCGACGACGCGAGCGTGCACTTCATCGCGGTGGGCACCCCGCAGACGAAGGACTCCTATGCCGCCGACCTCACCTATGTGGATGCCGCTGTCGATGCGCTCCTCCCGTACATCGGCGAGGGCGATCTGGTGGTGGGCAAGAGCACCGTCCCGGTCGGCACCGCGGCGAGACTGGCCGCGGTCGTCGCCCCCACCGGCGCCTCGCTCGCGTGGAACCCGGAGTTCCTGCGCGAGGGCTACGCCGTGCAGGACACCATCAGCCCCGACCGGCTCGTCTACGGCATCGCCGATCCGTCGTCGGTCGACGTGCTCGACGAGGTGTACGCCACCGCGCTCGCCGCGGGCGCCCCCCGGATCGTCACCGACTTCGCGACGGCCGAGCTGGTCAAGGTGGCGGCGAACGCGTTCCTCGCGACGAAGATCTCGTTCATCAACGCGATGGCCGAGATCGCCGAGGTCACCGGTGCCGACGTGACGCAGCTCGCGGATGCCATCGGCCACGACACCCGCATCGGCCGACGATTCCTGGGCGCCGGCGTCGGCTTCGGCGGCGGGTGTCTGCCCAAGGACATCCGGGCCTTCACCGCGCGTGCCGAGGAGCTCGGCCGCGGCGAATCGGTCGCCTTCCTCAAGGAGGTCGACGCGATCAACCTGCGGCGGCGCCAGCGCGTCGCCGACCTCGCGGTGGACGCGTTGGGCGGCTCGGTGAACGGGCGGAAGATCGCCGTGCTCGGGGTGACGTTCAAGCCTCACTCCGACGACGTGCGCGACTCCCCGGCGCTCGATGTCGCCGTGCGGCTCAAGGGACTCGGCGCCGAGGTCGTCGTCACCGACCCGGAGGGCATCGACAACGCCCGCCTGCGGCATCCGCAGCTGATCTACACGTCGGTCGCCGAGGAGGCACTGCGTGCTGCCGACCTGGTGGTGCTGGTCACCGAATGGCCGCAGTTCACCTCGCTCGACCCCCGCGAGGTGGGCGAGCTGGTGCGTCACCGACGGGTGATCGACGGTCGCAACGCGCTCGACCCGACCGCGTGGAAGGACGCCGGGTTCACCTACGCCGGCCTCGGCCGCTCGTGAGTCAGGGCGCTGCCGCGCCCGAGCCCGGGAGCGGCAGCGTCAGCGGACGCCGAGGCGGTCGTGATCGGCGAGGGCCTTGGCGTCCTCGGCGTGGCGCATCGCGCGTCGCGCGGCGTCGAGCGCCTCGATCGGGTCGCCCGCCCGCCGAGCCGCGGCGAGCTCATGCTGGGCCGCTCCGAGCCGTGCCCGGGCATCGGCGCCCGTGCGCGCGCGCGTGATCGCCGTCTCGGCCTGCGCGACTGCTGTCCGCGCCGCGGCGATGGTGCCGGGGAGCGCCGTGCGCGCGGCACGCAGCCGCTGCTGCGCCGTGCGCGCGTCGCCGACCGCGAGGTCGAGCCGGTCGCGCAGCCGGGCGATGCGATCGACGGTGCGGGTCGGACGACGGTCCGCGTCGGTCTCGAGCGCATCGAGCTCGGCGCTGATCGCACGGATCTCGTCGGCGAGCCGGTCGCCCTCGGCCGACGGCATCCGCTCACGCACGACGGCTGCCTGACGGAGCGCCTCCCGTGCGGAGGCGAACTCGCCTGCGAGGGCGCGTGCGGCCTCGGTGACGAGGCGATGCGCCTCCTCGAGGGCGCGGGCGTCGGCTTCTGCCGTGCGCAGCGCCCGCTCGGCGGCGGTGAGGTCGGCGAGGGCGGACTGCGCGGGGTCGGCGGCCTGCGCGGCCGCGGTGCGCAGGAGGCGCCCGGCCTCCGACGATGCAGCCAGGGCGGAGCGCGCCGCGGCAGCGGCATCCTGCCACTCGTCGTCGGCGTACCGGCTCGACAGGTCGGCGACCAGGGCGCTCGGGTCGCCCATCGTCTGCTGCAGCGCGTCGAGCCGCTGCTCGGCGGCAGACACCTGGTCGGCCGCGGAGACGTTCGCGGCGACCCAGTCGCGGTGGTCGGCCCGGGCGCGCGCGATCACGGCCTGGGCGCCTCGTGCCGCGGTGCTCACGCGCGCCGCCTCGCGCCGCACTTCGGCCGGGTGCAGGTCGGGGTCGCTCAGCCGTCGGTACCGATCGAACGCGTCGTCGCGTGCGTGCTGCGAGGTGAGGCGTGCCCGGCGCAGCGACGCCGGCGCCTCACCGCCGTAGAGGGCACCCGACAGCCCGACCTCGAGGTCGAGTTCGTCCACGGCGTCGTCGAGGCGCACGAGCTCCGCACCGGCAGCGGCCCGGACGGCCTCGGCGCGCGCGCGGGCGCGCGGCGAGCGACGGGCGCGACGCACCGCCCAGATGCCGATCGCGAGAGCGAGGGCTGCGACGGCGAACACGACGGCGGCGGGCACGAGCCAGCCGAGCACCGAGGCGACGAGCTCAGGCATCGTCCTCGGGGAACAGCAGCAGGGCGCGCAGTTCGTCGACGGTGTCGACGGCGGCCTGAGCTCCGTCGGACTCGTGGGGCCAGCTGAACCCCCAGCGCACGAAGATCACGGGCACACCCTGCTCGGCGCCGCCCTCGACGTCGTGGTGCCGGTCGCCGACGAGCACCGGACGGCTCGTGTCGACGCCCGAGACCTGCAGACGGCGCAGCGCCTCGGCGACGATGTCGCTCTTGGCGCTCAGGGTCTTCTCGTCGCTGGTGGCGCCGACGGTCGCGGTGAGCGAGGTCGAGAGGTCGAAGTGGTCCATGAGGGCCACCACCTGCACCTCGGGCTTCGACGAGGCGGTGGCCTGCGGCACCCCCGCGGCGGCGACATCCTCGATGAGGGCCGCGATCCCGTCGAACAGCTTCGCGCCCGTCGTGTAGCCGTCAGCCTTGCCGAGCACGCGGTAGAAAGACACGGCTTCGTCAGCCTGCTCGGGCGTCATGCCGACGTTCACCTGGAAGGACTGGAACATGGGCGGCCCGATCCAGTGCACCAGCTCGGCGCGGGTGGGGGCCGGGCGCCCGAAGTGCTCGAGCGTGATCTTCAGGCGTCGCAGGATGCCGTCGGACGCATCGACGATCGTCCCGTCGACGTCCCACAGCACACAGGTCCAGGGCGATCGGCTCGTCATGCCCTCCACCCTATTGCGCGAGCACGGCGACGCCGCGGCCCGCGGGGTCGGGTCGGCTCAGAACAGCCGGGGGGCGCCCGACTCGATGCCCTTCATGCCCTCGTAGTCGAGGGTGACGCAGCGGATGCCGCGGTCGGCTGCCAGCACCTTCGCCTGGGGCTTGATCTCCTGCGCGGCGAAGACGCCGGTGACCGGGGCCAGGTGCGGGTCGCGGCCGAGGAGCTCGAGGTATCGCGTGAGCTGCTCCACCCCGTCGATGTCGCCGCGGCGCTTGACCTCGACGGCGACGGTGCCGCCCGCGGGATCGCGGAGCAGCAGGTCGACGGGGCCGATCGCGGTCGGGAACTCGCGGCGCACCAGCGTGAGGTCTGCGCCGATGACGTCGACCTGCTCGGCGAGCAGGCGCTGCAGGTCGGCCTCGACGCCGTCCTTCTGCAGCCCCGGGTCGACACCGAGGTCGTGCGAGCTGTCGTGGAGCACCTCGTAGATGCGCACGAGCAGTGCGTCGCCGGTCTTGGCGTGCGTCACCCGCCAGTGCTCGATCACGCCGGCCGAGGCCGACTCCTCGTCGGGCACCTCGACGTCGAGCCGGCACGGCGGGCTCATCCAGTTCAGCGGCTTGTACGACCCGCCGTCGGAGTGCACCAGCAGGCTGCCGTCGCCCTTGTGGACGAGGAGGCGGGTGGCGAGGGGCAGATGCGCGTTCAGCCGACCGGTGTAGTCGACGGAGCAGCGGGCGATGACGAGACGCACCCGTGAAGCCTAATCGCCGCGGCCGCTCCCCCGCCCTCCCCGTCGCCCTCCGCCCACAAGTTCGACGGAGATGAACGGGGGGGGGGGGCGGTCAGTGCCGGGGGTGCCCGGCGCCCACGGTCGAACCCGCGATCGGCTTGGCGGCGCCCGAGGCGAGGCCCGACATCGCGATCAGGCCGACGATGATCCACAGCGTCGGGAGGATGCCGATCTGGTGGCTGATCCAGCCCAGCACGGGCGGGCCGCAGAGGAACGCGATGTACCCGATCGTCGCGGCGGCGGAGACGGATGCCGCGGCCTTCGTCGGGTCGTCGGCCGCCGCCGACATCCCGAGCGGGAATCCGAGCGATGCTCCCGCGCCCCACAGCGCCACGCCGACGAAGGCGATCGGCAGCGACGGCGCGAGGATGAACATGATCAGGCCGACGGCGGCGAGCACCGCGAGGATGCGCAGGGTCCACACCCGGCCGAGGCGGTCGACGAGCGGGCCGCCGAGGATGCGGAAGACGGTCATCGCGACCGAGAAGACGGTCAGGGCGACGGCGCCCATGGCCTCGGTCTGCCCGTGCCCGTCGACGACGGCGATGGTGAGCCAGTCGTTCGCGCTGCCTTCCGCGAAAGCCATGCCGAGCATGATCGCGCCGATCGCGTAGGTGCGCGGGTCGCGCCATACGGCGAGCACCTGCGCGAGCCGCTCCGAGCGGGTGGCGGCGGGGGCGTCGTCATCGTGGGTGACCTCGCGGCGGGGGATGAAGCGCACGGCGACCAGCCCGGCGACGACCACCAGCACACCGATGCCCCACAGATGCAGGGCGACGGCGACACCCCACGCGGCCATCGCGATGCCGACACCGGCGCCGACGACCGTGCCGATGCTGAAGAAGGCGTGGAAGAGCGGCATGAGCGTCTTGCCCGTGGCCTGCTCGGCGGCGGCGGCCTCGACGTTCATGAGCACGTCGGTCGCGCTCATCCCGAGCCCGACGAACACGAGGCCCACCGCGGTGACGGCGAACGACTGCGAGTACGAGACGCCGAGTCCGGCGATCACCACGCCGATCGTGAAGACGATGATGGTGGCGAAGAGCCCGCGCCGGGCGCCCCAGCGCGCCACGATCACGTTCGCGAGCGAGAGGCCGACGATCGACGCGGCGCCCATCACGAACAGCAGCACGCCGATCTCGAAGTCGTTGATGCCGAGGTCGGCCTTCACGGCGGGAAGACGCGACGCCCACGACGCGAATCCGAGCCCGGTCACGAAGAAGATCGTGAAGATCGCCGCGCGCCACTGCGCGAGCTGCGTCCGGGAGAGTTCCAATTCCATGCGAGCACTCTACCGAATCGATTCGACGCTCCCCGAATCAGCCTCGCATCAGCCTCGAATCGATTCGGCCGATCCCGCGGAATCCCGCTACCATCAAGGCGTCATGAGCACGCGCCGCGCAACCATCGCCGACGTCGCCCGCGAGGCGGGAGTCTCGCCCTCGACGGCGTCCGTCGTGTTCAGTGGCAAGACGCCCGTCTCCGATGCGACCCGGCGCCGCGTTCTCGACGCGGCATCCGCACTCGGCTACACCGGACCCGATCCCCGGGCGGCCTCGCTCCGCCGCGGGCGATCGGGCATCGTCGGCGTCGTCTTCGAGGAGCACCTCGGCACGGCGTTCCTCGACCCGGTCAAGACGCTCATGATGGACGGCCTTGCCGACGGCGTCGCCCCGATCGGCGCCGGCCTGCTGCTGCTGCGCGACCACGAGCCGGTGGAGGCCCTCGACTCCGGGTCGCCGGCGCGCGCGGTGCCGACCCTCACCACCGCGCCTCTCGATGCGGCGGTGCTCATCGGCTGCAGCGGGCACCTGCGCGAGTCGCTCGAGACCGTGATCGCGCGGGGCATCCCCGTCGTCGTCATCGAGGGCGACGCCGGCGACGGCGTGCCCCGCATCGACCTCGACAACCGCGAGGCCACCCGCCAGGCCGCCAGTCACCTGCGCACCCTCGGCCACACCGAGGTCGCGGTCGTCACCCTGCCGGCGCGCGGCGGGTGGGAGCGCGGCTGGATCCTCGACGACACCGCCATCACGATCGACGTCACGCGCGACCGCCTGGCCGGCGCCCTCGACGTGTTCCCCGAGGCGCGCGCGTTCGCGGCAGCCGGGAGCTTCATCGACGAAGGGCTCGCGGCGGGCCGTGTGATCCTCGCCGATCCCGTGCACCGGCCCACCGCGGTGATCGCGCAGAGCGACCTGCTCGCCGCCGGGGTCATCCGCGCCGTGGAGGAGGCGGGCCTGCGCGTGCCGGAGGACGTCAGCGTCACGGGGTTCGACGGCATCGTCGTCGACGGCCTCGCGCCCTACGAGCTCACGACACTCGTGCAGCCCGCGACCGACAAGGGCCGCGCCGCCGGTCAGGCGGTGGCGACGATGCTCGAGGGCGCGGACGCGGCATCCATCCGCTTCACGTGCGCATTCCGTGAGGGGAATACGACGGCGTCTCCACCCGACCGGGACTGACCACTCCCTGCCGTCGGTAGACTGGACGCGACCCCGATCGCCTGTGCCGTGTGTGAAGCCCGCGGCCGACGACCATGAGGAGGCCGCTTCATGCTCCTCCTCCTCGGCGCGTTCGCACTCCTGCCGATCGCCCTGCCGTGGCTGGTCTCGAAGCTCGGTCCCCGCGCGTTCTTCGTCGCCGCCTTGCTGCCGATCGGCGCGTTCGTGCATGCCGCATCGCTCACGCCGCGCGTGCTCTCGGGTGACATCCCGTTCCAGTCCTACGCGTGGATCCCGCCGCTCGGCATCGACCTGTCGATGCGGATGGACACGCTGTCGTGGCTCATGACCCTCGTGGTCACCGGCGTCGGCGCGCTGGTCATGCTCTACTGCCGCTGGTACTTCCGCGGCAAGGGCGAGAACCTGGGGCAGTTCGCCGCCGTGCTCCTCGCCTTCGCCGGAGCGATGTACGGCCTGGTGCTCACCGACGACCTCGTCGTGCTCGTGATGTTCTGGGAGATCACGAGCGTGCTGTCGTACCTCCTCATCGGGTACTACAACCGCCGCGCCGCCAGCCGCCGCGCCGCTCTGCAGGCGCTCCTCGTGACGACGCTCGGCGGTCTCGTCATGCTCATCGGGGTGGTTCTCCTGGTGGTCGACGCAGGCACCTCGAGCATCACCGGCATCCTCGATGCGGCGCCGACCGGCCTCGTCGTCGATGTCGCGCTCGCGCTGCTGCTCGTCGGCGCCCTCAGCAAGTCGGCGATCTTCCCCTTCCACTTCTGGCTGCCCGGCGCCATGGCCGCGCCCACGCCGGTGAGCGCGTACCTCCACGCGGCCGCCATGGTGAAGGCCGGCATCTACCTGATCGCCCGCTTCGCCCCGGTGTTCGCCTTCGCGCCGTCGTGGCGTCCGATGGTCATCGGCCTGGGCGTGTTCACGATGCTCCTCGGCGGCTTCCAGGCCCTGCGCGAGACCGATCTGAAGCGCATCCTGGCGTTCGGAACCGTCAGCCAGCTCGGCTTCCTCACGGTGGTGCTCGGGTACGGCACCCGTGACGTCGCCCTCGCCGGCCTCGCCCTGCTGCTCAGCCACGCGCTCTTCAAGTCGGCGCTGTTCCTCGTCGTCGGCGTGATCGACCGCCAGCTCGGCACCCGAGACATCACCGAGCTCAGCGGCATCGGCCGGCAGGCGCCGATCATGGCGACGTTCGCGATCGTCGCCGTCTCATCCATGGCGGGCATCATCCCCACGATCGGCTTCGTCGCCAAAGAAGGCGTGCTCGCCGCATTGCTCCACGAGGCGACCTCCGGCTCCGTCTGGGGCGCTGTCGCCCTCGCCGGGGTCGTGCTCGGCTCGGTGCTCACCGTCGCGTACGGCGTGCGTTTCGTGTGGGGCGCCTTCTGGACCAAGAAAGTCCCCACACCCACTCCACCCGCCGCTGACGCGGCGCGCGGAGCCTCGGGGCGCGGGGGCCCAGCCGCGGGCGCGGCCGTCGAGCCCACCCGCTGGCCCGACCCGCCGATCGGCTTCCTCGGGGCTCCGGTCGTGCTCGCCGCGCTCACCGTCGTCTCGGGGTTCGCGGCATCGATGCTCGACACCGCGTTCGCCGGCTACGCCGACCTCGCCCCGGCCGCGTCACCCGGCATCGCCGCCCCGGAGCATCCCGCGCACCTGGCGCTGTGGCACGGGCTCGAGCCGGCCCTGTGGATCTCGCTCGGAACGATCGTGGTCGGCGCCCTGGTCTTCCAGCTGACCCGGCGACAGGTGCTCGCACGACGGATGCTGCCGTTCACGGCGGCCGACGCGTACAACGGCGCCCTCCGTGCCGTCGCGCGCCTGTCGGTCGTGACGACGAGCTTCACCCAGCGGGGCTCGCTGCCGGTGTACGTCGGCACGATCTTCGTGGTGCTGGTGGCGGCCCAGGGCACCGCCCTGCTGGCGGGTGACGCGTGGACCGCGCAGCTCGACGCCTATCAGACGCCGATGCAGCTGGTCGTGGCGCCGATCATGATCGCCGCCGGCCTCATCGCCGTACGGGCGCGCAAGCGCTACACCGGCGTCGTGCTGGTGTCGGTGACCGGCCTCGGCATGGTGCTGCTGTTCGCCACGAGCGGTGCACCCGACCTCGCCCTCACGCAGATCCTCGTCGAGACCGTCACCCTGGTCGCCTTCGCTCTGGTGCTCCGGCGGATCCCGTCGCGGATGGGGGAGCACAACGCGTCGGTCTGGCCGATCGCGCGCGCCGTGCTCGGCGCGGCGGTGGGCGTGACCATGGCCGCCGTCGTGATGGTGGCGACCTCGGCCCGCAGCAGCGTGCCGATCTCGGAGCGCTTCCCCGACCTGGCGTACGAGCTCGGCCACGGCAAGAACGTCGTGAACGTGGCGCTCGTCGACCTCCGCGGGTGGGACACGATGGGCGAGCTGTCGGTGCTCATCCTCGCGGCGACGGGTGTGGCATCCCTCGTGTTCGTCACCCACCGCTCCGACACGCTCTCGAGCTTCATCGCCCCGCTTCCGACCGCGGCGACGCGCACCCGGCGGCCGCTGGTCGAGACCGACCAAGGCGTGAGGCCCCGCGCCGAGGCGCCCTCGGGCCGCATGGCCTGGCTCGTCGGCGGTCAGCGGGTGCGCCCCGAGAACCGCTCGATCATGCTCGAGGTGGTCGTGCGCATCCTCTTCCACACGATCATCATCGTGTCGCTCTACCTGCTCTTCGCGGGCCACAACCTGCCCGGTGGCGGGTTCGCCGGCGGCCTCGTCGCCGGCATGGCGCTCGTCATGCGCTACGTCGCGGGCGGCCGGTACGAGCTGGGTGCGGCGGCTCCCGCCGACGCTGGCAGGCTCCTCGGATTCGGCATGGCGATCGCCGTCGCCTGCGCGATCGTGCCGCTGTTCTTCGGCGCCGCGCCGCTCACGAGCGCATGGTTCGAGGTCGAGCTGCCGGTGCTCGGCCACATCGAGTTCGTCACCTCGACCCTGTTCGACGTCGGCGTCTACCTCGTCGTCATCGGGCTGGTGCTCGACGTGCTGCGCAGCCTCGGCGCCGAGGTCGATCGACAGGCGCAGGACGTCGCCGACGCGCGACCGCAGGGGGTGCGCGCCTGATGGATGTCTCGATGGTGCTGATCGTCATCATGGCGGTGCTCTTCGCGTGCGGTGTGTACGCGATGCTCGAGCGCAGCCTCACCCGCGTGCTCATCGGCTTCCTGCTGCTCGGCAACGCGGCGAACCTGCTGCTGCTCATCGTCATGGGCCAGCCCGGCATCGCGCCGTTCTTCGGCGAGGGCACGCCCGACGAGATGTCGGACCCGCTGCCGCAGGCCCTCACACTGACGGCGATCGTCATCACCTTCGCGGTGTCGGCGTTCCTGCTCGCGCTCATCTACCGGTCGTGGCAGCTCGGTCAGGCCGACACGGTCGAGGACGACGAGGCCGACCTCGAGGTGCGCGGCCGCATCGCCGAGGACGAGATCGAGGACGAGACCGAGATCGAGGATGCCGACGATGATGCGACGACCGACTTCGTGGGCATCGACACGGCCCCGCTGACGGTGCTCGGCAGCCGCGACCTCGCTGCCCTCGACGACGACGCGCCGGTGGACCGGCCGCGTGACAGGGGAGGCGACGCATGACGTTCCTCGCCCAGATCGCTCCGGGGCTCGTTCCGCTCCTCGCGACGCTGCCGCTGCTCGGAGCCGCCGTCGCCCTCATCGCCGGGCGCCACCGTCGCACGCAGGTGGTGGTGTCGATCACGACGCTCACCGTCGTGTCGATCATCGCGGCGCTGCTGCTCGTCGTGGTCGATGTCGGCGACGAGGCGATCGCGGTGTCGGTGGGCGGCTGGCCGATCCCGTTCGGCATCGTGCTCTACGTCGACCGGCTCGCGTCGCTGCTGGTGCTCGTCTCGAGCATCGTGCTCCTCGCGGTGCTCCTCTTCTCGGTGGGTCAGGGCGCCGCGGACGGCGATGACGAGACACCGGTCTCGATCTTCCACCCGTCGTACCTGATCCTCGCCGCGGGCATCTTCACGGCATTCATCGCGGGCGACCTCTTCAACCTCTACGTCGGGTTCGAGATCCTCCTCGTGGCATCCTTCGTGCTCATCACGCTCGGGTCGACGGAGTCGCGCATCCGCACCGGCGTCGTCTACATCGTCGTCTCGCTGGTGTCGTCGATCCTGTTCCTCGCGGCGATCGCGATGATCTACGGCGCGCTCGGCACGGTGAACATGGTGCAGATCTCGGAGCGCATGACGCAGCTCCCGCAGGACACGCAGTACGTGCTGCACGTCATGCTGCTGCTCGCCTTCAGCATCAAGGCCGCCGTCTTCCCGCTGTCGTTCTGGCTGCCCGACTCGTACCCGACCGCGCCGGCGCCGGTCACGGCGGTGTTCGCCGGCCTCCTCACCAAGGTCGGCGTGTACGCGATCATCCGCACCGAGACCGAGATGTTCCTCGACAACGACGTGAACACGGTGCTGCTGTGGGTCGCGCTCGCGACGATGGTCGTCGGCGTCCTCGGCGCGGTCGCGCAGGCCGAGCTCAAGCGCATCCTGTCGTTCACGCTGGTGAGCCACATCGGCTACATGATCTTCGGGCTCGCGATCGCGACACCCGCCGCGATCGGCGCGACCATCTACTACACGGTGCACCACATCGTCGTGCAGACGACCCTGTTCCTCGCGGTCGGTCTCGTCGAGCGCCGAGCCGGCTCGACCTCGATCCTGCGCGTGAAGGGCCTCATGAAGGCGGCGCCGGTGATCGCCGTGCTCTACTTCATCCCCGCGGTGAACCTCGGCGGACTGCCGCCGTTCTCGGGGTTCATCGGCAAGTTCGCGCTCTTCGACGCGGCGGCCGAGGTCGGCACCCCGATCATGATCGTGCTCATCGTCGGCGGTGTGGTCACATCCCTCCTGACGCTCTACGCCCTCATGCGCGCCTGGAACCTCGCATTCTGGCGCGAGGAGGACGACTCCGCCGAGACCGAGGCCCGCATCTCGTACCTCGGTGCGTCGCCCGGCGGCGTCGAGACCGAGCGCCGCGTGATCCCCCGCATCATGACGGCCTCCACGGCGGGGATGGTCGCCCTCACCGTCGCGCTCACCGTCTTCGCCGGGCCGCTGTACGACGTCTGCACGCGCATCGGCGCGGCTCTCCTCGAGCCGGTCACCCTGGTGCAGCTCGAGGAGCAGCACCAGGTCAGCACGGGCGGTCTCGAGAAGGAGGACTCGCCGTGAGCGCCGAGAACGCGCAGCCGGCGCGGGAGGACAAGCGGTCGCTGCTCGCACTGGTGTGGCGGCAGCTGCCGTTCTTCGTGTGGCTCGTCGCGCTGTGGATGCTGCTGTGGGGGCAGTTCACGTGGCTGGCGTTCTTCACCGGCGTGATCGCGGCTGCGGTCGTCACCCGCGTGTTCCGCCTGCCGCCGGTCGAGCTGTCAGGCCGCGTCAACCTCTGGTTCGGGCTCATCTTCGTGCTCGAGTTCATCTACGCGCTGGTGCGCGGCTCTCTCACCGTCGCCTGGCAGGCGCTGGACTGGCGGCGTCAGCCGGGCGCCGCGATCGTGGCGGTGCAGCTGCGCACCGACGACGACCTGATCATGACCCACACCGGGGTGACCGCATCCCTCATCCCCGGCTCGCTGATCGTCGAGACCGACCGTGACCGGCGCATCCTCTACCTGCACGTCATCGGCGTGCGCAATGACCGCGACGTGGAGTACCAGCGCGAGAGCGTGCTCAAATGGGAGCGGCGGATCGTCATGGCCGTCGGATCGCGCGCCCAGGTCGAGGCGGTGAAGGCATGAGCCCCCTGCTGATCGTCATCTACGTCGTGTTCACCATCGCGGCGCTGCTGACCCTGTGGCGCATCGTGATCGGCCCGTCGATCCTCGACCGGGCCGTGGCATCCGACGTTCTCCTCACCGAGATCATGTGCGTGCTCGGCGCCGAGATGGCGATCAACCACCACACCAAGACGCTGCCGGTGCTGCTGATCATCGCCGCGGTCGGCGTGTTCGGGTCGATCTCGATCGCGCGCTTCGTCGCGAGAAGGGACAACGACACCCCGTGAACGCGCTCCTCTTCTCACTGGTCTCCGCTGCGGGGCCGTCGACGGATGCCGCCCCGTCGGCCGTCGACGTCGCGCTCGACACGACCGCGCTCATCCTCATCCTCATCGGGGCCCTGCTGTGCCTCACCGCGGCGATCGGCCTGCTGCGGTTCCGGGATGTGCCGACCCGCCTGCACGCGGCGACGAAGCCGCAGGTGCTCGGGCTGATCCTGGTGTGCCTGGCCGTTGCGCTGTCGCTGCGGTCGTGGCCGGTGGTGGCCTTCCTGGTGCCCGTCGTGCTGATCCAGCTCGCGACAGCGCCGCTGTCGGCCCACATGGTCGGTCGCCAGGCGTACCGCAACGGCACGATCGACGAGTCCGACCTCTACGTCGACGAGCTCGCCGACTCGCGCCGCACCCCGCCCGCCGCCGGCGGCTGAGCGTTTCGTCTCGCTCCGCTCGCTCAACGACCGGGGGTGGGGCTGCGCTCGCTCAACGACCGGGGGTGGGGCTCCGCTCGGTCGACGACCGGGGTGGGGCTGCGCTCGCTCAACGACCGGGGGTGGGGCTCCGCTCGCTCAACGACCGGGGTGGGGCTGCGCTCGCTCAACGACCGGGCGAGCGACGGACCGGGGGTCAGCCCGCGGGGGTCAGCACGAGGGTGTTCGTGGTCGCGGCATCCACGGCCTTCTCCGAGAACGCCCACGGGGTGGTCTCGGCCTTCTGCCACGTCTCCACCTGGTCGATGTAGTTGGTGTGGAAGGCGTGGCCGCTCGTGCCAGTGAGGTGGTTCCAGCCCGAGGCATCCCAGTCCGACAGGTCGACGACCATGCGCATCGACGGAACGGTCACCGTCTCGAAGCCCTCGCCGAGCACCCAGCCTGTCGCGTTCGCGACCGACGAGCCGCCGCCCACCGCGTACGGGCCGCGGTTGAACAGCATCTCGATCGGTGCGATACCCGACGAGCCGAAGGTGTCGCTGGTGAGGGCGAGCGCGTGCAGTGAGCCCCAGTTCCAGCGCGAGGGGGTGTCGCCCTGCAGGTCGACGAGGCGGTCGTAGGCCGACGTCGCCGCGTACGTGAGCATCTCGTCCATGCTCGAGACGCCGAGCGCCTCGTTGGTCCACCACTGCGACGCGGGGTCGTCGAGCAGGTTGTCGACCACGAGGAAGAGCCGGCCCTGACCGCTCAGCGGTGCCGCGTGCTCGCGGCCCTCGACGAACAGCGCCTGGGCGAGTTCGTCCCACAGCACGTTGGCGTACGCGGCGGCGGCGGAGTCGGCGGAGTTCTGCGCATCCCACTCCTGCAGGAGGCCGAGGGCCTCGTCGGGCCCCGACTCGCCGGTGCGCACGTCGAGGTAGGCGGCCGCGAGGGTACGCCCGATGAAGGACTCGTTGTCTGCCTGGATGTCGCGCATGTCCTGCGCGGTCACGAGGCCGCCGGCGATCCGGCGCTCGAGCATGTCGACGATGCGGGCCGCGCGCCAGCCGTAGTCCCAATCCCGGGTGAGGAAGTGCTCGTAGCTGTCGCCGACGACGGCGTTGTTGGCGGTGACGATGTAGCCCTCGTCGGGGTTGTACGACACCGGCAGCTCCTCGAACGGGATGTAGCCCTGCCACGCGTAGGCCGAATCCCAGCCCGGCTGCGGCATCGAGCCGTCGGCGGCGCCGCGCATCGGCAGCTTCCCGGGCGTCTGGTACCCGATGTTGCCGTCGACGTCGGCGTAGATGAGGTTCTGCGCGGGCACGTCGAACAGCGCGGCGGCCTCACGGAAGCCCGTGAAGTCGGCCGCGGTGTTGAGGCGGAAGATCGCGGATGCCGTCGTGCCGGGCTCCAAGGCCGTCCAGCGCAGGCTCACCGCGTACTCCCCGGTCGGGGCATCCGTCGGTTCGGTGACGTCGCCGCCGGTGCCGGTGTACGGGGCTTCGGCGATCGCCGTGAAGTCGTCGGTCAGGCCCGAGACGATCGGACCGTTCGCCGTCTTGCGCACGACGAGGTCGACGTCGGGGCCACCGGCGACACGGAAGGTCTCGGTGTGCTCCTCGAACGGCACGAGCTCGCCGTTGTACCAGTAGCCGTCGTCCTCGACCTTCTCGAGGTAGAGGTCGGTGACGTCGCTCGTGAGGTTGGTGAAGCCCCAGGCGATGCGGGCGTTGTGCCCGATGATGACGCCGGGCACGCCCGAGAACCCGAACCCGGCCACGTCGAACGGGCACGCCTCCGACACGGTCGAGCAGCGCAGGCCGATCTGATGCCAGACGCTGGGGAGGGATGCTCCGAGGTGCGGGTCGTTGGCGAGCAGCGGCATCCCGGTGTCGGTGAGCCGACCCGACACCACCCAGGAGTTCGAGCCGATGCCTTCACCGGCCCCGCCGACGAGGGTGCTCACGGCCTCGATCACGCTGTCGACCTCGGTCCACTCGATCGACGCGGTCGACGCCTCGGCCTGCGCGGGGTCAGCGGTGTGGGCGACGGTCGCAATGCCCGACACGTCGGAGATCTCGGGCACGATCACCGGGTTGCGGTCGAACGGGTACGCCGGATAGAGCTCGGCGAGCTCGTCGGAGCTGAATGAGGCCGCGGCGACCGCGCGCTCGGTCTCGGTCTCGATGTTCGATCGCAGGTCCCAGGCCATCGCCTTGAGCCAGGCGACCGAGTCGGCGGCGGTCCACGGCTCGATCTCGTAGTCGGAGTTCTGCAGCCCGAGGATCGCGTACTCGAGCGACGCGTCGGCGCCGTCGTGGTCGGCGAGGTACGCGTTCACGCCTGCGGCGTATGCGTCGTAGTAGGAACGGGTGGTCTCGTCGAGGGCCTCGACCTCCTGCTCGGCGATGGAGCGCCAGCCGAGGGTGCGCAGGAACGTGTCGGTCGCCAGCTGAGACTCGCCGAACAGCTCCGAGAGGCGCCCGCTGGTGACGTGACGGCGGAAGTCCATCTCCCAGAAACGGTCCTGGGCATGGACGTACCCCTCGGCGAAGAAGAGGTCGTCGGTGGTGTCGGCGGTGATGGTCGCGACGCCGAGGGCATCGCGCTGCACGGTGACGTCGGCGCCGAGCCCGCTCACCGCGGCGGTGCCGTCGAGCTGCGGGAAGGAGCGCTGGATCGTGTAGACGACGAAACCGGTCGCGATCAGCGCGATGACGGTGAGACCCGCGACGATGCTGAACAGCGCGATCGCGACCTTGCGGCGCAGCGACCGGCGGGGCCGCTCCGGCAAAGCGATGGGGCCCGACGCCGCGCGGACCTCTGCGCGGGATGCGGGGATGGTGCTGTTCGACATTGAATGGGCCTTCAGAGCTCGGCGACGGTGACACGCCGGTTCACACACGGCGCATCGCGGTGTCGCGCCTTCGGGTGGCGCTCACCGGGAGGAATCGTAACCCCGGGCGCACCCGGCCGCCGAATCCCTGTGGAACCCGGCGGGCGCGCGGGACTGCACGCCGCACTCAGCCGATGATGCTCGGCTGCAGGTCGCGCAGGGTGCGGAAGTGCGTCATGCGCGTCACGCCGATCGCCGCGAGGATGCCGGCGCCGACCAGCCAGGTCAGCAGCACGGTGAGATCCACCAGCACGCGGTCCATGCTCCCGCCGTACATGACCTGGCGCATCGCGTCGACGACGTAGCCCATCGGCAGCACGTGGTGGAGGGCGGCGAGGGGCGCCGGCAGGGTCTGCCAGGGGAAGGTGCCGCCGGCCGTCACCAGCTGCAGCACCATGAGCACGAGCCCGAGGAACTGCCCGACCGACCCGAGCCAGACGTTGAGCGCGAGCACGATCGCAGCGTAGGTAGCGCTGGCGAGCACCAGGATGCCGAGAGTGGCGAGCGGATGCGAGAACGAGAAGCCGAGGGCGAGGGCGAGCACGCCGAACAGCCCCACCATCTGCACACCGCCGAGGAGCGCGGGGGTCGCCCATCCGGCGAGCGTGATCCGCACCGGCGAATGCAGTGCGGTCACGGCGCGCTTGGAGACGGGCTTGACGATGAGGAACAGGGCGTAGATGCCGATCCAGCCGGCCAGCGCCGCGAAGAACGGGGCGAGCCCGGCACCGTAGTTCTGCGCCTCGGTGACCGAGGAGCGCTCGATCAGGAGCGGATCGCCCAGCGTGTCGGCCTGCGCCTCGCGGGTCGCCGCGTCGTAGGCGGGCAGCTCCGCCGCTCCGTCTGCGAGCCCGTCGCGCAGCTGGGCCGCGCCGTCTTCGAGCGTGTCGATCCCGGTGACGAGCGCGGCGGCGCCGTCGTCGAGCTGTGCCGCGCCGTCTTCGAGTCGTGCTGCGCCGTCGGCAGCGGAGGCGGCGCCGGCCGCGGCGGTGGCGGTGCCGTCGGCCAGCGCGGCCGCGCCATCACGCACCTGCGCGGCGCCGTCGTCGAGGCGGTCGATCGATGACACCGTCGACTGCACCCGGTCGTCGACCGCGGTCACATCGCTCCCCACCTCGTCGAGCACGGCGAGCACCTCGTCGATCTGCGCCTGGTCGAGACCGGCGGTGGTGAGGCGCTCGGCGATGTCGGTGCGGGCGTCGGGGATGGCGGAGACGACCGACGCCGACGCCGCGCCCACGCGGTCTGCGGCGGCGGCGAGCTCGGCGGTTCCGGCTGCCACCTGGGCCGCCCCGTCTGAGAGCGACGACGCACCGGTGGCGAGCTCGGCGGTGCCGTCCGCGAGCTGCGACGTGCCGTCCGCCAGCTGCGACGTGCCCTCGGCCAGCTGCGCGGCACCGCCGGCGAGCTGCGTCGCCCCGTCGCCGGCGGTCGCGAGGCCGTCGGTGAGCTGCGAGGCGCCGTCGGCGGCATCCAGCAGACTCAGCCGGATCTGATCGAGCGCGTCGAGCATGGTGAGCCCGGCCTCGGCGACGATCTTCTCGGCGACGGTCGTGCGGATGCGCTCGACCGCCTGGGTGCCGATGGTCGAGGCGAGATAGTTGTTGGCGTCGTTCGTGTGGAGCAGGATGTCGGCCCGCTGCGGATCGCCGCTCGAGATCGAGGCGACCGCGGCGGTGAAGTCCTCCGGGAACTCGATCGCGAAGTCGTACGTGCCGTCGTCGAGGCCGGCGTCGGCCTCCTCCGCGCTCACGCGCTCCCACGCGAACGAGCCGTCGGCGATGAGCTCGTCGGCTGCCTCGTCGCCGATGTTGCGCATCGTGCCGTCGACCTCGGCGCCGGTGTCGGCGACGACGATGGCGGCGGGGACGTCGGCGAGGGCGCCGTACGGGTCGCGGTTGGCCCAGAGATAGAGGCCGCCATAGAGGATGGGCACGGCGAGCAGTGCGACGAGCGCGATCACCGACATGCGGGTCGACGTGAGGCGGCGAAGCTCGGCCGCGATCATCTGCGGCACCTTCATCACGCACCTCCGTTCGTGCGGGCGGTGAGGCGATGCAGACGGATGCCGGCCGGCCGGGGCATCCGCCGTGCCCGGGCAGGCGGTGCGGGAGGCGCCTCGAGAGCCAGGCGCGACGCCTCGCCGGCGATCGCGAGCACGGCGTAGCCGCGGGTCGCGAAGTCCTGGGCGATCGTCCACCAGGCGGCGGGGGCGCCGCCGTGCCGGTCGGGGGCGACGATCACGAGCGCCTCGACGCCGCGGCGGAGCACCGCGGTCTCGCACAGCGCGCGCACGCGATCGGCAGGGGAGACATCGGTGATCGGCGTTCCCGCCCAGTCCGAGAGGCCGCGCTCGCCGAGCCAGCGACCGACCGCGAGCGGGTCGGACCGGCGCCCGGCGAACATCAGCTCCTCGGCGATCACGCCGGCGAGGGTGACGTTCGGCTCGGGCTCGCTGATGCCGGGGGCGTCGACGAGCGCGACGCGGCGCCGGAGTGCTCGGGCGTCGGATGCGCCGTCGACGAGCACGCGGCCACTGTCGGGCCGCATGCGCCCCGACGCGATCAGACCGAGCACGGTGGGGCGCTGCTCGGTCTCGGCGGTCACGAGAGTGACCGCGCCGGTGGTGAAGCTCGTCGAGATCGCCGGGAGCGCCCGCTCGCGGCGGCCCTTGGCGACCGACTCGATCTCGATCCTCATGCGGGCAGCACCTCGGGGTGTTCGGCGAGGAGCGCCTCGGACTCGCGCCAGCCGAGTCCCGCGATGCTCAGCACCGCCCGCACCGCGAGCGACGACGCGACGGGGGAGGAGGCATCCATGCGGGTGATGACGGTGCGCGCTGTCTCCTCGACGAGCCGCGCGAGAGTGGGGGCGGGCACATCGGTGCGGAGCACGCCGTCGTCCTGTCCGGATCGCACGATGGCGGCGACCCGACGGCGCAGCGGAGCGAGCGCGAGACCGGTGGACTCGAGGTGGTTCTCGTCGAGGGCGATGGCGGCGGCGACCTGCACCTCCGCCGCTTCGCGCCAGAGCGCCGCGGCGAGGCGGGCGAGGGCCACGCGGGCGTCGTCATGGTCGATGGTGCCGGCGATCGCGTTGAACCGTGCGGCGCCGGTGGCGATGAGTTCGCGGATGAGGGCGTCGCGGTCGTCGAAATGCCCGTACAGCGCCCGGCGTGTGAGGCCCGCCTCGCGGGCGATGGCGTCGATCGACGCACGGGGGTCGTGGGCGAGGGCGACCCGGGCGGCGGCGAGGATGCCGGCGCGGTTCTCGAGGGCATCGCGTCGCGGACGGCGCGCAGAAGCAGGGAGGGTGTCGGTCACTCCCCCAGAGTACTAACTTGCACAGATGTGTGCAAGTTAGTGGGATCAGTCGGTTCCGGCGTCGAACGCGGATGCCTCGTTGGCGGCATCCGTCGCTTCGGCGAGCTCCTCGCGGGCCGCGTCGAACGGCGACGCGTGCTCGGTGATCTCGGCGGCCTCGCCCTGCCCGAGGTGGCCGACCAGCTCGCCCGTCGCACCGCCGATGATGCCCGCGGCGGCGTAGTGCTCGAGGCGCGTGCGCGAGTCGGCGATGTCGAGGTTGCGCATGGTGAGCTGACCGATGCGGTCCGTGGGGCCGAAGGCCGCGTCGCCCACGCGCTCCATCGAGAGCTTCTCGGCGGCGTACGAGAGGTTCGGCGACGTCGTGTCGAGGATCGTGTAGTCCTCGCCGCGACGCAGGCGCAGCGTGACCGTGCCGGTGATCGTCGAGCCGACCCACTTCTGGATCGACTCGCGCAGCATGAGCGACTGCGGCTCGAGCCAGCGGCCCTCGTACATGAGGCGGCCGAGGCGGCGACCCTGCTCGTGGTAGGTCGCCAGCGTGTCCTCGTTCAGGATGCCGTTCACCAGTCGCTCGTACGCGGTGAAGAGCAGGGCCATGCCCGGCGCCTCGTAGATGCCGCGCGACTTCGCCTCGATGATGCGGTTCTCGATCTGGTCGCTCATGCCGAGGCCGTGGCGCCCGCCGATGCGGTTCGCCTCGAAGACGAGTTCGACCGGGTCGGCGAACTCCACGCCGTTGAGCGCGACCGGGCGCCCGGCGTCGAAGGTCACGGTGACATCCTCGGTCTCGATGTCGACCGAGGGGTCCCAGAAGCGCACGCCCATGATGGGCTCGACGGTCTCGAGCGAGACGTCGAGGTGCTCGAGGGTCTTGGCCTCGTGGGTCGCGCCCCAGATGTTGGCATCCGTCGAGTACGCCTTCTCGGCGCTGTCGCGGTAGGGGAAGCCGTGCGCGACGAGCCACTCGCTCATCTCCTGCCGGCCGCCGAGCTCGGTGACGAAGTCGGCGTCGAGCCACGGCTTGTAGATGCGCAGGGCCGGGTTGGCGAGCAGGCCGTAGCGGTAGAACCGCTCGATGTCGTTGCCCTTGTAGGTGGAGCCGTCGCCCCAGATGTCGACGCCGTCCTCTTTCATGGCGCGCACGAGGAGCGTGCCGGTGACGGCGCGGCCGATGGGCGTGGTGTTGAAGTAGGTGCGACCGCCCGAGCGGATGTGGAACGCGCCGCACGCCAGGGCGCCGAAGCCCTCCTCCACAAGGGCGGGCTTGCAGTCGACCAGGCGCGAGACCTCGGCGCCGTAAGCGAGTGCGCGGTCGGGGATCGACGCGATGTCGGTCTCGTCGGGCTGGCCGAGGTCGCCGGTGTAGGTGCAGGGGATCGCGCCCTTGTCGCGCATCCAGGCGACGGCGACGGAGGTGTCGAGGCCCCCAGAGAAGGCGATGCCGACGCGCTCGCCGACGGGCAGGGACTGAAGCACCTTGGACATGGGAATCAAGTCTACCGACGGCATGCCGGTCCGCCTGGCTCGGATGACGGCCGCCGACGATCACACAGTTCACTCCTGGCACTCCCGTAACGCCTGGAAACTCCTGTGAGTTGTCCATAGGCTGTCTGGGAGTGACCAAGACCGGGGGGTTTGCGCATGCACGATCGTGACCGACGGGAGCGGCGCCTTCGGGTGCGACGCCGGTGGATCGCCGCGGTCACGGCTCTGACCCTCGGGTTCGGCAGCGCTCTTGTCGCCACCGTTCCGGCTGTCGCGGCAGACGGTGACGTCGAGGTCATCAAGACCGCGAGCGTCGAGACGGTGCAGCCGGGTCAGACGTTCACCTACACGATCACCCTCACCTGCACATCGCTCGGCGCGGGGTGCAGCGGTGCCCAGGTCACCGATGTGGTCCCCGACGAGTTCATCGTCGACGACGTCGTGATCTCCTCCGGTCTCGCCGGCGACGTCACGCAGGACGGCCAGTCGGTGCTGGTCGAGTTCACCTCCACCCTCCCCGACGGATCCGCCGGAATCCCGGCGGGCGCGACGGGATCGGTGACGATCCAGGTGCACGCCGACCCCGATCTGCCGTATTCCGCCAACGGCATCCCGGTCCCGAACACCGCGGTCACCGATGCCGACACGCAGACCTCGGGCCCGCTCGACGACACAGCCGAGGTCACGCCCGTCGTGCCGCTCGAACTCGCGGTCGAGACGACGAAGACCTTCGACCCGACGAGCGCGCTGGCCACCCCGGGGCTGCCGGTCGTCGCGGCCATCACCGCGACGAACCAGTCGAACGCCGAGGTCGACACGCTGACGATCAGCGATCCGGCCGACCCGACCGCCACCCCGAATCCGTTCGACCAGCTCGCATTCACGGGAGTCGGCACGGTTTCGTATCCGGACGGCGCCGAGACCGCGCAGATCGTCTACATCACCGACGGAGGTCCGGTCGCCGGAGACCCGGCGACGAACCCGGCGCAGCCCGGTCCACCCGCCGGCGTCCCGCCCGAGGATGTCATCGGCGTGCAGATCGTCTTCACCAGCACGACAGCGCCCGGCATCCCGAACGGGGCGACCGGCGGAGTCGACCTCGACTTCGAGCACCCCGACGACGTCGGCGAACTCGCGGGCAACCTCACCGTCACCAACATCGCGGAGAGCGAGGTCGGCCTCGGCGACGAGACGGAGACCGACACCGACGACGCGACGCACGAGATCCTCGCGGCGAACATCGACGTCATCGCCGAGAAGTCGTTCTCGCCCGAGGAGGTCGCCGCCGGCGACACCTCGACCGCGACGATCACCGCGGGCAACGGCAGCGACTTCACGCTGTCCGAGCTCACCATCACCGAGCCCACGCTCACCGACCCCGACGACCCGTGGGCCGACGGGTTCGACCAGTCGATGGCGTTCGCCGGGTTCACCGACCCGATCGTGTGGCCGGAAGGCGCCTCCGGCGCGACCATCACCTACTACTACGACGACGGCACCTCCGAAGGGCCGCTCCCCGTTGCAAACGGTGAGGAGCCCCCGGCGCCGAGCGGAGACGTGGTGCGCTGGTCGATCACCTTCACCGGCGCGATCCCGCCCGAGGCGACGGTCGACATCAGCTTCGACGTGCAGACCGATCCCGACCAGGCGGGCTACCCCGCGACGATCCCCAACGTGATCGACGTCATCGGCACCGACCCGAACGGCGGCTCGTCGACCGAGCAGGCCGGCGCCGACCTCGTCGTCTACGAGAAGCACCTCGAGGTGATCACGGGCAAGTCGATCTACCCCACGACGATCCTGGACCGTCCGGGCGAGTGGGTGCTCGTCACCCTCGACAGCCAGATCGCCGACTTCCCCCGGTCGACCACGGGCGCCGAGACGATCGTCGTGCAGGACCCCGCGAACCCGGGTTCGGTCGACGGCACCTTCTGGGACAGCTTCAACGCCACGGCCATCACCGAGACCGCCGTGCCCGCGGGTGCGACGCTCACGATCACCTACTGGAACGGCTCGGCGTGGGTGCCGCTGCTGGACGCGAGCGGCGATCCGGTCGTCGTCGAGGGTCCGACCGTGTTCAGCATGGAGATCCCGCCCGGCGAGCAGGAGCTCATCCAGGGTCTGCAGTTCACCTACACCGCCGACGACGGTGAGCCCTTCCCGCCCGGCACGTCGGTCGAGCCGCACTTCTCGGCCGAGGTGCGCGACACCGAGCGCGTGCCCGATCCTGAGACGGTGGCCCCCGCGACCCTCGCGAACTGCGGCCAGAGCTCGGCCACCGGGAGCGGCGGCCTGCAGTCCACCCCGTCGGCCGACGACACCGCCTGCGCCGAGATCGACCTCGACCCCTATGACCCCGACGGCGACGGCCCCGACGCCCTCGAGAAGGACATCGAGCCCAACGTCATCACCGCGCGTTCGCAGGCGGACGCCCGGATCACCCTGAACTGGTCCACCGGCGGGCTGAGCGACGTGCAGGAGCTCACCGTGCAGGACGAGGCTGCTCCACCGGCGTCGCCGGCAGGCAGCCCGGATGCCGCTGAGCTGCATGGGTCGTTCTGGGATGCGTTCGACATCACCGGCGTACCCGCCATCACCTCCGACATGGATGCCTACATCCAGTACGACCAGGTGACCGCGGTGCAGCTGTGGAACGGCAGTGCGTGGGTCGACCTCGAGAACGACCCCTGCCCGGCGTCGTGCGACGGCGCTTTCCCCGGCGTGACGCTGACGGCGGCCGACCGGGAGCAGGCTCTCGGGATCCGACTGCTGTGGGAGGAGAGCCCGACGCGCGCCGCGACGGCCGCGGGTGACCTCACGGCACCCCCCGTCGGCAGCGGCGTGGCCCGCTCCACCGGCAACGACCGGCAGATCTTCGTCGACGTGCAGCTGCGCGACTACCTCCGCTCCGACCCGGCGCAGCCGGCGATCGGAACGCTCGAGTACAACATCGACGACAGCGCAGACGACCCCGACGGCACGATCGGAACGGTGCTCGACGTCGCCAACGTCACGGGAACCGACTCGACCGGCGAGACCGTCATCGACACCGACGACAGCGACACCATCGCGATCATCGACGTGCCGCTGAACGTCGATCTCGAGAAGACCTGGTCGAACAGCCCGTTCGGCGTTCCGCCGGACGGCATCCCGCAGTCGGCGTACCCGACCGGGCGCGTTCAGCTGACGGCGACCAACCGCACCGCGACCAAGGTCGACACTCTGACGATCTCCGACCCGACGCCGGACACGGCGCCGGAGGACAGCCCGTTCCGCGAGTTCGACCTCTACGACATCCGGCAGATCTCGATCCCGGGCGGCACCGAGACCACCCTCGTCACCCTCATCCACGACACCGACGGCGACGGCTTCGGCGACGACACCGAAGAGATCGAGGCGAGTGTCGCGCTCGGCCGGGGGTCGGCTGCTCTCGCCGACGTCGTTGCCATCGTCGTGACGCACGACGGGCGCATCGACGCCGGGGCCGTCGCCGTCGTCGAGATGGATCTGCGCCTGCGCGAGTTCGTGCGCGGCACCACCGACACGCGCGTCGCCACCACCGACAGCCCCGTGACGAACGCGGCGCAGGCGACGGTCGCCGATGCCGGCGGCGGCACCGACGACAACATCCCCACGGCGGACGCCTCCGCCACCGTCACGCTCGAGGACCTGCAGATCGGGGTGAGCGCGGGCAAGACGTTCGACCCCGACACCCAGATCGAGCCCGACGGCAGCCCGGTCGTGATGACGCTCACCGGCCAGCCCTCGGTCGACACCTCGGCGCGCGTCGGAACGATGGTGATCGGCGACACCGCGCCGACCTTCTGGAACGCGTTCGACTACGTCGGCATCGACCCCTCCTTCGCGCTCGCGACGCCGATCAACCAGGTGCGCATGGACGCGCGCGTGGGCAGCACGTTCGTCGACACCGGCTCCGGCGTGGTCGCGGTGGGCGGAACCTGGGAGGAGGGCCCGTGGGTCGACCTCGCGACGTTCCTCACCACGCCGCTGCCGCCCGACGTGACGGCCGACCAGGTCGACAGCGTGCGGTTCGGGTTCCGATCCGTCGACGACACCGGAACGCCCGTTCAGTGGGAGAACCCGACCGACCCCCTTCAGGAGGTGCCGGTGCTCGTGCAGCGCCGCACCGAGCTGCGAAGCGGAGGCGAGGTGCCCAGCGACCTCGCGGGCAACACGGCGGCACCCGGCGAGGAGGCTCCGGGTGAGTTCACCAACGAGAGCTCGGCGACGGTGTGCGCGATCCTCGCCCCCACCTGCGCCATCGGCCTGCCGGGCACGGTGTCGGACTTCGCCGAGGACACGATCTTCTACCAGCACGCCTCGAGTGAGGTCGTCATCACGAAGACCCCGAGCGGCCAGTACTCGCCTGGGCAGAGCATCCCGTACACGATCACGGTCACCAACAGCGGTGACTGGCCGATCGCGAATCCGGTGATCGTGGATGCGCCGGCCGCGCCGGGAACGCTCATCCTCAACCCCGACAACCCCGAACCCTACACGTTCGCCCTGGCGGGCGATGCCCCTGTGCCGCCGACGGGAACACCGTTGCCGGAGGACCCTGCCGAGGTCACGACCGTCGTCGACGAGGCGTCGGGAACGGTGACGTTCAGCTTCGCCGACGGCTCGGCCCTCGAGGTCGGTCAGTCGTACACGATCACGATCGACATGATCTTCGCCCCGGGGGTTCCGGGCGGGGCGCCGGTGACCAACACCGCGACGATCTCCGGAGACCGTCAGTTCGACAGCTGCAACAACGTCGCGACGCCGGTCGACGAGTGCTCGGCAGACGCCGTGGTCACGCCTCTCGTGGCCGGCGCGGTGCGCTCGGGCAAGGTCGTGCGCGCGGTGGACACCGAGCTCGGAGCCTTCGACTTCCGCACCCGACTGGAGCAGGGATGCGACGCGCCGAACGCCGGGCCTCTCATCGACCCGGATGACGAGGGTTTCTACTGGTGGCCGTGCGTTCCGCGGTCGAAGCCCGGCGGCGAGGTCGTCTGGCGATTCGGAATCCAGAACACCGGTAACGTCGCCCTCGATCGACTCGTCCTGGTCGACGAGCTGCCGAAGCCGGGGGATACGGGCGCGATCAGCGACACCGACCGCGGCTCGCAATGGACGCCGCAGCTCGACGCGGCGACGCTCACGGCAGTGCAGCTGCCCGACGGGGCCCAGATCACGTATCTCGTGACTACGGATGCCGAGGTGTGTGCGGCCGACGTGTACGCGCCGGGCGAGCCCGGCGATCCGCTCGAGGCGTGCGCCCCGGGCGCGTGGGTCGCCCCGCTCAGCGTCGACCCGGCGTCGATCACCGGAGTGCGCACCGTCGTCGATATGCCTGACAATCCGTTGGAGCCGGGCGAAGTGATCCTCATAGAGGGGGTCACGACCACACCGTCTCAGAATGAGGAGGCAGGCGACGACACGATCGCCTGGAACTCCGTCGCAACGGGCGCCCACACGACCGAGGATCAAGACACCGGGATCGACGCGCGCACGATGGTGCCGAGCGAGGGCACGCAGGTCGGTGCGGCGCTCGCCACCGGGGCGATCATCGTCGCGAAGGAGGTGGAGGGCGACGGCGCGCAGTACGCGCCGGAGTCATTCGAGGTGATCGTGGACTGCACCTCGGTGGGTGTCCCCGTCACTCCGCCCGGCAGCACCGACCCCGACGCCGAGTGGGTGATCACGGTGACGCCGCCCACACCTGAACTGGTTCAGGGGCTCCCGTGGGGCGCGGAGTGCACACTCGACGAGAAGCCCCAGGGTCAGGTGTCGTTCGACGTCGACCCCGACACGGTGATCGCCGAGTCCGTGCGCGAGCGCGCCGTCGGACGGATCGCGATCGAGAACGTCTACGAGCTCGCCGGACTCGAGATCGGCAAGACCGTTGAGTCCGACGCTGTCGATGCGAACGGCACGCCGATCGAGTTCGGTCCGTTCGACGTATCGGTGACGTGCACCTTCCTGGGCGACGAGGTCTGGGCTGAGGGCTACGACGAGAACGATCCCATGGTGTTCGAGATCGCCGACGGCGACACCGTCACGCTCGACGGACTGCCGGCGAACGCCGAGTGCATCGTCACCGAGTCCGGCACGGCGAACGCATCGTCGACGACCGTGGCCAGCGAGACCGCCGAAGGGCCCGTCGCGCCCGTCGACGGCACCTCGACGACCGTCATCCTCACCGCGGACGAGGGCACCGAGATCACCAACTCGGTCGCGTTCGTCAACGCCTACGAGGTCGGGCCGCTGCAGATCGACAAGGTCATCGCGCCGGCGGACTCGCCGTTCGCGGAGTCCGAGTTCACTGTGCACGTGACCTGCACGCTGGGCGACGTGACCACGTGGGACGGCGACCTCCAGATCACGCCCACCGTGCCCGCCGAGGTGGAGGGCATCGCGGCCGGATCGGTGTGCACCGTCGAGGAGACCGACACCGGGTTCGCGAACGACGTCGACGTCGCCACCTCGCCCGTCACGATCGTGCCCGACGGCTCGCCCGAGACCGCGCTCGTGACGGTCACCAACACCTACACCGAGGGCAGCCTCACGGTCACCAAGGAGATCGAGGGCTTCGACGACCCCGACTACGTGGGTCCGTTCGAGGTCACTCTGCTCTGCGTCGATCCGACCAGCGCGATCCTCGTCGTCGCCATTCCCGGCGGCCCGACGCGGGAGCTGACCGAGGCAGGCGGATGGACGGCGACCTACGACCGGCTGCCGACCGGCGCCCGCTGCATCCTGTCCGAGTCCGACGACGGCGGTGCGACCGAGACGCAGATCCTCGACGCCGACGGCAACCCCGTGCGGGTGTTCACGATCGAGGAAGACACGGAGCTCTCGCTGCGCGTCGTCAATACCTTCGAGCTCGGGGCGCTCGAGGTCACCAAGACGGTGAGCGGCGACGGCGCCGAGCTGTGGGGCGCCGGTCCGTTCTCGGTGCAGGTGTCGTGCGCGTTCGACGGCCAGACCCTCCCCGGGTTCCCGGTCGTCGTCGAGCTCGAGGCCGACACGACGAGCGAGCCGTTCACAGCGCCCGTCGGCTCGGAGTGCGACGTGATCGAGGACGACGACGGCGGCGCCAGCAGCGTGGTCATCAGACCCAACGACGGCTCCGACACGTCAGTCGGGCACGTCGTCGTGACCCAGGGCAGCGACGTCGAGCCTGTCGAGGTGACGGTCGACAACACGTTCGACGTCGGCGACATCGTCGTCGAGAAGGTGATCGACGGGGATGCCGCGGAATGGGCCGTGGGCGACTTCGTGATCGGCATCGACTGCACCTGGAACGGCGAGGCCATTCCGGCCGACAGCATCCCGGGGGGTGCCGTTCGCACCCTGTCGGCCGGCACGTCTCTCACCACCACGTACGAGGATCTGCCCGACGGCGCCGAGTGCACCGTGGCCGAGACCTCCGACGGCGGTGCCACCAGTGTGGAACTCGACCCGGCCGACGGCGTGGTCGTCGTCGACCCCGATGCCACCGAGCCGGTCACGGTCACCGTGACGAACGTCTTCGAGACCGCATCGCTCGAGGTGGGCAAGACGGTGGTCTCGGAGTCGGCGGCGACCCCGACGCAGTTCGGGTTCCAGGTGGTCTGCACCTTCCAGGGCGAGACCGTGGTCGACGAGACCTTCACGCTCGACGGGAACCAGACCGAGACGATCGCGCCGATCCCCGCTCGCGCAGAGTGCACGATCACCGAGACCGACCCCCGCGGCGCGGATGCGACGATCACGGAGGCCGACGTGCCGGGCGCCGAGGGTGAACTCGCGCCGCAGATCGATCAGGAGACGCGCACCGTCGTGATCCCCGAGCTGCAGCCCGACAGCACCGCGGTGGTCAACACCGTGTCGTACACCAACGTGTTCAACGCGACCGAGGTGCTGCTGCGCAAGGAGGTGGCCGGCGCCGGAGCCGACCAGTTCGGCGCCGACAGCTTCGTGCTGGACTACTCCTGCACGTTCGACGGCGAGGTGGTGCTCGAAGGCAGTGTCGAGCTGAGCGCCGCGAACGACTGGCAGACGGCGGTCACCCAGGTGGTGGCCGGGTCGGAGTGCACCGTGACCGAGCCCGACCTGGCGGGCGCGGATGCCGTGGTGATCGAGCCGAACGACGGTGAGGACCTCGCTACCGGTGTCGGCACGGTGCCGGCCGAGGGCGGCCTCGCCACGGTCACGGCGACGAACTGGTACCTCACCGGCTCGCTCGAGGTCACCAAGACCTTCGCGGGCGACGGCGTCGACAAGTTCGGCACGGACGAGTTCGATCTGCGCCTGCTGTGCTTCCGCGACGGCGAGCCGGTCCGCATCCCCGACGGGATCGCGCGCACCGTGAGCGCCGCGTCGCCGACCGCCCTGTGGACCAACCTCCCGACCGGAGCCGAGTGCAGCCTCACCGAGACCGGCGACGGCGGGGCGAGCTCGACCGCGATCCTCGACGAGAACGGCGACGTCGTCGCCGGCGACGGCGAACCGTACCGGTTCACCGTCGTCACCGACCCGACGATCCTCAGCGTCGACGACCAGCCCCAGCCGAGCCTCGAGGTGCAGAACACCTTCAATCTCGCGCAGGTCTCGGTGACCAAGACCGTCGCCCCGACGACCGCGGTCGACATCAACGGCGACCCCGTGACCTACGGCCCATTCGAGGTCGAGCTCGCCTGCGAGTGGAACGGCGGGTCGGTCACGGCGGCCGAGCCGATGACGCAGACGATCGCCGACGGCCAGACCATCATCTGGACGGAGCTGCCCGAGGGTGCGGAGTGCACCGTCACCGAGACCGACACCATGGATGCCGCGGGCACCACGGTCGCGGTCACCGAGGCAGGCGTCACCGGCGACCCCGTCGACGGCACGGTCGCGGAGCTCGCTCCGCTGCCGAACGTGGACGCCGCGGATCAGACTTCGGTGGAGCTCGTCAACGAGTACCTCGACCCGCCCATCACCGTCACGAAGGTGGTCGACGGCGCCGGTGCATCCGACTTCGCCGGCCGCTCGTTCACCTTCGACGTGCGCTGCGTGCTCATCGACGCATCGCATCCGGCGCCGGGCCTGCTCCTGCGCGACGGGACGTACGAGATCGGCGGACCCATCGGCCCGCTCGTCACGCTCCTGCCGACCGGTGCGGAGTGCACGATCACCGAGGTCGACACCGGCGGCGCCGATGCGACGACGATCACGATCGACGGCGTGCCGCTCGAGGGCACGACGGCGACCACTGTGATGGGCACAGGCGCCGTCGAGATCGTCGTGACGAACACCTTCGACCCGGTCCCGCCGCCGCTGCCCCCGACAGGGCTTCAGACCGCGACGCTGTGGACGGCGGGCATCATCGCCGTGCTGCTGCTCGGCGGCGGCATCACGGCGCTGGTCATCGTCCGGCGACGCCGCCAGAACTGAGGCGAACGCCGCCGGCATCGGGAAGGATGCCGGCGGCGTGAGCGTCAGATGGCGAGCGGTCCGTGGGTCGCGGGGGCGCTCCGGTGCACGGCACGGCGCTCCCGGTAGCGCCCGATCAGGATGATCATCGCCCCGATCGCGAGGAACCCGGCGGTGATGGCGCCGATGTAGAGGAACGCCGAGCCGTAGCCACCCGCGCCGTGCGGGTCGAGGAACGGGTAGGGGTACCACCACGGCGTGGTGCCGTCGGGGTTCGCGACGAGTTCACCGCGGATCATCGTGTAGGTGACCCAGGCGACCGGGTAGCCCACCAGCACTCCGAGCGACCACCACGGCAGTCCGCGACGGTGCGGGGCGAACAGCAGATCGAGCACGAAGAACAGCGGCATCACCACGTGCAGCACCTCGACCGCGTAGGTGTCGAGCATCGCGATGCCCGCCGAGTCGCCCAGCGCGACCGGAGCCGGCAGGTCGCGCAGCAGCAGGTTGTAGACGAGCCCGAGCAGCAGGACAGGACCCGCGACCGCCGCGAGCGACAGCGCCACGCTCAGCGGCTCGCGTGCCGTCCCCGGGTGCCGCAGCGTCCATGCCGCGGCGAAGCCGAGCACCGAGACGCTCAGCAGCGTCGAGACGATCGTGAACATGCTGAAGTAGTTGGCGAGCACGGCGCTGAGCGCCTGCTCCTCCCGTGCCGCTCGATCGACGTTGACGATGAATCCTGCGACGACGCCCGACAGCGCCGTCATCCCCGCCGCGATTCGAAACCATGCCCAGCTCATGAGATCACCCCAATTCGACATCACGCTCTTCGCGTGCCATCTCCCCTGAGGGCGAATGTGGCCTCACTGGTACCGCGCGGCGCGAATCGTTGGCGCCGGGATCCTGCGGAACAGGGCTGCCCGCAATGCGTTGTTGTGTGGGGTCTACAACGTGTCCACCGTTCGGCGGACACTTCTGCTGAAGCGCTGTATCTGGTGCCTGATCAGGGGATATCGGATGCCGCGGACGCCCCTGCGCCCACCGGAGAAGAACGCTCCGCACGCCCGACCCGCCGGCCCCACCACACGACGAGGGCGGCGATCGCGATGATGGCTGCGGCGATGCCGAGCACGTACACGACGACCGACGGCCAGCCGCCGGGGTTGTTCGGGTTCAGGAACGGATACGGGTACCAGAACGGGTCGCCGCTCGCGGGGTTCGTCACGAGCGGTCCGCGCACGAGCGTGTAGACGACCCAGACGATCGGGAACGCGACGACGACCCAGATGGCCCGCCACGGCAGGGCGCGGCGGAGCGGGCCGACGAACAGGTCGGCGGCGAGGACGAGCGGCGCGATGAGGTGCAGCACCTCGTTCGACCAGGGCACCGGTTCGCTGCCCTGCGGCAGCTCGATGCCGCGCAGGAGGGCGTTGTAGACGATGCCTGTGATCACCATGTAGGTGGTGACGGATGCCAGTGCCACGGCGAGACCGGAGGGCTCGGCATCCGCCCCCGCCGCCCCCGCCGCGCCGGCCGCACGTGCGCGCGCGAAGTACCAGAGCGCGGTCCACGCCAGCACGACCGCAGCCGCGGCGTTGGAGAGGATCGTGAAGAAGCTGAAGAAGTTCGCGATCGTCGTGCCGAGGTCGCGGCCGAGGTCGGTCGCGGTCGCGATCGATGCCGACAGCTGCGTCGTGATCGCTGCGACGATGGCGACGGCCATCACAAGGCGTACGGAGTTCCAGGTGATCGCCCACGCGGATCGGCTCATGGCGTCACGATATCGGCGGTCCGGGTGACCGCGTCGATAGGATGGGGTGTAACCGTCCGATAAACGGGGGAGTAGCCCATGCCAGGCATCGTGATCGTCGGAGTCCAGTGGGGTGACGAGGGCAAGGGCAAGGCGACCGACCTGCTCGGCGACCGCACCGACTGGGTCGTCAAGTTCAACGGCGGCAACAACGCCGGCCACACGGTCGTGATCGGCGACGAGAAGTACGCGCTGCACCTGCTGCCGTCGGGCATCCTGTCGCCGGGCGTCAACGCCGTCATCGGCAACGGCGTGGTCGTCGATCTCGAGGTGCTGTTCTACGAGCTCGAGGCACTGCACGCCCGCGGCGTCGACACATCGCGACTGCGCGTGAGCGCCAACGCACACATCATCACGGGTTACCACACGACCCTCGACAAGGTGTCGGAGCGCTTCCTCGGCAAGCGTCAGATCGGCACCACCGGGCGCGGCATCGGCCCGGCGTACGCCGACAAGATCAACCGGGTCGGCATCCGCGTGCAGGACCTCTTCGACGAGAACATCCTCCGGCAGAAGGTCGAGGGCGCGCTCGATCAGAAGAACCACCTCCTGGTGAAGGTCTTCAACCGGCGCGCGATCTCGGTCGACGAGATCGTCGAGGAGCTGCTGTCGTACGCCGAGCGGCTGCGGCCCATGGTTGCCGACACCGGTCTGCAGCTCAATGAGGCGCTCGACGCCGGCGATGTGGTCGTGTTCGAGGGCGGCCAGGCGACCATGCTCGACGTCGACCACGGCACCTACCCGTTCGTCACCTCGTCGTCGGCCACCGCCGGCGGCGCCGCCACCGGCTCGGGTGTCGGCCCGAACCGCCTCGACCGCATCGTCGGAATCGCGAAGGCCTACACGACGCGCGTCGGAGCGGGTCCGTTCCCGACCGAGCTGTTCGACGAGCAGGGCGACTGGCTGCGCTCGCGCGGCTTCGAGTTCGGCACCACGACCGGCCGTCCGCGCCGCGTGGGCTGGTACGACGCCCCGATCACGCGCTACGCGACACGGATCAACGGCATCACCGACCTGGTGATCACCAAGCTCGACATCCTCACCGGCCTGGATCAGATCCCGGTCTGCGTCGCGTACGACGTCGACGGTGAGCGCTTCGACGAGGTGCCGGTCAACCAGACCGACTTCCACCACGCGGTGCCGATCCTCGAGTACTTCCCGGGCTGGAAGGAAGACATCTCGGGCGCCCGCACGTTCGACGAGCTTCCGCTGACCGCGCAGCAGTACATCCTCGCCCTCGAGCAGATGAGCGGCACGCGCATCTCGGTGATCGGCGTGGGCGCGGCGCGTGACGCCGTCATCGTGCGCCACGACCTCGTCGACTGATGCGATTGCTCCTCGGCGGGTACACCGCCGACATGGACGGCCACGCGTCGGGGATCGGGATGCTGCTCGTCGGCGACGCCGACGGCGCTTCCGCGGGCGGTCCGCTGGCGTACGCCGGCGAGGTCGCCGCTGCAGCGTCGCCGTCGTGGCTGACCGCTCACCCGGGCACTGAGGCGAGTCTCGGATCCGGGTCGCCGAGCCTGTCGCGGGGCGACGTCGTCTACGCCGCCCTCGAGGGCGCCGGCGCCGTGCAGGCGTACCGCCGCACGGGCGAGGCGTCGTTCGTGCCGCTCGGAGCACCGGTCGAGGCGGGATCGTTCGTGTGCCACATCGCGGTCGACCCGGGCGGGGCGTTCCTCCTCGCCACCTGCTGGGGCGATGGTCGCGTGGTGCGGATGTCGCTGGATGCCGCCGGCCGGCCGTCGAGCCCCACGATCGCGCCCGATCCGGTCGATCCCCACGGAGGCACCGGCTCGCCGGCGTCGCCCGCCGCGGCGGCATATGCGTTCGACGGCGGGGTCGATCTCGCGGCCGCGGCACGGGCCCTCCGCGAGGCCGCGGGCGACGAGTACGCCCACCTCGTTCCCGACCACGACCGCGCGCCGACCGAGCCGGCGGAGCTGGAGCCGGGAGCCGCCGACGCCGCGGCATCCGAGCGAGTTCCGCATGCGCACCAGTCGCTGTTCCTGCCGGGCGGCCTCGTCGCGACCACCGACATGGGCTTCGACATCGTGCGCCTGTGGCGCGCGAGCGCCGCGGGCCTGCGCCACGCCCACGACGTCGTGCTGCCGCGGGGCAGCGGTCCGCGGCACATGGCGTGGCACCCGAGCGGGCACCTGTACGTGGTCGCCGAACTGTCGTGCGAGGTCTTCGTGCTCGCTCCCGACGTCACCGGCACCTGGCGCGTGATCGCGGGGGTGCCGCTCGGCCCGACGCAGCCCGGCGACACCGCCGCAGAGCTCGCCCTCTCGCACGACCGGGCGTTCCTGTACGCGGGCGTGCGCGGGTCGGACACCCTCGCGGCGGTGCGCGTGCGCGGCGCCGGCGACGAGCTCGCCCCGGTGGCCCTCGTCGAGGCCGGCGTGCGCTGGCCCCGCCACCACGTGGTTGCCCGCGACGCGCTGATCGTGGCCGGTCAGCTCGGCGACGAGGTCGCTTCGCTCACTCTCGACATCCGGACGGGTGTGCCCGGCCGGGCGCGTCACCGCACCGCGGGGCCGAGCCCGACCTGCCTGCTTCCGCTGCGCTGAGTCGCGCCGCGTGGGGCGTTTCGTCTCGCTGTGCTCGCTCAACGACCGGGGATGTGCGACCGGCCGGGTGGGGCGTTTCGTCTCGCTGTGCTCGCTCAGCGACTGGGGATGTGCGACCGGCCGGGTGGGGCGTTTCGTCTCGCTGTGCTCGCTCAGCGACTGGGGATGTGCGACGGGCCGGGTGGGGCGTTTCGTCTTGCTGCGCTCGCTCAACGACTGGGGATGTGCGACGGGCCGGGTGGGGCGTTTCGTCTCGCTGCGCTCGCTCAGCGACCGGGGATGTGCGACCGGCCGGGTGGGGCGTTTCGTCTCGCTGCGCTCGCTCAACGACCGGGGTGTTCGCGACCGGCCGGTCGTTGAGCGAGGGCGCGCAGCACCCGAGACGAAACGCGCGGGACCTACGGCAGGACGATGTCGAAGTCGGGGTCTCCCGGCTCGAGCACGCCGAGCAGCGTCGAGAGCACGCCGAAGTCGCCCTCCACCTCGATGCCGTCCTGCGACACGTCGCCGCCGGCGACGGCGAGGAGTCGCATCTTCGTGAGCGTGATGTGCAGCTGCGCATCGGGCGCGGGCGCCTTCTCGCTGTAGACCAGCACGCCGTTGCGCAGCGTCACGCGGAACGACCGGCCCAGGTCGCTGAAGGTCACGTCGGTCGCGAGGTCGAGATCCCACGCCTTCGGTCCGTCGACCTGGATAGCGAACGCGTCGAAGAGCTGTTCGGGCGAGAGCTGCGCGACGATCGACGGAGCATCCGTCTGCGTGGGCGTTCCGAAGTTGCCCTCGGTGAGCTCGGTGGCACCGGAGAGGAAGAAGTTGCGCCAGGTGCCGTTCTCGGCGCCGTAGCCGAGCTGCGCGAGGGTGTCGGCGTAGAGGGCTCGAACGCCCGGGTGCGCGGCATCCGTGAACAGCGCGTGGCTGAGCAGGGTGGCAGCCCAGCGGTAGTCGGCGGCGTCGTACGCCGCCTGCGCCACCTCGACGACGCGGTCGACGCCGCCGATCGCGTCGACGTACCGCGCGCCGATCTCGGCGGGGGTGTGGGCCCACAGGTTCGCCGGGTTGCCGTCGAACCACCCCATGTAGCGCTGGTAGATCGCCTTGATGTTGTGGCTCACCGAGCCGTAGTAGCCCCGCGTGCTCCAGGCGCGTTCGATCGCCGGCGGCAGCTCGAGCGTCTCGGCGATCTCGATGCCCGTGTGACCGCGGTTGAGCATCCGAAGCACCTGGTCGTGCAGGTAGCCGTACAGATCGCGCTGGATCCCGAGGAACGCGTGGATGTCCTCTGCGCCCCACGTCGGCCAGTGGTGCGAGGCGAACACGACGTCGGTGCGGTCACCGAACCGGTCGAGGGCTTCGGTCAGATACTTCGACCACACGTGCGGGTCGCGCACGACCGCTCCACGCAGGGTGAGCAGGTTGTGCAGGTTGTGGGTCGCGTTCTCAGCCATGCACAGTGCGCGGTACCGCGGGAAGTAGAAGTGCATCTCGGACGGAGCCTCGGTGCCGGGCGCCATCTGGAACTCGATCTCGAGGCCGTCGATCGTGTAGGTCTCGCCGGTGGTGCTGATGTCCTTCGTGGGAACGATGAGTCCGACGAGCCCGCTCGACGTGGACTGTCCGAGCCCCGCGCCGACCTGTCCTTTCGGGCCGCGGGCCAGCTTGGCGCCGTACATGTAGCCGGCGCGCCGGCCCATGGCCGTTCCGGCATATACGTTCTCGGCGACCGCGTGCTCGGTGAAGCCCTCGGGGGCGATGATCTCGATCCTGCCGGCGTCGACGTCTTCCTGCGAGGCGACGCCGAAGACACCGCCGAAGTGGTCGATGTGGCTGTGCGAGTAGATCACCGCGATGACGGGGCGGTCGCCGCGGTGCTCGCGGTAGAGCTTGAGCGCGGCCGCGGCCGGCTCGGCCGAGATGAGCGGGTCGATGACGACGACACCCGAGTCGGTCTCGACGAACGAGATGTTCGACAGATCGAACCCGCGCACCTGGTAGAGGCCCTCGACGACTTCGTACAGGCCGTGCTTGGCGACGAGCGTCGACTGACGCCACAGGCTCGGGTTGACCGATGCCGGTGCCTCACCGGTGAGGAAGTCGTACGTCTGGCCGTCCCAGACGACGTAGCCGGCGTCGTTGCGGATGATCAGCGGGTCGAGCGTCGCGATGAAGCCGCGGTCGGCGTTGTCGAAGTCTGCGGTGTCGTCGAACGGCAGGGTCTCTCGCAGGCGTCGGTTGGCTTCGCTGATCGCGGGGGAGGGGTCGGTGAACGTCATGTCCCGATCCTGGCGCAGATCGCAGGGCAGGTCGAGCCCCGTCACCGGGTGTTCACCGGCGGCGACGTCAGATCTTGGCGTCCTGCTTAGGAAGGAAGACCTGTTTGATGATCAGCAGGATCGATGCCGTCACGGGGACGGCGATGAGGGCGCCCAGCAGGCCGAGCAGGGTTCCGCCGATCAGGGCGCCGATCACCACGAGCGAGCCCGGGATGGAGATCGCCTTGCTCATAACGCGCGGCGTGATCACATATGCCTCGATCTGGATGTAGATGAGGTAGGCGATCGCGAAGATCAGGGCGGCCACGGGGCTGGTGAACAGGGCGAGCACCGACGCCGTGATCCAGTACAGGACCGGGCCGACGAGCGGGATGATCGTGATCATGAAGGCCAGCACGCCCATGAGGAGCGGGTAGGGCAGCTGGAGGAAGAAGTGCAGCAGGAAGGCGACGATGGAGTTGAAGAACGCCAGGATCACCATGCCCATGAGGTAGCTGCCGACCGAGTCGGTGATCTCGTCGGTCATCCGCCGCACCTTCGGACGGTTGCGGGCCGGGGCGAACTGGGTGAGCGACTCCTTCATCGCCGGCAGCGACGCCACGAAGTAGAGGGTCAGCACGATGATGATGAGCCCGCCCGAGATCGCGGTCGCGATCCCGGCGCCCACCTTCAGCAGTCCTCCTGAGATCGCTGCGATGTTCGCGGGGTTCGTGATGAACGACTGGAGGTCGCCGACGAGCGTCGCGAGCCCGTCGCCGAAGATGCCTTCCAGCCAGTGGAAGAAGTCTGTGTTCTGGAAGGCGGTGATCGTCTGGGGGATGCCCGTGACGAACTGACTGATCTGGTCGACGAGCGTCGGCACGACGAGCCAGATCAGACCGATGAGGAGCACGCCGAAGATCAGGAACACGATGACGATGGCCCAGACGCGGCTGACGTTGTGCCGTTCGAACCACTTGAGCACCGGATCGAGACCGAGCGACGCGAAAGCCGCGAGGGCGATGTAGATGAGGATCGTCGCGATGTTCGTGATGGCGATCCCGAGGAGCACGGCGGCCAGGCCGCCGAGCGTGAGCAGGAACCCGACGGTGAACGGACTGTCGAGACGCGCCCAGAACGGTTTGCTCGAGCCGGCGCCGGTCGTCGCGGCGGACTCGGCCGGGATCGCGGCATCCGTCCCCTGTGCGGGGTCGGCGGCCAGGGGGGCTGTCGCCTCGCCCGGGGTGGCGGCGGGATTCGCGTCGGTCATGCGTCACACTCTAGGGCCGCGCGCCCGCGCGGCGCAGGGCAGGATCGGGCGTCGGGTATCGTCGTGGCCGAGGAGGCCGCCATGACCGAGGACCCGACGACGACGCTGCAGCGCCTGCGCGGCAGCATCGACAACATCGACGCCGCCCTGATCCACCTTCTCGCCGAGCGGTTCAAGGCCACCAAGCAGGTCGGGCACCTCAAGGCGGAGCACGGGATGCCGGCATCCGACCCCGCGCGCGAAGAGCGTCAGGTCGCGCGCCTGCGCCAGCTCGCCGAAGAGGCCGACCTCGACCCGGCCTTCGCCGAGAAGTGGTTCAACTTCGTGGTGTCCGAGGTGATCCGCCACCACACCGAGGCTGCCGACGGCCGCTGAGCCGCCGAACGCCCGCCTGAACGCACGGATGCCCCGGCCGAGGCCGAGGCATCCGTCTTTCTCCGTCGATGTCAGGGAACGGCGCGACGCAGCGTGGTGAAGCTCCCCGCAGCGAGGACGGCGGCGATCAGCGTCATCCAGCCGGTGAAGCCCACCGGACCCTGTGTGACCAGCCACGTCCACACCTGCGGCCACACCTCGAGCCAGGTGATGAGGAACACGACCCCGACGAGCACGACGCCGAGGCCGACGAGCGCGGCCGTGAGGATCAGCGAGCCGAACCGCTTGTAGATCGTCGCCGACCAGAACCCCACGATGAAGAACAGCATCGCCGAGATGAAGTAGAACACCAGCGCGGCCAGCGGGCCGGAGCCCCAGATCCAGTCGAGGCGGAAGAACCAGCCGTTCATCCCCCAGCCGCCGGTCGCCTCTTCGATCAGTCCGCCGACGGTGAAGATGACGGCCAGGATGCCCGAGGTCATCGCCGCGGTCAGCAGGGTGCCGAGGTAGAACTCGCGGCGCGTGACGCTCATCGCCTGCGAGAACGGGAACGTGAGAGTGAGCGCCTGCACACCGACGGCGAGGAAGTACCACAGCGGCGCCTGCGCGCCACCGCCGTACTTGGCCTCGTCGGTGGGGATGAGCGCGTAGATCGCGAGGCTCAGCAGGAACGAGCCGGCGAGCACCAGCAGTGGCACCCAGATGTAGGTCTGACGGTTGACCAGCTGCATGCGGACGACGTTCAGTGTGCGGCTCATCGCAGTGCTCCTTCGTCGGTGGTGGCATCGGCGGCGAGGGCGGATGATCCGGCGCCGCCGGCGTGCTGGGTGGTGCGGACGATGAGCTGCTGCAGCGACACCGGTGCGACATCGAGTCCGGCAGCCTCGAGCCGTGCGCGCTCCTCGGCGGTGAGGCGGCCGAGTACGGTGACCGAGGCGACGCGGCCGAGCGCTTCGCGGTGGATCACCTCGCGCCCCGCGACGAACGCGTCGACGGCCGCTGCTTCGCCCACGATGTTCGCGGCGCGGTCGCGGATGGCGTCGGTCTCCTCGTCCATGATGATCCGCCCGCGGTCGATGACGATCACGCGCTCGATGAGGTTCGAGACCTCGTCGATCAGGTGGCTCGACAGGATGATCGTGCGGGGGTGCTCGGTGTAGTCCTCGAGCAGGCGGTCGTAGAAGATCTGCCGGGCGACGGCGTCGAGCCCGAGGTACGGCTCGTCGAAGAAGGTGATCTCGGCGCGCGAGGCCAGGCCGATGATGACGCCGACGGCCGACAGCTGGCCGCGCGAGAGCTTCTTGATCGTCTTCTTCATCGGCAGCTGGAAGTCGTCGATGAGACGCTCGGCGAACTCCTGATCCCAGTTCGGGTAGAACAGGCGCGCCATCGCGAAGGCGTGGCGCGGGGTCGCGTCGTCGGGGTACTTCTGGCTCTCGCGCACGAAGCACATGCGGCCGAGCACCTTCGCGTTCTCGTACGGGTGCTCTCCGAACACGCGCACATCGCCGCGCGTGGCGAAGTTCTGCGCCGTGAGGATCGACATCACCGTCGTCTTGCCGGCGCCGTTGCGGCCCAGCAGCCCGTAGATGGTGTCTTTGTGGATCGTGAAGCTCACGTCGTCGACGGCGAGGGTGTCGCGGTAGCGCTTGGTGAGGTTCTTCACCTCGATCACGTGCGTCATCGTGCTTCCTTCCAGGGTGAGGATGCCGGGGGCATCAGATGCTGCGGGCGGCGCGCTCGCGTATGATCGCGCCGAGGTCGTCGGGGCCGAGCCCGAGCTTGCCCGCCTCGGCGAGCAGGGGATCGACGAAGCGGTCCGCGAAAGCCGCCCGACGCTCGGCGAGCAGGCGCTCGCGGGCTCCGGGTGCGACGAACATGCCGATGCCGCGACGCTTGTAGACGACGTTCTTCTCGACCAGCACGGCTACTCCTTTCGCGGCGGTGGCGGGGTTGATGCGATGGAAGGCGGCGAGTTCGTTCGTCGACGGCGCCTGCGCCTCTTCGGCGAGCGTGCCGTCGACGATCGAGTCCTCCACGCTCTCGGCGATCTGGAGGAACAGGGGCCGGCCTTCTTCGATCACACCGTCTCGCTTCCTTGGTTAGTTACTCGACTAAGTAACCACGTAACTCGGCCCGCGTCAACCCCGTCTGGCGTCGACCCCCGTCCGCATCTTGTCCGGCTCGGGGCGGCGGCTAGGGTGTGGGGCATGACGGTCGCGTTCGTCCTCGGCGGTGGCGGCGTGCGCGGCGCCGTCGAGATCGGCATGCTGCGGGCGCTCCTCGAGCGCGGCATCCGTCCCGATGTCGTCGTCGGCACCTCGATCGGCGCGATCAACGGAGCGCTCGTCGCGCGCGACCCGACGCCCGCGGTGATCGAGCCGCTCAGCCGGGCGTGGATGTCGCCCGAGGCCGACGCGGTCTACGGCGAGTCGCTGGTGCGCCAGTTCGGGCGGCTGATGAAGACCCGCACGCACCTGAGCTCGCCCGAACCGCTGCGCGAGCTGCTCACGACCGCCCTCGGCGCGACCACGCGCTTCGAAGACCTCGTCGTGCCGCTGAGGGTCGTCGCAGCGAACGTCGAGCGCGCCGCGGAGCGCGTGTTCGAGTCGGGGCCGCTCATCGAGGCGATCCTCGCGTCGTCGGCCGTGCCGGGGCTGCTCCCTGCGGTCGAGATCGACGGCGAGCACTATATCGACGGCGGCATCGTCAACTCGATCCCCATCGAGCAGGCGCTCACCGCGGGCGCAACGACCGTATACGTGCTGCAGGTCGGGCGGGTCGAGACGCCCCTCGTGGCCCCGCGGTCGCTCGTCGACGCCGCTCGCGTGGCGTTCGAGATCGCCCGACGGCACCGGTTCGCGCGCGACCTCGCCACCCTGCCGCCCGACGTCGACCTGCACGTGCTGCCGAGCGGCGGCGAGCTCGACGGAGACGACTCGCTGATGTCGTACCGCCGCATGGCGACGGTTCAGAAGCGCATCGATCGTGCCTTCGAGGCGACCTGGGCGTACCTCGACGATCCGGCCCCGGCGGGTTCCGTCTGATGCGGCTGCCTCCGCCGTGGCTGCGCCGGCTGGTGCTCGCGCCGGCCGTCTTCCTCGCGGGCGTGACGCTGCTCGTGACCGCGCCGCTGTGGCTGCTGGTCGCGCTCGCCCTCACCTCGCTCGTGCCCGGCCGCTTCCGCCTGGTGCGTGTGCTGTGGCTCGTCACGGTGTATCTGCTCTGGGACTCGATGCTGCTGCTCGTTCTCTTCGCCCTGTGGGTGGGATCGGGGTTCGGGTGGAAGCTGCGCTCGCCGGCGTTCATCAGTGCCCACTATCGCGTGGGCGCCTGGGCGCTGCGACTGCTGTTCTGGGTGTTCGGCGCCGTGCTGCGGCTCGAGATCGAGACGCGTGCGGGTGAGGATCCGGATGCCGCCGCATTCGACGCCCTGCTCGGGCCCGATGTGCCGCTGGTCGTCGCCTCACGGCACGGGGGGCCGGGCGATTCGTTCATCCTCATCCACACCCTCCTCAACAGCGCGCACCGGCGTCCGCGGATCGTGCTCAAAGACACCCTGCAGTGGGACCCGGCGATCGACGTGCTGCTGAACCGCATCCCCACGCGCTTCATCCATCCGACCGGATTCGGGCGGGGGCGCGGCGGAGGAGGGCAGGCGGTCGAGAGGTCGATCGAGGAGCTCGCCGACGGGCTCACCGGGCAGGACGCGCTCGTCATCTTCCCCGAGGGCGGTCAGGTGTCGGAGCGCCGGCGCCGGTCGCGGGTCGCCCGGCTGCGGGCGGCGGGGCGCGAGGACCTCGCGCAGCGCGCCGAAGAGCTGCGCCATGTGATGCCGCCCCAGCCCGGCGGCGTGCACGCAGCGCTGGCCGCGGCATCCGAACCCGACATGGTGTTCATCGGCCACACCGGCCTCGACGGTCTGCTCACGCTCGGCGACATCTGGCGCGCGCTGCCGATGGACAAGCGCATCACGATGCGCGCGTGGCGCGTCGGCCATGCCGACATCCCCGATGACCGCGACGAGCAGGCCGACTGGCTGTTCTCGTGGTTCGAGCGGATCGACGACTGGATCGAGGCGAACCGGCCCGGGTGATCGGAGATCCCCCTTGCAGTGAGCGGTGCGTCGCCATCAGACTGTGCGCAATTGCGGGGCCTGTCGGCTGCGCCGCGGGCGATCCGTGGGTGGGGCCAGTGATCCGGGAGGACGTCGATCGTGTCTCACGCCGAGCAGCACCTCGAGACCCTGAAGAGGTCGTACCTGTACCTGCGGATCAGCCTGGTGGGCGTGGTCGCCGCGATCTTCCTCGCCATCGCGTTCACCCCGTCGGGCTTCAAGCCGGAGGACGCCGACATCCTCCGCTCGATCAGCCACTACTACTACTCGCCCGCGCGCATCGTGTTCACGGCGGCGCTGTGTGCGGCCGCGCTGGCGCTCGTCGTGATCTCGGGGAGCGGGGTGCAGAGCCGGCTCCTCGACTACGCGGCGCTGCTGGCGCCGTTGATCGCGATCGTCCCGACGCGCACGCTGCGCGGGGAGGTCGGGCCTGAGGCCGAGGTCGGCGCGTGCGTCACGGGCTGGCCGTCGGGGCTCGACTGCATCCCGGCCGACCAGTTGGCCTACGTCTCGGTCGGGTTCTGGGTGTGGGTGACGCTCGTGGCTGTCATCCTCGTCGCCGCGTTCGTCCTCGGCGTGTGGCGCGATGTCAGAGCCGGGCAGGTGCAGTCGTGGTGGTACTGGATCATCTTCGTGATCGGCACCGCCACCCTCGCGCTGTACCTCGTGCTCTGGTGGTCGCCGTGGTCGCCGATCGCCCAGGAGGGCCTGCAGATGTGGGGTCACCTGATCGCCGCGGGCACGTTCTTCATCGTCATCATGATCGTCACGGTGATGGAGGCGGTCCGGCAGTGGTTCGGCGACGACACCGTGTACCCGGCGTTCCTCTCGAGGCGCACCTACGCCGTGATCTACACGCTGCTCGCTGTCGCCTTCGTGGGCGACATCATCGCGGCGGTGGTCCTGCTCATCCGTGGCGCCAGCGTCGACATCGGCGACGCGGTGTTCATCGTCGAGGTGATCGGTCTCGTGACCTTCGCGGTGTTCTGGGCGGTGCAGACGCTCGAGCACGCCCACGACGCGGACGGCTGGTCGACACCTCCTCCGCCGAGCACGTGGTCGGCGTCTGCCGCTGCCTGAACCCGGTCGTCGCCCGGCGCCCGAACCGCCGGCCGGCATCACGTGCGGCGTGCGACCCGCTCCCGCATCCGCGTCGGAGACGTGGTGGCGGCGCGCCAGCGCTGCGAGGCATCCCACCAACTCGGACCCCGCACCTCGGGAACCCCGCGGTTCATGCGGATCTTCCATCCGCCGGTATCGATCGTGCGGTGATGGTGCCAGCAGAGGAGCACGCCGTTGTCGGTGTGGGTCGGGCCACCGCGGGAGTGCTCCTGCACGTGGTGGATCTCGCACCACTCCGCCGGCACCTGACACCCGGGGATGAGGCACCCCCCGTCGCGCAGGCCGATCGCTCGCCGCTGGTGATGGTTGAACACGCGGTCGAGGGTGCTGATCGAGACGATGCGGCCGGCGTCGTCGTGCACGATGCGCTGCACCGCTCCTGCGCACGCGATGTGCCGCGCGACGCCGAGCGACACGGGCTCGTCGAGACCGCTGATGTGCGCGTACCCGCGCCCCGCCATGACGTCGTCTTCACGGACGGAGACGACCAGCGTGGGCGCCGCCCCGCCGCTGGTGGGCAGGGCTCCGGATGCCGCCACCTTGGACAGCATCGTCGCAAAGGCGTCGTGCTGCTTCTGGGTGCGGGTCCGGGTGTCGGCGGCTGCGAGCAGGGCGGGATCCGGCTCATCGACTGTGCCGGCGTCTGCCCCGCCGGCGAAGGCCGGCTCGAAGCACGGGCCCGTCGCGGCCGCCCCGTCGACACGCGGGTTGTTCAGGCAGTCCAGGACGAGCTGCAGCTGCGCTCCGACCTCGGCGAGCAGGTTTCCCGACACGGCCATGACCCCGTCGCGGAGGGGGCCGATCCGCAGCCCTCGTCGGCGCGCGGCGCGAACGTCGCGAGGCTCGGCGCCGTCCTGGTCGAAGTAGATCGCCCACACCGTCGCGAGTGCGCGCAGCTCGTCGGCGGATGCCGGGGGAGCAGCATCCGCCCCTACCCCCCCCGTGCCGACCGCGCGAGCTCTTCGTCGGCGGCGGCGTGGGCCGCGCGCCCGGCGGTGCCGACGAGGTGCGCGAGCGGCCCGGTCACGGCGAGCAGGCCATCGACGCCGACGTGGCCGGAGATCAGCGCCGCGCGCATCGCGGGGAATTCGGCGGGAAGGGTCTCGCCCGACGACAGCGCCACCCGCTGCACGATCGCGCGCCCCGCCGCTCGCAGGTTCTTCGCCGACCGCGATGAGAGGCCCGTCGCGCGCTGGATGACCTCGGTTGTCGACGCGCAGCCGAGCATCGTGGTGAGCCGCGCCTCGCGCGGCACCCCGATGTCGGACCGGTCTTCCACCTGCGATGTGCTCTCGATCAGCAGCGCCTCGGCGCGTCGGGAGATGCGGGATGCAGCCGCGATCGCCTCGAGCAGCCGATCGTTCGACAGCGAGCCGAGCATCCCGGAAGAGAGCGCCGATTCCGTCGCATCGGCGAGCAGCGAATCGAGCTGTTCGAGCCGTTCGACGAGGTCTTCCATACCCCTCATCATGGCAGGGGCCTCCGACATTGCCGGGAGGGAAATCCGCTGGTCAGTGGGTGAATAGCGCAGCCTCGCCGAACGTGTCGAGGCCAGCCTCGGCGAGGCCACCAGCCGAACACCGTCAGGGGCTCGGTTTTACATTCACCGGCATGATCGTTACCGTGGACGATGGCCTTCGGGCCACTGACGACCAGTCCGCGGTCGCCGCGCGAGTGAGGTCCTGGGGATCCCGGTGCGGCGGACGTATGGTCGGCGGTCTGGGCGACGAACCCGATGTTGCGTCGCCGGAAGTGCTGCTGTGTCGCGTGTGTGCGATGCCGGGCGGCGCCGATGATCGTCACCCGGGCGCAACCAGAGACGACGCGCAGACGTGCGTCGTCGAGGTGGAGCACGTGACCGTCGAACCCGCCCTTGAGGCGCGCAATCTACACAAGGTCTTCGGACGCAACCCGAAAGACGCCGTCCGCCGGCTGAAGGCGGGCGCCACCCGCAGCGATGTCGCCGACGCCGGGACCGCCGCCGTCATCGACGCGAGCTTCACGGTGCAGCGAGGAGAGATCTTCGTGATCATGGGCCTGTCGGGCTCGGGCAAGTCCACGATCATCCGCATGCTGAACGGCCTGAACGAGCCGACCGCCGGAGACGTGCTGGTGCAGGGCCGCAGCGTCGGCGACGCGTCGCCGAAAGAGCTGCGCGACATCCGCCGCTCGTCGATCTCGATGGTCTTCCAGCACTTCGCCCTGCTGCCGCACCGCACCGTGCTCGACAACGCCGCCTATGCGCTTGAGATCCAGGGTGTGGGCCGCGATGAGCGTCGCCGCCGCGCGCAGGAGATCCTCGCGAAGGTCGGCCTCGGCGACCGCGCCGAGGCGATGCCCGACGAGCTGTCGGGCGGGATGCGCCAGCGCGTGGGCCTCGCCCGTGCGCTCACCGCCGGCACCGACATCCTGCTGATGGACGAGGCCTTCTCGGCGCTCGACCCCCTCATCCGGCGCGAGATGCAGGAGCAGCTCGTCGAGCTGCAGCGCGAGCTCGGACGCACCATCATCTTCATCACCCACGACCTCAACGAGGCGATGTTCCTCGGCGACCGCATCGCGGTGATGCGCGACGGCCGCATCGTGCAGAACGGCACCCCTGAAGAGATCCTCACCGACCCCGCCAACGACTACGTCGCCCAGTTCGTGCAGGACGTCGACCGTGCCCGCGTGCTCACGGCGGGGGCCGTGATGGCCCCGGCCGCCGCCACCACGCCGGTGAGCGCCGGTGTGCGCGGCGCCCTTCGGGTGATGCGCGACCTGCAGGTCGGCTCGGTCGCGGTGCTCGAGAACCGCCGGTACATCGGCGCGGTCACCGATCGCGCCGTCGTGCGCGCGGTCAAGGCCGGCACCAGCGACCTGCGCTCGATCGTCAGCAGCGCGCAGCCCGTCGTCGGCCCCGACGATCCCCTCACCGACGTGGTGGAGCGCTCCGTCGAGAGCCCCATCCCGATCGCCGTCGTCGACGACTCCGGACGCCTCCTCGGCACGATCCCGCGCGTGACGCTCCTCGCCGCGCTCGGCAACGTCGATCCTCAGACCACCGAGATCCCGATCATCGAGGCCCCGGTCACCGTACCCGAGGCGGAGTTCGCGCAGACCCTCGCCGCCGTCGGCGAGTCCGCCGCCGTCGGCGAGCCGGTCGGCGCCGGCGCCTCGGCCGCACCCGCCACCCGCGCATCGACCCGCGCGACGAACGCCGATGCGACGAACGCCGACGCGCCGACCCAGCGCACCGCGGCCGCAGCCACCGTGGCCGCCGTGCCGGCGGCATCCGTGACGGAAGGAGGCGTGTGATGGAGAACCTGCGACTCCCCCTTGGTCAGTGGGTCGAGGCACTCGTCGACTTCCTCGGCGACGTGCTCGGCTGGCTCTTCGACGCGATCTCGTCGGTGCTCGGCGCTGTCTACGACGGTCTCGAATGGCTGCTCGTGTCCCCGCCGTTCTGGGCGATCATCATCGTCTTCGCCGCGTTCGCCTTCTGGGTGAAGGGCTGGAAGCTGGCCCTCGGCACCGCCCTCGGCCTGCTGCTGATCGTGCTGGTCGATCAGTGGGAAGCGGCGATGGACACCCTCGCCCTCGTGCTGGTCGCCGCCGCGATCGCGACCGCGATCAGCATCCCGGTCGGCATCTGGGCCGCGCGCAACGACCACGTCTCGCGCGTGGTGCGCCCGGTGCTCGACTTCCTGCAGACGATCCCCGCGTTCGTGTACCTGATCCCCGCCATCGTCTTCTTCGGCGTCGGCGCGGTGCCGGGCATGATCGCGACGATCCTGTTCGCCCTCGCACCAGGTGTGCGCCTCACCGAGCTCGGCATCCGCGGTGTCGACGCCGAGGTGGTCGAGGCCGGACAGGCGTTCGGCGCCACACCCGGCCGCATCCTGCGCCAGATCCAGCTGCCGCTCGCGCTGCCGAGCATCATGGCCGGCGTCAATCAGATCATCATGCTCAGCCTGTCGATGGTGGTCATCTCGGGCATGGTGGGTGCCGGCGGCCTCGGCGGCGAGATCGTGCGCGCCCTCGGCCGCATCAACATCGGCCTCGCGTTCGAGGCGGGCATCTCGGTCGTGATGATCGCGATGATCCTCGACCGGCTCACGTCGGCCTTCGCCGATCCCGACCGGTCGCGTCGGGTGTCGAAGGCGCGTTCCGCGCGCGACAAGCAGGATGCCGCCGGCTCGGTGAGCCGCATCCCCGTCGCGGGCTGACTTTCGTGACGGATGCCGCGAGCCGCGGCATCCGTCACTTCACGACCAGGCGGGTGCATCAGCCCGCCGGCGGCGCGCGAGATTCGTGCGTCGTGACCAAGACCGATCCGCGGACAGCAAGCGCGGATGGAGAGGAAGTCGACATGATGACCAAGAGGAAGCACCTGGCATCGGGCATCGCGCTGGCAGGAGCTGCGGCTCTCGTCCTGACCGGATGCTCGAGCACCGACGGAGACGCGGACGCGGCTGAGGGCGGCGCCGATCGTGCGATCGAGCTCGCCGTGTTCAACGGCTGGGACGAGGGCATCGCCGCGTCGTACCTGTGGGAGGCGATCCTGGCCGACAAGGGCTACGACGTCGAGCTCACCTATGCCGACGTGGCCCCGGTCTACGCGGGCCTCGCCGGCGGAGACTTCGACCTCGTGCTCGACACGTGGCTGCCGATCACGCACGCCGACTACATGGAGCAGTACGGCGACGACCTCGACGACCTGGGCGCCTGGAACGACGAAGCCGCGCTCACCATCGCGGTGAACGAGGACGCCCCCATCGACTCGCTCGACGAGCTGGCCGACAACGCCGACCTGTTCGGCGACGAGATCGTAGGCATCGAGCCCGGTTCGGGCCTCATGCGCATCACGGCCGACGAGGTCGTGCCCGGCTACGGTCTCGAAGACATGAACCTCATCGAGGCATCCACCCCCGCCATGCTCGCCGAGCTGCAGTCGGCGACGGATGCCGGTGAGAACATCGTCGTCACGCTGTGGCGTCCGCACTGGGCGTACAGCGCGTTCCCGATCAAGGACCTCGAAGACCCGCAGGGCCTCCTCGGCGACGCCGAGGGCATCCACTCGGTCGCGTCGACGTCGTTCGGCGAGGACTTCCCCGAGGTGCACGAGTGGATCTCGGACTTCGAGATGCCCAGCGACCTGCTCTACTCGCTCGAGGACGCGATGTTCAACGAGTACGACGGCGACGACTACGGCCCCATCGTCGAGCAGTGGATCGCCGACAACCAGGAGTACGTCGACGGCCTGACCTCCTGAGGCCATCGCCGCTCGAGCGGCGACGCCCACCACGCGAACGCCCCGTCCTGCTGTGCAGAGGTCGGGGCGTTTCGCGTGCGGGTGAGCGGATGCCGGCGCCGCGATCGCTTCGGATCGATCTTCGCCCGGGTGTCAGCGGGCGACGCGAGATCCGGCTTCGCTCGCACGGGTCCGCCGAACGGCGAGCCCGATGACGAGCAGGCCGCAGGCAGCGAGCGTGACGAGGACCGCGACGAGCATGACGGTGGCGTCGGCCGGGAGCATGGCGCAGCCGGCCGAGGTGTCTTCATAATCGCAGCTGCGCCACGGCTGGAAGAAGTAGACGACGGCGACGATCGCTCCAGCGGCGGCGATCGCCGCACTGACGCCGATCAGCCGGCCGACTGTCCTGTCGCTCATGATCCGAACGTACTCCCTCCGCTCGGGTCGACCTGGTCGATCGTCTCGCGTCCGGTCACCGGGGGCCGAAGACGGCGTCGGGGTCGGCGTCCAGCTGCAGCCGATCGAGGAGGGGTTCCAGCTCGCGTTCCTCGAACCGGAGTGCGATCTATTTGATGGACCCGCGGGTGACGCCGGAGATGACCCATCGCTGACTGAAGATGTAGACGATCAACAGGGGTGCCATGGCCATGAGGTAGGAGGCGAACGCGACCGTGTAGTCCGTGTTGAACTGCCCCTGGAAGACGTACTGGGCGAGTGGCAGCGTGCGAGCAGCAGGGTCGGTGAGCACGACGAGAGGCATGATGAAGTCGTTCCACGCCCAGACGCAGGTGAGGATGCCGACAGTGGCGTTCATCGGAGTGAGCAGGGGGAAGATGATCCTCCAGAACACCCCCCACGTGCTTGCGCCGTCCATCCGCGCTGCCTCTTCGAGCTCGATCGGTATCGAGCGGATGTAGGCCGTGTAGATGAAGATGTTCAGACTCAGCCCGTAGATCGTGTACAGCACGATGAGGCCGGCCTGGTTGTCGAGGCCCAGGATCGCGGTCTGCTTCACCAGCGGAAGCATGATGATGGGGAACGGGATGAACAGCGCCGCGAGCAGGTAGAAGAACACGCCCTTGAAGAAGGGCCGATGGATGTTCCGTGCCAGCGCATAGGCGACGACCGAGCTTGTCAGCAAGGTGAAGACGACGGACCCGACGGTGATCATCGCCGTGTTCGCCAGAGCCTGTGGGAAGTCCGTTCGGGTCCACGCATCCGCGAAGTTCTCCCACCGGATCGGGTTCGGCCATTCGAACCCGGTGCCCGACGTCAACTGGTCGGGCGTCTTGAGAGCGACGACGACCGCCAGGTACATCGGGATGAGAACCGTGAGGGAGCAGACGGCGATGAGCGCGGTCGCCCACCAGTTGGTCTTGCGCGTGTCGTCGGAGGGCTCACGCATCCGGCGTCGCCGCGACGGGGCGGCTTCGGTGATCTGTGCGGCGGTGTTGGTCGTGGTGGTCATCAGAATTCGGCCTCTCTGCGCTGAAGGACCCGGAATTGGAGGAGCGATATGACGGTGATCACGATGAAGAAGACCACGGCGTTCGCCGTCTGGTAGGCGAACTCTCCTCCGGAGAACCCGCCTCGGAAGATGAGGAGGGTGACGGACTCGGTCGCGGTGCCGGGCCCGCCGTTGGTGAGGGCGACGATCGGATCGAACACCTGCAGGAAGCCCTTCAGGCTGAGGACCACATTGATCGTGAAGAAGGCGCTGATGAGGGGGAACGTGATCGACCAGAACTGCCGGCCGGCCGAGGCTCCGTCCAGTGAGGCGGCCTCGTACAGCTCGGCGGGGATCGTCTGAAGACCCGAGAGGTAGATGATGATCGAGAACGCGCAGGCCTGCCAGACTGCGAGCGTCACGATCGCGGTCCACGCCCACGTCTCATTGGTCAGGATGTTGTCCGCGAACAGCGGGATTCCCGACAGGATCTTCGGCAGCGAGTTCGAGAAGAAGAACTGGAACACGTACCCGATCACGAGGATCGCCAAGACATACGGCACGAAGTAGACGCCGCGGAAGAAGTTCCGCGCCTTGATCTTCGCGTTCAGTCCCAATGCGATCGCGAGCGAGATGGCGTTTGTGAGGACAGTCGCGACGATGGCGAACAGGAACGAGAATCCGTAGGCCTGAAGGACCCGGTCGTCTCGGAAGAGGTTCGCATAGTTGGAGAGTCCGACGAAGTTCCAGTCGCCGTAGCCGGCGTAGTTCGTGAAGCTGAAGAAGATGCCGACGACCACGGGCAGGGTGTGGAATGCGGCGAACGCGATGACCGCCGGCCACACCATCCAGTAGTACGCAGACGCGGCGCGGCGCGAATCGCTGCGCGTTCGCTTCGCGCGTGACTTGGCGGTGCCGCCCGTCGATGAGGTGCGCACGGCCTCGGTGAGGGTGCTCATGTCACTCTCCTGTCACAGGGATCGTGCGAGCGGCGACCTTCGCCCACTCGCTGTCGAGGGTGGCGAGGGCAGCATCGCTGTCGCCGGAGAACAGGAACTGCTGGATGATCGCCGCGAGGGGGATGCTGGGCGGGATCTGGTGATCGATGAACCCGGTGATCCTGCCGTCGTCGAAGAACGGCTTGACGGACTGCAGGGCGGGGTCGTCGCTGAGCCGGGCTCCCTTCAGCGAGGGGACCATGTTCTGCGAGGCGGCGAAGTCCTCGATGACGTCCTTCTGGAAGAGATAGTCGATGAACCGCATCGCCTCCTCTTGGTGCGGTCCGTGCTTGCCCATGGTCACGACGACGTCCACACCCGATACGAGCAGGCGATCGTCGGGGTCCTCGGTGGCCGGATACGGGAAGATGCGCGCATCGATGTCGGGATTGATCTGTTTGACCGGGTTGATGGCCCAGATCCCCTGGAGGAGCATCCCGACGTCGCCGTTCGCGAATGCGGCGTTGCCGTCGTCGTAGGTGCGACCGCGATAGCCGTCCTGCATGTAGTTCGAGAAGAGTTCGTACTGCTGATCGAGCGCGTCGGCGAAGTCCTTCTGGAACGACACTTCCGAGTCCGGGCCGACACTCTCCCCTTCTTCGCGCATCTGATCGAAGAACGCGCCCTGCGCCGGATACGCGCCGAGCGCGTTGAACGAGGGGAGCCCGGTCCAGGAGTCTGCGAGGGTTCCGTAGAAGGGCGTGATCCCGGCATCCTGCAGCGCGTCGCAGACGGCGATGAAGTCGTCCCAGGTCTCCGGGACCTCGAGTCCGAGCTCGTCGAAGATCTCGGCGTTGTAGATCACACCATTGGCGTTGTTGACGTAGCCGAGACCGTTCACCTCGTCGTCCTTGGTGCCGAGGTCGGCGAGGATCTCCTGCACCGCGGGGTTGATGTCGTCCAGCACCGGCTCGTCGGAGAAGTCGTAGAACACGCCGGCCTGTGCGAGGCGCCCGAAGTTGCCGTTCGCATTGAGTGTGATGACGTCTGGAGTCTTGTCTTTGACGAGCAGCGTGCGGATGAGGGTGTCGGCGTCGGCGACCTGATTCTGCACCACGCGGATGTCGGGGTTCTCGGCCTCGAAGTCCGTGATGATCTGCTCGAAGTCTTCGAGCGCCTCGCCTTTGAACTGGAAGAAGTTCAACGTGGTGATGCCGTTCGACGGGTTGCTCGCGCAGCCCCCCAGGCCGACTGTCATACCGGCCGCGGTCAGTGCCGCCACCATTCGCATCGTGCTTCGACGGGTGGTTTTCATGAGATGCGCCTCCTTGCGCAGGGGTGGATGGAGTCAGCCGAGCGCGGTGATCTCGATCACCGCGGACTTCTGCGGGAGTTGGACGGGTGGGCGCACGCCGATCGTCGCCAACTGACGGCCGGTGAGGGTGAGACCCTCAGACGCCCACGTGAGTTCGGACTGGCCCGCGGTGTCGGGCGTGAGCATGCTGAGGGTGACCCGGTAGGTGCGCGTGGGTGAGAGGCCCGGAAGACGTACGCGCCCGGGTGGGTACGACGCGGAAGTCTGCGTCTGGGTGATGACGAAGACGGCGGACGACAGATCGCGAGCGACCATGCCGCGCACGTCGATGCCCGTCTCGAGGTCGTCGACGTCCACCGTCCCGCCGGTGGCGACGAGGGGGCGGATGCGCTTGGCGAAAGTGACCCATTCTGCGATTCGGGCGCGCGTCGCGGCATCGGTGCTCGTCAGATCCCATTCGAGACCGAAATGCCCGAACAGGGCGGTCGCCGCGCTGAACTCGAGGTCGACGTGGCGCCCGGTGGAGTGGACCACGGGGCTGGTCAGGTGCATGCCCATCATCTCGGGCGGCACGACGAGCGCCGTGTACCGCTGGTTGGTCAGGCGCTCCAACGGGTCGAGACTGTCGCTCGTCCAGATGCGATCCGTGCGGTCCAGGATCCCGAGGTCGACCCGGGCGCCCCCCGACGCGCAGCTCTCGATCTCGACACCTGGGTGCCGCTGCTTGAGCTCGTCAAGCAGTCGGTACAGGGCGAGCGTGTGTGCGCGGACGCGGGTGCCGCCTTCAGGGCCGGCCCCCGCATCCACCAGATCGCGGTTGTGATCCCACTTGAGGTAGGCGATCGGGTACTCCTCGAGGAGCGCGTGCAGTCGCTCCGCGATGTGGGCGTAGGCCTCGGGGCGCGAGAGATCGAGCACCTGCTGCTGCCGGGCCGACGGAGGAAGCGCCATGCGACCGCGCAGGATCCAGTCCGGATGCTCGCGCGCAAGGGCGCTGTCGGGGTTGATCATCTCGGGCTCGACCCACAGCCCGAACTCCATGCCGAGCTCATGGACGTGTGCGGTGAGCGGGTGCAGGCCGTCGGGCCAGACCTCGTCGTCGACGAACCAGTCGCCGAGGCCGGCGGTGTCATCGCGACGGCCGGCGAACCAGCCGTCGTCGAGCACGAATCGCTCCACGCCGACCTCTGCCGCGGCGTCCGCGAGCGCGGTCAGCCGGTCGAGGTCGTGATCGAAGTAGACCGCCTCCCAGGTGTTGAGGGTCACCGGCCGCGCGCGCCGCGGGTGCTGCGGCCGGTCGCGCCATTCGTCGTGGAAGCGGTGTGCAAGCTCGCTCAGCCCGTCACCCCAGGATCCGATGACCCAGGGAGTGGCGACGGTGTCGCCCGGAGCGAGGATGACCTCACCGGGGCCGTACAGCTCGCCGCCCGCGAGGAAAGCCTCGCCCGTGACCACACGCTCGGCGATGACGCGGTGGTTTCCGCTCCACGCGACGTGGATCGCATGGACCCGTCCGCGCTCGAAACCGAATCCTGGTCGTCCCGCCGCGAGCAGCAGGGTCGCGTCGGCGCCCGGCCGCCCGCGGCGGCTCTCGCGCACGTGTGTGCCGAAGGTGAACTCGCGTCGCTGGGGGTGACGCTCGCGCAGATGGCGCCCTGTGGTGTCGAGCAGCTCTGTCGCGTCCCACGGAACGGGGAAGGCGAGCTGCAGCGATTGCACGGTGTAGTCCGTCGACCCGATGTTGTGGAGCGTCAGTCGCTGGTGCAGCAGCCCGGCTTCGCCGAGCCGCAACTCGAGCTCTGCCGAGAGATGCGCTTCGGTGTCCACGAGCGAGATGGTGGCGCGCTGCGTGTTGGATTGGATCCCGGCGGCGACGAATCGGATGCTGACACCCGCGCCGGCGCGGTGGCCCTCGAGGCCGGGCGTGCCGAGCCACCCGTCCGCCTGCGTGGCGACCACCGTCAGCCGAGGCGTGACGTCGAGGCCCCCCGACACTCGCTGTGGAACGGCGGATGAGGCGAGGCTCTGGAGTGCTGCGCGGTTCAGGTCGCCGAGGTCCTCACCCCAATGGACGATGGTGGGTGCGGCGGACGACGTCACATCGATGACGACGCTCGTCCCTCCGTGACGCAGATGGAGGGTGGCAGCGGCGAGGGCGGCAGCGTTCCCGGCTCGGGTGCCTTCTTCGTTGCGAAGCATGCATTAGTTCTACTACGAAAATAACTAATCCTCAAGAGTGGCTTCGCCGTCCGGAATCTGGCGCTTGGGACGTAGTGTTCGTGCCATCATGAAACGAAGAGGAGGTCGGCGTGTTGACAGAGAGTGAATCCGCGCTTGCGCGGGCTGTGCTCATCCACGGCCCGATCTCACGCAGCGCTCTCACCTCGCGCCTCAACTTGTCACCCGCGAGCCTCACCCGGCTCGCCAAGCCCTTTCTCGACAACGGAGTGCTGGTCGAGCTCGACGATTACTCGGACGGAAGCGTCGGCAGGCCGGTGCGACCCCTGGACGTATCGCCGTCGCTCGGTGGTTTCGTGGGAGTCAAGCTCACCGGAGACGTCATCTACGCAGTCGCCACCGACGCACGCGCCAATCCGACCATGACCATCGAGGCAGCCATCGCGGACCGCGACCCCGCCGCCGTCGCCCAGCAGATCGTCGGCGTCGTTCACGCGCTCGGCGCATCGGAACTCGTCGGCGTCGGTGTCGCGATCGGCGCCTCCGTCACCGACGACACCGTCGAGCGCGCGCCGTTTCTCGGATGGGAGGACGTCCCTTTCGCCGAGATGCTCAGCGCCGTGCTCGGCGTGCCGGTGACGCTCGAGAACGACTTGATCGCGCTGGCCGAAGCGGAGCACTGGTTCGGCTCGGGGCGTGGCATCCCCGGATTCAACGTCATCACGATCGGCACCGGCATCGGGCACGCACTGGTCATCCACGACCAAGTGGTCCGATCCCGCGAAGCCGGGGTCGGACTCGCCGGCCACATCCCACTCGCGCCGAGCGGTCCGCGATGCTCGCTCGGCCACATCGGATGCGCGCAGGCAATGCTGACATCGGGGTCCATCGCCGCGCAGGTGTCGGCGGCGCTCCGACGCCCCGTCACCTACGACGATTCGCTCGCGCTCGCTCGACAGGGGGATCCAGCGGCACGCTCCATCGTCGACGCCGCATCCGATGCGCTCGGACGACTCATCGCGCTCGCCGCCGACTTCACCCTGCAGCCCACCGTCGTGCTCGCCGGCGACGGAATCGAGCTCTTCGGGGTGAACGAAGAGCGGGTGAAGGCGGCGGCTCTGTCCGACCGCGACCCGCTCGCCGACCCGCTGAGCATCCACGTCGACCGCTCCGGCTTCACCGCGTGGGCGCGGGGGGCTGCGGCGATCGCCATCCAAGCAGCGTTGAGACGGCTGAATCTTGCTGATCGGCAGACATCCACACGCGGGTGATGAGCGACCACCGCGACACTTCTGTCGGCGGGAGGGGCTACCGTTCGAGGATGGTCGCCCACTCCGCCAAGCCCGAGCTGCACGTCGACACCGTCGATGAGTGGACCCGTTGGCTGGAGTCGGATCCTGATCCTGATGGGGTGAGGCTGCGTCTGCGCAAGGTGGCGAGCAGCAAGCCGGGCATCACCTACGCCGAAGCGCTCGATGCGGCGCTGTGCGTCGGTTGGATCGACGGTCAGAAGCAGTCGCTGGACTCGGACTACTTCCTGCAGGTCTTCACCCCGCGCCGACCGCGGGGGATGTGGTCGAAGGTGAACATCGAACACGTCGCCCGGCTCATCGAAGAGGGCCGCATGCGGCCCGCCGGCCAGCGCGAGATCGACCGTGCGAAGCAGGACGGGCGGTGGGATGCCGCCTACCGTCAGCGCGACGGCGAGGTTCCCGCCGAGCTCCAGGCGGCACTCGATGCCGACCCGAGGATCGCAGCGGCGTTCGCCGCGCAGTCGGCGCAGAACCGCTTCGCGATGGCGATCCGGGTGAGCACCCTCAAGCGGCCGGAGTCGCGCGCGGCGCGGGTCGCCGAGTACGTCGCGATGCTCGACCGCGGCGAGACGATCCACTGACGCGCGCGCGTCTCACGGAGCATCGCGGGCGGGTAACCGGTCGTTCACGCTGGCGCGGGATGATCTCTGGGTGGGAGACGAACGGCTTTTCAGGCGACTGCTCTTCGGAGCGCTCGCGGTGAGTGCGCTCGTCCTCGTGGTGGTGGCTGCCGGACTCGTGCTCGCCTACGACTGAGCACGCCACGTCAGCGACCTGCCCGAGCCCGGGATGCCCTAGGTTGAAGCGATGGGCGACGTGCACAATCCTCTGATCCCCGCCGGCTACGACATCGTGTGGTCGATCGTGGCCATCGCCGTCGTCGCGCTCATGATCACGGCGCTCGTGAGCCTTGCACGCTCCGCCCGCCGCCTCACCGCGGTGCAGGCACTGGCCTGGGTGCTGATCGTGCTCCTCGTCCCACTCCTGGGGGCGGTCGCCTGGCTGTGGATCGGCCGTAGAGCAGTTTCGGCCGAGGCGCGCACCTGATCCCGGCCCCCGATCCCGACGAATATCCTCGGGCTGTGGCGGATGACGAGGGGCTCGAGGATGCTGTCGACGACATCGTCGACGCGATCACGAGCACGTCCGTCGAGGACAGCACGGTCAGCACGGTCAGCGTGCAGGGTGCGCAGTTCGTCGTGGAGGCCGGCGGCAGCGGACCGACCCTGTTCCTGCTGATCCATGGGATCGGCATGGGCCGCAGGGTGTTCGCCGATCTCAGGGCGCAGCTCAGCGCGTACGGCCGCGTCTGGGCCATCGACCTGCCCGGGTATGGAGAGGCCGCCGAACCCGCGCGCACGCCGACTCTGGAACGCGTCGCAGACCTGATCGCCGAGCTGCTCGAATCGCGAGGCGAGGAGCGGGCCGTGGTCATCGGGCATTCGATGGGTGCGCAGATCGCGCTGGAGCTCGCGGTGCGGCATCCATCCCTCGTCTCCCATCTGGTGCTGGCAGGACCGACGGTGGACCCCGCCGCCCGATCCGTGTCGGGCCAGGTCGCGCGGCTCGCCCAGGACCTGTTCGTCGAGAGCCCGCGTGTGGTGGTCCTCGGCCTGCGCGAGTACCTGCGCGCGGGCCCGCATCTGCGACGCAAATTCCGAGCGATGCTCGTGCACCATCCGGAGGATGTCGCGCCCGCGGCGACGGTGCCGACCCTGGTGCTGCGGGGAGGGGATGACTACGTCTCCACGCGTCGGTGGTGCGAGCAGCTCGTCGCCCTCCTCCCCGACGGTCGTCTGGTGGAGATCGACGGCCACGGTCACGAGACCTTCATCCGGGATGCTGCGCCTGCCGCATCCCGGATCCTGGAGTTCACGCGCGACTGACGCCATGTGGGCGCGACGCGGCGGTGCTCACGCTCGTAGGTCGCGGGCGATCACGGGGGCGAGGCCGTCGAACTGGTGGCCGCCGGCGTCGTGCGCGTGCACCGCGGCATCGGGCAGCAGTGCAGCGGCCAGGGCGAGATGGGCGAATTCGACGACCGCGTCATCGCGGCAGTGGTGCAGCGAGACCTGCTGGAGCGGTGGGGGTCCGGTGAACTCGTACTCGGCGACATCCCAGCCGTCGGCGCTCCAGTCGGGCATCGCGAGCAGCACGACGCGACGGGGCACCGGGCGAGCGCGTTCGGCGAGGACGCGCAACAGGACCGACGCTCCGAACGAGTGCGCGGCGACGAGATCGCTCGGACCGACCGCGTCGAGCGCCGCTCGCATGGAGTCCGCCTGATGCGTGTACGCCATGTCTTCGGCTGAGAAGTGCGGGTAGTCCACGGACTCACCGAGTTCGGCTGCGATCGCGTCGGCGAGAGGACGGTCCTCCGCGTAACCGCCCGCGCCGTGCAGGAACAGCAGCGCCATCAGCTCGATGAGTGCAGTCCGACGCGGTTGCCCTCGCTGTCACGGATGTACGCGAAGTGTCCGCGACCCGGGATCGGCGTCTTCGGACGCAGCACCTCACCACCTGCCGGCTCCACCCGCGCGAGCCAGTCATCGATCGACGGCTCCGCGCTGAGGTACACGCGCGAGCCGTGGATGGAGGGTTGGTCCTCCGCAGAGGCGAACAGGCAGCCGCTCACATCTCCATCGGAGGCCTCGAAGAGCGCCGTCTCCTCGTCGGCGCCGACGGGCAGTCGCGTGAGCGTCTGGCCGGTCAGAGCCTCGTAGAACGCGATCGCGCGCGTCATGTCGGTCACCGGGATGTCGAACCACGCCACTGTGTGAGCCATGCGGCGATCCTCGTCGGCCCGCGGCATCCGGTCAATGCCGTCGTCGATAGGGTGGCCGGGTGGCAGACGAATCCGAGTTCCCCGCGTCGATCGGCAAGGTCGCACGCCGTGAGCTCGGTGTGCACGGCCTGACGCGCTTCGACCAGCTCACCGCCGTCACCACAGCGGAGCTGCTCGCGATCCATGGCGTCGGCCCGAAGTCCGTGAGGATCCTCACCGACGAACTCGCCGCTCGCGGACTGCGGTTCCGATCGTAGGTCGCCGCCGTCGCCCGACGCGGCCGCTGGCCGGGTACTCAGCGCCGCGAGTTGCGCTCGGACGCCCGCAGTCGGATCTTCTCGACGAAGCTCTCGGACAGAGCCCAGCCGTCGGCCGATGCTCGAAGCATCTCGGCCACCCGCAGCCGCTGCTGGTTGACCGGCCTCCCGCCGGCGAGCTCCATCGTGATCTGCTCGAGCACCGTGTCGTCGGTGTCGAGTTCTTCTTCGTGCCGCGCGACCTCGACGGCCGCAGCCGCGCGGGAGCGCCGGGTGAAGTCGTTCGGGAACCAGAGATCGGCGACCAGCTCGGGATGGGCGTCCATGATGATCTTCACCTGGGCCGTGCGCCGGTTGGTGGTCGCTCCGCGGAACTCGCCCGATGCCATGACGATCTCCATCAGCTTCTGCACGGCCGTTCCGTTCGGCTCCGTGCGCAGCTCGCGCTCGACCTGATCGGTGCCCTCCGCCTGATACTCCGACAGCTCCGCCTCGGCGAGGAGCCTGTCGTGCCAGTCGGCGACGGCGACCCACGCGAACAGGGTTCCGTCGACGGCCCACATCACCGAGAGCCGGAACGTATCGCCGGAGTGCCGCTGGGCGGCGGCCAGCAGCTCGGGGTCGCTCGATTCGACGTCGTCGGCGTCGAACGGGGTCGACGTGACGAACACGACGCGGGGTGCCATCTGCCGCAGCAGAGCGGTGAGGTCGGGTGGGGTCACTGCCAGGTGCGAGAACGCCACGTCCGGGGCGCGGTGGCGCACATCCGTCACTGCGGCGATGGGGATGCCGGCATCCACCAGTCGGCCCCGCACATCGAATTCGAGCCGGGTGAGTTCAGTCTCGTCTTCCCAGGTCATCGCCCCAACCTACCGAGCGGGCATCCTGACGGGGCGAACGGCGGGCGGTCACGGCATGTGGCGGTCCACGGCGGCGAGGTACCCCGTCGGGTCGTCGGTCCACAGGCGGACGGCCTCGACGTCGTGGATGCCGCCCTTCGGCGGGCGACCCGCGAGGCGCACACTCGTCGGGCGCTCGAGCCGGATCTCGATGTTCGTCTCATCCTGCATCCGCAGCGACAGCAGCCGGCCGTCTTCGGTGTCGCTGAACCGCGGCGACTTCGGCGGGTCGACCTGGCGGACGCGGCCGACGGAGGCGATGTCGTCCCATGAGAGGAAGATCTCGGTCTCGAGACCCTCGCGGATGCGGATGCCGCCGGGTGCGACGACGTGCGGTCGCATGAAGTACGCGCACAGCAGCCCGATCATCCAGGTCAGGCCCCAGATTCCGACGATGAGCACGATGATGCGCACGACCGGCCAGCGGTGCACGATGAGGTCGAGGATCGGGATCTCCAGCGCCGACAGGGCGATGAAGATGATCAGGATCGTGAGGACGGGGCGGTGATAGGTGAACCCGGAGCCGCCCCGATCGATCGCGGGCCGCCGGGTGATCGCGCGGCCGATGGAGTCGTAGATCCGCAGCTCCATGCGCACCGCGCGGGCGAGGAACGACCCGGTCTTCGCGAGCGCGGAGTCGGTGACCTCGGCGCCAGTCATGTCGTGCGCTCCGTGGCGGAGGCAGAGGCAGAGGCAGAGGCAGAGGTGGAGGCGGAGGCGGAGGCCTCGGCCACCATGGCGGACAGGCGCTCGGCGATGGCGGCGAGGCCGGCTTCGACGCGCTGCCGGTCGGCTTCGTCCACCGCATCGAGCAGCGTCGCGTTCAGCGCTTCGTGCTCGCGCGTGGTGCGCGACATGACGCTCACACCGTCCGCGGTGAGTCCGACGAGGCGCGTCCGCCGATCGGTGGGATGCGGCAGTCGCTCGACGAACCCCGCGCCCTCCAGTGCGTCCACGAGCGCGGTGATGTTGCGCGGTGTCACGTCGAGGGCTTCGGCGATGGCGTGCTGCGGCGACGGCCCCGCGTGGTGCACCGTCCACAGGACGGCCATCCTCGCCGGCGACAGCGCGGTGCCCTCGTACTCGCGCGCCATGTCGCGCTGGAACAGGTCGGCGATCTGCAGAAGACGATCGAGGAGCAGGGGTGCGGGCATTTAGTTACATTACTACATGATTACCTGTATGCAGTAATGGATTGGGAGCCGCTGCGAGTCGAACCGACGATCCGCCGCGCACCGTCAGCCGGCCGACGCCGATCACGTTGGCCGGCTGCGTCAGCCGCGGTTGTTGCGGCGCCGCTGACGGATGAGCCCGAAGACGACGGTGCCGAGGAACAGGATGACTCCGATGACCGCCAGCCAGATCAGCCCCTCGAAGGCGAACCCGACGACGGCGACGATCGCCCAGGCGACGAGCAGGATGACGAGAACGGTCCACATGGGTGCAGTCAACCCCATAGGCCGGCATCTGTCCGCCGGGTTGACATCTGCGCCGACGAGTGAGTGCGTTCTCGGGGGTGAGCGCTGGGGTCAGGTCGCCGGCGGCGGGGTGACGCCGGGCCGGGGCGCCGGCTTCTCACTCGTGCGCGCGGGGATCGGCCACTTCTCGGGCTGACCGGTCGTGGACTTCGGCGGTGCCGCGGGAGGTGAGGGAGTCGCGGGAGCGGTCTTCGGCGCCGCGGCTGGAGCCTGCGGCACCGGGGAGCCTGCGGCAGAACCGGCATCCGCAGCGGTCGCCTGCGTGCCGGTGCGTGCCGGCAGTTCGAGCATGACCTTGTTCTCGAGCACCTCGATCGCCTCGTCAGACAGCGAGATGAGCCCGTTGAGCTCCTCGCGCACGCGCCGGTAGGCGACCTGGCGCTCGGCGGGGGTCGCCGCCTGGTCGATCGCGACGGTGAGCAGCTGCTTCGCGGTGTCGAGTCGCTTGCGTTCGACAGGCGAGAACTCCGAATCGCGGATGCGCCGGGCATCGCGCTCGGCCAGGTCGAAGGCGACGTCGAAGTCGGTCACCGCCGCGCGGTACTCGGCGAGCTGAGCCGCGGTGAGCTTCGCCTTCGGTGACGCCGGTCGCAGGCCGTCGGCCATGCGCTTGGCGCGCAGGAACGCCGCAGTGAGCGGCTGACGCCCGTCGCTCATCGCGGGGAAGGCGATCACCTTGGCCACGTCGAGCTCGTACTCCAGCCACCGGGCGGCGATGTCGTCGTGCGTCTTCATGAGCTTCTGCAGCCCCGGGTCGCCGGCGCCCGCTCCGGGCGCCGCGGCATCCGTCGCCTTCTCGGCACCGGCAGTCGCCGTCGCCCCCGTGATCGGCGGGAGGGATGCCGCAGCCACGGGCTTGCCGCGCGCCGCCGCCTGAGCCGCCTTCAACTCGGCCTTCGCGTGCATCATCTCGAGGCGCTGCTTGTGGCGGCGCCGCGCGCCGCGCTCCCAGGCGTTGCCGGCCGCTGCGAGCAGCCCGAACGCCGGGAACGCCAGCCACCAGTAACCCTGGAGGAAGTCGAAGAACGGCTCCACCCTGCCATGCTAGCCACCCGCCGGAGCACGCGCGCCGCGGGAGCGGGCGTCTCAGCCCGTCGGGCGCCCGGTGTTCGGGCGCACGACGCCCAGCCACTCGGGGATCGTCCATCCGCCGAGCACCACCGGCTGGCGCGGGGCTGCACCGGCCGCTCGCTCGGCCTCGTCGAACGCGACCGCGAGGTGACGCACCGCCTGCCGGTAGTCGAGGAACTGCGGTGGCGACACCTTCGCCTGCGCACTCGACGGCCGATGCGAGCCCGCGTCGCGCAGCGCCTGAAGGAAGGCGAGGGTCGCCGGATGCCGCGCATCCGTCATCTGCGGGTAGGCGATCGCCAGCTCCGGATCGGTCTCGTACGCCACGAAGCGCGTCGCTATCGCGTCGTGCTCGGCCATGAGGCGCGCGAGCGGCAGCGGATCGCGAGACGAGGATGCCCGGTACTCGGCGTACGACGCCTTGATGCGGGTGCGGCTCGCACGCAGGGCGAGCGATGCCGACCGCTCATCCTGCTTGGCCGCCTGGAGTCGCCGATGCGCGTCGACGGTCCCCGGATCGGACGGGAGCACCGCGTCGATGAGCGCCTGGCGGCCGCTCGCGCGGGACTGGGCCTTGGCGGCGAGGAGGTCGGCGTGGGCGGAGCGCACCTGCGCCTTCGCCGCGACGAGGGCCTTGTACGCCCGCGTCTCTTCGTGGCGGGCGGCGTCGAGCTCGAGGCGTCGCGCCCGGCGCCTGCCGGTGGTGAGGGCGCCGTAGCTCACCGCTCCGGCGCCGACGACGGCCGGAGCGATCCACCACACGCTCCCGAAGAAGACGAGGATCGGCTCCACGAAGCCCATGGTAATCGCGGTCGAGGCCGCATGGGCTGGGGATCAGCCGAAGAGGAGGGCGAAGACCGTGGCGCCGCCGCCGACGAGGATGAGGGCGACGATCGTCACCCAGGCGACGATCTTGACGCGCTGCTGGCGGGTCTCGTTGAAGTCGCTGTACTCGTCGTCGTCGGTCGCCATGGTGTCCAGTCTAGGGTGGGGCGTTTCGTCTCGTCGCTCCGCTCCTCGCTCAACGACCGGGGAGATGAACGGTCGTTGAGCGAGCGCAGCGAGTCGAAACGGGTCAGGCGACGGGCTCGGCGACGATCGGGCCGAAGGCGGCGGGGAGCGTGCCGTGCGACAGGTCGCGCAGCTCGGTGAGCGGCAGTGTGAACAGGCCCTGCACCTCGAGTGCGGGGGCATCGCCGTCGGCTGCCGCGTCGGTCACGCCGATGCGCAGCACCGGGTAGCCCCGGCCCTCGCACAGCCCGCGGAACTTCACGTCGTCTTCACGCGGCACGGTCACGATCACCCGGCCGGTCGACTCCGAGAACAGCGCGGTCGCGGCATCCACCCCGTCGCGCTCCATGATCTCGTTCAGCCAGACGCGCGCGCCGACGCCGAAGCGCATGACGCCCTCGGCGAGGGTCTGCGCGAGGCCACCCGACGACAGGTCGTGCGCCGACGACACGAGCGACTGCTGGCCGGCCGCGTGCAGCAGCTCGGCGAGCTTGCGCTCGCCCGCGAGGTCGACAGCCGGCGGGCGGCCGCCGAGGTGCCCGTGGATGGTGCCTGCCCACTGCGAGCCGCTCAGCTCGGTCGAGGTCACGCCCAGCAGGTAGATGTTCTCGCCGGCGTCCTGCCAGCCCGACGGGATGCGGCGGGCGACGTCGTCGATGATGCCGAGCACGCCCACGACGGGCGTCGGGAAGATCGGCTGGTCGCCGGTCTGGTTGTAGAACGACACGTTGCCGCCGGTGACCGGGACGCCGAGTTCGAGGCATCCGTCCGACAGACCGTCGACGGCCTGCGAGAACTGCCACATGACCTCGGGGTTCTCGGGCGAGCCGAAGTTGAGGCAGTCGGTGACGGCGGTGGGGATGGCCCCCGTGACCGCCACGTTGCGGTATGCCTCGGCGAGGGCGAGCTTGGCGCCCTGGTACGGGTCGAGCTGGCAGAAGCGGCCGTTGCAGTCGGTCGCGATCGCGAAGCCGAGGCCGGACTGCTCGTCGACGCGGATCATGCCGGCGTCGTCGGGGAAGCTCAGCGCCGTGTTGCCCATCACGTAGTAGTCGTACTGGTTGGTCACCCACGACGTGTCGGCGAGGTTGGGGCTCGCGACCAGCTGCGTGAACTGACGGCGCAGGGTATCGGCGTCGCTCGAGCGGGGGAGCGCGGATGCCGAGTCGTCGCGCAGCGCGTCGATCCAGGTCGGGTACGCCACGGGGCGCTCGTAGACCGGGCCGTCGACCGCGACGGTGGAGGGGTCGACGTTCACGATCTCCTCGCCGTGCCAGAAGATCTGGAGGCGGCCGTCGCCGGTCACCTCGCCGAGGACGCTCGTCTCGACGTCCCACTTGCCGACGACGGCGAGGAAGGCCTCGAGCTTCTCGGGAGCGACGATCGCCATCATGCGCTCCTGGCTCTCGCTCATGAGGATCTCCTCGGGCGTGAGCGTGGGGTCGCGCAGCAGCACGTTCTCGAGGTCGACGCGCATGCCCGAGCCGCCGTTGGCGGCGAGTTCGCTGGTCGCGCACGAGATACCGGCCGCCCCGAGGTCCTGGATCGCCTCGACCAGCTCGTCGCGGTACAGCTCGAGGCAGCACTCGATGAGCACCTTCTCGGCGAACGGGTCGCCGACCTGCACCGCGGGGCGCTTGGTGGGGCCGCCGTCGGCGAACGTGTCGGAGGCGAGGATGGATGCTCCGCCGATGCCGTCGCCGCCGGTGCGGGCGCCGAACAGCACGACCTTGTTGCCGGCGCCGGTGGCGTTGGCGAGCTTGAGGTCTTCGTGGCGGAGCACGCCGACCGCGAGGGCGTTGACGAGCGGGTTGCCCTGGTAGACCGCGTCGAACACGGTCTCGCCGCCGATGTTGGGCAGACCCAGGCAGTTGCCGTAGAAGCTGATGCCCGACACGACACCGTGCACGACGCGCGCGGTGTCGGGGTTGTCGATGGCGCCGAAGCGCAGCTGGTCCATGACGGCGACCGGGCGTGCGCCCATCGAGATGATGTCGCGCACGATGCCGCCGACGCCGGTCGCGGCGCCCTGGAACGGCTCGATGTAGCTGGGGTGGTTGTGCGATTCGACCTTGAAGGTGACCGCCCAGCCCTCGCCGATGTCGACCACGCCGGCGTTCTGACCCATGCCCACCATGAGGCGGGTCTTCATCTCGTCGGAGACCTTCTCGCCGAACTTGCGCAGGTAGATCTTCGACGACTTGTAAGAGCAGTGCTCCGACCACATCACCGAGTACATCGCCAGCTCGCCCGAGGTGGGACGGCGGCCGAGGATCTCGCGGATCTTCGCGTACTCGTCGGGCTTGAGGCCGAGCGCCGCGTACGGCTGCTCCTTCTCGGGGGTGGCTTCAGCGTTCGCGACGGTGTCGGCGATGCTCTGCGAGGAGGGGGTGGTCACGCGGCTCAACTCCATGAATCGGGGGATGCCGGACCCGTCAAGTCTAGTTAAGGGTTCGCCGCTCGCTCGCCCGATCTCGTTCGGCCGCCCAGATCGCCAGCTCGACGCGATTGCGGGCCGCGATCTTGGTCATCACCGCCGCGATGTGGGTCTTCACCGTGCTGAGTGAGATGTGCAGCTCACGGCCGATCTCGGCGTTGCCGAGACCCCGCGCGACAGCGGCGAGCACCTGCTCCTCGCGCTCGGTGAGGGGAGCGGATGCCGCGGCTGCGGTGCTGCCGCCGACAGGCGCACCCGGCCCCGAGCTCGTGCCCGTGCCAGCCTCGGTGCCGGCGAACGCGGCGATGAGCCGCACGGTCACCGCCGGATCGATGAGGGCGTCGCCGCGGGCTGCCGCGTGCACCGCCTCGCGCAGCATCGCCGGTCCGGCGTTCTTGAGGAGGAACCCCCGCGCGCCGGCGCGCAGCGCCCGGTAGACGTACTCGTCGAGGTCGAACGTGGTGATCACCACGACCGGGATCGGGTCGGCGACGCCCGGGCCCGCGAGCGCCTCCGTCGCCGCGAGGCCGTCGGTGCCCGGCATCCGGATGTCGAAGAGGCACACATCGGGTCGCAGCTCGCGGGCGCGGTCGATCGCCTCGGCGCCGTCGGCCGCCTCGCCCACCACCTCGATGTCGGGCTGCGCGTCGAGGATCATGCGGAGCCCCGTCCGCACGAGCTCCTGGTCGTCGGCGATGAGCACGCGGATCGTCATCGGGCGCCCCGCGGGATCCGGGCTGTCACGACCCAGCCGCCGCGCTCGCCGGGCGCCGCGGTGCACGTGCCGCCGAGGAGCGTCGCTCGCTCGGTCATGCCGGTGATGCCGAATCCCGGAGCGACGGATGCCGCCGGCTCGCCGTCGTCGCGCACGGTCAGCCGCACCGTGCCGGCATCGGCGTCGACCCCGCCGATCTCGACGGTCACGTCTACGCGCGTTGCGCCGATCGCGTGGCGCCGCGCGTTGGTCACCGCCTCCTGCGCGATGCGGAACACGGCGGCCGCCGCTGCCGGGGCGACGGCGCGCGGATCGCCCATCACCTGCACGTGCACCGTCGGCGTCGACGCATCCGTCAGCGTGTCGAGTGCGGTGAGGTCGGGCGTCGGGGCGAGCTCGACCGCACCGTCGCCGCGGAGGAGTCCCACCATCGAGCGCATCTCGTCGAGCGTGCGACCCGCCTCCTGCTCGATCGCGACGAGCACCCGGGCCGCGGCATCCGGATCGGTGCCGGCGACCGCCGTGCCGGCCTGCGCCTGGATCGCGATCGCCGACACATGATGGGCGACGGTGTCGTGCAGGTCGCGCGCCAGCTGCACGCGCTCGCGCAGCCGCACCTCGTCGAGCTCGCGCGCCCGCGACGCCGCCCGCCAGCGGAAGGCGAAGCCGAGGCTCGAGGTCAGGGCGACCACGGCGAGGCCGCCGATCGCGTCGCCCGGCGTCGGCGAGCCGGTGACGAACGATGTCGCCCATCCGATGAGCACGAGCGCCGCCCCGATGATGATCGCCCGCCCGCTGCCCCATCGCATCACGGCGTACAGCAGGATCAGGAACGCGGCGGTCACGTAGAGCTCGGGGTCGCCGCCGGTGACGAGGCCCACGACCGCGCCGACCGCGTAGGCGCCCGCGAGTGCGGCGAGCGGATGCGCGCGCCGCCACAGCAGGGCGGGCACGAGGGCGGCGAGCACCACCGCCCACAGCCATCGGTGCGGCACTTCGGGGCGCAGGGCGGCTTCGACGAATGCCAGCGGTGCGAGCACGCCCACCAGCACCCAGTCGCGCCAGACGCGTCGGGGCGGCGGGGGCACGGCGGCGGGCGCATCCCACAGAGCACGCACCGGGCTCGTCATGCCCCTCATGATAGGTGCGGCGCGGCCGCCGGGGCGGGGCGGGTCGCCGCGTGCACGGCGCCCGGCATCCGACGCGCACGGCGACGGATCACGACCTCGGCGACGAACAGGTTGATCGCCCAGCCGAGACCCATGAGCACCGTGTTCGCGAACTCGTCGGGAGGGCCCGCGACGAGGGTGAACGGCAGGAGCGTCAGCACCTGGGTGCCGGCGCCGAGTCCGATCGCGTAGGCGCGGGTCATCCAGGCGCTGTGGGTGGTCACGTCGCCGCGGCGGATGGCCGCGAACGCGAACACGATCGCCCCCGCCATGAGGAGGCCCAGCACGACGCGCATCCCCAGGAGCACGACGCCGCTGTTGTCGGGCAGGTCGTAGAGCACCGCCATCCAGATTCCGGATGCCGCCGACACGAGCCCCGCCGGAGCGACGAGGCGTCCGGCTCGGCGGTGCCACGCGCGACGGCGGAGCGACGGTGCGAACTGGAGCGCCCCGAGCAGCAGGAACAGCGTCGAGCCGACGATGTGCGCGATCACCGGCACCGGAGAGTCGAAGAACCGGGCGTTCTCGGCCGTGATCGCGGCGCCCGTGCCGAGCTGCGTGAGGCGTGAGGCCCCGGCAGCCATCGGCACGAGCGTGAGGGCGATGAGCCCCGCAGGCGCCGCCCACTCGGGCGCGCGGCGGCGGTGCGGATGCGATGCGTCGGTCATGCATCCGATGCTCGCGCCGGCCGGGCTGGCGCGCATCGGCCGATGGGCTCGACCTCATCGGCCGATCGGGTGGTCGCGCGCGGGGTGTGTCCCGGATGGGTGCGGACCCGCTGGGCTCCCGGAGGTCAGGAAGGGCGGAAGCGCGCCACCAGGTGGCAGTCGAACGGGTCGCGCGCGGCGAGCCCGACGCGGTTGAGGTAGGCGATGACGATGCCGTACGACTCCCACAGGCTCGTCTCCGTGTACGGCACGCCCAGGTGGCGGCACTGGTCGATGACGATCTGACGGGCCTTGGCGAGGTGCGGGCGGGGCATGCTCGGGAACAGGTGGTGCTCGACCTGGTAGTTGAGCCCGCCCATGAGCCAGGTGGCCCACCAGCCGCCGCGGATGTTGCGTGAGGTGCGCACCTGCTTGGAGAAGAAGTCGAGCTTGGCGTCGGGCGCGATGATCGGCATGCCCTTGTGGTTCGGCGCGAACGACGCGCCCATGTAGACGCCGAACACGGCGAGCTGCACGCCGACGAAGGCGAACGCCATGCCGAGAGGCAGCAGCAGGAAGACCGGCGTGAGGTACAGCGCGAAGTGCAGGGCGATGAGGCCGAGCTCGAGGTAGCGGTCCTTCAGCTCGCCGCGGGAGAACAGGTGCTTGAGACCCAGGTAGTGCAGGTTCAGCCCCTCGAGCGTGAGCAGCGGGAAGAAGAGCCACCCCTGCTTGCGGGTGATGAGCGCGCGGAAGCGTCCGGCGGAGGCGGCATCCGTCTCGATGAACGAGATGGTGTCGATCTCGATGTCGGGGTCTTTGCCGACACGATTCGGGTTCGCGTGATGGCGGTTGTGCTTCGCGTTCCACCAGGAGTAGCTGATGCCCACCACGCCGGCGGCGATGATGCGCCCGAGCCGGTCGTTCGAGCGCCCGCCCTCGAGGATCTGCTTGTGGGCGGCCTCATGGGCGAGGAAAGACGCCTGCGTGAGGACGATGCCGAGGGCTGCGGCCATGAGCAGCTGGAACCAGCTGTCGCCCAGCAGGATGAAGCCGGTGATCACGCCGCCGATCCCCAGCAGGATCGCCAGGCCGACCGCGCCGTAGAAGAGGCGCGTGCGCCGGAGGAGTCCGGTCTCGCGCACGACCTGCGCGACATCGGTGTAGGCCCGCGCGATGGGCGGGAAGGTATCGGTGCCGGCATAGGTCTGGCGTACCGGACCGAGGACGGCCTCAGGTGCGACAGTTGCGGCAGATGCGACAGGTGCGATGATGCGCCCCCTTGGTCGGATGCCGACCACTCGCGATGCAACCGAGGACCGACGCGGAGCCAAAGGCAGGTCGCCGATCGCTGGCGCCCACACTACGCGGGGCCATATGGCCCGGGCGGTATGCAGGGGGAGTTCCCAGGCATCCGGCAGGAGGCTCATACGATGGCTCCGTGGACTTCTCCCTCGCCTTCACGCCCGATCTGATCGCCGTCTTCTTCACGCTGTTCGTGCTCGAGGTGGTGCTCGGCGTCGACAACGTGATCTTCATCTCGATCCTCGCGTCGAAGCTGCCGAAGGAGCAGCAGGCGAAGGCCCGCAACCTCGGCCTCACCCTCGCGATGGTGATGCGCGTGATCCTCGTGCTCTTCGCCGGCTGGATCATCACGCTCAAGGAGGACGTGTTCTTCATCGGCGAGATGGGCTTCTCGTGGAAGGACCTCATCCTCATCGCCGGTGGCCTCTTCCTCGTCTACAAGGCGGTCACCGAGATCCATCACAAGCTCGAGGGTCACGAGGAGGAGCACGGCGGCGCCGGGCGCAAGACCGTCACCTTCGGCTCGGTGCTCGTGCAGATCCTGCTTCTCGACCTGGTGTTCTCGCTCGACTCGGTCATCACCGCGGTCGGCATGACCGAGAGCCTCGTCGTCATCATCACCGTCGTGGTGCTCTCGTTCGGCATCATGCTGTTCGCCTCGCGGTTCATCTTCGCGTTCGTCAACAACCACCCGACGGTGAAGATGCTGGCCCTGTCGTTCCTGCTGCTGATCGGTGTGTTCCTCGTCGCCGAGGGCTTCGAGATCAAGATCGACAAGGCGTTCATCTACGGCCCGATGGCGTTCGCGATCCTCGTCGAGGCGCTGAACCTGTGGGCGGCGGCCGGCAAGGCCAAGCGCGAGAAGAAGCGCCAGACCTCGGTGCAGCTCATGCCGCAGTACCCCGACGTCGACGAGTCCGTCGCGGTGTCGGCCGCACTGTCGGGGCCGGCAGGGGCCGGTTCGGTGGGCCTGTCGAGCAAGCCGATCAGCGGGGATGCCGCGGGCGCCGACGAGCGCCACGGCCTCGGCTGACCTTTCGATCTCACGACGCGGCCGGCGATCCTCGGGGATCCGCCGGCCGCGTCTTTTCGCGCCAGGGGTTGACGCGGAGCATCCGCGGGTCTAACGTACAACCAAATGGTTGTAGAACTTGGACTCGATGATGATGCACTCGATCGCCTCTTCCGGGCGCTCGGCGATGCGACCCGGCGCGACATCCTGCGCCGGACGCTCACCGGCGAACCGTCGGTGTCTGAACTCGCGACGGCGTACGACATGTCGTTCGCCGCGGTTCAGAAGCACGTGGCGGTGCTCGAGGCCGCCGAGCTCATCATCAAGCGCGCCGAGGGGCGCGAGCGCCGGGTGCGGGCGGATCCGGTCATGATCGCCCACGCCCGCGAGCTCCTCGCCCGGTACGAGCTGCTCTGGCGCTCGCGCATCGACCGTCTCGACGCACTCCTGGCCGAGCCGGAACCCTCCGCCGCACCTCCGGCGGAACCCATCACCGACACCACGCACGACCCCGACGAAGGAGAGTGACATGCCTGTCACCGACATCACCACCGACACCGACGAGCTCACCATGACGCTCACCGCCGACTTCGCCGCCCCGGTCGAGCGCCTCTGGCGGGCGTTCACCGAGCCGGCGCAGCTCGAGCGCTTCTGGGGTCCTCCCGGCTGGCCGGCGACGTTCACCGAGTTCGAGTTCACGCCCGGCGGCAAGGCGAGCTACCACATGACGAGCCCGACCGGCGAGGTCTCGCGCGGCAGCTGGGAGTTCCTCCGCATCGATGCGCCGAACTCGTTCGAGGTGCTCGACGTGTTCGTCGGCGACGACGGAAAGCCCATGGACGGCATGCCCGAGAGCCGCATGGTGTTCACGTTCGAGGCGACGGCGACCGGGTCGCGCCTGAGCAACGTCAGCTACCTGGCCACGGCCGAGTCGCTCCAGGAGATCATCGCCATGGGCGCGATCGAGGGCTCGCGTCAGGCGATGGACCAGCTCGACGCGGTGCTGCAGGATCTGCGCGAGTACGCGCTGGGCGCAGGGACGCGCACCGAGATCCTCGACGACACGCACGTGCGCATCACGCGTCTCATCGACGGCCCGCAGGATCTCGTGTGGCGCGCCCACAACGAGCCCGAGCTGCTGCAGAAGTGGCTGCTCGGCCCCGACGGCTGGGCGATGACCGAGTGCGAGGTCGACCCCCAGGTGGGCGGCCGCTACAAGTACTGGTGGGAGCCGAGGGGCGACACCGCGGGGCAGGGGTTCGGCTTCGACGGCGAGAACCTCGTCTTCGAGGCGCCGCGCCGTGCGGTCACCACCGAGCACATGATCGGCACCGACTACCCGTCGACGACGAACGACCTGTCGCTCTATGAGGAGGACGGCGCGACGCTGCTGACGATCATCATCACCTACCCCGACATGCAGACCCGCGACATGGTGCTCGCGACCGGCATGACCGACGGCATGGAGACCAGCTACGCGCGGCTCGAGCGCGACCTCATCAAGAGCTGATCTCGAGGCGACGTGATGAGGGGATGCCGCGGCCAGCGGCATCCCCTCACTCGTCGAGCACGAGCCGGTAGCCCATCCCCGACTCGGTGAGCAGGTGCACGGGGCTGCCCGGGTCGCGCTCGAGCTTCTTGCGCAGCTGCGACATGTACAGGCGCAGATACCCGGTGTCGTTCACTTGGTCGGTGCCCCAGATGTCTTTGAGGATGCTCTGGCGGGTCACCAGCGACCCGGGGTTCCGGGCGAGGAACTCGAGCATCCGCCACTCGGTCGGTGTGAGGTGCACGCGCTCGCCGCTGCGGGTGACGGTCTTGGTGGCGAGATCGACCTCGACGTCGCCGAAGCGCACGACGGGTTCGTCGACGGATGCCGTGGCCCGGCGCGCGAGCGCACGCAGACGCGCGAGCAGCTCGTCGATCTGGAACGGCTTGGTGACGTAGTCGTCGGCACCCGCGTCGAGCGCCTCGACCTTGTCGGCCGAGCCGGTGCGGCCGGAGATGACCAGGATCGGCGCCGTCGTCCAGCCGCGGAGGGCCTCGATCGTCTGCACCCCGTCCAGCCGCGGCATCCCCAGGTCGACCATGACGATGTCGGGGCGCGTCTGGGCGGCCAGGGCGATCGCCGCGGCGCCGTCGGGTGCTGCGACCACCTCGTAGCCGTGGGCTGCGAGGGTGATGCGCAGCGCCTTCACGAGCTGCGGATCGTCGTCGGCGATCAGGATCTTCATGCCGTGCGCTCCTGGCTGGGTGTTGCGGCGAGCGGAAGCTCGATCACCATGGTGAGGCCGCCGCCGGGGGTGTCTTCGGGTGTGAGGGTGCCGCCCATGCCGGTGGTGAACCCGCGCGAGAGGGCGAGGCCGAGGCCGAGCCCGGTCGTGTTGTCGGTGTCGCCGAGCCTCTGGAACGGGGCGAAGATGTCGTCGTGCGGTCCGGGTGGCAGCCCGGGGCCGTGGTCGATGACCCGGATCTGCGCCGCATCCCCGAGGCTGCTCGTCGCCACGCGCACCCGCGATCCGCTCGGGGTGTGCCGCGCGGCGTTGGAGAGCAGATTGACGATCACGCGCTGCAGCAGCACGGGATCCGCACGCAGCGGAGGCAGGTGCTCGTCGAGGGCGGCGTCGAGCTGCGCCGGGCCGAGGCCGAGCTCGTCGACCGAGGCGAGGACGACGTCGGCGGCATCGACGGGCGACAGCGAGACGGCGAGGACGCCGGCCTCGATGCGACTGACGTCGAGCAGGTCGGTGACGAGCCTCGCCAGGGTTCCGAGCGACTCGTCGGCCGTGTCGAGCAGCTCTCGGCGGTCGGAGGCCGACAGAGCGGGTCCGGCGGCCCGCAGCCCGCCGACCGCGGCGACCGCTGCGGCGAGCGGTCGCCGCAGGTCGTGGCTGACGGCCGACAGCAGGGCGCTGCGCACCTGGTCGGTCTCGGCGAGCAGGTCGGCCGCGCGGGCCGTCTCCTGCAGTGCGGTCTGCTCGAGCGCCGAGTCGAGCTGGGCGACTACCACGTCGAGCAGGCGGCGCTCGGAGGCGCTCAGCTCGGGTCCGTGCAGCTCGAGCGTCGCGCGGTCGCCGACGGGCACGAGCGTATGGCGGTCGTCGCGGAGCGGCTCGCCGTCGGTCGCGACGACGTCGCCGGAGGCCGCGACCAGGCGCACGCCCGACATGCCGAACGCCTCGCGGGTGCGGGAGAGCAGCGCGGGCACGGCGCCCTGGCCGCGCAGCACGCTGCCGGCAACCGCGGCGAGCAGCTCGGACTCGGCGGCCGATCGCCGCGCGGCTCGCGCGGCCCGCGCGGCCCGGTCGACGATGAAGCTCACGAGCACCGCGATGACGACGTAGAGCACGAGGGCCCACGCGTTGCGCGGGTTGGCGATCGTGACCGTGTGGAACGGCTCGACGAAGAAGAAGTTCAGCGTCAGCCCCGACATCACCGCCGCGAACACGGCCGGCCAGATGCCGCCGATGAGGGCGACGATCACGACGAGGAGCTGATACGCGAGCACGTCGCTCGTGATCGTCTCCTCGTTCTGGATGGTGACCAGCAGCCAGGTCAGGAGCGGCCCGCCGATGAGCGCGACGGCGAACCCGAGCAGGCGGCGCGTCCAGCTGAGGGCACCGCCCGAGATGCGCGGCAGGGCGAAGCGCCCGGCCGCCGCATGCGTGACGATGTGCACGTCGATGTCGCCCGACTCGCGGATGACGGTCGCGCCGATGCCGGGCCCGGTCAAGGCTGCGGTGAGGCGTCCGCGGCGGCTGACGCCGATGACCAGCTGGGTGGCGTTCACCGAGCGGGCGAACTCGACGAGCGCCCGGGGGATGTCGTCGCCGACGACCTGGTGATAGGTGCCGCCGAGCGACTCGACGAGGGCCTGCTGCGCCGACAGTGCTCCGGGTGCGGCGTCGCGCAGCCCGTCCTGGCCGGTGACATGCACCGCGAGCAGCTCGCCGCCCGCCGACCGCGCGGCGATCCGCGCGCCGCGGCGGATCAGGGTCTCGCTCTCGCGTCCGCCCGTGAGCGCCACCACCACCCGCTCGCGGGCGTGCCAGGTGCCCTCGATGCCCTGCTCGGCGCGGTAGCGGTTGAGGGCGCTGTCGACCTCGTCGGCGAGCCACAGCAGCGCCAGCTCGCGCAGGGCGGTGAGGTTCCCGAGCCGGAAGTAGTTCGACAGCGCGGCGTCGATGCGCTCAGCCGGGTAGACCTGACCCGCCGACAGCCTGTCGCGGAGGGCCTGCGGGGCGAGGTCGACGACCTCGATCTGGTCGGCGCCGCGGACGACGGCATCGGGCACCGTCTCCCGCTGCGTGATGCCCGTGATCTGCTCGACCACGTCGTTGAGCGACTCGATGTGCTGCACGTTGACCGTCGTGATGACGTCGATGCCGGCGTCGCGCAGCTGCTCCACGTCCTGCCAGCGCTTCGCGTGGAGCGACCCGGGGGCGTTCGTGTGGGCGAGCTCGTCGACGAGCGCCAGTGCGGGGGCGCGCTCGAGGACCGCCTCGACGTCCATCTCGTCGAGCTCGACGCCTCGGTGCGCGACCGTGCGACGGGGGATCTCGTGCAGGCCCGGGATGAGCGCGGCGGTCGCGGCTCGGCCGTGGGTCTCGACCACCGCGACCACGACGTCGACCCCGTCGGCCTGCAGGCGCCGGCCCTCCTCGAGCATCTCGAAGGTCTTGCCGACGCCGGGGGCGGCGCCCAGCAGCACCCGCAGCGTTCCGCGCCTCATGCGATCACCCTAGTGAGTCAGCCCGCGAGGGCGTCGAGAGCCAGGTTGAGGCTCAGCACGTTCACCCGGGGCTCGCCGAGGTAGCCGAGGTCGCGGGCTTCGGTGTGCTCCTCCACCAGCGACTGCACCTCATCGATCGGCAGTCCGCGGGCCTCGGCCACGCGGGCCGCCTGCAGCTGTGCGTACGCCGGGCTGATGTGCGGGTCGAGCCCCGACGCCGACGCGGTGACGGCGTCGGCGGGGATCTCCGACACGTCGACGCCCTCGAACGCGGCGATCGCGGCCTGCCGGTCCTGGATCGCGGCGACGAGGTCGGCGTTCTCGGGGCCGAGGTTCGACCCGCTCGAGGCGCCGCCGTCGTACCCGTCGCCCGCGGCCGACGGACGGGACTGGAAGTACTCGCGCAGCGGGGCGCCGCCGGAATCGGTGAACGGCTGGCCGAGCAGCGCGCTGCCGACGACGGCGCCGTCGGCGCTGCGGACGACGGAGCCGCCCGCCTGCCAGGGAAGGGCGATCTGGCCGATGCCGGTGATCAGCAGCGTGTAGCCGATGCCGAGCACGAGGGTGAACACGAGCATCGCGCGGACGGCGACGCCGCTCTGACGGAGGGTGGTGCGGATGGTGGACATGTCCGGTCTCCAGACGTGGGCTCAGAAGCCCGGGATGAGGCTGACGACCAGGTCGATCAGCTTGATTCCGATGAAGGGTGCGATCACGCCGCCGAGCCCGTAGACGAGCAGGTTGCGGCTCAGGGTGCGGGATGCGCTCGCCGCCCGGTACTTCACCCCGCGCAGAGCCAGCGGGATGAGGAACACGATCACGATCGCGTTGAAGATGATGGCGCTCGTGACCGCCGACGCCGCCGAAGACAGCTGCATGACGTTCAGCGCGGCGAGGCCCGGGAAGACGCCCATGAACATCGCCGGGATGATCGCGAAGTACTTCGCGATGTCGTTGGCGAGCGAGAACGTCGTGAGCGCCCCGCGCGTGATGAGCAGCTGCTTGCCGATGCGGACGATGTCGATGAGCTTCGTCGGGTCGGAGTCGAGGTCGACCATGTTGCCGGCCTCCTTCGCCGCCGACGTGCCCGTGTTCATCGCGACCCCGACGTCGGCCTGCGCCAGTGCGGGAGCGTCGTTGGTGCCGTCGCCGGTCATCGCGACGAGGTTCCCGCCCTCCTGCTCGCGCTTGATCAGGGCCAGCTTGTCTTCGGGCGTCGCTTCGGCGAGGTAGTCGTCGACGCCGGCCTCCTTCGCGATGGCCGCTGCTGTGAGCGGATTGTCGCCCGTGATCATCACCGTGCGGATGCCCATCGCGCGCAGCTCGTCGAAGCGCTCACGGAGGCCGTCCTTCACGACGTCCTTGAGGTGCACGACCCCGAGGACGCGGCCGGTCGCCGCGCCGTCTGCGTCGCTTCGCGGCGCGAGCACCGCGACGACGAGCGGCGTGCCGCCCGACTGCGCGATGAGCTCGGTCTCTCGGGTGACCTCGCTGCGCACCTCGGTGGGGACCTCGCCCGCGGACGCGAGCCAGGCGAGCACCGCACTCGCCGCGCCCTTGCGCAGCTGCGTGCCGTCTGCGAGGTCGAGGCCGCTCATGCGGGTCTGCGCGGTGAAGGGCACGACCGCGGCGTCTGCGGGGAGGGTGACGCGGATGCCGCGTGCCACGGCGAGCTCGACGATCGACGCACCTTCGGGGGTGGGGTCGGCGAGCGACGACAGGGCGGCGAGGCGGGTGAGTTCGGCATCGCCGACGCCGTGCAGGGCGACGGTCGCGGTGGCCCGCCGGTTTCCGTAGGTGATCGTGCCGGTCTTGTCGAGGAGCAGGGTCGTGACATCACCCGCGGCCTCGACCGCCCTTCCCGACATGGCGAGCACGTTGCGCTGCACGAGCCGGTCCATGCCCGCGATGCCGATCGCGCTGAGCAGCGCGCCGATCGTCGTCGGGATGAGGCAGACGAGCAGGGCGACGAGCACGGGGATCGAGACGGGGGACGCCGCGTACGACGCGATGGGGTTGAGGGTCAGCACGACCACCGTGAAGACGATCGACAGGCTCGCGAGGAGGATGCCGAGGGCGATCTCGTTCGGCGTCTTCTGGCGGGCAGCCCCCTCGACCAGCGCGATCATGCGGTCGACGAAGGTCTCGCCGGGCTTCGAGGTGATCTTCACGACGATCCGGTCGGAGAGCACGCGCGTGCCTCCGGTGACGGCCGATCGGTCGCCGCCGGACTCGCGGACGACGGGCGCCGATTCGCCCGTGATCGCCGACTCGTCGACGGTGGCGATGCCCCAGACGATGTCGCCGTCGCCGGGGATGAGGTCGCCCGCGCCGACCACGACGACGTCTCCGAGGGTGAGATCCGTGGAGGCGACCGCGACCGCGTCGGTGCGCTCACCGGCGGCATCCGTCTCGGCGTCGTAGCGCACCAGCCGGTGGGCGGTCGTCGACGTGCGGGTCTGCCGCAGGGTCGCCGCCTGCGCCTTGCCCCGCCCCTCGGCGACGGATTCCGCGAGATTGGCGAACAGGACGGTGAGCCAGAGCCAGACCGCGATGCCCCACGTGAAGCCGAACGGCAGGGGCGCGCCGCCCGAGCTCTCGGAACCGCCGAGGAACGGCTCGGCGATCGCGATCGCGGTCGTCAGGGCCGCACCGACCCAGACCAGGAACATGACGGGGTTGCGCCACAGTGCGGCGGGGTTCAGCTTGCGCAGCGCGCCCGGGAGCGCCTGGGCCAGCTGCGCCGCGCTGAACGCGCGCGAGCGTGCGGGCGTCTCGGAGGGGTGGGGTGCCGGGGCCGGCCCGTCGACGAGCTCAGGGACCGTCGATTCGGTGCGGGTGGTCGAGGTGGACATGTTCAGACGAGCCCTTCCGCCAGGGGACCCAGCGTGAGTACGGGGAAGTAGGTGAGTGCGGTGATCACGACGGCGACGACCGCCAGGAGTCCGACGAACTGCGGTCGGTGGGTGGGAAGGGTTCCGACGGTGGCCGGGACGCGTTCCTGAGCGGCGAGGGAGCCGGCGAGGGCGAGCACGAGGACGATCGGGATGAAGCGGCCCAGCAGCATCGCGACGCCGAGCGCCGTGTTGAGCCAGGGCGTGTTCGCCGTGAGACCTGCGAAGGCCGACCCGTTGTTGTTCGCCGCCGACGTGAAGGCGTAGAGCAGTTCGCCGAGGCCGTGCACACCCGGGTTCCAGATCGAGGTCGCCTCGATGTCGGAGCGGACGCCCGGGATCGCGAAGCTGAGCGCGACGCCCGTGAGGATGAGGATCGGCGTGACGAGGATGTACAGGCTCGCGAGCTTGATCTCGCGCGGGCCGATCTTCTTGCCCAGGTACTCGGGCGTGCGTCCGATGAGCAAGCCGCCGACGAACACGGCGATGACCGCGAGCACGAGCATCCCGTACAGTCCCGATCCGACGCCGCCGGGGGCGACCTCGCCGAGCATCATGTTGATCATCGGCACCATGCCGCCGAGCGCGGTGTACGAGTCGTGCATCGAATTGACCGCGCCCGTGCTCGTCAGCGTCGTCGACCCGGCGAAGAGCGTCGAGCCCCAGATGCCGTACCGCACCTCCTTGCCCTCCATCGCCGAACCCGCGAGCTGCGGAGCGGTGCCGAGCCCCCGTGATTCGAGCCACGTGAGGGCCGTGATCGACAGGAGGAAGAGCGTGCCCATCACTCCGAGGATCGCGTAGCCCTGGCGGTCGTCTCCGACCATCCGGCCGAAGGCCCGCGGCATGGCGACCGGGATCGCGAGGAGCAGTAGGATCTCGAGGATGTTCGTCCACGGCGTGGGGTTCTCGAACGGATGCGCGGAGTTGGCGTTGAAGAATCCGCCGCCGTTCGTGCCGAGCTCCTTGATCGCCTCCTGCGAGGCGACCGGGCCGCCCGGGATCACCTGGGTGCCGCCCGAGAGGGTGTCGACGGTCGTGAAGCCGGCGAAGTTCTGCACCACTCCGGCGGTGAGCAGCGCGACCGCGGCGATGATCGACAGCGGCAGGAGCAGCCGCACGATGCCTCGAGTCAGGTCGACCCAGAAGTTGCCGATGGTCGATGAGCCACGCCGAGCGAAGCCGCGCACGAGCGCGATCGCGACGGCGATGCCGACGGCGGCCGACACGAAGTTCTGCACCGCGAGCCCGGCGAGCTGCACCGTGTACCCGAGGGTGAGCTCGGGCGAGTACGACTGCCAGTTGGTGTTGGTGACGAACGAGACGGCGGTGTTGAAGGCGAGGCCCTCGGGCACGGCCGGGAGGCCGAGCGAGTAGGGCAGCACCGCCTGGAACCGCTGCAGCGCGTAGACGAACAGCACGCCCACGAGCGAGAGGGCGAGCACGCCGCGGGCGTAGCCCTGCCAGGTCTGCTCCGACCGGGGGTCGACGCCCACGAGGCGGTACATGCCGCGCTCGATGCGCCAGTCCTTCGCCGACGTGTAGACGCGGGCGATCCAGTCGCCCAGCGGTCGGTAGAGGAGCGCGAGGATGAGAAGGACGGTGGCGATCTGGAGGATGCCCGTCCACACGGTGGTGGCGTCCATCAGAACTTCTCCGGCTTCACCAGGGCGACCACCAGGTAGACGACGGCGGCGACGCCGAGCACGGCGGCGATGAGCGAGAAGACGATCACCGACGCTCCTCCCCGGTGGCCTGCTCGGGGCGGGAGGACGGCCGGGCGTGCGGGCCCATCCTCTCCACAGCGGTGGCGATCAGCGCCACGAGCGCGAAGAGCGCGATCGTGGTCGCGAGATAGACGGCATCCAGCACGGGGACTCCAGGGGCTCGGATCGCCCCGCCGGAGAGGCGGGGTTCGACATCCGATGCAACCCTGCGCGGGGTGGTGTCGCGGGCGTCCTCACGAAATGGAAACGCCCTCGGCCCACTCCCTCACGGAGCCCCTACGGTCGCGTCCCGGGGTCGGGCCCGGGATCGCGCGCTTCCGGAGGAGCCCGGTTCAGGCCCGGGCGAGGGCGTCTTCGAAGGCGACCCAGGCGAGCATCGCGCACTTCACCCGGGCGGTGTACTTCGACACCCCCGACAGTGCGGCTGCGTCGCCGAAGGTCTCCTCGTCGAGCGGGATGGTGCCGCGCGAGCGCAGCGCCTCACGGAAGCCGTCGACGAGGGCGGATGCCGCCTCGCGGCCGAGTCCGTCGTCACCGCCGTCCTCTTCGACCAGCGCGACCAGCATCGATGCGGATGCCTGTGAGATGGAGCATCCCGCCCCGTCCCACGTGATCTCGCTCACGGCCGAACCGTCGTCGGTGACCCGCACGCGCAGGGTGATCTCGTCTCCGCAGATCGGGTTGCGCTGGTACGACGTGGCGGTGCGGCCCTCGTCGTCGGCGAGACCCTTGCCGTGCGGGCGCTTCGAGTGGTCGAGGATGAGCTCCTGGTAGAGCGATTCGAGCCCGCTCATGCGCCGGCCCCGAAGAACGCGCGCACACCCGAGACGGCGTCGAGGAACGTGTCGACATCGGCCTCGGTGTTGTAGACGGCGGCCGAGGCGCGCACCGACGCGGTGAGGCCGAATCGGCGGTGCAGCGGCTGGGCGCAGTGGTGGCCGACGCGCACGGCGACACCGCGGGCATCGAGGAACTGGCCGACGTCGTGCGCGTGCACCCCGTCGACGTCGAAGGCCCACAGACCCACGCGCTCGACACCCGTGGCCCCCGAACCGGTCGTGGTCCCCGAGCCTGTCGAGGGGTCGCCGAGCAGGCGGATGCCCGGGATCGAGCGCAGTCCCTCGCCCATGCGCTGCTCGAGCGCCTTCTCGTGCGCGTGCACCGCCGGCATGCCCACCGCGTCGAGGTAGCGCACCGCCGCCGCGAGGGCGACGGCCTGCGACACCGGCTGGGTCCCCGCCTCGAACCGCTGCGGCGGAGGCAGGTAGTCGGCCTTCTCGAGCGTGACGGTGGTGATCATCGATCCGCCGGTGAGGAACGGCGGGAGCGCCTCGAGCACGTCGCTGCGTCCGTACAGTCCGCCGATCGCGTACGGCCCGAGCATCTTGTGGCCCGAGAAGACGGCGAGGTCGACGCCCAGCGCCGGCAGATCGAGCGGCAGGTGCGGCGCCGACTGGCAGGCATCCATCACCGTCACCGCACCGACCTTCTGCGCGAGCGCGATGAGCTCACCGACCGGGTTCACGATGCCGAGCACGTTCGACACGTGCGTGAACGCGACGATGCGCGTGCGTTCGCCGATGACGGATGCCGCGACCTCGAGGTCGAGCGTGCCGTCGTCGCGAACGGGGATGTGGCGAAGCACCGCGCCGGTACGGGCGGCGAGCTCCTGCCAGGGGATGAGGTTGGCGTGGTGCTCGGTCTCGGTGATCACGATCTCGTCGCCCTGCCCAAGCGCGAAGCGGGCGCTCGCCGGGGCCCCGCGACCGACCGAGGCGTTGCCGATCGCGTAGGCGACGAGGTTGAGTCCGGCGGTCGCTCCGCTCGTCCACACCAGCTGTTCGGGCTGGGCGCCGACGAAGCCGGCGACGGCGGCGCGGGCGTCTTCGAACAGCTCGGTGGCCTCGGCCGCGAGCGTGTGCGCGCCGCGGTGGACTGCCGCGTTCGATCGGGTCAGGAAGGCCACCTCGGCGTCGATGACCGCCTGCGGCTTCTGGCTGGTGGCGCCCGAGTCGAGGTAGACGAGCGGCTGCCCGTTCACCTGCTCGGCGAGCAGGGGGAAGTCGGCGCGGATCGCAGCGAGATCGAGGACGGACGCAGGGGAACTCACCCTTCCAGGCTACGCGCGATGGCGGCGCCCCGGGCGGTCGGGCGCACCCGCCGGGTGTCGATGAGATTCCTCACACCTCGCGGGAAAGGGCTTGCCGCCAGACGCATCCACCTCCTATCATGGCTGAGAAAGCGCTTTCTCGGAGCGGACGCCGAGAAGGACGCACTCGATGTCGAGTGCCCACTCAATGGTGAGAAGGAAGAGCGATGAAGAGAACGAACGTCCGCAGAACGATCGCCGCCACCGCGGCCGGAGCCCTGGTGGCAGCCGGAGCGATCATGGGAGTCAGCCTGCCCGCAGCCCACGCGGCGACCGACGGAGCCACCGGGTTCGCCACGCAGAACGGCGGCACGACCGGCGGCGCCGGAGGCGCAGTGGTGCGCGCGACGACCGGAACCGAGATCCACGCGGCGCTGTGCGCCCGCGCGACCGACACCACGCCCATCACCATCCAGGTCGAAGGGCGGATCACCCCCGGCAACACCGCGAAGGTGTCGGGCAGCTGCAACACCGCCGCCGGGGTGATCGAGCTCAAGCAGATCAGCAACGTGTCGATCATCGGCGTCGGCTCGGGTGCGGTCTTCGACGAGATCGGCATCCACATCCGCGAGGCCGAGAACATCATCGTGCAGAACGTGACCGTGCGGAACGTCAAGAAGTCGGGATCGCCGACCTCCAACGGCGGCGACGCGATCAGCATGGAGAGCAGCGTGCGCAACGTGTGGGTCGACCACACGACGCTCGAGGCGTCGGGCGGCGAGTCCGAGGGCTTCGACGGTCTCTTCGACATGAAGGCCGACACGAAGTACGTGACGCTGTCGTACAGCATCCTGCGCAACTCCGGCCGCGGCGGGCTCATCGGCTCGAGTGAGAGCGACCGCGCGAACGGGTTCGTGACGTTCCACCACAACCTGTACGAGAACATCGACTCGCGTGCGCCGCTCCTGCGCGGCGGCATCGCGCACATGTACAACAACCACTACGTGAGCCTCAACGAGTCGGGCATCAACTCGCGCGCGGGAGCTCAGGCGCGGGTCGACAGCAACTACTTCGAGGACTCGAAGGACGTGCTGGGCACCTTCTACACCGACCAGGCCGGAACCTGGCAGGTCAGCGGCAACATCTTCGACAACGTGACCTGGTCGCCGGCCAATGGCGACGACTACAACCCGGCTGGACCGAACCCCACGTCGACGACGTCGGTGTCGATCCCGTACGCGTTCACGGCGGATGCCGCGAACTGCGTGCCGAGCGTCGTCGCGGCGACGGCGGGCGCGAACACCGGCCTGAAGGTGTCGGACGGCTCGTGCACCCCGCAGAACCCCGACCCGGAGCCGACGGCGACCACGACCCCGACGCCGACGACGACTCCGACCTCCACGCCGACACCCACTCCCACGACGCCTCCCACCGGCACGAACCTCAGCCTCGGCGCGGGCGCTGACGGGTCGGGCAAGGGCGGCGGCACGTCGTACGGCAGCGCCATCGACGGATCCGCGACCACCTACTGGTCGCCGTCGGGCAGCACCGGGCGCATCTCGGTGAAGTGGGACTCGGCGAAGACCGTGTCGAAGGTCGTCATCCGCGAAGCATCCGGAGCCGTCGGCAACATCACCTCGTGGCGCGTCGTGAACAACGACACCGGCGCGGTGCTGGCCTCCGGCACGAGCGCCGGAACCGCGTCGTTCGCATCCACGACGCTGAAGAAGATCAACTTCGAGATCACGGGCTCGACCGCCACCCCGCGCGTGGCGGAGTTCGAGACGTACGCAGGCTGAACCCGAGCACGATCCGCACCCCTTCGTCCCGCACGTCCGCCGGGGCGGAGGGGTGCGACCCTTCGGATCGCTCCGCCCCGTGCCCGAAGCCGGGTCAGGCTCGGGTCATACTCCGGCGGGCGTCGGCGTCTCGGCGGACTCTGTCTGGGTCGGCGGGCCCGCAGGTCTGCTCACCCTGCGTCCGTGCCGCTCGATCGGCGGCGCCGGGCGCCCCGCCCGCTCGTCGCCCGGGAGCGGGCGCGAGCGCCGGCCGTAGATCAGCTCGGTCGAATCGAGCAGCCACGGCACCAGCGTGATCGAGACGCCGTGCACGAGCATCAGCTGCTGCGCGATGCGCCGCGAGCGCCGGTTGTGCAGCAGCGACTCCCACCAGTGGCCCACGATGTACTGCGGCAGGTACACGGTCACCACCGACGACCCGTGCTGCTCGCGGTAGTGCTTGATGAACTTCGCAACAGGCGACGCGTAGGAGCGGTACGGCGAATCGATGATCACGAGCTTCATCGGGATGCGGTGCTCCGCCCACTGGCGCTGCAGTTCGAGCACTTCGGCCTCGCTCACCGCGACGTGCACGGCGATGGTCTTGTCGTGGCGTGCCGCGAGGGCGTAGTCGATCGCCTTGATCACCGGCTTCTGCAGGCGGTTCACCAGCACGATGGCGAGGTCGCCCTCGGACCCGAAGTGGGTCGCGTCGTCGACGGCGATCTCGTGCTCAACGTCGCGGTAGTAGCGGTGCACGCCGACCATGAGCACCGCGAGCACCGGGATCGCGATGAACACGAGCCAGGCGCCGTGGGTGAACTTCGTGATCGTCACGATCAGCAGCACGAAGACGGTCATCGCCGCTCCGAGCGTGTTGATCACGAGCCCCTTGTACGCCGAGCGCCGCTCGACGGATGCCGAGACCTGGGCCGCGGCATCCGTCGGCAGCTTCGCGAGGTCGCGCAGCACACGCTTCCAGTGGCGCACCATGCCGATCTGCCCGAGTGAGAACGACACGAACACGCCGATGATGTACAGCTGGATGAGCGTGGTCAGGTTCGCGCGGAACACGACGAGCACGACGATCGCGCCGATGCCGAGCAGGATCATGCCGTTCGAGTAGACGAGCCGGTCGCCGCGCGTGTTCATCGCCTTCGGGGCGTAGCCGTCGCGGGCGAGCACCGAGCCGAGCAGCGGGAAGCCGTTGAACGCGGTGTTGGCGGCGAGCAGCAGCACGCACGCGGTCGCCGCCTGGATGATGAAGAACGGGATCGACCCGGCGCCGAACGTGGCCGCGGCCACCTGAGCCATGAGGCTCGGCTGCGGCTGACTGCAGTCGAAGCCGATGAGGTGGCACGCGTTCTCGGCGTAGTGCACGCCCGAGATGAGGCCGATCGCGGTGAGGCCGGCGAACAGCAGGATCGCGATGCCGCCCATGAGCGAGAGCGTCGACTGGGCGTTGCGCACCTTGGGCCTGCGGAACGCGGGCACGCCGTTCGACACGGCCTCGACGCCGGTGAGGGCGGAGCATCCGGACGAGAACGCGCGCAGAACGAGCAGGATCATCGCGGCCTGCGTGAGCTCTTCGCCCTGCACCGCGTACTCCGCGCTCGAGGCGACGGGCGGGTCGCCGAGCGCGGTGCGCACGAGGCCCGCGACGATCATGACGGCGACCGAGCCGATGAAGACGTAGGTGGGGATCGCGAACGCGAACGACGCCTCACGCACGCCCCGCAGGTTCACGACGATGATCAGGATGACGAAGCCGACGGCCAGCTCGATGCGGGCCGGGTCGAGTCCGGGGATGGCGGAGATGATGTTGTCGACGCCCGAGGCGACCGACACCGCGACGGTCAGCACGTAGTCGACGAGGAGGGCGGATGCCACGACCACGCCGGGCACCTCGCCGAGGTTCGTGCGCGCGACCTCGTAGTCGCCGCCGCCCGACGGGTATGCCTTGATGAGCTGGCGATAGCTGACGACGACCACGATCAGCAGCAGCACGACGCCCGCGGCGACCCAGGGGCTGAGCGCCAGGAACGCGGTGCCGCCGATGAGCAGGATCATCAGCAGCTCCTGCGGCGCGTACGCCACCGAGCTGAGCGCGTCGGACGCGAAGATCGGCAGCGCGCGGCGCTTCGGGAGCAGCTGCTCGTCGAGGGCTTCCGAGGTCAGCGGCTCGCCGATGATCAGGCGTTTCGCCAAAGGCGGCTCGTCGCTGACCTCACGGGAATCATTCGTCACGGCGGGTGATGCTACGCGCGTGCGAGCGCCGCGGACGCATCCGGAAGCCCATCCTCACGGAATCCATACGGCCGCAGCGGGCGGGTCCGGAACAGATCCGCGTGGGCAGGGTGCGCCGGGTCTGGAAGACTCGCCGCATGGGTGCGCCGGTGATGCTCGGCTTCACCGCGGTCGGTCTGAGCGCGGTCGTGGCGATCGCCGTCTTCGTGCCGTTCATCGCGTGGAGCTACCGGCGCACCGGCGGCTTCGGGTTCGCCCGGTTCGCGCTGTGGGCCGGTGCCCTGGTGTCGCTCGTCGCCATCCTGGCGTACACCCTTCTGCCGCTGCCCGACCGCGAGACGATGGTGTGCGCATCGCCGCGGTTCGAGCTCTTCGCCTTCGTCGGCGCCCTGCGCGGTGCGCTCATGCGGCCCGGGCTCTTCCTGGCCGATCCCCTCGTGCTGCAGCTGCTGCTCAACGTGCTGCTCTTCCTGCCGCTGGGCTTCTTCCTGCGCGTGCTCACGGGCCGGGGCATCCTGACCGCGCTCCTCGTCGGTCTCGGCCTGTCGCTCCTCGTCGAGACGGCCCAGCTGACCGGCATGTGGGGGTTCTACCCCTGCGCGTATCGGGAGTTCGACGTCGACGACCTGCTCACGAACACCGCGGGCGCGGTCATCGGATCGCTGATCGCCCTGGCCGTGCCCAGCCGTCATCGCGGCTTCGTGCCCGGTGCCGACACCACCTCTCCGCAGCCGGTCACCCGTGCCCGCAAGTACCTCGCGATGGTGTGCGATGTGCTGGGCGCCTGGCTCACCGCGTTCTCGGTGATGGTGATCGTGCAGGCGGTGCTGAACGCCCTCGGGGCGACGGATGCCGTCCGCGACGGCAGTGCGGCCGAGACGGTGGGCGACGTCACCGCGATCGTCGTGTGGTTCGTGGTCACCGTCACCACGGGCGCCACCGTGGGCGACCACGCGGTGCGGCTGCGGTACGAGGGAGGGCCGATCTTCGTGCCGATCGCCCGGTTCCTGCGGTGGGCGGGCGGCATCGGCGGATACCTCGTGCTCATCGCGCTGCCGACGCTCTGGGGATTCGTCGCGGCGCTGTTCGCCGTCGCATCGGTGATCGTCGTGCTCACGACACCCGACCGCCGCGGACTGCCCGGGGTGATCTCGGGTCAGCGCCTCGTCGATGCGCGCGAGCCGGTCGTCGCTCCCTCGGATGACTGAGGGCGGCCCCCGGCTCGGCCGACCGTTCGGGTCGGGCGGGAGCGCCCGGCTCGGGCGGAGGCGTCCGGCTCAGGCGGGGGCGTCGGTGAGGAACTCGCGCGCAGCGACAACGAGGTTCTCGACGCCGTTCGCGAGCGTCGGCTGCAGCAGGGGTGCGAAGAACGGCGAGTGGTTGGTCGGGATGTCGCGCTCGACGGTGCCCGCCGCCTTCGCTGCCGCGAAAGCCGCGGGGTCGACGCCGCCCCAGAACCAGAACACCAGCGGAACGCCGGCCTCGCGGGCGAACCACGAGACGTCCTCGCTGCCGGTGAACATGCCGGGATCGATGACGGTGCCGGCGCCGAACGCCCTGTCGAACGCGGCGGTGAGGCGGGCGGTCGCATCGACGTCGTTGATCGTCGGCGGGAGCGAGTGGTCGGTGACGATCACCGGCGGCTCCTCGGCGCCCGAGGCGAGCGCCTCGGCGCGCACGATGCGCTCCACCTTCTCGAGCACACGGGCGCGCGCCTCGTCGTCGGGGTAGCGGAGGCTGAGCTCGAGCTTCGCCTCGGCGGGGATGATGTTGTTCTTGAGTCCGGCGTGGATCGAGCCGACCGTCACCACCGCCACGTCGCGCGGGTCGACCTCGCGCGAGACCACCGTCTGCAGTCGCATCACCGTCGCGGCCGCCATGACGATCGGGTCGATCGTCGCCTGCGGCCGGGAGCCGTGGCCGCCGCGGCCGAGCAGGGTGACGGTGAGGCCGTCGGATGCCGCCATCTGCGTGCCGCTACGCACGCCGATGGTGCCCGCGGGAAGCGGGGTCACGTGCTGGCCGAGCACGATGTCGGGCCGCGGGAACCGGTCGAGCACGCCATCGGCGATCATCGCCTGCGAGCCGGCGCCGTACTCCTCGGCGGGCTGGAACACCGCCACGACGGTGCCGCTCCACTCGCTCTTCGTCGCGACGAGCCGCTCGAGCGCCCCCAGCAGCGAGCTCACGTGCATGTCGTGCCCGCACGCGTGCATGACGGGCACATCGGTGCCGGCGGGGTCGGTGCCCCGGGCGGTGCTCGCGTAGTCGAGGCCGGTCTGCTCGGGCACGGGGAGGGCGTCCATGTCGGCGCGCAGCCACACGACCGGGCCCTCGCCGTTTCGGATCACGGCGGCGACGCCGGTCTTGCCGACGCCCTCTTCGAACTCGATGCCGAGGTCGGTGAGGCTATGCGCGATGACCCCCGCCGTGCGCGTCTCCTGGAACGACAGCTCGGGGTGACGGTGCAGATCGATGTAGAGCGCTTCGAGGTCGAGGGTCATGCGGTCGAGCCTAGCCGGGGCCTGTCGCGTGGTCGGGGCGTTTCGTCTCGGGCGCTGCGCGTCCTCGCTCAACGACCGATTCTCCGCTCGTTGAGCGAGCGCAGCGAGACGAAACGCCTGCTCAGGCGAGGAGTCGGGCGGTTGAGCCTAGCCGGGGCCTGTCGCGTGGTCGGGGCGTTTCGTCTCGGTCGCTGCGCGTCCTCGCTCAACGACCGATTCTCCGCTCGTTGAGCGAGCGCAGCGAGACGAAACGCCTGCTCAGGCGAGGAGTCGGGCGGTTGAGCCTAGCCGGGGCCTGTCGCGTGGTCGGGGCGTTTCGTCTCGGTCGCTGCGCGTCCTCGCTCAACGACCGATTCCCCGCTCGTTGAGCGAGCGCAGCGAGACGAAACGCCCGTTCAGGCGAGGGTCATGCGGTCGAGCCTAGCCGGGGCCCGCCGCGTGGTCGGGGCGTTTCGTCTCGGTCGCTGCGCGTCCTCGCTCAACGACCGATTCCCCGCTCGTTGAGCGAGCGCAGCGAGACGAAAAGCCTGCTCAGGCGAGGAGTCGCGCGGTCGAGCCGCGCACGATCAGGTCGTACGGGAGCTCGCCCGGCTCGTGCGCGGCAGGCTCGGCGTGGGCGTCCTTCGCCTCGAGCTCGGCCAGGATCGCGTCGGCGGCGCGCTCGCCCTGCCCCTGCGGGAACTGGTCGACCGTGGTGAGGCGGAAGAACTCGCCGAGCTCGTGACCGTCGATGCCGACGACCGACAGGTCTTCGGGAACGCGGTAGCCGAGCTCTCGGGCGGCCAGCAGCGCTCCGATCGCCATCTCGTCGGATGCCGCGAAGATCGCGGTCGGCCGGCCCCCGGGCTTGCCGAGCAGCTGCTTCGCCGCGCGGAACCCGCCCTCGATCGTGAAGTCCGCAGGCTCGAACAGCGAGGGGCGCACCTCGATGCCGGCGTCGGAGAGCGCCTGTTCGAACCCCTGCCGGCGGTGCGTCGGCACGTGGAAGTCGACGTCGAACTCAGGGCTCGCCCCGATGTGGGCGATGTCGCGGTGCCCGAGCGTGAGGAGGTGCTCGGTGGCGAGGCGCGCGACCGCGAGGTCGTCGACGGTGAGGGTGGTGAGCCTCGGATTGGGGCCGCCGATGGCGATGACGGGCATGCCGAGCTCGAGCAGGCGCCCGGTCTCGTCCTCGCCGAGTTCGAGCGAGATCGCGATCACGCCGTCGACGCGCTGGCGGCGCAGGAACGTGTCGAACACGTCGCGACGCTCGTCGCGGTCGGCCGACAGGGCGTACAGCGTGATGTCGTACCCGCGGCGCATCAGTGCCGACGCGATGCCGCTCAGCACCGTCGAGAAGAACCAGCGGTCGAGGAACGGCACCAGCACGCCGATGTTGCGGGTGCGGCCCGACGCGAGACTCGACGCCGACGCCGACACGACGTAGCCGAGGCCCTTCGCCGCCGCCTGCACCTTGGTCTTCGCGGCGAGCGAGACGTGCCCGCGCCCGCTCAGCGCGCGCGAGACCGTCGCGGTCGACACTCCGGCGACCCTCGCGACCTCATCGATGCTCACCACGTCGTGGCCCGATCCGCGCGCGTCACGCGGCGGCGATCCAGACTGTCGTGTCGACGGGGAGTGCGCCGTCGGCGAGAGGGCCGCTCGCGGCGAGCACCGTGCCGGCGGGGACCGCGACGGGCTTCTCGCCGATGTTCGCGAGAACGGTCACCGCGCCGTTGCGCAGCGCCACGACGTCGTCGCCGAAGCCGTCGAGCCACACGATCGAGCCGGCACCGAGGCCGTGCTCGCGACGCAGCGCGATCAGCGTGCGGTAGAGCGAGAGCGTCGACGCGGGGTCTGCGACCTGCACGTCGCGCGCGAGCGTCGCCCACTCCGCGGGCTGGGGCAGCCACGTCGCACCGGTGTCGCTGAACCCGTAGGCCGGGGCATCCGACTCCCACGGCAGCGGAACGCGGCATCCGTCGCGTCCGTAGCGCTCGCCGTTCGTGCGGAACCAGGTGGGGTCCTGACGGGCGTCGCCCGGGATGTCGATGACCTCGGGCAGGCCGAGCTCCTCACCCTGGTACAGGTACGACGAGCCCGGCAGCGACAGCATGAGGGTGGTCGCGGCGCGAGCGCGGCGGAGGCCCACCTCGGGGATCGGCAGGCCGGGGGAGTCCGGCCCGATGCCGGCGCCCTGGGGGTTCTCGGCGGTGAGCGCGAGACGCGACGCGTGCCGCACGACGTCGTGGTTCGAGAGCACCCAGGTGCTCGGGGCGCCGACCGCGCCGAACGCGGCGATCGACTCGTCGATCACCGCGCGCTGGGCGGCGGCATCCCACGGCGTCTCGAGGTAGATGAAGTTGAACGCCTGGTGCATCTCGTCGGGCCGCACCCACCGTGCCGTCTTCTCGAGCGTCGGCAGCCATGCTTCGGCGCAGAGCGCCCGGTCGCCGTCGTACTCCTCGAGCAGCAGTCGCCAGTCGCGGTAGATGTCGTGCACGCCGTCCTGGCCCCAGTACGGAACGTCGGCGGCCTCGCCGCCCATCGAGCCGGCCTCGGGGTCGGGCAGGTAGTCGGGCAGGCCGTCGGCCTTGATCATGCCGTGGGCGACGTCGACGCGGAAGCCGTCGACACCGCGGTCGAGCCAGAACCGCAGCACCCGGCGGAACTCCTCGCGCACCTCGGGGTTGGTCCAGTCGAAGTCGGGCTGCGACGAGTCGAAGATGTGCAGGTACCACTGGCCGGGGGTGCCGTCGGCCTCGGTGATGCGGCTCCACGCGGGGCCGCCGAAGACCGACTCCCAGTTGTTGGGCGGCAGCTCGCCGCTCGTGCCCTTGCCGTCGCGGAAGATGTAGCGGGCGCGGGCGTCGCTGCCGGCGGGGGAGGCGAGCGCCTCCTGGAACCAGACGTGCTGATCCGACGAGTGGTTCGGCACGAGGTCGACGATGAGACGGATGCCGCGGGCGTGCGCCCCGGCGAGCATCTCGTCGAAGTCGGCGAGGGTACCGAACAGCGGATCGACGTCGCAGTAGTCCGAGACGTCGTACCCGGCGTCCTTCTGGGGCGAGCGCTGGAACGGGCTCAGCCAGAGGGCGTCGACGCCGAGATCGCGCAGATCGTCGAGGTGCGCGGTGATGCCCGGGAGGTCGCCGATGCCGTCACCTGTTGCGTCGGCGAACGATCGGGGGTAGATCTGGTAGATGACGGCGGTGCGCCACCATTCGGATCCCGCGGTGGTGATGGTCGCATCGTTGCGCGAAGCGGTCTCGGGCGAAGTCATGAGGCCAGGGTACTGCAAGCGCTTACATTCCGGTGTCCGCGGCGCGTGTCCGACCATCTTCGACCCGTGGCTGCGGCGCGCGCGGCGTTAGGGTTGGCGGGTGAACGAAGCCCTCGCACGCGCCGAATCGCTCATCCGCACGATCCCGGACTACCCCGAGCCGGGCATCCTCTTCCGCGACATCACGCCGCTGCTGGCCGACGGCGCCGCGCTCACCGCCGTGATCGACGCGATGATCGAGCCGTTCGCGGGCACGTTCGACGTGGTCGCCGGCGTCGAGGCGCGCGGCTTCCTCCTCGCCGGTGCCGTCGCCATGCGCGCCGACGTGGGCCTCGTGCCGATCCGCAAGGCGGGCAAGCTGCCGCGGCCCGCGGCATCCGTCGACTACGCCCTCGAGTACGGCACGGCGACGATCGAAGCGCACGACGACATCGCCGACGGCACCCGCGTGCTGCTCGTCGACGACGTGCTCGCGACGGGCGGAACCCTCGTCGCCGCGCACGAGCTCGTCGGAGCGCTCGGCGGCGTGGTGGTCGGCACCGCCGTGCTGATGGAGCTCGAGGCGCTCGGCGGCCGCGCCGCGGTCGGCGACGTGTGCTCGGTGTTCACAGCCTGATGTCCGTGCGCCGCGCACTGTCGATCGCGCTGGCCGGTCTCGTCGTCTGTGCGACGGCGACGGGGTGCAGCGATCCCGGTGCGCGCGCGGGATTCGGCCTGCCGACGCTGGATCCGCCCGACGCCGAGGAGATCGCCGGAACGGCGGCGGAGCAGCTGTACGGCGCGGTCGCGGTGGAGTCGAACGGATGCTTCACCTGGCGAGCCGACGAGCCGGGGTCGGATCCCGACGGCGCCTGGATCGTGTGGCCCGACGGCGCCCATCAGGACGACGACGAGGTCGTGCTCGCGACCGGTGAGGTCGGAGACGGCGACCCCGTCGCCGCGATCGGTGCGGTGGTCGAGGTCGACGACCTGCCAGGTGGGTCGAACGCCGACTCGTACTTCGGCTCCTTCGCCCGCTTCTGCGGCGCCGACGAGACCGGGGTGCTGGTGCTGACCGAGGCGGAACCGGGCGGCGTGCCCGTTCCCTGACGCAGGGTCTGCGATGCCCGCCGCCGTGTTGCGGGTCGGTTTCGCGCGGTGAAATCCCCGCGACGAAACTCGCCTCGCCCTGGTGACGACGCAAGCGCGCGGGTAGGTTCACCCAACGGCGACAGGGCGCATCCGCTGGTCGCCGCTCCGGGTTCAGGGAGCGCGCGCATGACGAAGACAGACGACACGGCCACCACCGGCAAGGCGGCGCGGTCACCGCGCACGGGCCGAACGGGCCGCACGATGGAGAACTCCGTCGACGCGGTTCCACCGCTCGGCCGCCTCTTCCCCCTCGGCCTGCAGCACGTGCTCGCGATGTACGCCGGCGCGGTCGCCGTGCCCCTGATCGTCGGCGGCGCGCTGGGCTTCTCGCCGGAGGAGCTCGCCTTCCTCATCAGTGCCGATCTCTTCGTCGCGGGGCTCGCCACCATCGTGCAGTCCATCGGGTTCTGGCGTTTCGGAGTGCGACTGCCGCTCATGCAGGGCGTGACCTTCGCGGCGGTGGGTCCGATGATCGCGATCGGGCAGCAGCACGGCGTGCAGACGGTGTTCGGCGCGGTGATCGCGTGCGGCGTCTTCATGATCCTCATCGCACCGTTCTTCTCGCAGCTGCTCCGCTTCTTCCCGCCGATCGTGACCGGCACCGTCATCCTCATCATCGGCCTGTCGCTCATGCGGGTCGCAGCCGGGTGGATCATGACCGGTGCGACCGAGGAGCACCCGGGCGCTCCGCCGATCAACGTGGCTTTCGCCATGGGCACGCTGCTCGTCATCGTGCTGATCGAGCGGTTCGCCCCGCCGGCGCTGCAGCGGGTGTCGGTGCTGCTGGGTCTCGTGATCGGCACGATCGCCGCCCTGTTCGTGCCCGGGATGGTCGACTGGTCGCACGTGGCCGACGCCCAGTGGTTCGCGATCGTGACCCCCTTCTACTTCGGTCTGCCGCAGTTCGAGATCTTCTCGATCCTGTCGATGCTCGTCGTCGGCATCGTGATCATGACCGAGACGACCGGCGACATGATCGCCGTCGGCGAGATCGTCGAGAAGCCGGTTACGCGTCGCCAGCTCGCCGACGGCCTGCGCGCCGACGGCCTCGGCACCGTTGTCGGCGGCATCTTCAACACGTTCCCGTACACCGCGTTCGCCCAGAACGTGGGGCTCGTCTCGCTCACCGGTGTGCGATCGCGCTTCGTCGCGACGATGGCCGGCGCGATCCTGGTGGTCCTCGGCCTCATCCCCGCGGTGGCGGCGGTGGTCGAGGGCGTGCCGCGTGCGGTGCTGGGCGGCGCCGGCATCGCGCTGTTCGGCATGGTGGCCGCGTCGGGCATCCGGACGCTGACCAAGGTGCGCTTCAACAACAAGAATGTGCTCATCGTGGCGATCTCAGTGGGCATCGCGCTCCTGCCGACGGTGACGCCGACGATCTACGAGGAGTTCCCCACCTGGTTCCAGCTGATCTTCGACTCGGGCATCTCGGCGGGCGCGATTGTGGCGATCCTGCTGAATCTGCTGCTGAACTCCGAGGAGATGCGCGCCGCGCGCGCAGCCGACCCGCACATCGACGCGTCCGACGCGGTGCGCGGCCCCGCCGCCGTCGCCCTGGTGCACCCCGACGCCGAGGGCACGGGATTGATCCCGACCCAGCTGCTCGAGGGGGCAGGGACGGATGCCGGGGAGGCCGACGATTCCGCAGCGACGGATGACGTGGCCGTGATCGTCGGCGCTGAGGCGGGAACTGATGCCGCCGAGCCGGCGGCTCCCGACGATACGAAGTAGGCCGGCCGGTCGACGCATGACCGGGCCGGTCCACACAGGTCGACCCGGCGTGGCAAAGCTCGAAGCCCGAGAACTGCCCGGGGCCGGGGCGAACCGGAGGCAGTGCGCGAGCGCCCTCTGAGCACGGACGACGGTGGAGACCCCGCGGAGCAGGCCACTCCCGGGCTCCGCCGTCGTCGATTGCCGTCGTCGATTGCCGTCATCGATCGCCGCCATCGAGGGGCGGGTCGTGTGCACCTCAATACGGCGGCGGATCACCGTCGGGGACATCGGTCGGGAGGAAGCGCAGCGTCGGCGAAGGCACGTCGACGTAGGTGCGCCCGGCCGGCGTGGTCCATTCGAGCGATCCGCCTCCGAGATGGCGCACCCTCCACTGCTGCGAGTGCTTCAGCACGTGATGCCGACGACAGACGTGGGCCAGATTGTCGACGCGGGTCTCGCCGCCGAGCGCTGCGTCGTGGCTGTGGTCGATATCGCAGCGCCACACCGGCTGGCGGCACCCCGGAAAGCGGCAGTGCTCGTCGCGCACGCGCAGCGCGCGCTGCAGATCTGCAGTCGGGCGATACCCGTCGACAGCGAGTACGGCTCCGGTGACCGGATGTGTCATCACCCGCGTCCAGCTCGTGGCCCCGCCGGCGAGGCGCCGGGCGGTCTCGGCGTCGATGGGGCCGGCCCCGGCGAGCTCTGCGCCGTCGTCGCGCACCCCCGCGAGCGCCAGCACCGGAAGCGTCACCTGCACGCGCGCGCGGATCGCGTCGAGCCCGTCGCCGGCCGCGAGCGGACCACCCGCGAGCGCGAGGTCGGCGAGGATGTCGGCGCGCAGGTGGTCCATCGTGCGCGCGTCGCGCTCGGCCGGCGTGCCGTCGTCGTCGAACAGTTCGAGCGTCGCAGCGTCGTCGTGCGATGACGCCTGTCGCACTTCGTGCGCCATCTGGGTGAGTCTGTCGTGGATGCCGTGCCCGATCACCGACGGCACCACCGCGAGCACCTCGGCCATGCCGTCTTCGACGTCGCGCACGAACACGCCACGGCGACCACGGGCGCGGCGATGCCGCTCGGCGGCCGACGTCGGCTCGGCGCGCGCGGCGAGGCTGCGCGCGATCGGGCGCAGTCGGCCAGGAGTCTCTCCCTGCGCGCGATCGAGGGCAGTGTGCTCATACCTGCCACGCGCGTCGTCGTCGACGATCGCCGCACCCGCGTCGACGATCACCGACGCGTGCGTGCGGGTGATGCGTCCTTCGGCGAGGGCGGTGTGGGTGGCGGGGAAGCGGGCCACCATGGTCCAGGCATCGGCCATGCGCGCCTGAACGACGCGGTCGCTCACCCGCAGCGCCGCTGCCAGCTCGGCGGTGGTGTTGCGCAGCGGCATCTCGCGGTTGCGGAAGTCTGCCGGAAGCCGCTTCGACTGCAGGTCGGCGATGTCGCGGGCAGCGACGAGAATGACGTTCTCCTGCGCCTGCAGCGTCGCGATCATCGACTGCAACGCGGCGAGCGAGTCGGCCAGGTGCACGAGCGCCGCGTTCTCGGCCGCACGCACGTCACCCGTCGCGTCGTCTGCAGGTTCTATTTCCATGGATCCATCATGGCATGAGGCTCGGACATTTGTTCGAGTCATCTACGGGCGGGCGACCGCGCAGAGCCCAGCGGCATCCGGTTCCGTGCGGTCACACGTAACCACCCGGCAACAGATATGCGCCACCCTGGACCCATGTCGATCAAGGTGGCGCTCGAGCATTACACCGGCTATGACTTCGCCGAGCCGGTGACGGTGCATCCGCATCTCGTGCGCCTGCGTCCCGCACCGCACTCGCGCACGCCGATCGAGGCGTACTCGCTCGCGATCAGCCCGAAGAACCACTTCATCAACTGGCAGCAGGATCCGTTCGGCAACTGGGTGGCGCGCATCGTCTTCCCCGAGAAGGTGAGCCGCCTCGAGATCACCGTCGGCCTCGTCGCCGACATGATGGTGATCAACCCGTTCGACTTCTTCATCGAGGAGTACGCCGAGCGGTTCCCGTTCGCCTACGCGCCCGAGCTCGAGGCCGACCTCGCCCCCTACATGGCGCCCGTCGACGACAGCGCAGAGGCGAAGGCGTGGATGCTGGCGCAGCCGCCGCTCCCGGTGGAGGGTGTGCCGACCGTGCAGTTCCTCTCGGCGCTCAACCGGTCGGTGCACGACGCCGTCGCGTACGACGTGCGCATGGAGCCGGGCGTGCAGTCGCCCGACGAGACGCTGAGCCGTGCGATCGGCTCGTGCCGTGACTCGGCCTGGCTGCTCGTCGCGCTCCTGCGGGCGCACGGGCTCGCTGCCCGCTTCGTGTCGGGCTACCTCGTGCAGCTGGCCGCAGACCAGGCGTCGCTCGACGGGCCGAGCGGTCCGACAGCCGACTTCACCGACCTGCACGCCTGGGCCGAGGTGTTCATCCCCGGCGCGGGCTGGGTCGGGCTCGACGCCACCAGCGCCCTGTTCGCGGGCGAGGGGCACATCCCGCTGTCGGCCACCCCGCATCCGAGCACCGCCGCGCCGATCGAGGGGGCGACGGCGCCGGTCGAGGTGCAGTTCCACTTCCGCAACGAGGTGCGCCGGGTGCACGAGGACCCGCGCACCACCAAGCCGTACACCGGGCAGCAGTGGGAGCGCATCGACGCGCTCGGTGAAGCCGTCGACGAGCGCCTGCGCGCGGGCGACGTGCGCCTCACGATGGGCGGCGAGCCGACGTTCGTGGCGCTCGACGACGCCACCGCCGCGGAGTGGAACACCGCCGCCGACGGCACCCACAAGCGCGAGCTCGCCACCGGCCTCGCCGAGCGACTCCGTGCCGCGTACGCACAGGGCGGAGCCGTGCACCGGGGCGACGGCAAGTGGTACCCCGGCGAGCCGCTGCCGCGCTGGAACATCGCGCTGCAGTGGCGCACCGACGGCGTGCCGCTCTGGCACGATCCGCAGCTGTTCGCCGATCCGTGGACGGGTGAAGAGCATCCGGATGCCGCGGCCCGCGCCGCGGCGCTCGCGCGCCGCATCACCGAGGTGCTGGGCCTCCCGCCCGAGCAGCTGATCCCGGCGTTCGAAGACCCGCTTGCGGTGCTCGCCGCCGAGGTGCGCAAGCCGGCCGGCCCGGCCCCCGACGACGACGGCCTCGACGAGGCGGCGCTCGCCGAGCTCGACGCATCCGTCGCCGAGCCCACCGGATGGGTGCTGCCGATCACGACCGACCACGCCTGGACGAGCCCCGCCTGGCGCTTCCGCCGCGGGCGGCTGGTGCTCACCCCCGGCTCGAGCGCCGTGGGGCTGCGGCTGCCGCTCGACTCGGTCTCGTGGACCGACCCCGAGCAGCAGGGCGAGCCGTCGTACGTCGAAGCCGGGCCGACACTGGCCCCCGGCATCCCCTCCGTCTCGGTGGTCGACCCGGCGGACGCGCCCCGCACCGCGCTCGCGATCGAGGCGCGCGGCGGCCACGTGCTCGTCTTCCTCCCGCCGACCACCACGCTCGAGGCGTACGCCGACCTGCTGACCGTGATCGAGACGGCAGCCCGCGACGTCGGCGTGCCGATCGTTCTCGAGGGCTACGGCCCGCCGCCCGACGCGCGGCTCACGCAGCTGGTCGTCACCCCCGACCCCGGGGTCATCGAGGTCAACGTGCAGCCGACCGGATCGTGGGCCGATCAGCGCGACCTCACCCTGTCGCTCTACGAGCACGCGCGGCACAGCCGCCTCAGCACCGAGAAGTTCGACCTCGACGGCCTCCACACCGGCACCGGCGGCGGCAACCACATCACCCTCGGCGGCACGCAGCCGATCGACTCCCCGCTGCTGCGCCGACCCGACCTGCTCGCGTCGCTCGTGGCCTACTGGCAGCGGCATCCGTCTCTCTCCTATCTCTTCTCAGGTCGGTTCATCGGGCCGACGAGCCAGGCGCCCCGGTTCGACGAGGGTCGCCCCGAAGCGGTCTACGAGATGGAGATCGCGCTGCAGGAGGTGAACCGCCTCGCGGCCGTCACCGACGACCCCGACGCCACCGCCCTGCCGTGGCTCGTCGACCGGGCGCTGCGGCATCTGCTCACCGACCTGACCGGCAACACCCACCGCTCCGAGTTCTGCATCGACAAGCTGTACAGCCCCGACTCCAGCCGCGGCCGGCTCGGCCTGCTCGAGCTGCGCGGGTTCGAGATGCCGCCGCATCCCGAGCTCGCCCTCGTGCAGGCGCTGCTCGTGCGCAGCCTTGTCGCGATGTTCTGGGAGAAGCCGTACACGGCGCCGCTCGTGCGGTGGGGCACGCGCCTGCACGAGGACTTCCTGCTGCCGCAGGGCGCCGCTGCCGACATCGCCGAGGTCGTGGCCGACCTGCGCGCACACGGCATCGCGTTCGAGGAGACGTGGCTCGATCCGTTCGTCGAGTTCCGCTTCCCGCGCATCGGGATGACCCGTATCGGCGGGGCGTCGGGGCACGGCGTCGAGCTCGAGCTGCGTCAGGCGATCGAGCCCTGGCACGTGCTCGGCGAGGAGGCGACGGCCGGCGGCACGGCGCGCTACGTCGACTCGTCGGTCGAGCGCATCCAGGTGCGGGTGCGAGGCGTCGATGCGGCCCGGCACCTCGTGACGTGTCAGGGTGTACCTGTGCCTCTCACCCCGACCGGGCACCTCGGCGAGTACTACGCCGGCGTGCGCTACCGTGCCTGGCAGCCGTGGTCTGCCCTGCATCCGTCGATCCCGGTGCACGCCCCGCTGGTGTTCGACGTGGTGGATGCCGCGGCCGAGGCCTCGCTCGGCGGGGCGACGTATCACGTGGTGCATCCGGGCGGACGCTCGTACGACCACCCGCCGGTGAACGCGAACGAGGCCGAGGCGCGCCGCGCCGCCCGGTTCGCCCCGCACGGTCACACTCCGGGCCGCCTCGACATCGCCGCGATGCGGGAGGCCGGTCGTGCCGCCGCGACCACCGACTACCCGCACACCCTCGATCTGCGGAGGGTTCCCCCGCGGTGACCGTCCTCCACGATTACGCGACGAGCCTCACCCAGGCGACGCTGCCCCTTCCGGGTGGCGACGCGGGGGAGGCCGCGCGCTTCGACGAGGTGATCGGCCCCGAGGGCACCCTGCGCCCGGCGTGGAAGGCCCTGGCGGCTGCGACGCTCAGCCTCACGCCGTCCGAGGTGGATCGCGTCGACGCCGAGATCGCATCGGCGCTCGCCGACGACGGCGTGACATACACGCACCGCGAGGGCACCCGCCCGTGGCGACTCGACCCGTTCCCGCTCGTGGTCGACGCGGCGTCGTGGTCGCGGCTCGAAGTGGGTCTCGCCCAGCGGGCCGAGCTGCTGAACGCGATCATGGCCGACCTCTACGGCGACCAGCGGCTGCTCGCCGACGGAGTCATCCCCGCCGCGGCGGTCGTCGCGCACCCCGGGTTCGTGCGCGCCATCGCCCGCCCGAGCATCGCCGACCGGCATCCGCTCCTCATGACCGCCACCGACCTCGGCCGCGACGCCGACGGCGAGTGGCGGGTGCTGAGCGACCGCGTGCAGGCGCCGTCGGGCCTCGGCTACGCCATGGAGAACCGGCAGGTGATCTCGAGCCTGCTGCCCGAGCTGTACCAGGAAGCCGATCTGCACGGGCTCGCCCCCTACTTCGCGGCGTTCCGCGATGCCCTGCTGCGCAGCGCCGACGCCGGCGACACCGACCCCCGCGTGGTCGTGCTGTCGCCCGGCACCCACTCCGAGACCGCGTACGACCAGGCGTACATCGCGAATCACCTCGGCTTCCCGCTGGTGCAGGGCAGCGACCTCGTCGTGCACGAGGGGAGCGTATGGATCCAGCCGCCGCGCTGGCCGCGCTCGAAGCCCGTCGACCGCGTCGACGTGATCCTGCGACGGGTCGACTCGACGTGGTGCGACCCGCTCGAGATGCGCGGCGACTCGCGGCTCGGCATCGCCGGACTCGTCGAGGCCGTGCGCCGCGGGCGCGTGCACGTCGTGAACGGGCTCGGCGCCGGCGTGCTCGAGAACCCCGCCCTGCTGGCGTTCCTGCCGGGCGCATGCGAGCGCCTGCTCGGCGAGCAGCTGCGGCTGCCGGCGGCACCGGCGTGGTGGTGCGGCGATCGCGAGGGTCTCGCCGAGGTGCTCGCGCGCCTGGGTGACGACCACGGAAGCGTGATCATCCGCACCCTCGACGGCACGGCGGTCGCGGGCACCCCCGACGAGCTGCGCGCGCGCATCCTCGCCCACCCCTACCGCCACGTGGGCATCGGCCGGCTGCCGCTGTCGCACGCGCCGGTGTGGGGGCGCGGCTCCGCGCACTCCCGGCCGCTCGCGCTGCGCGCCTTCACCATGCGCCACGGCTCGGCGTACCGCACGCTCGCGGGCGGCATGGCGACCACGTGGGACCACGACGGATCGCCGCTCACCAAAGACGTCTGGGTGCTCAAGGCTGACGCATCCGAACCCGATCAGGGGCTCCCCGCCGCGTCGCCGGTCGACATGATCCCCTCGATCCCCACGCTCGCACCGCGTGCCCTGGAAGACATGTTCTGGGCCGGCCGGTACGCCGAGCGCGCCGAAGACCTGCTGCGCCTCGTGGTCGCCACCCACGCCCACTTCGACCGGGCGGGCAGCGGCCGCGACCTCGCCGGAGCGGTGCTGCTCGACGTGCTCCACCGCCTCGCCGGCACCCGCTGGCTGGCCGTCGACGACGAGCTGCGCTCCCTGCTCTTAGACGATGACCGCCTCGGCTCGGGCGCCCACGCGCTCGCCCGCATGCGCGGAGCGCTCGAAGGGGTGCGCGACCAGCTCTCGGGCGACACCTGGCGCGTGTTCAGCCTCGCCGACCGCGCGAAGGCCGCGGTGCGGGAGTCTCGTCACAGCCCCCAGATCGCGGATTCGGCCGAGCGCATGCTCACCGGCGTGCTGTCGCTGCACGGCGTGACGGCGAACATGATCCGCGACAGCGGCTGGCACATGATCTCGGCGGGCCGCTACCTCGAGCGGTCGCTGCAGCTGTGCACGCTCCTCCATGCGACGACGACGTCGACGGATGCCGCGGCCACCGACCGCGCCGTGCTCGACGGCGTGCTGCTCGCCGCCGAGAGTCTCGTCACCCACCGCCGCCGCTACCGCGGCTATGGCGGCACGCGCAGCGTGTTCGACCTGCTGCTGAAAGACCTCGACAACCCGCGCTCGCTGGCGTTCTCGCTCGAGCGGCTGCGGGTGCACCTGGCAGCACTGCCCGACTCCACCGGCTCGACCCGACCGGAGCGGCTGCGCGACGAGCTCGCGGGCACGCTCGACGGCGTCGACGTGGCGCTGCTCGCGGCCGAGACCGAGGGCCGACGCCTCGCGCTCGCCGAATTCCTCGACACCACCGCGCGCGACCTGCGCCAGCTGTCGGAGGCGATCGCCGACCTGCACTTCGCCGGTGGCCCGCCCGCGATGCAGATGTCGTCGCTGTCGCTCATCGAGGAGATGGCGCGCGCATGAAGACCTACCTGCTCTCGCACCGCACCGAGTACACCTACGACAAGCCCGTGGGCAACAGCGTCGGCATCCATCACCTGCGCCCCCGCACGCTGGCGTGGCAGAGCGTCTCGTCGCACGCGGTGACGGTCGATCCCCTGCCCGCCGACGTCGCGCCCGACACCGACTACTACGGCAACTCGGTCACCTACTTCCACGTCACCGACCCGCACACGCGGCTGACGATCGACGCGTTGAGCCAGGTGGCCGTGCGCACCCCGGAGTACGACGAGGAGGCGCTCGCGATGCCGTGGGAGGTCGCCCGGCCGCTCGAAGGCGACACCGGACCCGGCGGCTGGGCCGCCACCGAGTTCGCGCTCGAGTCGCCGCGGGTGACCCACACCGCCGAAGCGGCGGCCTACGGCGCGGAGTCGCTGCTGCCCGGCCGCCCGCTCGGCGATGCCGCGACCGACCTCATGCGGCGCATCCATCGCGACTTCGACTACGACACGAAGGCGACGACGGTCACCAGCACCGTCGCCGACGCGATGCGCAAGCGCGCGGGGGTGTGTCAGGACTTCGCCCACGTCGCGCTCGCCTGCCTGCGTTCGCACGGGCTGGCGGCCCGCTATGTCAGCGGGTACCTCGCGACCCAGCCGCCGCCGGGCAAGGAGCGGGTGGTCGGCGCCGACGCCTCGCACGCGTGGCTCGAAGTGTGGCTGCCCGCCTCGAACGAGTGGCTCGCGATCGATCCGACCAACGACCAGTGGGCGAACGACCGCTACATCACGGTCGCCTGGGGCCGCGACTACGGCGATGTCGCGCCGGTGCGCGGCATCATCTGGTCGAAGGCGAAGAAGTCGACGCTACGGGTGTCGGTGGACGTCGCTCCGGTCGATCAGACGCCCGTCGCCGTCTAGTTCGCGCCCGCTCGCGTTCACGTTTCACACGTAGGGTTCTCGACATGCAGGATTTCCGGTGCCGGGTGTGCGACGCCCGACTGTTCTTCGAGAACTCGGTGTGCGTCTCGTGCGGGTCGGCGCTCGGCTACTCGCGGCAGGAGCAGGCGATCGTGCCCGTCGACGAGGCGGGGCGGTACGTGGATGCCGAGGGCCTGATCTGGCACGTGTGCCGCAACCTCAATCTGTCGGGCTGCACCTGGCTCGCCCGGCTCGAGGGCGGGCAGTGCGAGGGATGCGACTTCACCCGCGTGCGTCCGAACGACGCCGACCTCGCGGGTCTCGCCAACTTCGTGCCGGCCGAGCGTGCGAAGCGCCACTTGCTGGCGGAGCTCGACCGGCTGGGCGTGGAGGTGCGGTCGCGCGCCGAGGACGCGGCATCCGGTCTCTGCTTCGACCTGCTCTCGAGCACCCTTCAGCCCGTCGTCACCGGGCACGTCGACGGCGTCATCACGATCGACCTCGCCGAGAGCGAGGCGGCGCACCGCGAGGGGCTGCGCGAGCAGCTCGCCGAGCCGTACCGCACCCTGCTCGGGCACTTCCGCCACGAGTTCGGCCACTATGCGCAGTGGACCCTGGTGACGGATGCCGAAACCCCGCGGTTCCGGGAACTGTTCGGCGACGAGCGAGCCGACTACCAGGCGGCGGTCGACCGCCACTACGTCGAGGGGGCGCCGGCGGGCTGGCAGAGCACGTTCATCTCGGCGTACGCGACGATGCATCCGTTCGAGGACTTCGCCGAGACCTGGGCGCACCTGATGCACATCCTCGACACGGTCGACAGCGCGACGGCGTTCGGACTGACGGATGCCGTCGCCCGCGGCACCGCAGACGTATCGAGCATGCGGGTGCTCGTCGTCGACGTGTGGGTCCCGCTGTCGACTGCGCTCAACGCGGTGAACCGCTCGATGGGCAAGGACGACCTGTACCCCTTCACGATCCCGGCGCCGGTGCTCGACAAGCTCGACTTCGTCGCATCGCTGCTGCCCGCGCGGAGTCGGTAGACGCCTTTCGTCGCGCTGCGCGCGCTCGACGGCGCGGTGGTTCGGTCGTTGAGCGACGAGCGGAGCGAGGAGATGAAACGCCCACCTGCCGCCGGGGTCAGACGAAGGCGGGCAGGTCCACCCAGGCATCCGGAGCGGCGTCGACTCCGTCGCGCACGACGGTGCCCTCGATGAGCCCGTACGGGCGATCGGCGGCGTAGAACACCTCGTTCGGGTTCTCGAGGCCGAAGGGCGCGAGGTCGGCGACGAAGTGGTGCTTGTTCGGCATCGCGAAACGCACCTCGGCGATCTCGGGCCGCGCCTCGATGGCGGCGCGTCCCATCTCGAACAGGGTCTGCTGCAGCGCGAGCGAGTGCACCGTCGCGAATGTCGACAGCAGCACCTCGAGCACCTCGGCGTACAGGCCGTTGTAGTCGATCCCGGCCGCGACCGCCTCCGGGAGGAAGCGCCAGCGCCCGGTCACCGAGGTCGCCATGATGCGGTCGGTCGTCTCGGCGAGGGTCGTGTATCGGTCGCGGGGGAAGCCCGAGAACTCCGACCCCGTCGACTTCAGCACGACGAGGTCCTTGACCCCGCCGGTCACGTGCGTGGCGCCGCCGATCTTCTGCACGGCCGCGAGGCGCACGGCCTTGCCGGATCGCACGAACGAGTGGTCGTGCGGGATGCCGCCGACGACGATGCGCTCCCACTCGTACTGCTCGGCCTGCCAGAGACCGCCGTCGATCCACTCGAAGGCGTCGACGAAGTGGGCACCCAGGATCTGCAGGTAGTCCTCGGGAGAGGTGATTCCGTGCTCCTTCGCGAACGCGAACGCGGTGTTCTTCTGCGTGTCGGTCGCGACGACCAGGGCGTTGTCGCCCTCGAGGAACGACGACGCGAGGGCCTCCCCGCGCAGCTGAGAGGTGACGTTGAGGTCGACGATCTCGTGCCGCGGAGTGTCGCGGTACACCCGCACGATGCGGTTCTCGGCCTTGCCGTACTTGTTTGCTCCGAGGCTCACGGACACCATGGCTAACTCCCTCTGTAGGTCGAATACGCGAACGGGCTCAGCAGCAGTGGCACGTGGTAGTGCCGGTCGGTGTCTTCGACGGTGAAGGTCACGGTGACGAGCGGATAGAAGGTGGGGATGCCGCGGTCGGCGAACCACGCGCCGGTGCCGAACGTGAGCGCGTACATGCCCGCGTCGAGGCGCTCCGGCCCGAGCGCGAGCCGCCCGTCGGCGTCGGTGAACCCCTGGGCGACGCCCTCGGTGCCGCCGCCGGGCAGGTGGCGTGCCAGCGAGACGACGACGTTCGCGGCGGGGGCGCCGCTGGTCGCGTCGAGCACGTGGGTGGTGAGGTGGCTGGTCATGGCACCATCCTGGCGTCGGAGGCGCCGGTCATGGCACCGCGCAGGCGCAGCAGGGCGATCTCGGCCAGCTGCCCGAGGGCTTCGGATGCCTCGGCCTCGTCGTCGTTCCCCAGGCGACGCTGCAGCTCCGCGAGCATCTCGTCGGGGGTCCGGCCGGCCGCGCGGATGAGGAACACGCGGCCGAACCGGGTCTCGTAGGCGGCATTGCCGGCCGCGATCTGTGCGGTGACGTCGGCCGCAGCATCCGTCATCGACGCCTGTTCGCGACGGGATGCCGTCGCTTCGGCGCCCGCCCCCGCGGGCTTCTCGCCGATGCGCGGGTGGTGGGCGAGGGCCGCGTCGAGGTCTGCGCGGGTCCAGCCGGCTGCGAGCTCGGCGGCCCGGGCCGCCAGGGCGTCGACCGTGCCGTAGGGCCGGTCCGCGATGACGGCATCGACCCAGGGCCTGATCGCCGCCCACACCGACACGACCGCGCGGGCGTCGGCCTCGGGCAGCCGGTCGAACTCGTCGATGTGCATGGGTGTCCTCACCGCGCCGAGGCTACCGGGATCGAGTCGGCCCGGTGTTACCGCGCTGTGTCCTGCGTGTGACCGCCGCCGGGAGCCCCGATGGCACGGGCAGGCTGTGCTTCCGGGCGCAGGCCGACGGGCGGGGCCGCGATGCGACCCCGCCCGTCGATCCCGCCCAGATGGGGATCAGCCCGTGCAGCGCAGGGCGTCGTAGGCGGCGTCATACTCCGTCGTGACCGCCAGGGTGCCGACGGTGCCCGCTGCCGTGACCTTTGCTGAGCCGCCGTCGCGCAGGCGCTGCACGCCCGTGTCGAACAGCTTGTACGCGGCCTTCCCCGCCTCCACGTCGGCGACGGTCGTCGACCCGAACGGCGTGGTGAGGGTGATGTCGGCGGTGACGTCGCTGCGGTTGAGCGCATGCACCGCCACCGCGACCTTGCCGTTCACGCACTGGCTGCGGGCGCTGACCTTCGCGTCGATGCGGCCGCCGACCTCGTACGAGCGGATCGTCGTCTGCTGCACGGTCGAGCCGTCGGCGCCGGTCATCTTCGTGCGCAGGTGCACGAAGGTGCCGGCCGGCACGTCGTTGGGCACGTTCGCGCGCCAAGTGCCGTCGTCGCCCCGCGTCACCGCGACGTCGGTCCACGCGGTGACCGCTGCGACCGTCGCCTGGGCGCCGGTGGCGTACTGCAGGGTGACCGACGACAGGTCGGCCGCCTCGCCGGTGGAGTCGTCCACCGCGCCCAGCACGATCTCCGCGTCGGTGCCGGAGAGCACTCGGCTGGTCAGATCCATGGAGACGTCGACCGACGGGACGAGCACCGCTTGAGCGCCCTGCAGCGACCGGTCGGTGCGGAACGTCCAGTCGGTCGTGTACGCGGCGCCGAGCTTCTGCGTGGTCAGCAGCCGACGCGTGAACGCCTGCTGCACGCGCACCTCCGCACCCGATTCGGGCACCGCGTAGACGCCGGCCGCCGGCGTGGTCGCCGTGCCGTCGACCCACACGCCGCGCGTGCGACTGTCGGCGTAGATGTAGCCGGTCGAGTCGTGCCCGGCCGCGTCTCCCCACCACCCGAGCGTGAGCTCGAGTCCGTTGCGGTCGCGGTTGAGGATCGGCGCACCGAAGGTGTTCGCCGATGCGCCGAGCGGCGTCTTGAACCACGACGTCGGCTCGGTCGTTCCGGCCTCGTAGGTGCGCGGGCCGTCGAATGATGCGGCGTTGGCGATGTTCGACGTCATGCGGCTGATCGTCGTCCAGGTCACGTCGGGCGAGGCGGTGTAGTACTCCGTCCGCTCGAGCGGCGCGTTCGCCGGGAGCATCGACCCCGAGGCGTACACCGAGGTCGCCCCGGGCATCTCGAGCGAGATGTCGAGGTACCAGGTGTTCGACTCAGCCGCCATCGTGTAGTACTTCGTCGGGACCTCCGCGAGGTCGTCCTCGCGGAGGCGCTGGACACCGGAGGGAACCTTGCCGTCGACGACCGTCGCGACGTTGTACACGTACGGGCTCGAGCCCGCCGCGCTGCCGTCCCAGGTCATGGTGACCGGGCCGGCCTCGAGCTCGGCGATCAGCGCGTCGGCGTCGGCCCGGGTGATCGTGGCCATCGGCAGGGTCACGCCCGCGCCCGTGATCTGCACGCGGCCGGATGCCGACGACGAGTAGGCGATGACGCCCTTGGCCCCGCGGCCGCTCAGCTCGTTGCTCCACTGCAAGGAGTTTCCGCCCTGCACCGAGGTTGAGCCGTCGATGAGGACGATCCTGCCCTCGACGTCGGCGGCCGCGAGGTTCGCCGCCGTGCCCGGACCGACATTGACGAGCTCGGCCGAGCCGGCGCCGTCGTACTCGGGGGCGTAGACCACCGCGACATCGTCGACGGTGCGACCGCCCGACGAGGTCATCTCGAGGCCGGGTGCGACGAGTCGGGCCGTGGCCTCGAACGTGAAGCGGTCGTCGACGTTCTCCTTCTTCGTGAACAGCTGCTTGACGTACGAGGGCACCGTGGTGAGCGATCCGGTCTTCGACCCGCCGTTCTCCATCAGGCCGTAGGTGTAGCCGATCGAGAAGCCGCGGGGCTCGGTTGCCTGCGGAGCCTTCCAGCTCAGCTGGGTCGCCTCCTGCGCGTCGAGCACGATTGTGGTGTCGCCCGTGATCTTCACGGCGTGCTCGTACAGCTGGGTGACCGACTCGACGAGGCTTCCGGCCCCGGGGGCATCACGGGTGAGGATGGTGGCGCCGAAGTCGTAGCTGCCGTGCGGCAGGGTGAGCACGACGCTGCCCGTCCCGACGCCGTAGCCCCCTGAGGTGCCGTCCTCGACGTTGATGACCCGGAACGAGGAGATGGTGTCGGGCGATGCACCGCGGCGGTCCTTGGTCACGACGGTGACCTTCGCGGTCGGCCCCTCCATCACGACCGAGAACGGCACGGTGACGCGCTCGCCGTCCGCACCGGTTCCGATGAGGCGGGCGGTGACGGTGCCGTAGTCGCCGGCCTGCAGCTTGACCGACGGGTCGATGGTGATCGGCACGTCGATCGAGTCGCCTGCGGGCACCACGATCGCGTTCTTCTTCGTGCCGAGCTTGAACATCGCGCCGGGGACGCTGCTGCCGTCGTCGCCGAAGGCCTGGAGCTCGAGGTCGAGCGCGATGTCGTCGGCGGAGGAGTTGGTCAGCGTGACCTTCGACTGCTTGGTGCCGAGGCCCGACTGCGGGTACGCGAAGGTCGCGAGTTGCCGGCCCGGAGCACCCGAGACCGCCTGCGCGACGGCGCGGCCGACGTCCATCGGGCCCGCGCCCTGCTCGAGCACGGGCTCGTCGACCGCGGACGCCGACGACGTCAGGCGCGCCTTGAGCTCGGCCGGCGTCAGGTCGGGGTGAGCCTGAAGGACCAGTGCGGCGCCTCCGGCGACGTGGGGCGTGGCCATCGAGGTGCCCGAGTATGCGACGTACGGCATGTCGGCACCGCCGCCGGTGCGGGCGGCGACGACGTCGACACCCTGGGAGGCGATGTCGGGCTTGGCGGCTGTGCCGCCCACCGACGGGCCGCGGCTGGAGAACGGCGCGGTCACGTCGTCACGGTCCAGGGCGCCGACGGTGAGCGCCGAGGGGGCGCATCCGGGCGTCGAGACCTGGGCGCGCAGACCCTCGTTCCCGGCGGCGATGACGAACAGGGCCCGGTCGGACAGCGCCTCGACGAGGGCGACATCCGGTCCGGCGCAGACCGTGTTCGAGGAGTTGCCGAGCGACATCGACACGACGTCGGCCCCCTGGTCGACCGCCCACTGCATGCCCGCCATGATCCACGAGCTCTGACCGCTGCCGTCGTCTCCGAGCACCTTGCCGATCAGAAGATCGGCTCCGGGCGCCATGCCGGCATAGGTGCCGTCCGAGGCGGCACCGGTGCCGGCGACGCTCGACGCGGTGTGGGTGCCGTGGCCGTTGCCGTCCTGCACGGCCTGGTTCGTCACGAACGAGGCGCTGCCTGCGACCTGCCCGTCGAAGTCGACGTGCTTCTGGTCGTAGCCCGTGTCGAGGACGGCGACAGTCACGCCGGTGCCGTCGAAGCCGAGCTCGTGGGCGACGTCGGCGCCGGTCAGCGGCACGGTGGGGGTGAGCCCGTCGAGGAGCGCGGTGCCCTCGACCTTGGCGTCGAGCCAGATGCGCTCGACGCCCGCGCTGCTGCGCGCCCCTGCTGCCGGGTTGAGACTCGCCCAGGCCGCAGCGGCGCGCTCCTTCGACACGGCGAGGGCATCGGCGCCGATCTCGTCGAAGTCGGCCGTCACCGTGGTGCCGCGGATCGCGCTCCGGCTCGCGGGGGCGCCCTCGGCGTACTCGACGATCACGGGGAGCGTCTCGGTCGACGCGTCGTCGTACCCGTCGGCCCACAGCTGCGCGATGTCGAACAGGCGGCGGTCGAGCGTGCCGTCGTCGACGAGGGACTGCACATCGGCGGGCACGACGTAGGTGCTGTCGCCGTCGATCCAGGTCGACCACACCTCCTCGACGCCGTCGGCGCTCTCGAGGCGCAGTGCGCCGAGGTCGCCGTCCGCGCCGACGGTCGCGTGGACGACGTCGCCGGTGACGAGGGTGAACGAGACCGCGCGCGATCCGCTCGCCGTCTCGGCCAGCTCCGCGGGAGCGGGCTCCTCGGCGGACGCGGTGGTGACGGTGAGTGCGGATGCCGCGGTGAGGGCCGCTGCTGCAGCCGTGGCGGCGAAGATGCGCAGGATGCGCGGGTGATGTTGCATGCCAGTCCCTTCGGGTCGATTCCACCCTGCGGGAGCGGACGGACGACCGACAGCCGATCGCGCGGCGAACTGATGCCACGGCGAGATCTCGCCACGGGGGCGACGGAACTCAGACCCAGTTGCTGCGCAGGGCGTGCCAGCCCAGCTGCGACCGCGTTGTGACCCTCGCCTCGTCCATGAGAGCACGCAGCCGGCGCTGCACGGTGCGCGGCGAGATGTCGAGCTGCCGCGCCATCGCCGTGTCGGTGAGTCCGGCGAGCATGAGCTGGAGGAGTCGTCGGTCGGCCGGCTCGAGGGGCGTCGTGCCCGGCTCGTACGGGCGGGCGTGACGCCACACCGATTCGAACAGCTCGATTCCGAGCACCACCAGCGGGCGGTGGAGCACGACCGCCGTCGTCGCGCTGACCTGCAACATCCCGACGTTGCCGTCGGCGATCGCGAGCTTGATGAGCGGAGCATCCGCGATGCGCACCTCGTGCCCCATCGCCACCCGGTTGTCGAGGGCGCGCAGGGCCTCCGGCTCGGTGAGGAAGTCGCCGTCGGCCACCACTCGGAAGGCGACCGGCGGGAGGCCATCGGGGGATTCTCCCGGATCGGCCGGGGCCGCCTCGACCGGGTTGACGAGGTTGGGCGCCCTGATCGCCGTGGCGATGTCGATGACCGCGTTGCGTCCGGTCTGGAACGCGTCGATCGTGACGCGGGCACCGCGCTGGAGCTGGCGGAGGCGGTGGGCCTGAGCGTCGCGTCCCTCGATGAGCTCGAGGTAGTCCGACGGCGATTCGGCGACGTGCTCGCGCTGGTAGAGGTCGACCAGGTCGTACAGGGCCGCCTCGGCGTGGTGGAGGCGTCTGCGCGCGCGGCGGAGCACCGGGCCGAGCGCCGCGTCGGGCGCGGTCGCCCGCCACCGCGCCGCGGGATCATCGGCGGAGTCGACTCCGTCTTCAGGGGCGAGCCTGGACGGCGAGATGAGTCCGAGGTCGCGCAGGCGCCGGATGCTGCGGAGCACCTTCTTCGGGCTCCGGTCGATGGCCCGGGCGACGTCGTCGGCGCTCGCGCCGATGTTGCCGACGATGAACCGGTACACCTCGTCGTCGGTGGCAGTGCCGTCGATGCCGAGACCGCTCAGCATCGACCCGTCCCGCGTCATGGATCCATTCTGTGCCGTGACGCGCGGCGGCGCATGCGGCTCAGACCGGCTCCACCACGGCGTGCACGAGGTCGGAGATCTCGCGCTTGTACTCGTTGAAGGCGGGGCTCGTGATGTCGCGCTGGTCGGGCAGGTCGATGTCGACGATGCGGTTGATGTGTCCGGGGACTCCGTGTGCGGCGCCGCCGGTCATCACGACGACCCGGTCGGCGAGGAAGACCGCCTCTTCGATCGAGTGCGTGATGAAAAGGACGGTGGTGCGGGTCTCGCGGTGGATGCGCTTGAGTTCGGCCTGCAGATCGGACCGGGTCAGGGCGTCGAGCGCGCCGAACGGCTCGTCCATCAGGAGCACCTTGGGCTCGTTGGCGAGCACGCGCGCGATCGCGACCCGCTGCTGCATCCCGCCCGACAGCTGTCCGGGGTACTTGCCGGCGAAGCGGGTGAGGCCGACGGCCTCGATGTAGCGGTCGACGAGTTCGGCCACCCGGGCGCGCGGCACCCGTCGGCGTCGCGGCCCGTAGGCGACGTTCTCGCGCACGGTGAGCCAGGGGAACAGTCCGTAGTCCTGGAAGACCACGCCCCGCTCGGGGCCGGGACCGGTTATCGGGGCGCCGCCGAGTGCGATGGAGCCGCTCGTCGCCTCTTCGAAGCCGGCGAGGATGCGCAGCACCGTGCTCTTACCGCAGCCCGAGGCCCCGACCACGGCGACGAATTCGCCGGAGTCGATGTGCAGGTCGACGTCGGCGACCGCCTGCACGCCGGCCCACTCGGGCCCGTAGCGCTTTCCGAGGTCGACGATGTCGACGGCGGCCGAGGTGTGTGCGGGGGTGTCGATGCTCATGTCGGTTCTCCGTTGGTCCGCAGGGTCACTTGATGAGGGGGCGGCCGCGCGTGCCGAGGCGGAACGCCCCGACGAGGAGGCGATCCGAGAGGAAGCCGGCGGCGCCGATCACGATCATGCCCACCACCACCTGGTCGGTGCGCACCACGTCACGGGCGAGGATGATGTCGGCTCCGAGGCCGACGCTCACGCCGACCGACTCGCCGAGCACGAGCACCACCCAGGCGATGCCGAGGCCGACGCGCAGACCGTTCATGACGGCGGCGGCGGATGCCGGCACGACGACCTGGGCGAGCACCTCCCACTTGCGAGCGCCTAGCATCTGCCCGGCCTCGATGAGTCGCGGAGGCACCTCCTTCGAGCCGCTGATCGCGCCGAGCACGATCGGGAAGAAGGCCGACAGGGCGATGAGGAAGACGGTGGCCTGGTCGCCCCAGCCGATGAGGAGTCCGACGAGCGGCACCCACGCGGTCGCGGGAATCGGGCGGAAGAGGTTGATGAACGGGTCGAAGAGCGAGTCCATCGTGTAGTACCGGCCCATGAGGATGCCGAGGGGGATGGCGATCGCCGCGGCGATCGCGAAACCGGTCAGCACCCGCAGGCTCGAGGCGCCGAGGTTGATCCACAGCTCGCCCGAGAACGCGTCGGGGTCGGCGCTGCCGAACGCATAGTTCCACAGCGCCGTGATCACGTCGGCGGGTGCCGGCAGATACTCCATGCGGATGCCGACGACCGGCACCTCCCAGGCGTTCTGCTGTCCGACCTGCCAGAACACCAGGAACAGGAACGGGACCGGGAGGGCCAGGAGGAAGCGCTTGAGGCCCGTGCGGTTGTTGGGGCGACGGGCGGGCGGGCGCCGGCGCACCGGGCTCGCAGCCGCGGCGGGCGCCTGGTCGGCGATCGCGGTGTCGGTGGTCTCGGCCACGACGGCTCCTTCGGGAGACGGGAAGGGGGAGGGGGAAGGGAGCGGGGGCGGCGTTCGGGTCGCCGCCCCCGCTCACCGGATCACGGTGCGAACGAGGTGTCGACGATGTCGTCGGCGCCGGGCGCTTCGTCGATCAGGCCGATCTCGGCCATCGCCGTGGCGAGGGCTTCGAGCTGACCGACGTACTCGTCAGACAGGTCGGAGCGCAGCCAGAAGTTCTCGAGCGCCGAGGTGAAGACCGCCTCGTCGCCGCCGAACTCCTCGACCATTCCGGGGAGCCACTCCTCGATGTTGTCGGCCATGTACTCGGTGGTGGCTGCGTGGGTGTCGACGACCTTCTGCACGACCTCGGGGTTCTCCTCGATGTACGCGCCCGTCGTGATCAGGCCGATGTTGACCTTGCCGATCTCGGTCGAGTACGGGTCGAGCACCTCGGTGCCGCCGTTGCCCTTCGCGATCGAGACGCCGATCTCGACGCCCATGAACGCCGCGATGTCGCCGGCCGTGAACGCGGCAGCCATCTCGGGCACCGGGATCGGGGTGAGCTCGAAGTCCTCGGGCGTCATGCCGGCCTCGTCGATCAGCAGGCGCAGCGCGACCTCCTGGGCGGACCCCTGGATGATGCCGATCTTCTCGCCCGTCAGCTCGTCGAGCGAGGTCTCGCCATTGCCGATGAAGCCCGAACCGCCGTCAGCCGCGCTCGCGACGATCTTCAGGTCGCGGTCCTGCGCGATCGACGCGATCGAGGGCGTGACTCCCGAGATCGCGAAGTCGATCGAGCCCGACACCAGCGCGTCGGAGAGCGCGGGCGTGGTGTCGAGGGTGACGACCTCGAACTTCACCCCGTCCTCGGCGTAGTCGTTGTAGAGGAAGGGCTGGTAGAAGTGCGGCTGACCGCGGAGGGTGCCGACCTTGACGGTGACGGTCTCCTCGGCGGAGGCGGCGTCGTCACCGCCCGACGAGCTGCAGCCGGCGAGGGTGAGTGCTGTGACGGTCGCGGCTGCTGCCGCGATGAGGATTCGCATGCGCGAAGAGGGCATGGGTGGATGCTCCTGATTCGGGTGACCGGCGCGTGGCGGCCCGGCCGTGGACGGGGGTGCTGGTGGGACTGGCCTCATTCAAACCCCGGCGGTCGCGCCGGGTGTGAAGCCCGTGTAACGAGTGCGTTAAGTCGGGACTTAACACCCTGCGTCCGGAAACGGCGTCGACGGATCGACACGTTCGCCACCTACGATGTGGGCACACCTGCACCACGGGAGGCGACATGGGCGTGACCGACAGCCCCACCCAGATCGGAGCGCGACTGCGCAGCATCCGCCAGACCTCCGGCCGTTCGCTCGCCTCCGTCGCGCAGGCGATGGGCATCTCGTCGAGCGCGCTGTCGCAGATCGAGACCGGCGCGATGCAGCCGTCGGTCAACCGGCTCATCGAGCTCGTGAGCGTGCTGGGCGTGCCGGTGTCGTCGATCTTCGACGACACCGCGGTGTTCGCGCCGCGGCTCGACGGCGACGTGGCCGACGTCACCGAGCCGCTCGAGGGCGTGCTCGTGTCGCAGCCGGATGCCGCCGAGAGCGCCCACCTCGGTCAGGGCGTCACGTACCGCAGCCTCTCCCCGGCCGCGCTCCCCGGCGTGGACTGGTTCGAATCGACCTACCCGCCCGGATCGTCGTCGTCGATCGACGGCGCGATGCTCGTGCACGCCGGCTACGAGAGCGGCCACGTGCTGCGCGGCGAGCTGATGTTCGAGTTCACCGAGGGCTCGGTGCGGCTCGGGCCGGGCGGATCGCTCTCGTTCGCGGCGACGCGCCCGCACCGCGTGGTCAACGACACCGACGAGGTCGCCGTTGCGGTCTGGCTGACGCTCGTCGAGGCGGACGGCCCCGCCGCAGACTGAGCTCGACTTAAGCGGTCACTTAACGTCATGGAGGCGTTACAGGGGTGAAACCTGCCCGGACTCGTTAAGCAATAGCTTTACGGTCACGACGCCGTGTCGCCTGCGGCGATCCTTCGGCACCACCCCGCTCCATCCAGCATCCGCATCCCGCACCGCTTGGAGACCGCCATGACCCTGACACCGCCCGCATCCGAATTCGACACGAACGTCGGATCCGACCTCCACCCCTCGCTCTACAACGACGACCTCGCTCCGCTCGCGCCCGAGAAGCGGCGCTGGGGGGCGTTCGAGATCTTCAACGTCTGGACCAACGACGTGCAGAGCCTCGCCGGCTACACGCTCGCCGCGGGCCTGTTCGTGACCGCCGGGATCAACGGCTGGTGGGTCTTCGCGGCCATCATCCTCGCCGGCTTCTTCGTCAATTGGCTGGTCAACCTCACCGGCAAGCCGAGCGTCAAGTACGGCATCCCGTACGCCGTGATGGCGCGCTCGAGCATGGGTGTGCAGGGCGCGCAGTTCCCCGCTCTCATCCGCGGCGTGGTCGCGATGTTCTGGTACGGCGCGCAGACCTACTTCGCCTCGACGGCGGTCGCCATGGCGCTCAACGCGATCTTCGGCGACCCCGACCTCGTTCCGTTCCTCGGCATGGACCTCATCGACTGGGTGTCGTACATCTTCGTCGCCGCTCTGCAGGTGGTGCTGTTCGTCGGCGGCATCTCGTGGATCGAGAAGTTCCTCAACTTCGCCGGCCCCGCCGTGTACGCCGTGATGGTGTTCCTGCTGGTGGCGATCTGGGTGCAGGCCGGAGACCGGCTGCTGCCGGCGGTCGGGTCGCTCTTCGCCAACGACGACAAGGTCGGCTGGGACGCCGTGCTCGCCTTCGTCGGGGTGATCGGCACGATGATCGCCTACTTCTCGGCCGTGATCATCAACTTCGGCGACTTCGCGCGCTTCTCCAAGAGCGAGAAGTCCATGAAGCGCGGCAACTTCCTCGGGCTCCCCGTGAGCCTGACGTTCTTCACGTTCCTCAGCCTGTTCATCACGGCAGGCTCGTACATCGTGCTGCAGGGCGGCGAGGGCGACCCGCTCACCAACCCGGCCGAGATCGTCGGTCTCGTCGGCAACGTGTTCCTCACGATCGTGGCGGCCATCACCTTCGTGGTCGCGACCGTGGGTATCAACCTCGTGGCCAACTTCATCCCGCCGGCGTACGACCTGTCGAACCTCGCCCCTCAGCGCATCAGCTTCAAGGCGGGCGGGTACCTGACCGCGGTCTTCGGCTTCATCATCGGCGCGCTCTGGGTGGCGGTGATCAGCCAGATCGGACTGCCGACGTTCGTCGACACCCTTGGCGCGATCCTCGCTCCGCTCTACGGTGTGCTCGTGGCCGACTACTACCTGATCCAGCGCCGCCGGCTGAAGGTCGCCGACCTGTTCACGATGAGCCCAGAGGGCCGCTACCACTACCAGAAGGGCTGGAACGTGCGCGCGATCGTGGCTGTGCTCGTCGCGGCGGTCTTCTCGGTCGCGGCAGTGTGGGTGCCCGTGCTCGCGAACCTCAAGGGGTTCGCCTGGGTGATCGGCGCGGCGATCGGCGGCATCCTGTATCTCGCGGTCATGTGGAACCTGCGTCCGCCGGTCGAAGACGCCGACACGTCGGCAGTCCCCGTCGTATCCGCCGCAGAGAACGGAGCCTGATGCCGGAGCGCCTCGTCATCCGTGCCGGAAGGTCCTTCCTCGGAGGGGCCTTCCGGCCGGCGGCCGTCGTCGTCGAGCGCGGCGTGGTCGTCGACATCCTCTCCGTCGGCGACCGGGTCGCGGGCGCCAAGACCGCGATCGTGCCCGACGACGCCGTGCTGCTTCCGGGCCTCGTCGACTCGCACGTCCACGTGAACGAGCCGGGCCGCACCGAGTGGGAGGGCTTCCGCTCGGCGACCCTCGCCGCCGCCGCGGGCGGCGTGACGACGTTCGTCGACATGCCGCTCAACTCCATCCCCGCAACCACGACCCCCGCGGCGCTCGCCGTGAAGAAGGCCGCCGCCCAGCCGTCCGCGTTCGTCGACGTGGGGTTCTGGGGCGGAGCGGTGCCCGAGAGCCTCGGGATGCTCGCACCCCTGCACGCCGCCGGAGTGTACGGCTTCAAGTGCTTCCTCGCCCCCTCGGGGGTCGACGAGTTCGGCCACCTCGACCGGTCGCAGCTGGCCGCCGCCATGGAGGAGATCGCCGCGATCGACTCGCGCCTGATCGTGCACGCCGAAGACCCGGCGCTCCTGCACGAGCCCCCGGCGCACGCGGCCGGTGCGCTCGGCCGCGGTTACGAGGCGTTCCTCGCGTCGCGGCCACCCGCCAGCGAGGCCTCCGCCATCGACGCCGTCATCGCCGAGGCCCGCCGCACCGGCGCGCGTGCCCACATCCTGCACCTGAGCGATGCCGGGTCGCTGCCCGCGATCCGCGCGGCGAAGGCCGACGGCATCCGCCTCACCGTCGAGACGTGTCCGCACTACCTCACCATCGCCGCCGAAGACATCCCCGACGGGGCGTCGGAGTTCAAGTGCTGCCCGCCGATCCGCGAGGCGTCGAACCGCGACCGCCTGTGGGAGGGCGTCGTCGACGGCACGATCGATGCGATCGTCAGCGACCACTCCCCGTCGACGGTCGATCTCAAGCGCTCCGGCGGCGGCGACTTCGGCCTCGCCTGGGGCGGCATCGCGGGCCTGCAGGTGGGTCTCTCGGCGGTGTGGACCGAGGCGCGGATGCGCGGCATCCCGCTCGAGAGCGTGCTGCCGCTGTACACGACCGGCCCCGCCCGGGTCGCCGGCCTGACAGGTGCGGGTGCGATCGAGGTGGGTGCGCCCGCGCACCTGACGGTCTTCGGCGTCGACGACCCGTTCCGGGTCGAAGCTGCCGAGCTGCTCCACCGCAACCCGATCACCGCGTACGACCACCGCGTGCTGTCGGGCCGCATCCGCCGCACGTGGCTGCGCGGCCGCGCGATCTACAACGTCACCGAGGGAGCGGCCGGCGCCGCGCCCCGGTTCCGCGGCAAGCCCAAGGGCCGCCTCCTGTCGGCGGCGGTGGGGGCGGTGTCATGAGCGGAAACCCGGTCGTGACATCGATGGGATTGGATGGGGCCATGGATGCCGCGTTCCCGATCCTCCAGCCCGGGGTGGGCGACACCCCCGGCGACCACTACCTGCGCGCGACCCCCGAGACCGTGATGTGGGGGCGCCTCCCGTGCGCAGCCGACGCTCCGGCGCTCACCGTCGCCGCGGGTCAGTCGGTCACATTCGACACCGTGAGCCACGAGGGCATCCTCGAGGACCAGGGCAAAGACCCGCTGGGCTGGTTCACCGCCCAGGGCGTGCCGGCGGCATCCGTGCTCGACGACGCGGTCGCGATCGCTGCCGCGCTGTCGCGCGACCCGCTCGCCGACGGCCCGCACGTCGTCACCGGCCCGGTGTTCATCGAGGGCGCCGCCGTCGGCGACCTGCTGAAGATCACGGTGGACCGTCTCGATCTGCGCGTGCCGTACGGCGTCATCTCGAACCGGCACGGCAAGGGCGCGCTCGTGGGGGAGCTGCCCCGCGGCGAGCACAACGTCAGCGTGTTCTGCGCGGTCGAGGGGCGCGACGCCGGCCTCGTCGGCGTGCTCCCCGTGGTCGAGGGCGGTGAGGGTGTGGTCGAGTTTCTGCTCGCGCCCTTCCTCGGCACGATGGGCGTCGCCGTCGCGGGCGACCAGCGCCCCCATTCGGTGCCGCCCGGCAGCCACGGCGGCAACATCGACATCAAGCTGCTCGTCGAAGGCGCGGTGCTCTACCTGCCGGTGCAGGTCGACGGCGCGCTCGCCTATGTGGGCGACCCGCATTTCGCGCAGGGCGACGGCGAGGTCGCGCTCACCGCGCTCGAGGCGTCGCTGCGCGCGACGCTGACCTTCGACGTGGTGCCGCGCGCGGTAGCCCTTGCCGAGTTCGGCGAGCTGGTCGGACCCCTCGTGCGCACCGACGAGTACCTCGTGCCGACCGGCATGGACCCCGACCTCAACGTCGCGATGCGCAACTGCGTGCGCGCCGCGCTCTCGCTGCTGAAGGCGCGCTACGGCATGGACGAGCACCTCGCCTACGCCTACCTGTCGGCCGCGACCGACTTCGACATCTCGCAGGTGGTCGACATCGTGTGCGGTGTGCACGCCCGCATCCGCGAGGCCGACTTCGCCGGCGTAGCCCGCCCGCCGGCATCCTCCGGGAGCGACGCATGAGCTACCCCGACGACATCCCCGCCGAGCTGTTCACCGCGTTCGACTCGTACGAGCGGGCGATCCTCGCGAACGACCTCGACGCGCTCGACGCGGCGTTCGCCCCCGGCGCCGAGACCCTCCGCGGTGATGCGGCCGGGCTCCTGGTCGGACACGACGCGATCAGCGCCTTCCGCGGCGTGCGCGGCGGGGTCTCGCCCCGCACGATCGAGCGCATCGAGTACCGGATGCTGTCGACGGATGCCGCGCTGCTGGTGTCGGTCTCGCGCTATCACGCCGGCGGATCGGGCCTGCAGACGCAGATCTGGCAGCGCATCGACGGCCGCTGGCTCATCACGGCCGCGCACGTCACCGGTCGCCCCGCAGCCTTCGACCGCTCGATCTGGCGCACGGTCGGCGACCCGCTCTACCAGGGTGCCTGGGAGGGACCGCTCGCCGGACTGACGGTCGCGGTGAAGGACCTCTTCGCGATCAAGGGCTACCGCATCGGGGCGGGGAATCCGACGTTCCTCGACGCGGCCCGGCCCGAGACGGCCACGGCGACCGCGGTCGGCGACCTGCTCCGCGGCGGCGCGTCGCTGCGCGGCATCGCCCGCACCGACGAGTTCGCGTACTCGGTCGCCGGCGACAACGTGCACTACGGCACACCGCCCAACGCGGCGGTGCCCGGTGCCCTGCCCGGCGGCTCGTCGAGCGGACCGGCGGCGGCCGTCGCGACGGGCCAGGCCGAGGTCGGCCTCGCGACGGACACCGCCGGCTCCGTGCGCGTTCCCGCCTCGTACCAGGGCCTGTGGGGGCTGCGCACCAGCCACGACCTCGTTCCCCGGCAGGGGATGCTGCCCCTCGCGCAGTCGTTCGACACGGTCGGATGGCTCACGCGCGACGGCGCGACCCTGCAGCGGGTCGCCGACTGGTGCCTGAGCTACGACGGATCGGCCTCCACCGATCACGCCCTCGGCACTGCGGCCGCCGAGCTCCCGTGGCGGTTCCTCGTGCCCGACGAGGCCCTCGAGGCCGTCGAGCCCGAGACGAAGAAGGCGTTCGACGCGCTGCTCGTGCGGCTCGCGGCATCCGACGACCCGCCCGCCCTCGGCCGTGTCGCCATCGGCGACCTGGCCGAGTACCACGAGCCGTTCCGCACGGTGCAAGGCGCGGAGGCCTGGCGCAACAACGGCGCCTGGCTCGACGAGAACCCGGGTGCCGTCGGCGCGGCGGTCGCCGAGCGGTTCCGTCTCGCCTCCGCCGTCACGGCCGAGGCCGAGGCATCCGCCCGTCGCGATCTCGAGGTGCTCCGCGAGCGGATGCAGCACCTCACCCAGGCCGCCGTGCTCATCCTGCCGACCGTCCCCGGCCCGGCGCCGTCGCGTGCCGCCGGCGGTCCCGGCGTCGATGCGCTGCGCACCGCGACCCTGCGCATGACCACTCCCGCGGCGATCGGCGGACTGCCGGCCGTGTCGATCCCGCTGCTCGAAGTGGACTCGCCGCTCGGCCGCGCGCCGGTCGGCGTCTGCCTCGTCTCGCGCGCCGGATCCGACATCGCGCTCGTGCGCCTCGCCCGCCGACTCGCCGCCGCCGCCCACAGAACGGAACTCGCATGACGCCGTCGGCCATCCCCGGCCCGATCGATCCGCCCGCACGACTTCTCATGGGACCGGGGCCGATCTCGGCGTACCCGAGCGTGCTCCGCGCCATGTCGGCGCCGCTGGTCGGCCAGTACGACCCGTACATGACGCAGCTCATGGGCGAGACGCAGGAGCTCTACCGGGGGGTGTGGGCGACGTCGAACGACGCGACCCTGCTCGTCGACGGCACATCGCGCGCCGGCATCGAGGCGGCGATCGTGTCGCTCGTGCGCCCCGGCGACCGCGTGCTCGTGCCGGTGTTCGGCCGTTTCGGACACCTGCTCGCCGAGATCGCCGAACGGGCCATGGCCGAGGTGCACACGATCGAGACCGCGTGGGGGCAGGTGTTCGCGCCCTCGGCCATCGAAGAGGCGATCGTGCGGGTGAAGCCCACGCTCCTCGCACTCGTGCAGGGCGACACCTCGACCACCATGAACCAGCCGCTCGACGAGATCGGCGCGATCTGCGAGCGGCACGGCGTGCTCTTCTACTCCGACGCGACCGCGTCGCTCGGCGGCAACGACTTCGAGGCCGACGCGTGGGGGCTGGATGCCGCGACCGCCGGCCTGCAGAAGTGCCTCGGCGGCCCTTCGGGGTCGTCGCCCATCACCCTGTCGGAGCGCGCCGTCGAGGTGATCCGGTCGCGCGGTCGCATCGAGGCAGGCATCCGTGAAGACGGGGATGCCTCCGCCGCCGACTTCGTGCGCTCCAACTACTTCGACCTCGGCATGATCCTCGACTACTGGGGTCCGCGCCGGCTCAACCACCACACAGAGGCCACGTCGATGCTGTACGCGGCGCGGGAGTGCGCCCGCGTGCTGCTGCTCGAAGGACGCGATGCCGTGATCGAGCGGCACCGGGTCTCCGGCGCCGCGATGCTCGCCGGCGTCGAGGGGCTGGGTCTCACGGTCTTCGGCGACGTCGCGCACAAGATGAACAACGTCGTGGCTGTCGAGATCCCCGCCGGTGTGCCCGGCGATGCGGCGCGCGCGGCCCTGCTCGAGGACTTCGGCATCGAGATCGGCACCTCGTTCGGGCCGTTGCACGGGCGCGTCTGGCGCATCGGCACGATGGGCTACAACGCGCGCGAAGACGCCGTGCTCACCACCCTCGCGGCCCTCGAGCAGGTGCTGCGCCGCTTCGGCGCATCCGTTCCCGCCGGGGGCGGGGTGGATGCCGCGGCCGACGTCTACCGGGGTGCGGCGTGATGCTCGCCGTGCTGATCCGCTGTTCGGGCGCGGCGATCCCCGCCGTGCCGGCGGCGACCGGGGGAGGCGCATGACGGCCGCCCTGCTGCAGGTGTCGCCCGACGTGATCGCCGCGGCCGCGCAGCGCGTGATGGCGCGCTGCGACGAGCTCGCGCGCGTGACGGCGACGAGCGGGTCGATCGAGCGCGTGTACCTGTCGCCCGAGCACGCCCGGGTGAACCGCCTCGCGGCGGAGTGGATGCGCGAGCTCGGCATGACGACGCGCATGGATGCCGCCGGCAACCAGCTCGGTCGCCTCGCCCCCCACCCTTCCCCCTCATCTTCGCGAGCGGGCACATTCGCCCCGAGCGGGCACGGTGACCACGTGGTGAGCGTGCCCGCTCGGGGCGAGCACGCCCGCTCCGGAGGGGGGCGCGATGACGCGCCCGCGCTCCTGCTCGGGTCGCACCTCGACACCGTTCCCGACGCCGGACGCTTCGACGGCATCGTCGGGGTGCTCATGGCGCTCGAGGTGGTGCGGCTGCTGCGCGAGCCGACTCCCGACGGCGCCTGGCATTCGCCGTTCCCCTTCGCGCTCGAGGTGATCGCGTTCTCCGACGAGGAGGGCACCCGCTTCGGCAAGGCCCTGCTCGGCTCATCCGCCGTCGCCGGAACCTGGAACGACGAGTGGTGGAACCTGCGAGACGGCGACGGCACGACGCTGCGCGAGGCGTTCCGCGAGTTCGGCCTCGACCCCGGCCGCATCGGCGAAGCCGCGCGCCACCCCGACGAGCTCGTCGGCTACCTCGAGGCGCACATCGAGCAGGGGCCCGAGCTCGACCGCCGAGGCGAGTCGCTCGCGGTGGTGTCGTCGATCGCGTCGGCGCGCCGGTTCCAGCTGATCGTCGAGGGGGAGTCCCGACACGCCGGCGGCACCCCGTACGACATGCGCCGCGATGCACTTCTCGGTGCGTCCGAGGCGGCGCTCGCCGTGGAGCGCATCTGCCGCGCCGAGCACCACATCATCGGCACCGTCGGTCAGCTCGAGGCGTACCCGGGCGCGGTCAACGTCGTGCCGGGTGAGGCGCACTTGTCGCTCGACCTCCGCGGGGAGTTCGACGGTGAGCGCGACCGCGTGTGGCTCGCGATCGAGGCCGAGCTCGACGCCATCATGGGGCGCCGGCACCTGCGATGGCAGGCGCGCGAGATCCACAGTGCGCCCGCCGTATTCTGCGCGCCGCTGCTCCAGGACGTCGTGCGCGAGGGCATCCTCGCCACACTCCCCGGGGTGTCCGACGTGCCCGCGACCCTGTTCAGCCCCGCCGGTCACGACGGCATGGCCATCGGCTCGATCACAGGGGTCGGAATGCTGTTCCTCCGCAACCCCGACGGAATCAGCCACCACCCCGACGAGGCGGTCTCGACGGGTGACGTCGCGCGCGGCATCCGTGCCTTCGCGGAGTCGATCCTGCACCTCGCCGCCGACCGTCGGGCCTGATCTCTGCCCGCCGCAAGGCGAGAGTGCGCAAACCGTGATGCAGTCGAAGCCCCGACAGCAGTTCGGGCGATCTCGACAGACTGTCGGCGGCTAGGGTTCACGAGGGCGCGGTCGGCGTCCCGGACGGAGGAAACGATGACGACGGATGCCGCAGGAACGAACCCGCTGCGCATCGGAGTGGTCGGCGCCGGGGGCAACACCCGGCTGCACCACATCCCGAAGCTGCAGGCGATCGCGGGCGTCGAGGTCGTCGCGGTCGCCAACCGCAGCGCCGCGTCGGCGCGGGCGGTCGCGGAGGAGTTCGGCATCCCGCGCATCGCCGAGCACTGGACCGACGTGACCTCAGCCCCCGATGTCGACGCGGTGGTCGTCGGCACCTGGCCCGACCACCACGCGCGGGTGTCGATCGCGGCGCTCGAGGCCGGCAAGCACGTGCTGTGCGAGGCGCGGCTCGCACGCGACGTCGCCGAGGCGCGCGCGATGGTGGCGGCGGCGGATGCCCGGCCCGACCTGGTCGCGCAGGTGGTGCCCGCGCCGTTCACGCTCGCGCTCGACGCGACGGTGCGGCGCCTGATCGACGACGGCTTCCTGGGCGACCTGGTCTCGATCGAGGTGGTCGAGCGCGGCGGCTTCGCCGACCGTGCCGCGGCACGCACCTGGCGGCAGACCACCGAGTTCAGCGGCGTCAACATCATGTCGCTCGGCATCTGGTACGAGGCGGTGCTGCGCTGGGTCGGCCCGGCCGACCGCGTGACCGCGCTCGGCGCGACGACGGTGCCGCAGCGCCCTGCCGCCGGCGGCGGGGTCGAGGTGGTCGACGTTCCCGACCACCTGGATGTGCTCGCCGCCCTGACCGGCGGTGCGCACCTGAGCATGCACCTCTCGCAGGCGACCGGGCTCGGCCCGCAGAACGCCGTGCATCTGTTCGGCACCGACGGCACGCTGCGCATCGCCGACGGCGTGCTGTCAGGTGGGCGCCGGGGTGACGCCGCACTGGCCGCCATCGACGTTCCCCCGGCCGAGGCGATCGGCTGGCGCGTCGAGCAGGAGTTCGTCGGAGCGATCCGCGGCAACGAGCGGATACGGCGGACGACGTTCGCCGACGGCCTCGCGTACATGACCTTCACCGAGGCTGTGGGGCGCAGCATCCGCGATCGCCGCACGGTGACACTCGACGAGCTCTGACCCGCCCCGGTGTTCGCGCGCACGCCCGGCGGGCCTCATTGCAGGCAGAACTCATTCCCCTCGGGATCCTGCATCTGGTAGTAGTGCTCGGGCCACGGACCCCAGGACTGGTCGACGAGGCGCACGACGCTCGCGCCGAGCGCGACGAGCCGGTCCTTCTCGGCTTCGAGTTCGTCGTGGGTCGGCTCCCTCCCCGGTGTGGCGCTGATGTCGAGGTGCAGCCGATTGCGCTCGTCCTTCGCGCCGTCGGCATGGTGGAAGAAGAACCGCGGGCCCACCCCCTCCGGATCTTCGGCGAGACCGCGCGCGTCGAGGTCGGCCTGGGTGAGCCCGGCCGCGAGCAGCTGGCCCTTGAGGGGTTCGTCCCACGTCTGCTCGGGATACCCGAAGACGGCGCCCCAGAACCGCGCGAGCGCCGGCGGATCGTCGGCGTAGAACACGATGTTTCCGAGCTTCGATGCCATTTCGACTCCTCTGTCCGATCCCCCGGCACCGAAGCTACGCCCGGGTACCGACGCCCGCACCACCGGATCCGCCCACGTAGCATCTAGGGGTGCTGATCCTCGCCGCCGTGCTCCTGTTCGCCAACGCGCTCTTCAACGCCGTGGTGTGGCCGCGCTTCTACCCGCGCATCGCCAACGACCCGCGCGCCCGCGACGAGCAAGGCGCACGCACGGCGTTCTACCGTGTGCACGTCGTGCTGATCACGATCGCGCTCGTGCTGGCCGCGGCATCCGTCGTCGGCGGCATCCTCATCCTTCTCTGAGCCCGCCCCGCGCGCTCTGAGCCCGCCCCGCGCGCCCGGCGCGCCCCGCGCCCTGAGACTCCGCGCTCCGCGCTCCGCAGCTCCAGATGAACCCCGCGCGCAACCTCTACGAGGCGGTCATCGCCATGCGGGCGAGCACGATGTTCTCGGCGATCTGCACGATGTTGTACAGCACGAGCGTGATCACCGTGATGATCGCGATCGACGCCCACAGCTCGGTGAACTGCGCCTGCGCGTTGAACTTCAGGATCGACCCGCCGATGCCGGTGCCCGTCGACAGCCACTCCGCGAGCAGCGCGCCGGTCACCGCCGCGGGCACCGACACGCGCGCTGCCGCGAAGACGCTCGGCAGGGCTCCCGGGATGTTCACCTTGCGCATGGTCATGAAGCGGCCGCCGCCGAACACCCGCACGACGTCGAGGCTCTGCTGGCTGGCCCGGTTCAACCCGAACAGCACGTTCGCGAGTGCAGGGAACAGCACCACGATGGTGCCGATGACGGCGACGGATGCTGTCGTCCCGCGCCCCGTGATGAGGATGATCACCGGGGCGAGCGCGACGAGCGGAATGGTGCGCAGCAGCAGCACGAGCGGCATGACACCTGCCTCGACGGCCCGCGAGAGGCTGAACAGCACGGCGAGCACGATCGCCACCACCATGCCGACGACGAACCCGAGCGCCGAGTCCGCGAGGGTCTGGGCGACGAGCGGCGCCATGGCGGCGCGGTTCTCCGCGGCATCCGGATCGGTGAACAGGAACTGCCAGACGTCGGCCGGGCCCTTCGCGATGAAGGGCGAGATGCCGGTGAGGCTGACGACCGCCTGCCAGAGCAGGAGCAGCACGGCGATCGTGATGGCGGCGTTGCCGAGCGAGCGCAGCAGCGCGCGCGTCACCGCCCGGCGGCGATCGGCGCGCACCCGCGCCTGCGCGGCGGCGTCGGCGGCGATGGCGACCTGCACGGTGGGCGCCGGCGGAGCGGTGACGGTGTCGATGGTCTGGTCCTCGGGGGTCATCGGGCGCTCCCCGCCACCCAGGGCGTCACCAGGCGGATGAGAAGCCCCACGACGGCGTACGCAGCGAGCGCGAAGACGGCGGTGAGGAGGAACACCGACCAGACGCCGGCCGAGTCGAGCTGCCCCTGCAGGCGGATGAGGGTCGGGCCGACGCCGGCGGTGATCGCGCCGAGGTACTCGCCCAGCACCGCGCCGAGGAAGGCGGTCGGCACGGCGATCTGCAGCGCGTTGAGGATCGCGGGGAGGGCGGCGATGAGGCGCACCTTGTACAGCTGGGTCCACGCTCCGCCGCCGTACACGCGCACGACGTCGAGCGACGCCTTGTCGGCCGACTTGAAGCCGAGGATGGCGCCGACGACGGTCGTGAAGACGCACACCAGCGCGGCGAGGAAGATCGCGGTGGCCGACGGGTCGCCCGGGTTCTTCGCGCCGCCGAGCACGACGACCGAGATGCCGCCGACCGCGACGATCGGGAGGCAATAGGTGACGACGGCGATCTGGGTGATCAGCGTCTCGAGCCTCGGCACGACCAGAACGAACGCGGCGAGGATGAGTGCGATGCCGTTGCCCCACATGTAGCCGATGGCGGCCGCGGTGATCGTGGGCTGGAAGACGCCCCAGGCGCCGGCGATGTTGCCCTGCACGAACAGCCAGTCGAACACCGCCCAGGGCGTCGGCACCGGGGTGAACGTCGTGCCCTCCGCGGGGCGGAATGCGGTGAGCGCGAACACCCACCACACCAGGATCAGCGCGGCGGCGCCGATGAGGCCGGCGAGCCACGTCGGCACCCGGCGCGCGGCCATGCTCAGGCCTCCGCTTCGGCGCGCCCGTCGGCGCCGAACAGCAGCTCGGACGCCCGGTCGACGTACGCGTGGAACTCGGGGGAGCGCATCATGTCGGGAGTGCGCGGCCGCGGCAGGTCGATGTCGATGATCTCCTTCACCCGACCGGGGCGCGGAGACATCACCGCGACGCGGTCGGCGAGGAAGATCGCCTCACTGATGCCGTGGGTGACGAGCAGCGTGGTGGCGGGCTTCTCGGTCCAGATGCGCAGCAGCTCGAGGTTGAGGTTCTGCCGCGTCATGTCGTCGAGCGCGCCGAACGGCTCGTCGAGGAGCAGCACCGACGGCTTGAGCACGAGGGCGCGCGCGATGGACGCGCGCTGGCGCATGCCACCCGAGAGCTGCGAGGGCTTCGCGTTCGCGAAGTCGCTGAGGCCCACCAGGTCGATGAGCTCCTGCACGTAGGCCTTGTCGACCTTGCGGCCGGCGACCTCGAACGGAAGCTCGATGTTCTTGCGGATGCTGCGCCACGGCAGCAGCGCGTGGTCTTGGAACGCGATCCCGAGCTCGCTCTTGGCGCGGAGCTGGTCGGGGGTCTCGCCGTCGACGAGGGCGGTGCCCGACGACGGGTGGTCGAGGGCGGCGAGGATGCGGAGGATCGTCGACTTGCCGCAGCCCGAGGGGCCGAGCAGTGCCAGGAACGACCCCTTGTCGGTGTGCAGGTCGGTGTCCTGCAGGGCGGTGAGGGTCTTGCCCCCGCGAAGCCCGAAGGTCTTCGACAGTCCGCTGATCTGGATGCCGGTGCCCGGCGCAGGCGCCGACGGCGAGGTGTCCCCCGCCGTCGGCGCCGTGGCCGCGGCATCCGTTTCGATGTCGCTCATGTGCTGTGTGGGTGGTGCGTGTCGTCGCGGACTACGGCAGGTAGTCCAGCAGGTCGGGGTTCTCGGAGTAGATCTCGTCGATGATCGACGTGTCGAACAGCTGGTCGGCCTCGAGCTCCCAGCCCGAGGTGGCCAGCGACGCGAGGGTCTGCTCCTGCAGCTCGTCCGAGATGGTGAACAGGCCGTTTGCCTCGGTCTCCTCGGTCGAGATGAGCAGCGCCTGCGCCTCGATGCCGGCGGCCACCTTCGCGGGGTCGAGGTCGCCGAACGTGAGGTCGCCTGCGGCTGCCGACTCGTTGTAGTAGTCGGTCACCAGCGTCACCGTGTCGTCGACCGGCTCGGTGAAGGTGTGCGTCCAGCCCTTGATCTCGGCCGTGAGGAACGCCTTGATGAGGTCGCGGTTCTCGGCGAGGTACTGGTCGGTCACCGTGAAGGTCTCGGCGACGTAGGGCAGGCCGTTCTCGGCGTAGGCGAGGTTGGTCACCTCGTATCCGGCCATCTCGACCGTGATGGCCTCGTTGGTCAGGTAGGCCATGAAGCCGTCGACGTCGCCGTTCATGAGCGGGGTCGGGTCGAAGTCGACGGGGACGATCTCGACCTCGCTCTCGTCGATGCCGTTGGCGGCGAGGAGCGCGGCGAACACCGACGCGTTCGAGTCCTGCACGCCGATCTTCTTGCCGATGAGGTCTTCGGGGGTGGCGATGTCGCCGCCGTCGGCGAGCGAGAGGATCGTGAACGGGTTCTTCTGGAACGTCGCGCCGACGATCTTGAGCGGGGCGTCCTGCTCGGCGACCGCTGCGCCGACCGAGGCCGCGTCGCTGAGGGCGAACTGCACGGTTCCGGAGAGGAGCTTGGCGACACCGGTGTCGGGGCCGGCGATGCCGGTCACCTCGCCGAAGCCGGCCTCGTCGTAGTAGCCGTTCTCGTACGCGTAGAACTCGCCGGCGAACTCCTCGTTCTTGATCCACGAGTACTGCACGCTGATGTCGCCGTACGAGGCCTCCTCGGTGCCGTCGCCGGATGCGGCGGGCTCGCCGCCGCCCGACGCGCAGCCCGCGAGCACGAGGGCGGATGCTGCGAATGCGGCCGCGCCGGCCGCGAGGCGACTGCGTCGCCCCAGGTTGCTGTGTGATGCCATCGGGTTGGCTCCCCTTCTGATGCTGTGCACGTGATGCAGTGTGATCAGGGCGACGCTAGGGGACCGAGGTTTCGACGCATGCGTCAGCATGTTTCGGCGGTGTGACGGGACTCAGTCACCGCCCTGGGCGAGGCGCCACACCCGCTCGCGGATGAACGGCTGGCGGAACGGACGCCGGCCGACGGCCCGGGCGATCGCGTTGCCGATGGCGGCGGCGACCGGGTTGTACGGGGATTCGCTCATCGACTTCGCGCCGAACGGACCCACAGAGTCGTGGGTGTCGGCGAGCAGCACCTCGGTCACGGGCACATCGGCGAACTGCGGAACGCGGTACTGCCGGAACATCGGGTTCTCGACCGCCCCGTTCTCGTCGATCAGCACCTCTTCGTACAGCGCGCTGCCGAGGCCCTGCGCTGCGCCGCCCTCGATCTGTCCGCGCAGCTGCGCCGGGTTCATCACGAAGCCGGCGTCAGCGGCCTGCACCGACTGCAGCACCGCCACCGAACCGGTCTCGGGGTCGACGGCGACCCGCACCGCGTGCACGTTGAACGACAGGTTGCGCTCGTCGCCGCGTTCCTCGCCCGTGCCGATGATCCCCTCGCGCGCACGGTGGGCGGCCGGGGCCGCGCGCACGAGTTCGGCGTAGGCGACCAGGCGCCCGCCCGCTTCGACGCCGCCCGCGACGAGGTGCGCGTCGTCGGCTCCGGTCACCCGCCGTGCGGCGTGCAGCATCCGCGACTTCAGCTCCGTGCATGCGGCGGTGAGGGCCTTGCCCGCACCGACGACCCCCGACGAGGCGAACGCGCCCGTGTCGTGGGCGACGAGGTCGGTGTCGGACGCCCGCAGCACGACACGGTCGTCGGATGCCTCGAGCACGGTCGCCGCGATCTGGCGCAGCACCGTCGATGTGCCGTTGCCGAACTCGGCGGTGCCGGCGGCGATCACGATCGCGCCGTCGTGGCGGAGCGTGGCGGTGGTGTGGGAGATGTGCCCGCCGGGGGCCATCGCCGCGATGAACGACATCGCCATGCCCTCGCCGACCAGCCACCCCGCGGGTGCTTCGGCGCCGTTGCCCCTGCGCAGCGCGCCCTGCGCGAGGTCGAGGCACTGGTCGAGGCCGTAGCTGCCCCACACGAGCCCCTCCTCGTGCTCGTCGTGCACCGTGAGCAGCGGGTCGCCCTCGCGCACCGCGTTGATGCGGCGCAGGTCGAACGGGTCGAGTCCCAGGCGCTCGGCGAGCATGTCCATCGCCGACTCGACGCCGAGGTTCACCTGACCGAGCCCGTATCCGCGGAACGCTCCCGACGGCACGTTGTTCGTGTACACGACCTCCGCGTCGACCCGCTTGACCGCGCAGCGGTAGACGTTGATCGACTCGGCGCATCCGTGGAACATCACGCCGATGCCGTGGTTGCCGTAGGCGCCCGTGTCGCTCAGCACGTCGAGCTTCATGGCGGTGAGCCTGCCTTCGGCCGTGGCGCCGAGCGTCACGGTGACGCGGAACGGATGCCGCACCGACGCGCGGCGGAACTGATCGGTCCGCGCGAACTCGTACGCGACGGGCCGCCCGGTACGCAGCACCGCGAGGGCGACGAGGTCTTCGGTGAACATCTCCTGCTTGCCGCCGAATCCGCCGCCGACGCGCGCGGCGTGCACGCGGATGCGATCCTGCGGGAGTCCGAACAGGGTCGCCAGTTCGTCGCGGACGAGGAACGGCACCTGGGTGCTGGAGCGGATCACCAGCCGGCCGTCGTCGTCGAGCCTGCCGATGGCGCCGTGGGTCTCGAGCTGGGCGTGCGAGACGCGGCCGGTGCTCCAGGTGCCGGTCACGGTGACCGCGCTCGCCGCGAGGGCCGCGTCGGCGTCGCCGCCGATGCCGTCGTGGAGGGTGGCGACCACGTTGCGCGCGGCGTCTTCGACCCGGTCTGCGGGCGTGCGGTCGGGATGCAGCAGGGGCGCGCCGGGCGCCCGGGCGGCCTCGGGGTCGAGCACCGACGGGAGCACGTTGTACGTCACCGCGATGAGGGCGCATGCCGCATCAGCCGCTTCGGCGGTCTCGGCGACCACCGCGGCGACGCGCTGCCCCACGAAGCGCATCGTGTCGTCGAGGATGCGCGTGTCGTCGGGGTCGTCCTCGCGGTGCTCGTGGCGGGCGGTGGAGAAGCGGCGGGCGGTCACGTCTTCGTGCGTGAAGATCTTCACCACGCCCGGGACCGCACGGGCGGCAGTCGTGTCGATGGAGCGGACGCGCGCGTGCGCGTGCGGCGAGCCGACGACACGGAGCACGAGCGCGTCGGCGGTGAGGTCAGTGTCGAAGGTGAACGGCTCGAGGCCCTGCACGACGCGGCGACCGGGTTCGGGACGGACGGATGCCCCGACGCGGGGCTCGTCGTGCTCGGTCGTCGAGCGAGCGGAGCGGGACGAATCGGAGGGGGGTTCGGTCGTTGAGCGAGCGGAGCGAGACAGATCGGAGGGGAGTTCGGTCGTTGAGCGAGCGGAGCGAGACGAAACGCGCGCGGCATCCGTCGCCCTCCCGGTCTCGCGCACCGGGCCCAGCACAGACTCGATCGCCTCGCGGATCGGGCGGTACCCGGTGCACCGGCAGAGGTTGCCCTTCATGCGCCGGTCGAGATCGGGCAGGTCGTCGGCGGTGAGCGTCGACGCGGTGACGGCCATGCCGGGCGTGCAGAAGCCGCACTGGAATCCGAAGTGCTCGACCAGGGCCTCCTGCACGGGGTGCAGCCGATCGTCGGGTGCGAGTCCCGCCGCGGTCGTGATCGCCGTGCCCTCGACGCGGACGGCGGGGATGATGCAGGAGTGCACCGGCACGCCGTCGACGAGCACGCCGCACGCACCGCAGTCGCCCGCGTCGCAGCCCTTCTTCACCTCGTGGTGCCCGTTCTCGCGCAGCAGCGTCCGCAGGCACTGCCCGGCGCGGGGCTCGGCCTCGACCTGCTCGCCGTTGACCTCGAACCTCACGAGCGGCCCTCCGCGTCGACCTGCACGCCTGCCAGCTCGCCGCGGATCCGCTCTGCGAGCACCACGCTCACACCGCGCCGCCAGTCCGCGGCGCCGAGCGGGTCGGTGTAGTACCCCGGCGCATCCGCGACGGCCGCGGCGAGGGTCGCGGCATCCGGGATCCCGGCGTAGCCCAGCACCACCGGGCGCAGCACCGCCGCGGTCACGGTGAAGACGCTCGACCCGTCGTCGTCGATGCGGCCGGTCACCACCGCGCCCGACCGCCCGAGCTCGGCGAGGGCGATCTTGCGGAGCACCGTGGTCGACCGCAGCGCCGCCGCGGGCAGCTCGACGGCGCGCAGCACCTCGCCCGGGGCAAGCGAATTGGTGCCGTTGCCGGTGATGAGCTCGGCCACCGGCATCCGTCGTTCGCCGCCGCCCGGCATCCAGATCTCGGCCTCGCCGTCGAGCGCCACCGCGAGCGTCGTGATGGCGCCCGCCGCGTACGACCGGCAGATGTTGCCGCCGACCGTCGCCGTGTTCCAGATCTTGAACGACGCGAGCAGCGCGTTCGCCGCTTCGGGGAAGACGGATGCCGCGGTCCACTCGGCGGGGACGGCGACGTCGCCGCGGCCCTCTGCCCACGCGACGAGCTCGGCGATCGTGCAGGTGGCCGCGATCCGCAGCCCCGTCGGCGTGATCTCCAGCGACGGCCAGCCGAGCGTCATGAGGTCGACGAACCCTGTGGTCGTCGGCTGCGGCTCGCTCATGAGCCAGGTGCCGCCGGCGAGCACCACCTCGCCCGGGGCGAGCTGCAGATCGGCGCGCTCGTACGCGCGGCGGAACGATGTGACGGTGGTGATGTCCATGGCGCAGCCTGCGGTCAGAGCCTCTCGGCGAGCTCGAGCGAGGCGGCTGCGACGCCGCGCGCGATGGCGTTCTCGTCCGCGCTGACGAGCGTGGCGTCCTCCACGATCGCGCGGCCGCCGACGTACAGGCGCTTGAGCGGAGGCAGGGCGCCGAGGCCGAGGGCGGCGACCGGGTCGAGGATGCCGGCGTGCTCGACCCGGTCGACCTGCCACACCGCGATGTCGGCGAGCTTGCCGGGCTCGATCGAGCCGATCTCGTCCTGTCGACCGAGCACACGAGCGCCGCCCATGGTCGCGACCCGCAGACCGTCGCGCACGCTCATCGAGTCCGCGCCGGTGCGGAGTCGGTTCATCAGCACGGACTCGCGGATCTCGATGCCCAGCTGCCCCGACTCGTTCGATGCGGCGCCGTCGACGCCGAGCCCGACCGGCACCCCGGCGTCGAGCATTGCGCGCACCGGGGCGATGCCGGCGGCGAGCCGGCCGTTCGACGACGGGCAGTGCGCGACGCCGGTGCCGGTCTCGGCGTAGCGGCGGATCGCGGGGTCGTCGAGGTGCACGGCGTGCGCCATCCACACGTCGTCGCCGAGCCACCCGAGCGACTCCAGGTACTCCGTCGGCGTCATTCCGAAGTGCTCGGCGCAGTACGCATCCTCTTCGACCGTCTCCGACGCGTGGGTGTGCAGGCGCACGTCGAGGCTGCGGGCGAGCACGGCAGCTTCGCGGAGCAGGTCGGCGGTCACCGAGAACGGCGAGCAGGGCGCGATAGCGATGCGCACCATCGAGTCGAAGGATGCGTCGTGGTACCGCTCGACCGCCTCCTGCGACGCCTTCAGGGCGGCATCCGTCGTCTCGACCGCGAAGTCGGGCGGCAGCCCGCCCTGCGAGGCGCCGAGGTCCATCGAACCGCGCGTGGCGTGCAGGCGCACGCCGACCGTGGTCGCCGACTCGACGAGGGCGCCCACGATGTCGCCCGAGCCCTGCGGGAAGATGTAGTGGTGGTCGCCGACGGTGGTGCACCCCGAGCGGGCGAGCACCGCCATCGCGCCGGCGGCGCCCGCGCCGGTGAGGCCGGCATCGATGCGCGACCACAGCGGGTAGAGGCTCGTGAGCCAGTCGAACAGGATCGAGTCCTGCGCGTAGCCGCGCGTGAGCCACTGGTACAGGTGGTGATGGGTGTTGACGAGACCGGGCGTCACGAGGCATCCGGTTCCGTCGACGATTTCGGCATCCGCACGCAGGGCGGCGGGGGCGGGACCGGCGCCGACGGCGGTGATGCGACCGTCGTCGATGACGATGTGACCGTCGCGGTGCTCGGTGCCGGCGGCATCGACGGTGGCCACATGGGCGCCCTCGATGATGGTGGTGCGGGTCATGCGGTTCCTGTCGTGGTGGGGGATGCCGTGCAGGCGTCGGCGCGCGAGGAGTGGATGGGCCCGGCGAGCTCGCCGAGGGGTCGACCGCTGCCGCCGTGGCGCGAGGCGATGATCTCGGCCAGCACCGACACGGCAGTCTCGTCGGGGGACGAGCCGCCGAGATCGAGGCCGAGGGGGGAGTGGATGCGCGCGAGGTCGACCTCGGCGACGCCCGCCTGCCGCAGCAGCTCGAGACGGTGCGCCACCGTGCTGCGGGCGCCCATCGCGCCGACGAAGCCGACGGGCAGGCGCAGCGCCGCGGCGAGGGCGGGCACGTCGAGGCGCTCGTCGTGGGTCAGCACGCACACGGCGGTGCGCGCATCGAGCAGAGCGTGGTCGAGGGAGGCGAGGTGGTCGGCGGGGATCGCGGTCTCGAGGGTCTCGGCATCGGGGAACCGATCGGCCGTGACGAGCGTATGCCAGGGGTCGCATACGGTCACCGAGAACCCTGCCGCCGCCCCGACGCGGCAGAGCGCGGCGGCGTGCTCACCGGCGCCGAGGATGATCAGCCGTGGCGCGCCCGGCGCGCCGAGCAACAGCAGATCGGCGACGTCCGTCGCTTCGGCAGGTGGAGTCTCGGCGATGTATGCGCTGTGGAGCATCTTCGATTCGTGGTGGCGCACCGCCTCGTCGAACGGCCAGGCCGCGGCATCCGTCAGGCGAGCACGCGCGTCGTCGGCGCTGACCGTGCGACCGGCTTCCGGGCCGGTCGCGACCACCGCCACCGGCAGCGGACGGGCCGCGGCCGCAGCCTCGAGCGCCGTGATCGTGACGGCGTCGCCGCGCACCGGGTAGGCGAGTACCTCGACCGTGCCGCCGCACGCGAGGCCGGCGGCGTGCGCCGTCTCGTCGCTGAAGCCGAAGCGTCCGTGCTGCGCGACGCCGGTGCCGATGGCGAGATGGGCGAGCGCGATCGCGTCGCTCTCGACGCAGCCGCCCGAGATCGAGCCGAGCACGCGGCCCTCGCCGGTGACGGCCATCGTCGCCCCGACTCCGCGCGGCGCGCTGCGCGCCACGTGGGTGACAGTGACGGCGGCGACCGCGACTCCGCTCCGCAGCAGCGGAAGCAGGTCGCGGGCCAGTTCGAGCATGTCCCGACGCTAACCCCGGTGTGTTTCGAAGGGAATACGCTGTCGTGACGGCGCGGATCGAGCACGGCCCGGCCGCGCGAGGGGGTCGGGATGCTGGTCGGTCTGGTGCTCGCCGCCGGCGCCGGCACGCGATTCGGCGGCCCCAAAGGCCTCGCACGCGACGCCGGCGGTGCGCCGTGGACAGTGATCGCCGTCGACGTTCTGCGTCGTGCCGGCTGCGACCGGGTTGTCGTCGCGGTCGGGGCGTGCGCCGACGAGGTCGCCGCGCTCGTGCCGCCGGTCGCGGAGGTGGTGGTGGTCGCGGACTGGGCCGACGGGATGGCGGCGTCGCTGCGCGCCGGCCTCTCCGCCGCGCTCGCTCCCGGGGGCGCGGAGGCGGTCGTGATCGTGCCGGTCGACACTCCGGAGCTGCCGGCCTCGGCGGTGCGCCGCGTGGTCTCGGCGCTCGGCGACGGCGTCGCCGGCGGACTCGCGCAGGCCGTGTACGGCGGCCGGCCGGGGCATCCCGTGGTCATCGGAGCCGAGCACGTCGACGCGGTGATCGCCACGATCACCGGCGACCGCGGCGCGCGGGGGTATCTGCGGCGCCACGGCGTGGTCGAGGTCGAATGCTCCGACCTCTGGTCCGGCGACGACCACGACCAGCGGGCCTGAGCGGGCTGGATTCAGCCGCCGAGGACGACGTTCAGCGGCTGCTCGCCCGCCAGCATCCGTTCGATCTGGCGCTTGACGAGTCGCGCGACGCGGGGTCGCATCGCGCTCGACGCGCCGCCGACGTGCGGGGCGATCAGCACGCCGGGGAGGCCCCAGAGCGGGTGGTCGGCCGGCAGCGGCTCGGGGTCGGTCACATCGAGCGCGGCGCGGATGCGGCCGCGGCGCACGTGCTCGACGAGCGCGTCGGTGTCGATCACCGGGCCGCGGCCGACGTTGACCACCAGTGCGCCGTCGGGAAGAGCGGCGAGGAACGTGTCGTCGACGAGGCCGCGCGTGGCGTCGCCGCCCGGGAGGGTGACGATCACGATCTCGGCATCGGGGAGGAGCGACGGCAGCTCGTCGACGCCGTGCACGGTGACCCCGTCCTCGACGCGGGCACGTGAGGCCACCGCGGTGATCTCGACCTCGAACCCCGCGAGGCGCGCGGCGACCGCGGTGCCCACGCCGCCCCAGCCGAGCACGAGCACCCGCCGGTCGGCGAGGCTGTCGGCGAACACCGGCGCCCAGCGGCCGGCGGCGGTGTCGACGGCGAACGCGTCGATCCGACGCTGCGCGGCGATCGTGAGCCCGACGGCGAGCTCGGCGGTCGAGGTCTCGTGCACGCTCGCCGCGTTGGCGAAGCGGAGGCCATCCGGCAGCAGGCCGGCGACCCCGTCGTAGCCGATCGACTGGCCCTGCACGAGGCCGACCTCGACGCCTTCGAGACGGGCCAGCACCTTCGCCATCGACATGTACGGCGGAACGACCATGTCGAATCGGTCGCGCGGTGCGGGGGCGTCCATCGGCCACACCACGAGCTCGACTCCGGCGGGGAGCGGCTGCAGATCGGCGGCGAGCTGATCGGTCGGAACACTGACGACGAGATCGGATGCTGTCACCCGACCACGCTACGCGATGCCGCGAGGCGTCGGGTCGGGCATCCGTCACCGCGCGTCACCGCGCCCGCCCCGGCGCCGGGGAGTAGCCTCGCGCCAGGAGACAGGCCCGACCCGAGGAGGCTGCCATGCAGGTGCCCGAGATCAACTACTGGGCGGTCATCATCGCCACCTTGTCGACGATGGTCGTCGGCTCGATCTGGTACACGCCGAAGGTGTTCGGCACGCGCTGGGCGAAGCTCGCGAACGTCGACCTGAACGCCGAGAAGACGGGGCTGCAGGCCTGGATGCCGATCATCGTGACGGTCATCGTGAGCTTCGTGTCTGCCTGGGTGCTGGCCGGCGCGTCATCGATCGCGTGGCACTTCTACGAGGGTTCGTACCTGTGGGCCGCGCTCGGCACGGCGATCATCCTGTGGGCGGGGTTCACGGCGGCGCGGTTCATCACCCATGACGCGTTCGAGGGGCGGCCGTCGTCGCTCACGGTGCTGAACATCGCGCACGAGCTCGTGACGTTCGTCGTGATGGGCATCATCATCGGCGTCTGGCCCCCGGCCGGCACGGTCTGATCGGGGCGTTGCGTCTGGTCGCGGGGCTCCCTCGCTCAACGCCCGGCATGCCCCGGCACCCCCGTGAACGGAGCGAGTCGGAACGCGCGCATGTGAGACGATGCCCGGGATGGACACTCTGAGCCGCGACGAGCTGCATGCTCTGCGTGCACGCGCATACGGCCCCGCAGCCGACATCGAGGGTGATCCCGAAGCGCTCCGCCGGCTCCGGGACCTCGAGGGCAAGGCGCGTGGCCAGCGCGTCGAGAACGCCGACACCCCGCAGGCGCGCGGCGACGCGACCGCATCCGATGCCGCCCCCGCGCAGGACGCGGCTGAGCAGACCGCGCCGAGTGGTCCCCGGCAGTCGTCCGCGCCGTCCGGTGAGACCGCCCGGCCGGCGTCGCCCGCTCAGGCACCGCGCACGCTCCGGTCGTGGCTGATCCCGTTGCTCGTCCTGGTCCTCGCCGTCGGCGTCACCGTCGCCGTGACCGCCGCCACCGTCGCGCTCACTCGGACGGAGGGTGCGGAATTCACGGTGGCCGCGCCGAAGATCGCCACGCTCGAGCCTGACCCGAGTCTCGTCGTTCCCGAGGGCTTCATGGGCGTGGCCGTCGATTCGCTGGTATACGACTTCCACGGGCTGACGCTGTTCACCGCAGCCGAGGGCTTCCCGTCGACCGGGGACACATGCTTCATGGTGGTCGCGTCGGCTGACGTGCCCGACACGATCCCGTCCGACGGATACTCCTGGTCGTCGACGTCGCCCACGTACTCCGGATGCACCGCCGCGGCGTTCCCCGCGATCGCCCAGTTCACGGTGACCGAGGCCATGCCCGAGGAGTTCCGCGCCGCGTTCCCCGAGGGCACCGGGGTGATGTTCGTCCTGAACGACGGGCGGATCGATGTCTACCGCTCGGATGCTGAGGAGTCGGTCGCTCCCCAGCCGTGAGGTGCTCGGACTCCCCGGCGGCCGAGCGGGGTCAGCGAGGCGGCTCAGGCCGCGGCGGCGACCACCGCGGCGATCGCCGAGGTGAAGAACGGCAGGCCGTCGACGCCCGAGCGCATGGCTTCGGCGGTGTTCGGGCCGAAGCCCGGCTCGACGGCATGCTCGGGGTGCGGCATGAGCCCCACCACGTTGCCGCGCTCGTTGGTGATGCCCGCGATGTCGCGGAGCGACCCGTTCGGGTTCACGCCGAGGTAGCGGAACGCGACGAGGCCCTCGCCTTCGAGGCGGTCGAGCTCGTCATCGGAGGCGATGTAGCCGCCGTCGGCGTTCTTGAGCGGGATCACGATCTCCTGCCCGAGATCGAAGCCGCTCGTCCAGGCCGTGTCGGCGTTCTCGACGCGCAGCTTCTGGTCGCGGCGGATGAACTGCTGGTGGGCGTTGCGGATGAGGCCGCCGGGCAGCAGGTGCGCCTCGACGAGCATCTGGAAGCCGTTGCAGATGCCGAGGATGGGCATCCCCTGGGCCGCGGCATCCTTCACCTCGGCCATGATCGGCGCGAGCGCCGCGATGGCACCGGCGCGCAGGTAGTCGCCGTAGCTGAAGCCGCCGGGGAGCACGAGGGCGTCGACGCCGTCGAGGTCGTGCGAGCCGTGCCAGAGGGCGACGGGCTCGCCGCCGGCGATCTCGATCGCGCGCTGTGCGTCGCGGTCGTCGAGCGAGCCGGGGAAGGTGATGACCCCGACGCGGGTGGTCACGCGACCACCTCGACGCCCACCACGTCTTCGATCACCGAGTTCGAGAGGATCTCGTCGGCGATGCGCTTCGCCTCGGCGAGCACCTCGTCGGTCACCTCACCCTCGACGGTGAGCTCGAATCGCTTGCCGATGCGGACGGAGGAGAAGTCTTCGACACCCAGACGCGCGAGGGCGCCGGAGACGGCCTTCCCCTGGGGGTCGAGCAGCTCGGCCTTGGGCATGACGTCGACGACGATGGTGGGCATGAGTCCTCCTGGCGGCCGCGTGCGGCCGCTGCGGTCGGTCGTTGAGCGACGAGCGCAGCGAGGAGTCGAAACGCCGGATGTCGCGGGGCAGGGGTCGGCTCCAGTCTACGGTCCCCGCATCCGTCCCGCGATTCCGGGTCGGGTGGACGCCCATGGGCACGTCCGTCGACGTCGTGACACAACCGTGACGAAACCATGGGAGCGCTCCCTTGACATTCGTGGGAGCGATCCCATAGCGTTACCCATCGTCCGGTGGGAACGCTCCCACGGCACCGGGGCTCAGACGCGAAGTCGCGAGAGCCCATCTGCAACACACCAGCATCCGATCTGAAAACACAAAGGAGTGACAGTGAACACTCGTGCCTTCCGCAGAAGCGCAGTGGCAGTCGCCGCCTTCTCGGCAACCGCAATCGTCCTCGCCGGCTGTGCCGGTGGTGGCGGCGAGGAGCCGGCCGGCGACAGCGATGAGCCGGTCACGCTCACCATCGCCACGTTCAACGACTTCGGCTACACCGACGAGCTCCTCCAGCAGTACATGGACGAGCACCCGAACGTCACCGTGGAGCACACCCGTGCAGCCGAGTCGGGCGACGCCCGCTCGAACTACTTCGCCAAGCTCGGCAAGGGCGGCCTCGCCGACATCGAAGCGGTCGAGATCGACTGGTTCGCCGAGGCGATGCAGTACTCCGACATGCTCGCCGAGGCTCCCGACTCGGTGAAGGGCCGCTGGCTCGACTGGAAGGAGGCCGCTGCGACCGACGCCGACGGCCGTCTGGTCGGCTTCGGCACCGACATCGGCCCGCAGGGAATCTGCTACCGCGCCGACCTGTTCGAGGCCGCCGGCCTGCCCAGCGACCGCGAGGGCGTCGCCGACCTGTTCAACGGCGACTGGGAGAACTTCCTCGACGTGGCCGACCAGTACAAGGAAGCCACCGGCAAGCCGATGATCGACTCGGCGAACTCGGTGCTCCAGGGCATCGTCAACCAGATCGAGTACACGTACACCGAGTCGGACGGCACGGTCATCGCGACCAGCAACCCCGAGATCGAGAACGCGTACAAGCTCGTCACCGAGCGCGCCATCCCGAACTCGGCCTACTCGGGCCAGTGGTCGGACGACTGGTTCGCCTCGATGGCCAACGGTGAGTTCGCCACCATGCTCTGCCCCGGCTGGATGCTGGGTGTCATCTCGGGCAACGCTGCAGACGTGACCGGGTGGGACATCGCGGATGTCTTCCCCAACGGCGGCGGCAACTGGGGCGGCTCGTACCTGACCGTTCCGGCCGACGGCGCCAACGTCGACGCGGCGCTCGCGCTCGCCGACTGGCTGACGGCTCCCGAGCAGCAGATGCAGGCGTTCGCTGCCGCGGGCACCTTCCCGAGCCAGGTCGAGGCGCTCGAGAGCGACGAGCTCGCATCGGCGACGAACGAGTACTTCAACGACGCCCCGACCGGTGAGATCCTCTCGACCCGCGCCGAGGCCGTCACGGTCGCGCCCTACAAGGACGCGAGCTACTTCAAGTACCACGACGCGCTCCAGAACGCGGTCAACCGCGTCTTCGACGGTGTCGAGGACGAGCAGACCTCGTGGGACACGTGGGTCGCCGAGGTCGAGGCCTTCTGAGCCGCTGACCTGACCAGCTGACCGGGTGGGTGCGGGAGTCCGCTCCCGCACCCACCCGGCATCCACCCCATTCGAACCGGAGCCACTCGTGACCACCACCGAAGCGCGTCCCGTAGCGCCGCCGGCCGGATCTGAGCCCGAAGCGCGGCGCGTGCGCGTACTCTCGTTCAGCCAGAAGCTGAGCCGCTGGGACCTCAAGTTCTCGCCGTTCCTCTACATCTCGCCGTTCTTCATCATGTTCGCCGTCGTGGGCCTCTTCCCGATCGCGTACACCGCCGTCATCTCGTTCATGGACTGGGATCTCGTGCGCAACGAGGGCGAGTTCATCGGCATCGGCCAGTACGTCTGGCTCCTGCAGAACCCCCACTTCTGGGCGGCGCTGCGCAACACCTTCAGCATCTTCCTGCTCTCGAGCGTGCCGCAGCTGATCCTCGCGATCTTCATCGCCGCGATGCTCGACAAGAACATCCGCGCCAAGACGTTCTGGCGTACGAGCGTGCTGCTCCCGTACGTGATGGCCCCGGTCGCTGTCGCCCTCATCTTCAGCAACATGTTCGGCGACAACCACGGCCTGGTGAACAACATCCTCACCGACCTGGGTCTCCCGGCCGTCCAGTGGCACAAGGAAGTCTTCGCGAGCCATGTCGCCATCGCCACGATGGTCAACTTCCGCTGGGTCGGCTACAACGCACTGATCCTCCTCGCCGCCATGCAGGCTGTGCCGCGCGAATACTACGAGGCGGCGACCGTCGACGGCGCCGGCGGATTCCGCCAGTTCTGGTCGATCACGCTGCCGTCGCTGCGGCCCACCCTCATCTTCGTGATCATCACGTCGACGATCGGCGGCCTGCAGATCTTCGACGAGCCGAGCCAGTTCGACAACACCGGCGAAGGCGGGTCGGCCCAGCAGTGGCTGACGATCTCGCTGTTCCTCTACAACATCGGCTGGCGCGAGTGGAACTTCGGCCGGGCCGCCGCGCTCGCGTGGATCCTGTTCCTCATCATCCTCGTGATCGGCCTCATCAACCTCGCGATCACCCGCCGGCTCGTCCGCGACGAAGGCGGCCGAGGCGTCTCGCCGCTCAAGCGCGGCCTGTTCAAGAAGGGAGCGGGCCGATGACCGCCGCACCCCCCCTCTCGCTCGTCGAGCACGAGGCGCCCGGGCGTCGCGGACGCCACGACCGCGACCGCACCACCAAGATCCGCGGCTACCGCGCCGGATTCTGGGTCTACGCCGGCCTCGGCGTGGTGATCGTCTCTGCGATCTTCCCCTACTACTGGTCCTTCCTCATCGGCTCGGGCGACTCGACCACGATCAACGACCCGAACATGTCGTGGATCCCGGGCGGCAACTTCATCGCCAACGCCCTCGAGGTGGTCAACGACCCCGCCGTCGGCTTCTGGAAGGCGCTGTGGAACTCGCTGTACAGCTCCACCCTGATCGCCGCAGCCGTCGTGCTCACCTCCACGCTCGCCGGCTGGGCGTTCGCGAAGCTCCGCTTCGCGGGCAGCAAGGGCCTGCTCGTGTTCGTCGTCGCCACGATGGCGATCCCGACGCAGCTCGGCGTCGTGCCGCTGTACATCCTGTTCGCCGACCTCGGCTGGACGGGCCAGATCGGGGCGATCATCATCCCCGCGATCACGAGCGCGTTCGGCGTGTTCTGGATGACGCAGTACCTGCAGCAGACCGTGCCCGATGAGCTCATCGAGGCAGCACGCGTGGATGGAGCCACGATGATGCGCACGTTCTGGACGATCGGCGTCCCCGCCGCACGCCCGGCCGCGTCGATGCTGTTCCTGTTCACGTTCGTCGGTGCCTGGAACAACTTCTTCTGGCCGTTCATCGTGCTCGACCGTCGCGATCCCACGCTGACCGTGGCACTGTCGATGCTGCAGTCAAACTACTTCGTCGACTATTCGATCGTGCTCTCGGGCGTGCTCCTGGCAACCGTTCCGCTGCTGATCCTGTTCGCCGTCGCCGGCAAGCAGCTCGTCAGTGGCATCATGGCCGGCGCCGTCAAGGGCTGAGCCCGCCCGCATCCCCACACTTCCCCACACACACGAGAGGACGGCGTCAGCATGACCGCGACTCCCACTCGCCCCTTCCCGTCGAACTTCCTGTTCGGTGCCGCCACCGCGGCCTACCAGATCGAGGGTGCCGCCCATGAGGACGGGCGCCGCGACTCCATCTGGGACGCGTTCTCGCGCGTGCCGGGCGCCGTGATCAACGCCGACAACGGCGATGTCGCGTGCGACCACTACCACCGCTACGCCGACGACGTCGCGCTCATGAAGCGGATGGGTCTGCAGACCTACCGCTTCTCGACGTCGTGGTCGCGGGTGCGTCCCGACGGCGGAGCGGTCAACGCGCAGGGCGTCGACTTCTACAAGCGTCTGGTCGACGAGCTGCTCGGCGCCGACATCCTGCCGTGGCTCACGCTCTACCACTGGGACCTGCCGCAGGCGCTCCAGGAGAAGGGCGGCTGGGCGAACCGCGACACCGCGGAGCTGTTCACCGAGTACGCACTCACGATGCACGACGCCCTCGGCGACCGCGTGAACGTGTGGACGACGCTCAACGAGCCGTGGTGCTCGTCCTTCCTCAGCTACACCGCGGGCATCCACGCGCCCGGCCACTACAGCGTCGAGGAGGGGATGCTCGCATCCCACCACCTGCTCCTCGGTCACGGTCAGACCGTGCGGGAGCTCCGCGCACGCGACGAGTCGCTGAACCTCGGCATCACGCTGAACTTCACCGTCGCCGAGCCGGCCGATCCGAACAGCCCCGCCGACCTCGACGCCGCGCGCCGGCTCGACGGGCAGCACAACCGCTGGTTCCTCGACCCCGTGTTCCGTGGCGCGTACCCGGCCGACATCGTCGAGGACTTCCGTGCGGTGGATGCCGCGGCGGTCGAGTCCTTCGAGAAGGCGGTGCAGCCGGGCGACCTCGAGGTCATCTCGGCGCCCCTCGACTCGCTCGGTGTGAACTACTACCACGGCGACCTCGTCGGCGGCACGCCGTCGGCGAACCCGCCGCGGGGCGGCGACGCTCCCACCGACCGGCCGAGCAACTCGCCGTTCCCGTCGCACGAGGGCATCCACAACTACGAGCGCGGCCTCGAGCGCACGTCGATGCACTGGGAGGTGCAGCCCGCCGGTCTCACCGCGCTGCTGTCGCGCGTGTGGAGCGAGTACGCCGAGCCCGCCGGCACCGTGCTGTACGTCACCGAGAACGGTGCGGCGTACGACGACGAGCCGGTGGCCGAGGACGGCGAGACCCGCGTCCACGACGACGAGCGCGTCGACTTCGTGCGCGGGCACCTGGGTGCCATCCTCGACGCTCAGGATGCCGGTGTCGACGTGCGCGGCTACTTCTACTGGTCGTTCCTCGACAACTTCGAGTGGGCCTGGGGCTACGAGAAGCGCTTCGGCATCGTGCGCGTCGACTACGACACCCAGGAGCGGGCGGTCAAGGACTCCGGCCTGGAGTACAGCCGCATCATCGCCGCACGCGCGCTCGACGCCGTCCCGGCGTCGGTCGCGGTGTAGCGTCGAGCCGCGGGCGAACAGGAGGGTGTGACGCCGATGGTGACGGATGCGATCCGCGGGACGGTGACGATCGAAGAGGTGGCCGCAGCGGCGGGCGTCTCACGCTCGACCGTGTCGCGCGTCGTGAACGGCTCCACGGCGGTCAGCCCGGAGGCGCTCGAGTCGGTGCAGCGCGCGATCACGGAGCTCAACTACGTGCCCAACCGTGCCGCGCGCTCGCTCGCGAGCCGGCAGACCCACGCCATCGCGCTGATCGTCCCCGAAGACACCACGCGGTTCTTCGGCGACCCGTTCTTCGCCGCGATCGTGTCGGGGATCAATGCGCGCCTGAGCCGGTCGGACTACGTGCTGAACCTCTTCATCGCGAGCGACGACCCGGGCGACAAGACCACCTCGTACGTGCGCTCCGGCGCCGTCGACGGGGCGATCGTGGTCTCGCACCACACGAGCGACACGTTCATCGACCGCATCGCGACGGTGGTGCCGGTCGTCTACGGCGGGCGCCCCGTGCGGGAGCGCGAGCGCGACTACTACGTCGACGTCGACAACGTGCGCGGCGCCTATGACGCCACGACGTACCTGGTCGAGAGCAGTCGGCGCCGCATCGCCACGATCACCGGCCCCCTCGACATGCCTGCGGGCGTCGACCGGCTGCAGGGCTTCCACGACGCGCTGCGCGCGTGGGACCTCGAGCCGGTCGCGGTCGAGGACGGCAACTTCACCTCCGACGGCGGCGCCGCCGCGATGCAGCGCATCCTCGACGCGGGTCACCGACCCGACGCCCTGTTCGTCGCGAGCGATCTCATGGCGCGCGGCGCCCTCGCGGTGCTCGGACGAGCCGGCATCCGGGTGCCCGAAGACCTCGCGATCATCGGCTTCGACGACTCCCCGGTGGCGACCTCCGTCGTCCCGCACCTGACGACGATGCGCCAGCCCTCGTTCGCGCAGGGGGAGAGGATGGCCACGACGCTGCTCGACATCCTCGCCGGGCGGCATCCGCGTCACGTCACGATCCTCGAGACCGAGCTGGTCGTCCGCGACTCCGTCTGACGGTCCGGGCGTTTCGTCTCGCTGCGCTCGCTCAACGACCGCGAGCCCTTCCGGTCGTTGAGCGAGGAGCGCAGCGACGAGACGAAACGCGCGCGAGCCCTTCCGGCGGTCTGAGTGGGGCGTTTCGTCTCGCTGCGCTCGCTCAACGACCGTGCGCGCCTCCGGTGGCCTGAGTCGGGCGTTTCGTCTCGCTGCGCTCGCTCAACGACCGCGAGCCCTTACCGGTCGTTGAGCGAGGAGCGCAGCGACGAGACGAAACGCGCGCCGCGGCTCAGCCGCGCCCGGCCACCGTGGCCTGCAGCAGGTTCGCCCACGGGTCGTCGAACGCCAGCGTGCGTCCGTCGTCGCGCACCGTGACGCCGTGGTGGCGCAGCCGCTCGGCGAGGGCGCCGAGCGCGTCGGCGTCGGGCAGGTCGAGGTCGACGCGGCCGAGCCCCAGTGCAGGCATCCGTGGCCCGGCGCCGCGCGAGTTCCACACGTTCATCGCCATGTGGTGGTGGTAGCCGCCGGCGCTGACGAACACGGCCTGGTTGCCGAGGCCGGCGGTCTCGTCGAAGCCGAGGGCGCCGACGTAGAACGCGCGGGCGCTCGCGACGTCGCCGACCGACAGATGCACGTGGCCGACGGATGCCGCGTCCGCGGCGGTCGAGCCGAGCGCGGCGTCCTCGGTCAGGTGCTCGCGGAGGAACTGGTTGGGGTCGAGGTAGAGCGTGGCCATCTCGATCTGCCCGTGCGTCCACGACCACGCGGTGCGGGCGCGGTCCCAGTACAGCTCGATGCCGTTGCCCTCAGGATCGGTGAAGTAGAACGCCTGGCTGACCAGGTGATCGGCCGAGCCGGTGAAGGTGCCGGGGGCGTGCTGCGCGACGCTGTACAGCGCGGCCGCGAGCGCGCGCTGACTCTCGAAGAGGATCGCGGTGTGGAAGAGACCGGCCGACCCGGGGGTGGCGTGCTTCAGGGCGGGTTCGTGGCGCAGCACCACGATCGGTCGCCCGGCGCGGCCCAGGGTGACGGTGTCGCCGTCGGCGGCGATCACCTGCAGCGTCACGACGTCGCGGTAGTACCGCGTCATCGCGTCGAGGTCGCCGACGAGCAGGGTCACGGCGCCCATCGCGGCGTCGGCGGCGAGCTTGTCGGCGGGAGTCACGTCATTCACGTGTAGATACAACCATTGTTCCGGATGCCGCATTCCCGGCCGCCCCGGGATGCGGCATCCGTCACCGCGATCAGGCGTCCTGCGGGTCGCCGCCGAGCTGGCCCATCGCCGGGATGGGGCCGCCGTCGTCGGCACCGGTGCGGCGCCAGCGGGCGATGAGGTTGCCGAGGTGGTAGATGAGCAGGGCTGCCGCTGAGCCGATGACGATGGCCCCGAGCTGGAAGTCGCCCCACTGCATGGTGAACCCGGCGATCGCGATCACGAGGGCGACCGCGGCGGTGTACTGGTTGACCGGGCGCGAGAAGTCCACGCCGTTGTCGACCCAGATCTTGATGCCGATGACGCCGATGAGTCCGTAGAGCGCGGTCGTCACGCCGCCGAGCACACCCGCCGGGATCGAGTTGAACACCGCACCGACGACGGGCGAGAGCGACAGCAGGATCGCGAACGCGCCCGCGACCCAGTACGCGGCGGTCGAGTAGACGCGGGTGGCCGCCATGACCCCGATGTTCTCGCCGTACGTCGTCGTGCCCGAACCGCCGAACGCGCCGGCGAGCGTGGTCGCCGCACCGTCGGCGATGAGCGCGCGTCCGGTCTGGCGGTTGACCGAGCGCGTGGTCATGGTGGCCACACCGCGCACGTGGCCGACGTTCTCGGCGATGAGCACCAGCACGACCGGCAGGAACATGGCGATGACCGACCAGGTGCCCGGCGAGGCGAAGTCGGCGAGGTGGAACTCGGGGAGCCCGATCCACTGGCCCTTCTCGATCAGCGCGTTCACCGCGGTGAAGTCGACCTCCTGGCGGATCAGCGCCACCGCGTAGCCGATGATCACGCCGAGGAAGATCGAGATGCGCCCGAGGAACCCGCGGAAGAGCACGCTGCAGAGCACGACCGACACCAGGGTGATGGTCGCCGTGATCGGCGCCTGCTGGAAGTTCGTCCACGCCACCGGCGCCAGGTTGAACCCGATGAGCGCGACGATGGCGCCCGCGACCACGGGCGGCATCAGCTTGTCGATCCAGCCGATGCCGACGAACTGCACGACGAACCCGACGAGGGCGAGCAGGATGCCGACGGCCACGATGCCCGCGAGCGCCGAGCCCATGCCCTGCGAGGCCGTCGCCGCGGTGACCGGTGCGATGAACGCGAAGGACGACCCGAGGTAGCTGGGCAGCTTGTTCCTGGTGATGATGAGGAAGAGCAGCGTGCCGACGCCCGAGAAGAACAGCGTGGTCGAGACCGGGAACCCCGTCAGGATCGGCACGAGGAACGTCGCGCCGAACATGGCGACGACGTGCTGCATGCCGATCGCGATCGTCGCGCCCCAGTTGAGGCGTTCGTCGGGCTTCACGACGGCGCCGGGCTCGACGGTGCGGCCGTTTCCGTGCAGGGTCCACTGAGGCATGGGAGCTCCTCGGTTCGATGTTCGGTTCGGTTGCGTGGTGAGCGAGTGCTCAGGTGGTGCGGGCGCAGGTGGCCGGGCCGGCGGGATGGGCTCAGGCGCCGGTCAGGCGCTCGATGAGCTCGCGGTAGCGGTCGGCGGTGCGCTCGACGATCTCGGCGGGGAGCGCCGGCGGCTCGCCCTCGCGCGGCGGCGCCCAGTTGGCGGCGAGCCAGTCGCGCACGATCTGCTTGTCGAAGCTCGCCATGCGCTCCTTCGCCGTGGTGCCGGACTCCCAGGCGGCGGCATCCCAGTAGCGCGACGAATCGCTCGTGAGCACCTCGTCGGCGAGCGTCATCACGCCGTTCGCGTCGAGACCGAACTCGAACTTCGTGTCGGCGAGGATGAGCCCCTTCGACTCGGCGAGAGCCGCCGCGCGCGCGTAGATCTCGAGCGAGAGGTCGCGCAGCTCTGCTGCACGCTCGGCGCCGACGAGTTCGACCGAACGCTCGAACGAGATGTTCTCGTCGTGTTCGCCCATCGGGGCCTTGTACGCGGGGGTGTAGATCGGCTCGGGCAGGCGGTCGCCGTCGGTGAGACCGTCGGGCAGGGGGATGCCGCACACGGTACGAGTCTGCTGGTACTCGGCCCAGCCCGAGCCGGTGAGGTAGCCGCGTACGACGCACTCGATCGGCTGCATGTCGAGGCTCTTGACCACCATGGCGCGGCCGGTGAACTGCGCGGGAACGAGCGACCGCAGGTCGTCGGCGGTGTTCGCGATGCCGTCGGGGCCGTCGCCGAGCACGCTCGTCGCGGTGAGGTGGTTCGGGATGCGCCGCCCGCCGTCGCCGCCGGCGAGCTGGTCGAACCACCACAGGCTGAGCGTCGTGAGGAGCACGCCCTTGCCCGGGATGCCGGGCTCGAGCACGTGGTCGAACGCGCTCACGCGGTCGCTCGCCACCACCAGCATCCGTTCAGGCTCTGCTCCGTCGGCGGTGTCGGCGGGCACGTACAGGTCGCGCACCTTCCCCGAGTAGACGTGGCGCCATTCGGCGAGGTCGGGGGTGGGGGCGGCATCCGTCACCCGTTCATTATCGCGGAGTGCCCCGCCGGCACCGAGCGCTCCGTCTCGCCGACGTCTTGCGCGACTCGCGCGCACCGCATATAGTCCACGTGGACTATTCGACACGGAGTGACATGATCGACCCCATCTCGCGACTCACGCCCCTCGGGCTGATGGTGCTCGCGCTGCTCGGCGAGGGCGACATGCACCCGTACGAGATGATCCGGCTGATGCGCGCGCGGCGGGACGACCGCCTCGTCACCCTGACCAACGGCACCGTCTACCACACGGTCGCGCGGCTCGAGAAGGATGCGCTCGTCGCCGAGGTCGGCGTCGACCGCGACGGCAACCGGCCCGAGCGCACCACCTACACGCTGACGGATGCCGGCGCCGCGGCCGTGCCCGAGTGGGTGCGGCGCGAGCTCGTCGCCCCCGGCATGCCCGACCGGTTCCGGGTGGCGCTGGCCGAGGCGCACAACCTCGACCGCGCAGAGGCGATCGCGCTGCTCGCGTTGCGGCGAGGCGCGCTCGAGCAGGCGCGCGTCGCGCTCGCCGCGGGCCTCGTCCACGCGGGCGAGAAGGGCGTGCCCGCTCAGTACCTGCTCGAACTCGACCGCGACGTGGCGCTCATCGCCGCCGACCTCGCGTGGCTCGACACCGCCGTCGCGCGCATCTCCGATCCCGAATTCGATTGGGGCTCCACAGGGGAGCCCACCGAGCGCTACATCGCCCAGAGAGAGGCGGCACGACAGTGACCGAAGAAACCACCCGCGCGGACGCCGCGCCTGCCGACCCGCCGATCGACGCGCAGCATCCGTCGACGTCGCCCGTCAAGACCCACAGCCCGTGGCCCGCCCTCTGGGCGCTCGTCATCGGATTCTTCATGATCCTGGTCGACACCACGATCGTGTCGGTCGCGAACCCGGCGATCAAGGCCGACCTCGACCCCGGCACACCCAACCTCGACAACGTCGTGTGGGTGACGTCGGCCTACCTGCTCGCGTACGCGGTGCCGCTCCTGATCACCGGACGCCTCGGCGACCGCTTCGGCCCGAAGAACATCTACCTCACCGGCCTCGCGGTCTTCACGCTCGCCTCGCTCGCCTGCGGGCTGTCGCCCACCCTCGGCACCCTCATCGCGTTCCGCGCGGTGCAGGGCCTCGGCGCCGCGATGATGACGCCGCAGACCATGGCGGTCATCACCCGGACCTTCCCGCCGAACCAGCGCGGCGCGGCCATGGGGCTGTGGGGCGCGACCTCGGGCGTCGCCATGCTCGTCGGACCCCTCGCCGGAGGCCTCCTCGTCGACGGCTTCGGGTGGGAGTGGATCTTCTTCGTCAACATCCCCGTCGGAATCGTCGGGTTCGTGCTGGCGTGGATGCTGGTGCCCAAGCTCGAGACGCATCCGCACCGCTTCGACATCGTCGGCGTCTTCCTCAGCGCCATCGGTCTCTTCCTGATCGTCTTCGGTCTTCAGGAGGGCGAGACGTACGACTGGGGCGTGATCTGGGGACCCATCACGGTGTGGGGTCTCATCATCGCGGGCGTGGTCGTGATGGGTCTCTTCATCTGGCAGCAGTTCCGCACGAAGAGCGAGCCGCTGGTGCCGATGGAGCTGTTCCGCGACCGCAACTTCTCGGTGGCGAACATCGGCATCGCGACCGTCGGCTTCAGCGTCACCAGCATGTCGCTGCCGATGATGTTCTTCTTCCAGCTGGGTCGTGGGCTCAGCCCGACCGAATCGGCGCTGCTGCTCGTTCCCATGGCGATCGCCGCCGGTGTGCTCTCGCCGCTCGCCGGTCGCTGGCTCGACCGCACCGACCCGCGCGTGCTGCTCGTGCCCGGCCTGCTGCTGGTCGCCGGGGCGCTCGTGCTCTACTCGGTGCTCATGAACGTCGACACCCCGGTGTGGGCCTTCCTGATCCCGTCGTTCATCATGGGCGTCGGCAACGCCGGAATGTGGGGGCCGCTCGCGACCACCGCCACCCGCAACCTCGGTCCGCGGCAGGCGGGCGCCGGCGCCGGCATCTACAACACGACCCGCACGATCGGCTCGGTGCTCGGATCGGCGGCCATCGCGGTGTTCATGCAGGGCCGGCTCGAAGCGAACCTGCCGGGCGCGTCGGACGCCGGGGAAGGCTTCGGTGAGGGGACTCTTCCCGCTGTGGTCGCCGAGCCTTTCTCGACCGCCATGGCTCAGTCGATCCTGCTGTCGGCGGCCGTGCTGGTCGTCGGTGTGGTCGCCGTGCTGTTCCTCCGCCGGCCGAAGCCGGTGGCGGGAGACTGGACGGCTGCCAAGCGGGCCGACTGATCCTGCGGACCGGTGGGATTCGCGATCGATGCCAGGATGGTCGCGCGACCCGAAGGAGAACCTGTGAGCACGACGCGCTTCCCGAAGTCGGTCTTCGGCGTCGGAGAGGAACCGGATCCGCGGTTCACCCTCGCCAACGAGCGCACCTTCCTCGCGTGGAACCGCACCGCCCTCGCGCTCATCGCGGGCGGTGTGGCGCTCGAGGCGTTCGGCCTCGACCTGCATGAGGGGCTGCGGCTCGCGGCATCCATCCTCCTGGTCGTCGCGGGTCTCGTGATCCCGATCGTCGCCTGGCTCGAATGGAAGCAGACCGAGCGGGCGCTGCGCACCGGCAATGCGCTGCCGGGCGCGCGGTCGAGCATCGTGCTGGCGGTCGTGGTGTCGGCGGTCGGACTGCTCGTGCTCCTGGGCGTGCTGCTGCGATGACCGACGAGCGCGCACTCTACGACCCGGGGCTGCAGCCCGAGCGCACGGAGCTCGCCTGGCGGCGCACCGCGCTGTCGATCGGCGTCGGCTCGATCGTCGCGGCGCGGATCCTGCCCGACGTGCTCGGGTCGATCGTGTGGGCGCTGCCCGGGGTGCTGGGCATGGCCTTCGCGGTCGTCATGTGGAGCCTCGCGCGGCGCCGGTACCTGTCGTGGAACGACTCGCTCCTGAGCGACGAGCCCAGTGCCGGGCGACGCCTGCCCGGCGCCGGCCTGCTGTTCGCACTCACCGTGTTCACGGTCGGATGCGGCGCGGTGCTGCTCATCGCGACCGTGCTCGTGTCGCCGCGCTGACGCCGACGTCGAGCATCCGGCGCCCGCCGCCCGGTCAGCGCTCGGGGTGCTCGGCCGCGGCGACGGGCTCGCGGTCGGATGCGTCGGCGGTGGCGGGCGCGGATGCTTCGCCCGAGACCGCGTCGGCGTCGGCTGCCTCGTGCCCGGCAGCGGCGTCGCGCTCGGTCTGGGCCGCGGACGCGGCATCCGTCGCCTGCTCCGTCGACTCGGCCTCGCGGGCCGCCTTCGCGACCTCCTTGCGGTGCTCGGTCCACGCGATGGCGACAGCGGCGACCCAGATGACGGCGATCGAGCCGAGCACCCAGGCGGTGACCGTGCCCGAGGCCTCCCACCCGATGAGCAGGGTGCGGGTGTTGGTGAAGACGATGATTCCGCCGACGAGCGAGCCGAGCAGGCGGGCCGGCATCTTGCGCACGAGCCACGCGGCGATCGGCGCGGCGATCAGGCCGCCGAGGAGCAGGGCGCCCACCCAGGTGAGGTCGAAGCCCTCGCTGCCGAGGCCGATGAAGAAGCCGATCGAGGCGGCGACCGCGACGAGGAACTCGCTCGTGTCGATCGAGCCGATCACCTTGCGGGGCTCGATGCGGCCGCTCGCCAGCAGTGCCGGAGTGCCGACCGGGCCCCAGCCGCCGCCGCCGGTGGCGTCGAGGAAACCGCCGACGAGGCCGACCGGTGCCAGGAACCGCGAGCGGAGCGGACGCGAGGTGTCGACCTTCGGCAGGGCGCGAGCGGTGAAGCGGATGAGGATGTAGACGCCGAGGCCGAGGAGGATCCAGCTCATGATCGGCTTTGCGACATCGGTCGACAGGCTCGAGAGGAACGTCGCGCCGGCGAAGGCGCCGATGGCACCGGGGATGCCGATGCGGCGGACGACCTTCCAGTCGACGTTGCCGAAGCGCCAGTGCGAGGCTCCCGACGCGAGCGTCGTGCCGATCTCGGCGAGGTGCACAGAGGCGCTCGCCGCGGCGGGGTTGGCGCCGATCGCGAGAAGGAGCGTGGTCGAGGTCACGCCGTAGGCCATGCCCAGGGCCCCGTCGACGAGCTGCGCACCGAGTCCGACGAGGGCGAGGAGGACGAGAGTCTGCACCGGGGGGCCTTTCCTTCAATTCCGATTGGATTGATAGGAATTGAATCGGCTGGGCAGTGGTGCGGCAAGGAATGTGACATGGGGCGTAATGCGGGCGCGGGGGAGCAGCTGCTTCGCCGAGTGATCCCGGATGCCGCGGGCGCAGGTGGATCCCCGGCGGATCAGCGCTGGGTCAGCGCCCGCTGACCCACGAGTCGGGGTCGTCGGCGAGGTCGCGCACGGCGGTCGGCAGGTCGCCCTCGGCGAGCTCGGCGAGTGAGGTGTCGTCGAGCACGCGGCGCACGCTCGCGCGCAGGGCGACCCACAGCGTGACGAGGTCTTCGTCGCCGGGCGGGTACTCCAGCTCGCTCGGACGCTCGTTGCGCACGTACACCAGGGGGCCGTCGACGGCGCGGATCACGTCGGCGACCGAGATCGCGCGCGCATCGCCGGCGAGGCGATACCCGCCGTTCGCACCGCGGCGGCTCTCGACGATGCCCGCGCGGCGGAGCGCCGCGAGGATGCCCTCGAGGAAGGGCGCCGGGATCTGCTGCGCCGCCGCGATGCTCTCACCCGGCATCGGGGTGTCGCGGGGGCTCCGCGCCAGGAACAGCGCGGCCCTCACGGCGTAGTCCGCGCGAGCCGAGATGCGCATGGCTCGGTCTCAGTCCTCGGTGACGCGCGCGGCGATGTCGGTGCGGTGCTGGCTTCCCTCGAGCCCGATCTCATCGATCGCGCGGTACACGCGCTGCCGGGCCTCGGAGAACGTCGAGCCGACCGCGACGACGTTGAGCACGCGACCCCCTGTGGCGACCAGCCCGTCGGCCGACTCGGCTGTGGCCGCGTGGGCCAGATGCACGCCGTCGACCGCGGCCGCGGCATCCAGTCCGGTGAGCGGACGACCCGTGATCGGCGCGGCGGGGTACCCCTCGCTCGCGACGACGACGGTCACGGCGGCGGTGTCGGCGAAGGCCGGGCGGGGAAGGTCTTCGAGGTGACCGGATGCGGCGGCCAGCAGCAGCTGCGACAGCGGGTCGAGCAGTCGGGGCAGCACGACCTGGGTCTCGGGGTCGCCGAAGCGGGCGTTGAACTCGATCACCTTGACGCCCGCGTCGGTGAGGATGAGGCCGGCGTAGAGCAGGCCGATGAACGGTGTGCCCTCGGAGTCGAGCTGGCGGATCACCGGCTCGGCGACGGTCGCGGTCACCTCGTCGACGAACGCCTGCTCGCTGCCGAAGCTGCCGTCGAGCCAGGGCAGCGGCGAGTAGGCGCCCATGCCGCCCGTGTTCGGGCCGGTGTCGCCGTCGGCGAGGCGCTTGAAGTCCTGTGCGGGGCTGAGCGGCAGCACGTGATCGCCGTCGCTCAGGAAGAACAGCGACACCTCGGGGCCGGCGAGGAACTCCTCGACGAGGATCGAGCCGCTCGAGAGGTAGCTGTCGGCGTGGGCCAGCGCCTCCGCGCGGTCTTCGGTGACGATGACGCCCTTGCCGGCGGCGAGCCCGTCGGCCTTCACCACGTGCGGAGCGCCCAGGTCGTCGAGGGCGGCCTCCACCTCGGCGCGGGTGGTCGCGCGCACGGCGCGGCCGGTCGGCACGCCCGCGGCGTCCATGATCCGCTTCGCGAACGCCTTGGAGCCCTCGAGCTGCGCGGCAGCCTTGCCGGGACCGAAGACGGGGATGCCGTGCTCGCGCAGCGCGTCGGCGACGCCGGCGACGAGCGGGGCCTCGGGGCCGATGACGACGAGGTCGACGTGCTCCTCGTTCGCGAAGACGGTCACCGCGGCGGGGTCGTTCGCGTCGAGCTCGACGACCGTGGCGTCACGCGCGATGCCGGCGTTGCCGGGGGCGGCGAGGATCGTGTGCTCCGCCTCCTCCGAGCGCAGGGCGAGGATGATGGCGTGCTCGCGCGCGCCCGAGCCGAGGACCAGGATCTTCACCCCGCCAGCCTACCCGGGGCCCGGTCGCGGGCCCGGGGCCCGGCCGGGTTGTGACACGCGACCCGCGCAGTGCGTAGCGTGGAGTCATGCCGCGAACCATCATCACCGCCGACGGCCGCGCGGCGCTCGCCGCGGTGCAGGCAGCGGGCGACGCGGCCCCGCGCGTCGACAGGGCGACCGCGGTGCGGTATCTGCTTCAGCTGCTCGTCGAGAAGGCTCCCGGCAACTCCGTCGAGGTGCGGGTGCCGCCGTTCGGAGCGGTCCAGGTCGTCGAGGGCCCGCGCCACACGCGCGGCACGCCACCGAACGTCGTCGAGACCGACGCCGCCACGTGGATCGCGCTCGCGACCGGCGCGGAGGAGTGGAGGGATGCCGCCGCCGCCGGCCGCATCAGCGCGTCGGGCACGCGGGCCGACATCTCCGACCTGCTGCCCCTGCGTCCGTAGTCGGGGGGCGTTTCGTCTCGCTGTGCTCGCTCGACGACCGGTGGGGTGTGTCGAGGGGGACGTTTCGTCTCGCTGCGCTCGCTCGACGACCGGGAGGGCGTGCCGGGGCAGTGTCGGTCGTTGAGCGAGGAGCGCAGCGACGAGACGAAACGGGCGGACCCGCCGCATCAGCGGCGGGGCACCACCACGGGCGAGCCCGACGTGGGATGCGGGAAGACGTCGACCGCCTGGCCGTACACCTCCTCGATGCGCTCCGCCGTGAGCACGACGGCCGGCTCGCCCGATGCGACGATCCGCCCGCGTGAGAGGAGGGTCACCCGGTCGGCGACCCCGAGCGCGGCGTTGAGGTCGTGCAGCACGACGGCCACCGCGGCGCCGTCAGACGCGCGACGGCGGGCGATCCGCAGCACGTCCTCCTGGTGCCGCAGATCGAGCGCCGCGGTGGGCTCGTCGAGCAGCATCACGTCGCACGCCTGAGCCAGCACCCGCGCGAGCGCGGCGCGTGCGCGCTCGCCGCCCGACAGCGACGTGATCCCTCGACCTGCGAGCGCTGTCATGTCTGTCGCCGCGAGCGCCGCGGCCACCGCGTCGTCGTCGTCGGCCTCGGCGGCGGTGCGTGCCCACGGGGCGCGCCCCATACGCACGACCTGTTCCACGGTGAACGGGAACGACACGGCGTTCTGCTGCAGCAGAACGGCCCGGGACCGGGCGAGGTCCCGAGGCTTGATCGACCCGAGCTGCACGCCGTCGAGACGGACGTCGCCCGACTGCGGCTCGATGTCGCCCGAGAGCACGCCGAACAGCGTGGATTTTCCGGCCCCGTTCGGCCCGACGAGCGCGTGCAGCTCCCCGGCCCGCACCTCGATCGATGCATCCGACAGCACCGGCGCCGGCGCCCCGTGCGGAGTCACCGTCACCGCGAGCGCCGCGAGCCGCACGGTCGTCGATCCGGCCGCGGCCGCGGTCGCGGCATCCGTCGCCGTCATCCCCAGCCCCCTGCCCGGCGACGCGTGCGCAGCAGCAGCCACAGGAAGAACGGGCCGCCGACGAGCGAGGTGATCATGCCGATCGGCAGGTCGGCCAGCGGCACGGCCGTGCGCGCGATCAGGTCGGCTGCGACGATCAGCAGCGAGCCGCCCAGCGCGCTCGCGATCACGAGGGGCAGGTGCGCGGGGCCGATCGCCATGCGCATGAGGTGGGGGACGACCAGACCTACGAAGCCGATGATGCCGGCGAAGGCGACGGCGCCGCAGACGAGCAGCGCGACCGTGACGATGACGACCACGCGCAGCAGCTCGACGCGCACGCCGAGGTGCCGTGCGGTGCGCTCGCCGAGCGCGAACAGGTCGAGGCGGCCGGCCACCGCGATCCCGATCGCGACACCGACGGCGATGAGCGGCGCGACCAGCGCGATGTTCGACCACAGGGCGCCGTTGAGCGATCCGAGCTGCCAGAACACGATCTGCTCGCGGGTGGCTGTCGTGCCGAGGAAGGTGAGGAAGGCCAGCCCGGCGCCGGCGATCGCGTTGACCGCGATGCCGGTGAGGAGCAGCGTCACCACCTCGGTGCGGCCGCCGGACCTGCTGATGAGGTACACCGCGAAGACGGCGACGAGGCCGCCGATGAAGGCGAATCCGGGCGTCGTCCACATGCCGAAGACGGCCAGACCGAAGGTGAGGCTCGTCGCCGCCCCGAGCGCGGCGCCCGACGAGACGCCGACCACCGCGGCGTCCGCCAGCGGGTTGCCGAAGATCGCCTGCATGAGCACGCCCGACACCGCGAGCGCCGCGCCGACCAGCAGCCCCAGCACGATCCGCGGCAGACGGATGTCGAGCACCACGCCCGCGGCGGTCGGTGCGGCCGGTGCCCAAGCGGTGTCGAGGCCCACGGACTGCAGCAGCACGCCGACCACCTCGGAGGGGGCGAGGCGGTACTGCCCGAGTCCGAGCGAGAGCACCACCACGACCACCAGCGTCACCGCCAGGGCGCCGACGAGGAGGGCGAAGCGGATGCCGCGGTGCTCCGTGGGCACCGCGGTCACGACCTCGGCCGTCACGGGGTCGGTGTCGGGGTCGAAGCGGGTGCAGAGTCGGCGGCCGACGGCGACGACGCCGGCGCGTACACGGCGCGGGCGAGGGCACGGATGACGTCGGCCGTGCGGGGGCCGAACGCGAGGATGTCGGCATCGGCCATGTCGACGACACGACGATTCGCGCCGGCCGGCGTCTGCGCCAGTGCCGGGATGCGCTCGACGAGCCCGTCGACGCCCCCGACCGAGGCCAGCCCGTCGGTCATCATCACGAGCACGTCGGGCTGGGCGGCGACGAGCGCCTCGGCCGTCATCGGCTTCATGCCCTCCCATCCGATCTCGCCCGCGACATCGATGCCGTCGACGGCCTCGATGAGCGAGTCGGCGCCCGAGTCGCGCCCGAAGATGTAGTACACGTTCGCGCTGCCCCGCACGTAGAGGAACAGCATCCGCGGGCGATCGGATGCCGTCCCCGGTGCGATCTCGTCGACCTCGGCGCTCGCCGCCTCGATGTCGGCGGTCAGCCGATCCGCGAGCTGCGCGCCACGCTCGGGCACGCCCAGTGCAGCAGCGACCTCTGCGACGAGCTGATCGACGGTGTCGATGCGGCGGTCGTCCGAGACGACGACGACGGCGATGCCCGCCTCGCGCAGCTGCTGCCGCACCTCTTTCGGTCCGATGGTGGTGTCGGTGAGCATCACGGTGGGGGCGAGCTCGAGGATCGCCTCGGCGTTGAGGGTGTGCCCTGTCTTGGTGACGACGGGCAGGTCTTCGGTGCCGTCGAACACGGTCGACGAGTCGCGTCCGACCACCTGGTCGCCCAGGCCCAGGCCGAAGACCGTGGCCGCGATGGTGCCCGAGATGTCGACGGGGAGGATGCGGCTCACGTCGGTGATCTCGACCTCGCGCCCCTCGGCGTCGGTCACCGTCACCGGCAGCGAGGGGGCGGTGTCGTCGTCGACGGCGGTGATCACGTGCGAGCTGAGGCAGGCGGTGGACGGGCCGATCGCGGACCGGGGGTCGTCGACGAGGTCGACCGAGGCGAGCGACTCGGCCGCCGCAGGGCAGTCCGCGTCGACCGGCTCGGCCGATGCCGCAGCACAGCCGGAGGCCGCGAGCAGGGACGCCGTGAGGAGCGCGGCGACGGCGAGGAGGCGGGAGGCTGCGCCGGGGGTGAGGGGTCGCGAGGACATATTAGGTGAGGCTAACCTTAAACTTGACGGTGGCTGGGTGTCTGCCGTACGTTCAGGTTCATATTAGGTTAGCCAAACCTAAACTCCCACCCGAACAGCATTGACGCCTCGGTGCGCCTCGGCGCCCGCTGCGCCGGAGACACAACGTTGAACACCCAGCAGCTCCTGGATCGAAGCCGGGCGACCATCGCCGCGATCCTCGCCATCCTTCTCGCGCTCGCCGGCGCACTGACCGCCGTGCCCGCCTACGCCGCCGGTCCGACACTGTCGGCGCCTGATCTGCCCCGGGCGGGAGGCACGATCTCCGTCAGCGGATCGGGCTTCAGCGCGACGAGCCCCGGCCTGTATCTCGGCCTGCGCGCCGACGGCGCGACATCCGACACGTACACCGTGTGGATCGACGTAGCGAACACGGTCGGCGACCTGCCCGGCCTCGGCGCATCGGCTCCGATGAACGCCGACGGCTCTTTCGTCGTCGATGTCGTGGTGCCCGCGTACGTCGAGGGGACCACCTACAGCCTGTTCGCCCGCAAGGCGCACGGCATCCCCGATGCGACGCAGCGCCTCACACAGGCCCTCGCCTGGGAGCCGGCGCCGGCGGTCTCGACCACCACCACGCTCGCCGTGTCTCCTGCGGGATCGAGCGTGGCCGGGGCCGACTTCACCGTGTCGGCATCGGTCGCACCCGCGGCATCCGGAACCGTGACGTACTTCAACGGCGACACGCAGATCGGCGCGGCAGCCGTCGGCACGGCGGTCACCGCGCGCATCGATCAGGCCGGAACGGCTCGGCTGTCGGCTGTGTTCACGCCCGCGGATGCCGCGGCGTTCACGGGGTCGTCCTCGGCCGTCGTCTCGTACGAGATCACCGCGCCGCCGACGGAGCCCGAGCCGGTCGATCCCGAGCCGTTGCCGGTGCCGACCGTGACGGTGTCGAAGACGTCGGGCCTCGACGCGGAGGGCGAGACGATCACGGTGTCGGGCACCGGGTTCGTGCCGAACGCGCCGGCGACGAGCGGCACGCGGCCGCCGCTGGCGAACAGGTTCACGGGCGCCTATGTGGTGTTCGGCAAGTTCCTCGACGCGTGGAAGCCGTCTGAGGGTGTCGCGAGTTCGGCGCGCAAGGTGCTGGCGCAGAAGTGGGGCGTGCTCGAAGCCGACCTGGCGACGATCGGCGGGGCTGCCGCGGGCGGCATCGTGATCGGTGCGGACGGGTCGTTCGAGACGACGCTGACGGTGTCGAAGACCGAGGCGTCGGAACTGCTCACGGGCAACTACGGCGTGTACACCTACCCCGGCGGCGGCGCGAAATACGCGCCGTTCGAGACGTACACGGCGGTCTCGTTCGCCGAGCCGGCGCCGATTCCCACGGTCGACGTGACGGTGACGGATGCGTCGGCGAAGTCCGGCGCGACGGTCCGCGTCGTGGGCTCGCAGTTCGGCACCGTGACCGGTGCGTACGCGGCAGTGATCGAGAAGGGCACCGAAGCAGCGGTCTCGGCCGGCGGCGGGTACGTCGCGTTCGGGTACTGGATGACTCCGGGCGCGATCGCGGGCGGCTCGTTCGACAAGACGCTCGTCGCCGAGACGGCGAAGCTCGATGAGTCGAAGCAGTACGAGGTGATCGTCTGGCAGGGGCACACCGCGCCGAACGCCGACACGATCTACGCTCGCGCCGATGTGCCGTTCACCACGGCCAACTGGGATGCGCTCTTCCCGGCGACCCCGGTCGACCCGACCGACCCGACGGACCCGACGGACCCGACGGACCCGACGGACCCGACCGACCCGGGCAGCGCTCCGGCAGTGAAGCTGTCGGTGACAGCCGCGTCGGCGAAGTCCGGCGCGACGGTGCGCGTCGTGGGCTCGCAGTTCGGCACCGTGACCGGTGCGTACGCGGCAGTGATCGAGAAGGGCACCGAAGCGGCCGTATCGGCCGGCGGCGGGTACGTCGCGTTCGGGTACTGGATGACTCCGGGCGCGATCGCGGGCGGCTCGTTCGACAAGACGCTGGTGGCTGAGACGGCGAAGCTCGATGAGTCGAAGCAGTACGAGGTGATCGTCTGGCAGGGGCACACCGCACCGAACGCCGACACGATCTACGCTCGCGCCGACGTGCCGTTCACCACGGCCAACTGGGATGCACTCTTCCCGGAGACCCCCGTCGACCCGACCGACCCGACGGACCCCACCGATCCGACCGACCCGACCGACCCGACGGAGCCCATGTCGCCCACGACCCCCGCGACACCCGGGTCCCCTGCGGCGTCCGGGTCGATGCGGTGGGCGATCTCGTCGAGCTTCACGAGCTACGTCACCGGTCCGATCGCGCACGGCAGCATCGCGGTGACCGGCGGAGCCACCCGCGCGAGCGACGTCTTCCAGTTCGGTCAGGCGGCGGGGAGCACCTACGACCGCGACTCCGAGTCGGGCACGGTCTCGTACCTCGGCGCGGTGCGCTTCACCGGGCACGGCGGCATCCTCGACGTGACAGTCGCGAACCCGCAGGTGCGCATCGAGTCCGACGGCGACGCGACCCTGTCGGTCACGAGTGGAGGCACCTCCGTGGTCTTCGCCGAGCTCGACCTCGACGCCGCGACGCGCGTCGCCACGAGCGCCTCGGTCACGTACTCGGGTGCGCCGGCGACGCTCACCGACGCCGGACGCAGCCAGGTGTTCCAGGGCTACGGCACGACGCTCGATCCCGTGACCTTCACCATCGGCGTCGCGGCGCCGGCCCCCGCGGGCAACACGGGGACGGTGGCCACCGCGGCGCCGCGACCGGCGAGCACCACCAGCACGATTCCCGCCACGCCTCCGGCGACCGACGGCATCGAGGTCGACGACGAGACGCTGGCAGCGCTGCAGGCAGGCGATCCGGCCACGGTGACCGCGACCGGATTCCAGCCGGGCGAAGAGGGCATCCGGGTCGTCGTGTACTCGACGCCGGTGCTGCTCGCCACGGTGACCGCCGACGCCACGGGCGCGGCGACCTGGTCGGGCTCGCTTCCGGCGACCCTGGCCGATGGAGAGCACACGCTGACCTTCCAGGGCTCGGTCGACCGCGGCATCCGATTCACCCTCGCGCGCGCAGCAGCGTCGCTCGACGGATGCGTCGTCGCCGACGCCGGACTGCGCTGGGGCTTCAAGGAGAGCTTCCGCACGTACATCGAGGGCATCGCCGGCGGCGGGTGGGAGCTGACCGACGTGGCGTACGAGTACCCGGAGTACGTCTGGACGGGCGGTTCTGGAACGGTCGACGTCGAGACGCGCACCGGCCTGGTGGGCTTCGGCGGCACGATCCGCTTCACCGGGCATGACGGGGCGCTCGACACGACCCTCGCTGACGCGCGGATCGAGCTCGACGGCGACCGCGGCTATCTCGTCTTCGACGTCACCGGCACGACCCAGGACGGCGAGGCGGTGACCGCGGCCGGCATCCGCTTCGCGGAGTTCGCCCTCCCCGATCTCGAGATCACCGAGGACGGGCTCGTGCTCGACGGTCTCGCGGCGACGCTCACCGACGCCGGGGCCGCGGCGTTCGGCACCTACGCGGCCGGCGAGGCGCTCGACCCGGTGTCGGCCGTGCTGCCGGTCGCCGATGCGTGCGCGGAACCGGTCGTCGCGACTGCCGAGGACTCGGCGGCCGAGCCGGTCGAGGCCGAAGCGGCAGTCGCCGATGGAGCGGCAGATGCTGTCGCGGCTGAGGCCGCCCCCGTGTGGCCGTGGGCCGTCGGCGGGCTCGCAGTGGTGCTGGCGATCGCCGCCGCGTGGATCGTGATCTCCCGTCGCCGCGCGACGGCCGGCGCTGGAGGAGATCAGACGGCCGACTGACGTCGGCTGTCAGGACGGCGCCCCGCTCGGCTTCCGTGGGGCGCCGTCCTTCGCTCTCATCGAGACGCCCGAGGGCCTCAGGTGGGACAATGGCGGTATGCCTGCCCTGCGTGCCGGCGACCCCGACAACGACCTCCCGGACGACGCCGACGACCACATCGTCGACGAGGAGCTGCGCGAGGTCGTGGTGCGCCGCACCCCCCGATACGGGCGCATCTTCGGCATCGGCATCGCCGGCGGTCTCGTCGCCGCCGTGATCGTGGTCGCCCTCTCGGGAGGCCCCAGCGGACTGCCCGCGACCGGCGCGGCGGGGGTGATGCGCGGGTTCGGCGTGGTCGCGGCGGTCTGCGTCGCGGTGGGGCTGCTCGTGTCGGCGATCGTGGTGATCGTGCTCGACCGCCGCGCGTCGCGGCGCGTGCATCCGGGAACCGCCGACCACACCACCTCTCTCTCCGACGACCTCGCGCACCCGGTCACCGACGACGCCCCGCGGTGGGTGCGAGACGAGGACGACCTCGCCTGAGAACGTGCGGTTTCCGCTCAGGCACGGGGGAGATAATGGTGGTCATGTCTTCGCCGAGCAGCGCACAGCACCCCGCATCCGAGGAACGACCTGAGGTCGTCCGCGTGCGTCGCGCTCCGAAGATCTCGGTGTTCCTGCTCGCCGGTGCGGCGCTCGGCATCGTCGCCGCGATGGGTCTCACATTCGCGTTCGGCGGCACCGAGGACGCCAGCCCCAACACCGGGCTCGAGTACTCGCAGGGTCAGGTCTTCGGCTTCCTCGCGCTCATCTGCATCCCCGTCGGTCTCGCGGTCGCCGGCCTCATCGCGCTCCTGTTCGACCGCTCCTCGAGCCGTCACGCACGCGAGGTGACGGTGTCGCACGAGTCGGTCACCGACAACCCCGCGGGCGACCCGGCCTGACCGCCCCCGTTCGGGGCGACGGCCTACCCGGACGCGCGCCGTCGGCGCGGTTCAGGCGAGCTCGGCGATGATCGGGTTGATCGCCGCGTCGAACGCCGCGACGTCGCCGCGCAGTCCGTCGGTCACGGCGACCGTGAGCGATCCGATCCACCACACGCCGCGCTGTGCGAGCGGCAGCACCTGCACGTTGAGCTCGAACGAGTGGGCGCGGCGGCCCACCTGGCGCTCGTACTCGGCGATCGCGCTCGCATAGGCGCGGTACGAGCTGCCCGATCCGGCGTCGCGCCGGTAGCGGGAGTGCGCGGACTGCGTGAACGCCATCGCCTCGGCGGCGTGCGGTCGCACCGCCGCACGCAGCTCGCGAGCACCGTCCTGCGGGAGCGCCATCAGTGTGCCGAACTCGTCGACGAGCTCGAGCGGCACCGTCGACGGATGCGCCTGCGGCTCGACCGTCATCGCCCAGTACTCGCGCCACTGACGCTCGAGGGTCGCCTGCGCGGTGTCGTCGCGCACGTTCTCACGGGGCGGGATGCCGCGCAGCTGCGGCAGCTCGTCGGGGGAGCGGATGCCGAGCACCTGACGCAGATAGAGGGCGAGCAGAACCGGCTGACCCGCATCCTCACGGATCAGCCACTCGGGGTTTCCCGTGCCGCCCATGCGGTCAGTCTAGGACCGGGCCGCCGGCCCCTGCGCGGACTCCGCCCGTCGCGCTTCCTCCCGTCGGGTGGTCGGAGTCGCGCGCGGTGCGCCAGGGAGCCGCGAGCCCGGCGCGCTCCCCGCCCCCGCGCCCCGAGCCCCGGACCACGGGTGCGGCATCCGCACAGGTTGAGCGCCGGTACTCTGGTACGCGTGGCCTCCTCCTCTCGTGACGCCCCCGTGAACCCCTACACCGAAGCCGGCGTCGATACCGCTGCCGGCGACCTCGCTGTCGAACTGATGAAGTCGGCCGTGCGCAAGACGCACGGACCCGAGGTGCTCGGCGGCGTCGGCGGCTTCGCCGGACTCTTCGACGCGAGCGCCCTGCGCGCGTACAGCCGGCCGCTCCTCGCCTCGAGCACCGACGGCGTGGGCACCAAGGTGGCCATCGCGCAGCGCATCGACAAGCACGACACCATCGGGCTCGACCTCGTGGGCATGGTCGTCGACGACATCGTCGTGGTGGGCGCGAAGCCGCTCTTCATGACCGACTACATCGCGTGCGGCAAGGTCTTCCCCGAGCGCATCGCCGACATCGTGCGCGGCATCGCGGCAGGATGCGCCGAGACGGGCACCGCGCTCGTCGGCGGCGAGACCGCGGAGCACCCCGGCCTCCTCGGCATCCACGACTACGACGTCGCGGGCGCCGCGACCGGCGTGGTCGAGGCCGACCGCCTCCTCGGCGCCGACCGGGTGAACGACGGCGACGTCGTGCTCGCGCTCGCCAGCTCGGGACTGCACTCGAACGGGTACAGCCTGGTGCGACACATCGTCGCGGGTGCCGGCATCGGCTACGGCGACAACGCCGCCGACTTCGGCACCACCTGGGGTGAGGCCCTCCTCGAGCCCACCCGCCTGTACACCCAGCCGCTTCTGCGTCTCATCGCCGAGACCAACGACGGCGTCCACGCCCTCAGCCACGTCACCGGCGGAGGCATCGCGGCGAACCTCGCCCGTGTGCTGCCGCAGAACACGTGGGTCGAGGTCGACCGGTCGACGTGGTCGCCGCCCCCGGTGTTCCGGGTGCTCGCCGACCTCGGCGATCTCGACCTCGCCGCCACCGAAGGAACCTGGAACCTCGGCATCGGCTTCCTCGCCGTGGTCGACGCCGCGACGGCTTCGGCCGCCGTGTCGGCGCTCGCGCGTGAGGGGATCGCCGCCTGGCAGGTCGGCGTCGTGCACACCGATGCACGCCCCGCGGGTGACTTCGAGCAGGGCGCCAAGGGCGTCGACGGCGGCGCGGTGCGCCTGGTCGGCACGTATGCGGATGCCGCCCCGGCGTCTGCGTAAGACCACACACTCACGGAAGCAAGCAACACTCCATGTGCGGAATCGTCGGGATGGTGGGCCGCGGGCCCGTCAACCAGGAGATCTACGACTCTCTCCTCCTGCTGCAGCATCGCGGGCAGGACTCCACCGGCATGGCGACCGCGGAGCGCAGCGGCAGCGTGCACATGCACAAGGCGCGCGGCCAGGTGCGCGAGGCCTTCCGCACCCGTGACATGCGCGGCCTCCTCGGCGAGGTCGGCCTCGGCCACGTGCGCTACGCCACGAAGGGCGACGCCGGCAACGAGGAAGAGGCGCAGCCCTTCTACGTCAACGCGCCCTACGGCATCGTGCTCGTTCACAACGGCAACCTCACGAACACGCGCGAGCTCACCGAGGAGCTCTTCCGCAAGGACCGCCGGCACCTGAACACCACCTCCGACACGGAGCTGCTGGTCAACGTGCTCGCCAACGAGCTGCAGTCCTCGATCTCGGGACTCGAGCTCGACCCCGACCAGGTCTTCCACGCCGTCACCCGCGTGCACGAGCGCGTCGAGGGCTCGTATGCCGCGATCGCCGTGATCGCCGGCTACGGACTTCTCGCGTTCCGCGACCCGTTCGGCATCCGTCCCCTCATCCTCGGCACGCGCAAGAACGCCGACGGGCACTACGAGTGGGTCGTCACGAGCGAGTCGCTCGTGCTCGAGAACGGCGAGTTCGAGGTCGTCCGCGACGTCGAGCCCGGCGAGGCGGTCTTCATCGACCTCGAGGGCAACCTGCACACCCGCCGGTGCGCGGCCGACGCGACGCTCGCGCCGTGCTCGTTCGAGTACGTCTACCTCGCCCGCCCCGACTCGGTGATGAACGGCATCTCGGTCTACGAGGCGCGTCTGCGCATGGGCGACCGCCTGGCCGACACGATCGCGAAGCACACGCCGCGCGAGGCGATCGACGTCGTCATGCCGATCCCCGACTCGGCGCGACCCGCGGCGATGCAGGTGGCTCGCAAGCTCGGCATCGAGTACCGCGAGGGCTTCTACAAGAACCGCTACGTCGGCCGCACGTTCATCATGCCGGGGCAGGCGGTGCGCAAGAAGAGCGTTCGTCAGAAGCTCAACGCGATGTCGACCGAGTTCAAGGGCAAGAACGTGCTCCTGATCGACGACTCCATCGTGCGCGGCACGACCTCGAAAGAGATCATCCAGATGGCTCGGGATGCCGGGGCCAAGAGCGTGACGTTCGCTTCGGCGGCGCCGCCGGTGCGCTACCCGCACGTGTACGGCATCAACATGCCCTCGCGCCAGGAGCTCGTCGCGCACGGGCGCACGATCCCGGAGATCGCCCAGGAGCTCGGCGCCGATTTCGTCGTGTACCAGGAGGTCGAAGACCTCAAGGCCGCGATCCTCGAGGGCACCGACATCGCCGACCTCGACATGAGCTGCTTCGACGGCCGGTACGTCACCGGCACCGTGAGCGACGAGTACCTGGCCTGGGTCGAGGGTTCGCAGGAGTCCTGAGTCCGGTCGGTCGGCGGGCGGTAGTGCGCCGGTGCCGAAGCCGGTACCGGAGCCGGACCCACGCCGGAGCCGGAGCCGGTCCGCTCCCGCGCGGCTAGAGTCGAACGAGTGACCTCATCCCCCGCCCGCCCGCTCTGGCGGGGTCGAGCACTCGCGCTCGTCGGCATCGTCCTGGTGGCGTTCTCGCTTCGCTCGGCCGTCGCATCGCTCTCGCCGCTGTTCGACCACATCCAGGAAGACCTCGACCTGCCGGCCGCGGTCGTCGGCCTCATCGGCACCGCGCCGCCCGTCTGCTTCGCCGTCTTCGGCCTCCTCGCCCCGGCGTTCGAGCGGCGGTTCGGCCTCGAGCGGCTGACGGCGGTGGCCATCGCGGTGGTGGCGGTGGGCCTCGTGGCCCGCAGCCTCGCCCCGAACGCGCTCATGCTGCTGGCCGGAACCGCTGTGGTGTTCGCCGCCGTGGGCACGGCGAACATCCTGCTGCCGCCCCTGGTGAAGCGCTACTTCCCCGATCGCATCGGGCTGATGACCACGATCTTCTCCACGACGATGGCGGTCTCGACGTTCATCCCGCCCCTGGTCGCGGTGCCCCTCGCCGACGCCGCCGACTGGCGGGTGTCGCTCGGTCTCTGGGCTGTGTTCGCCCTGGTCGCGGTGCTCCCATGGGTCGGCCTCGCGGCGCGGCGGCGCGCAGACGCCGACCCCGATGAGATCGAGCAGCCGAGCCCCCGCGTCTTCGGCCGCATGTGGCAGGTGCCGCTCGCCTGGGCGCTGCTCGTCGCGTTCGCGGTGTCGAGCACCGTCGCCTACACCTCGTTCGCCTGGATGCCGAAGATGCTCGTCGACATCGCGGGTGTCGAGCCCGCGACCGCCGGCGCGCTGCTGTCGCTGTTCGGATTCATGGGCCTGCCCGCGTCGCTGATCGTGCCGTTCCTGGTCGTGCGTGCGGGAGCCACCCGCATCCTCTTCGGCGCGGCGGTCGTGTTCGGGCTCTCGGGCATCGCCGGGCTGCTGTTCGCACCGACCGCAGCCACGTGGCTGTGGGTGGCGCTGCTCGGCCTCGCGCCGCTGCTGTTCCCGATGATCCTGGTGCTGCTGGGCCTGCGCACGCGCACCCACGAAGGGGCGGTAGCCCTGAGCGGCTTCGTCCAGAGCGGCGGGTACGCGATCGCCGCGTTCTTCCCGCTGGGCATCGGCATCCTCCACGATGCGACCGATGCCTGGACCGCCCCGCTCATCGTCCTGGCCGTGGTCATCAGCGCGGCGATCCCCGCCGGTGTCATCGTGGCGAGGAGCCGCACCATCGAAGAGGACTGGGAGCGGCGGCACGGCACCTGGTGACAGCCGGCACCGCACGAACTCACAGGGAGCACGCGATATATCGTGTTAGCTTCGCCGGGTGACGAACCAGCAGCTCGAGACCACCGTGCGCGCCGAGATCGCCGAAGCCGAAGCACCCGACCGGCCGATCAGGCGGATGCTGCGCCGCGGGCGCGCCTTCGTGGCGCAGCATCCGCGTCTCGAGCACGCCTACCGCGTCGGTGTGGCGATCGTCGGCGGCGTGCTCGCCGTCGGCGGGCTGCTCCTCGTGCCGCTGCCCGGACCCGGGTGGCTGATCGTGTTCCTCGGCCTCGCCGTGCTGGGAACCGAATTCCACTGGGCTCGCCGCATCGCGGCGCGCCTCAAGCGACTGCTCGACCGGTTCTGGGCATGGTGGCGCGCGCGCCGGGAGCGCAAGGCCGCGCTCAGAGCGCAGCGCCAGGAGGCGTAGGGGCTACGCCTTCTCGTCTTCGTACTCGTCGGAGTACTGATCGGCCCACTTGTCGACGTACTGCTCGTCGGTGTGGGACCCAAGTTCGCGCTCCAGCGCCGAGTAGTTCACGTTGTACGTGTCGTACTTCAGGTCGCGGGCGATCTTGGTGTTCTTCGCCTTCTGACGGCCACGCCCCATGCGAGACCCCCTCATATTGATCGCGGGCTGCTGAGGCTCACGAAGCTGCAGACCCGGGTATTCACGAATCCGGCCGCGAGCCGGTAAGAGTAGCATTCAGGATACCACGGCGCCTCCGCACGACAGCGGCGACGGCACCGTTGCACCAGTCGACGAGGAGCGAAGACGCATGACCGACGAGGCACCCGACGCCACCAACCACCCCGCCGACGACGCCGATCTCGCGGTGCACGGAGCGGTGATCGTGGGAGTGATCCCCGAGCAGTCCACGCGCGTCCTCAAAGAGGGTGCGCGGTACGCGAAGCTCATGGGAGCCCCGCTCCTGGTGGTGCACGTCGACGTGACGCGGTTCGTCACCTATGAAGACCCCGACGGCTATGTGCACTCCGCCCCGATCGACCTCAACATCGCCGCCGGCGAGGGCGAGCTCGATGTCGTGAAGGCGACCGCTGCCTCGGTGCTCGAGGGCAGCGGTGTGGACTGGAGCCTCCGTCAGCTCGTCGGCGACCCGGCGATGGCGATCAAGCACCTCGCCGAGAAGGTCGACGCACGACTGCTCGTCGTGGGCACCCGTAAGCAGGGTCTCGGCGAGTCGATCCGCGAGTTCTTCACGGGATCGGTCGCCGCCCGTCTGGCGCACCGCCAGCACCGGCCGCTGCTGGTCGTGCCCCTCGGCGAGCCGGTGCCCGACGACCAGGAGATCTGGCCGGCCTGACGCGCGGGCGGGTGCGGGCGTTTCGCCTCGCCCCTCGCTCAACGGCCGGAGTCGTTGAGCGAGAAGCGACGAGACGAACGGCGGGTCAGCTGCGCAACGCGCGGGTGATGTCGCGGGCGACACGGTCGAGTTCGCCGACCAGTTCGTCGACGACGGATGCCGCGAGCTCGCCGCCGCGCGCCACGTGGGTGCGCACGTCGCTGCGCACGCGGGCGCGGAACTCGTTCACCGCGGCATCCGCCCGCTGCACCTGCTCGCGGCTGTGCACCCGCGGGTCGTCTTCGGGTGCCGGCCGCGGCGCGGACTCGCGCTCGGTGCGACCGGCGGCCGCGAGGTCTGCCCGCAGGCTCTTCATCGCCTCGCGCACGCTGCCGCGCACTTCGTCTGCGATGAGCCTCACCGAGTCGGTGAGGCCTGCTTCGATGCCCTCGAGCTCGCCGGCGCGGGCGACGACCTCGGCGTGACCCGCCTCGGTGATCGCATAGACGGTCTTGCGTCCGTCGATCGACTTCGAGACGAGACCCTCCTCCTCGAGCTTGGCGAGGCGCGGGTAGATGGTGCCCGCGCTGGGGGTGTAGGTGCCGCCCGTGCGATCGGCCAGTGCCTGCATGATGTCGTACCCGTGGCGCGGGCCCTCGTCGAGGAGGTTCAGCAGGTAGAGGCGGAGGTCGCCGTGCGAGAAGACGGGGCTCATCACCACTCCTCGTCGAGTCCGGCTGTCGCCTCGGGGGTGCGGCTGCCGTGACGCAGCACGGTCACATCGCCCGAGACGGTGTTCGCGCGCACGTCGGCGAAGGTGCCGCTGAGCTCGCCGACCGATCCGGTGAAGTTCGTGGTGGGGCCGGCGCCGTTGCCCGAGCGCACGACGCCGTCGACCTGGACCTTGCCGCTGACGCTGCGGAACACGTAGTTGGCGGGGAACCCCTCGTCGAGGCGCACGGTGGCGTTGCCGCTGACGGTGTTGAGGTTGACGCTGTGCACGGTGCCGGTCGTGTCGACGAAGGTCGATCCCGAGACGGTGTCGATGGCGGCGCGGTGCACCGATCCGGTGACGGCCACGTCGCCCGAGACGCTGTTGGCGCCGATGGCGCCGACCAGCTCGCGCACCTGCACGTCGCCCGAGACCGCGTTGACCTTGAGGTCGCCGGTGAGGCCGTCGACGATGATGTCGCCCGAGACGGTGTTGACGGATGCGTCGCGGCGGATGCCCGAGACGAGGGCGCTGGCGCTCACGACGCCGAGGTTCAGGGCGACGTCGCGGGGGACGGCGACGCTGATCTCGGCCTTGGGGCCGCCGGCGCCGAAGTTGCGGAACACCTCGAGGAAGTTGTCCCACCGCAGCTGCGGGTGGTCGATCTCGACGGCCTCGCCGGTCACTTCGATGCGGAGGTCCTTCACGGTGACGCCGTGCACCTCGATGCGGGCACCCGGCTCGTCGTGGGCGATGACGTCGATCTGTCCGCCGACGAGTCCGATCTTGAGCGAGCGCACGGTCTCGATGTCGATCACGCGCGTTTCGCCCGGGTGGATGAGCCACTTCTCCAGGGTCATGATGCTTCTCCAAGGTCTGGTCTATATCGCGATATATCGCGTTGAGAGCAGGATAACACGATATATCGCGAGTTCGTCAAGACCCGTTCTTGACATTGACGCAACGTCAAGGTTTAGCGTGAAGGACATGAACGAGAACGAGTGGTCGATCCAGCAGATCGCGAAGCTCGCCGGCACCACGAGCCGCACGCTCCGTCACTACGACGACATCGGGCTGCTCGCTCCGTCGAGCATCGGCTACAACGGCTACCGCCAGTACGACCAGGCGGCGCTGGTGCGGCTGCAGCGCATCCTGCTGCTGCGCGAACTCGGGCTCGGTCTGCCGCAGATCGGCGATGTGCTCGACCACTCGGCATCCGAGACGCATGCACTCGAGACCCACCTGTCGCTCCTGCGACAGGAGCAGGACCGGCTGGCGCGGCAGATCGCGTCGGTCGAATCGACGATCACAGCATTGGAAGGAGGTGAACGACTGATGGCAGAGAACATGTTCGACGGCTTCGACCACACGCAGTACAAGGACGAGGTCGAACAGCGCTGGGGCACCCAGGCCTACGCCGACAGCGACCGCTGGTGGCGATCGATGGATGCCGACGCCAAGGCTGCCTGGCAGCAGCAGGTGTCAGACCTCGGTCGCGACTGGATCGCGGCCGCGGAGAGCGGCATCGCGCCCGACAGCGACGAAGCCCAGGCGGTCGCGAAGCGGCACGTCGAGTGGCTGACCGGCATCCCCGGCACTCCCGCCGCCGCCCCCGGTGGCGACGTGAAGGGCTACGTGCTCGGCCTCGGCGAGATGTACGTCGCCGACCCGCGATTCGGGGCGAACTACGCCACGAGCGCGGGCGGCACGGCAGGCGCCGAGTTCGTGCGCGACGCGCTGCGCGTATATGCGGAGGCGAACCTCTGAGCCGCGCTCCGGCGCCGCGTCAGCGGTGAAAAGAGAGGAGCGGATGCCGCGACCTTCGGGCCGCGGCATCCGCTCCGTCTCGGTGGGGTTCCGTCAGCCTCGACGGCTGCCGCTGATCACTCGGAACAACAGCGCGATCAGCGCGATGACACCCACGATCAGTGCCACCCACAGCAGCCAGCTGAGCGCTTCGCCCAGGCCGCCGACGATCGCCAACACGATGGCGACCACGATGATGATGATGAGAACGAGGTTCATGAGGGGGGTCTCCTTTTTCCTCTCACCGATTGGGCAGACGTGTTCGTCCGCCCCCGGGTATGGCTAAGACTCTGGCATCACCGCAGGGGTGCGACCAGGGTCTTGACTGGCCAGGAAAGCCGATGGTAAGGAAGCGATATGCCGAAAGGACGCGGGTCGAACAGCCTGAAGGACGCGGAGCTCTACGAGACGCTCCGCGATGAGGGAGCCTCGAAGGAGAAGGCGGCACGCATCTCCAACGCCGCCGCTGCGCAGGGGCGGGCGGCGGTCGGGCGCAAGGGCGGGGAGTCGGGTTCATACGACGACTGGACGGTGCCCGAGCTGCGGAAGCGGGCGAAGGAACTGGGCGTCACCGGGTATTCGGGCAAGCGCAAGGCGGAGCTGATCAGCATGCTCCGCAATCACTGATCGCCGGTGGATGACGGATGCCGAAGCTGACGCGCGTCCGCCCGTACGACGACCCCGGGCTCCGGCGCATCCGCGCAGGCTCGGGATTCCGCTACATCGATGCGAAGGGCAGACCCGCCTCGCGCGCGCAGGTCGATCGCATCCAGGCGCTCGTGATCCCGCCGGCCTGGCAGGACGTGTGGATCAGCCGTCGCCCCGACGGGCACATCCAGGCGGTCGGCACCGACGACGCCGGCAGGCGCCAGTACCTCTATCACCCCGACTGGACCGCGGGCCGGGACCGCGGCAAGTTCGCCCGCGCGCTCCGGCTCGCCGAGGCGCTCCCGCACGCACGGGCCCGGGTGACGACGTCGCTCCGCCGCGAGCCGATCGACCGAGAGCGTGTGCTCGCCGTCTCGTTCCGCCTGCTCGACCGGGCGGCGCCGCGCATCGGGTCGGAGCGGTACTTCTCGCTCCACGGCAGCCGCGGACTCACGACGCTGCAGCGGCGGGACGCTGTGGTCGACGGCGGCGCGGTCCACCTGTCGTTCCCCGGGAAGAGCGGGCAGCGTCAGCTGATCGAGATCGACGACGAAGACCTCGCCGCCGCGGTCGACCTGCTCGCCACCGGGCGCCCGCGGTCGCCCCTCCTCGCGTGGGAGCGCGGCCGGCGGCGGGTGCCCCTCACCTCGGCCGAGGTGAACGCGTACGTGCGCTCGCTCACCGGCGGCAGGTTCACAGCGAAGGACTTCCGCACGCTCCGCGGCACGATCCTCGCAGCCGACGCGCTGGCGCGGATCGGGGTCGTCGACTCGAAGACCGACCGCAAGCGCGCCGAGGCGCTCGCCGTGCGGGCGACCGCAGGCGCCCTCGGCAACACCCCGGCCGTGGCGCGGGGGTCGTACATCGACCCGCGCGTGTTCACGCGCTACCGCGACGGCGACCTGCTCGACCTCACGATCACACCGGAGTCGGCGATCCGCGACCTGCTGCGACGCGGCAGGTGAGTCGCGGGCGCGGCGGCTCGCGCCGCCGCCCCGGAGTACGGTGAGAGGATGCCGCATCCGCTCGCGCTCCGCACGGTCGCGGTCGCCGCGGCGGGCGGTGCGATCGGGGTGTTCGCGCGTGCGCTGATCGTGCTTCCGATCGACGACCCCGCGGCCGCGGCCTGGGCCACGATGGGGGTCAACGCGCTCGGCTCCCTGCTGCTCGGCATCGTCGTCGGATGGCTCGACGACCGTCGCCCGCTGCTGCGCGGGTTCCTCGGCACCGGCGTGCTGGGCGGCTTCACCACGTACAGCGCGTTCGCCGTGCAGACGGTCGGGATGGCCGCTGAGGCGCCGCTGCACGCCCTGATGCTGGTCGCGGCGTCACTCGGCGCGGGGGTGCTCGGGGCTGCGATGGGGCTCGCGATCGGCCGCCGCCTCGTCGATGCCCCCGGCGGCATGGAGCCCGTGGAGGCTGCGGAGTGAACCTCGGGCTCGTGATCCTCGCCGCGGTCGCCGGGGGAGCGGGCGCGGCGATGCGCGTCATCGTGGATGCCGTCGTTCCGCGCCCGCACGGCTTTCCGCTCGGCATCCTCGTCGTGAATCTCACCGGCTCGCTCCTGCTCGGGCTCCTCACCCCGGTGGTCTCCGCCGACGTGCTCACGGTCGTCGGTGTGGGGGTGCTCGGCGGCTTCACGACCTTCAGCGCCGTGTCGGTGGAGACGGTGCTGCTGGCTCAGCGGCGGCGCTGGGCGCAGGCGGCGCTCAACCTGTTCGGCACCGCCGCGCTCGCCGTCGGCGCCGCCGGGATCGGGCTCGCACTCGGCGTCGCTCTCGCGGGCGCGGCATCCTGAGATCATCGTCGACGGGTCTCACCACGCGACCGTGAAATACTGAACCGATACATCCCCGTATCGGCCGCGTGCGGCCGCCCGGCCCGGGCACATCTGGGGAGTCACGCGCGGGTCAGGTTTCCATCTGCACCACTCACCAGCGAAGGCCCTCCGTGTCGAACCTCGCCGTCCTGAGCTTGAAGAACCGCGCCCTCATCGCGCTGGTCACCATCGTCGCCGCCCTCTTCGGAGGGCTTGCGCTGACGAGCCTCAAGCAGGAGCTCATCCCGTCCATCGAGTTCCCTGCGCTGATCGTGGTGAGCACGTACCCGGGCGCCTCGCCCGAGGTGGTCAACACCGACGTGTCGACACCGATCGAGTCGGCCATCCAGGGCGTGCCCGGACTCGAGTCCTCGGTCGCGACGAGCACCACGAACGCGTCGATCGTGCAGGCGTCGTTCACCTACGGCACCGACCTCGGCACCGCTGAGCAGAAGATCAACCAGGCGCTGAACCGCATCGACCTGCCCGACGGCGTCGAGCCGACGGTCATCTCGGCGAGCATCGACGACTTCCCGGTGATCCAGCTCGCCGTCACGGGGTACTCCGACCCCGACGCGATCCAGGCGCAGCTCGAGGCATCCGTCATCCCCGAGCTCGAAGACGTCGACGGCGTCGACGGCGCCGAGGTCGTCGGCGGCGTCGGCCAGCGCATCACGATCACGCCCGACCAGGATGAGCTCGCGGCCGCCGGCTACACGCAGCAGGCGATCAGCGACGCACTCGACCAGAACGGCGTGCTGTTCCCGGGCGGCGAGGTCACCGAGGACGACGAGACGCTGACCGTGCAGACCGGCTCGAAGATCACCTCGGTCGACGACCTCGCTGCGCTGCCGCTCGTGCCGAGCTCGGCCGAGCAGCTCGCCGCCGGCACGGTGACGATCGCCGACGTCGCGACCGTCGAGCAGGCCGACGACCCCGTGACGAGCATCTCGCGCGTCGACGGCGAGCCGGCCCTCACGATCGCGGTCACCAAGCTCCCCGCGGCGAACACGGTCGACGTGTCGCACGGCGTGCTCGCGATCCTCCCCGACCTCGAGGATTCGCTCGGCGGTGCGGAGTTCACCGTCGTGTTCGACCAGGCTCCCTACATCGAGCAGTCGATCGAGACGCTGGCGGTCGAGGGCATGCTCGGCCTCGTCTTCGCCGTCATCGTCATCCTCATCTTCCTGATGTCGGTGCGCGCGACCCTCGTCACCGCGATCTCGATCCCGACGAGCGTGCTCATCACCTTCATCGGCATCCAGACCTTCGGCTACTCGCTGAACATCCTCACCCTGGGCGCGCTGACGATCGCGATCGGGCGCGTCGTCGACGACTCGATCGTCGTGATCGAGAACATCAAGCGGCACTACGTCGGCGAGGCCGACAAGAAGGCCTCGATCCTGCGCGGCGTGAAGGAGGTGGCCTCGGCCATCACCTCGTCGACGATCACCACGGTCGCGGTGTTCCTGCCGATCGCCTTCGTGAGCGACATCACCGGTGAGCTGTTCCGGCCGTTCGCGATGACCGTGACGATCGCGATGCTGGCGTCGCTGTTCGTGGCCCTCACCATCGTGCCGGTGCTCGCGTACTGGTTCCTCAAGCCCGGCAAGCCCCTGCTCGACGAGAACGGGGCCGAGATCGACCCCGAAGACCCGGCCGCGCCGCTCAGCCGCCTGCAGAAGGGCTACCAGCCCATCCTCAAGTGGACGCTCAAGCACTCGTGGGTCACCCTGCTGCTCGCCGTGCTCGTGCTCGCCGGCACCATCGCGGCCGCGCCGTTCATGAAGACGAACTTCCTGGGCGACTCGGGCCAGAACACGTTCACCATGACGCAGGACATCGGGCCCGCCCCGAGCCTCGAGGCCGAGTCGGCCGCCGCCGAGGAGGTCGAGGCCGTGCTGCTCGACATCGACGGCATCGAGACCGTGCAGGTGTCGATCGGCACCAGCGGGTCGGCCCTGCAGGACGCGTTCGCCGGTGGCGGCGCCGGGATCACCTACTCAATCACGACGGATGCCGACGTCGACCAGGTCGCCCTCCGCGAAGAGGTGCAGGACGCCGTCGGCGCGCTCGAGGACGCCGGTGAGATCACCGTGTCGACCGCGGGCGGCGGCTTCGGCTCGAGCGACATCGAGGTCGAGGTGACCGCGCCCGACTCGGGCACGCTGCAGGAGGCCACCGACGCCGTGGTCGACGCGATCGAGGGCGAAGACGGCATCGGCCAGGTCTCGTCGAACCTCGCCGCATCGCTGCCGTACATCGCGGTGAGCGTCGATCGCGACGCCGCCGCCGAGCTCGGCCTGTCGGAGGTCGCCGTGGGCGCCCTCGTGTCGAACACGATGCAGGCGCAGTCGATCGGCTCGATCGAGGTCGACGACACCGCGCTCACCGTGTACCTCGCGGCATCCGAGACGCCCGCCTCGCTCGACGAGCTGCGCGAGCTGCCCGTTCCGACGGCAGCGGGCTTCGTGCCGCTCGAAGACGTCGCCACCGTCGAGGTGAGCGAGGGTCCGGTGTCGATCACGACGCAGGGCGGCCAGCGCACCTCGACCGTCACGGTGACCCCGTCGACCGACGACCTCGCCGCGGCCACCTCGGCCGTGACGCTGGCGCTCGAAGACGTCGCGCTGCCCGATTCGGCGGACGCGTCGCTCGGCGGTGTCGTCTCGCAGCAGCAGGATGCGTTCACCCAGCTGGGCCTCGCGATGCTGGCGGCGATCCTGATCGTCTACATCGTGATGGTGGCGACCTTCAAGTCGCTGCGCCAGCCGCTGCTGCTCCTCGTGTCGGTGCCGTTCGCGGCGACCGGCGCGATCCTGCTGCAGATCATCACGGGCGTGCCGCTCGGCGTCTCGTCGCTCATCGGCGTGCTGATGCTCATCGGCATCGTGGTGACGAACGCGATCGTGCTCGTCGACCTCGTGAACCAGTACCGCGAGAAGGGGCTGTCGGCGCACGACGCGACCCTCGCGGGTGGCTCGCGACGACTGCGCCCCATCCTCATGACGGCGCTCGCGACGATCTTCGCGCTCACTCCGATGGCGCTCGGCATCACCGGCCACGGCGGCTTCATCTCGCAGCCGCTGGCGATCGTCGTGATCGGCGGTCTGGTGTCGTCGACCGTTCTGACGCTGCTCGTGCTGCCGACGCTGTACAACCTCGTCGAGGGCGCCAAGGAGCGTCGCGCGGCCAAGCGCCGCGGCCGCGACGAGGGCGGCGAGGATGCTGTGCCGCTGGGCGCTCCCGACGATGACGGCCCCGAGGCTGCAGCCGGCGAAGGCGAGATCGTGGACGGTGCACCGTTGACGCGTCGTCAGCGCCGGGCCATCGAGGCAGCCGCGGCCGGCGGTGCAGCCACCGCCGTCGCGGTCGCGGTGCCCACGATCGAGGAGGACCCCGACATCGAGGTCGCCGCAGACGAAGCGGCACCCGCAGCGGTGAGCGCCGAGGCCGAGACGGAGGCCGTGACGGAGGCCGTGGCGACGGATGCGCTGACGGACGGCGAGGCGGCACCTGAGGGCGACCCGGTCGCTGAGCCGGTCGTCGTCGACGAGGCCGAGGGAGTGAGCGGGGCTGACACCGACGCGGATGCCCCGGTCGACGATGAGCCGGAGTCTGAGGGCGACCTCGAGGCTGAGGCGACGCCGGAGGCCGAGACCGAGTCCGAGTCCGAGTCCGAGGGTGAGGCCGAGTCCGAGGGAGCCGAGCCGAAGGCCACCCACGACGGTGCGGACGACGCCGAGCCGGAGGTCGAGTCCGAGGCCGAGGGAGACGTCGAGCCCGAGCCCGAGGGAGATGTCGCCGAGGCGACCGAATCCGTCGAGCGCGAGTCTGACGACTCAGCCGCCGAGCCGGAGGCGCCGGAGTCCGACGAATCCGAAAGCGGCGAGTCTGAGGCGAGCGAGCCCGGAACCCCCGACGCCGAGACCGCCGACTCCGAGACCACCGACTCCGACGAGTCGACGCCCGAGGGCCCCAGCGAGCACGAGGACGAGCACGAGCCCGAGGGTGGGGAACACCACGAGGGTGAGCCTGACGGCGAGCACCACGAGGGTCAGCCCGAGGGCGAGCACCACGAGGGTCAGCACGATGAGGGTCAGTCCGAGGGCGAGCACCACGAGGGTCAGCACGATGAGGGTCAGTCCGAGGGCGAGCACCACGAGGGCCAGTCCGAGGGCGAGCACCACGAGGGCCAGTCCGAGGGCGACCAGCACCGGGGCGACGACCGCTCCGAGTGATCACGGGAACGCCCGGGCACGTGGCCGCGAGAGCGGCTCGGCCCGGGCGTTCGCGCGTGCGCCGGGGCGCAGCATCCGTCGTCAGTCGTTGCGCCCGGCCACGCCCAGGAACCTGATGAACACGGCGATCCAGCCGAAGATCAGCGCGAAGACGATGATCTCGAATGCCGTCAACGAGAAGTATCCGACCGCGAACAGCACCACCGAGACGACCATGGCGGCGAGGAACGTCCACGCGGCCACGAAGTAGGTGCGCGGCATCCCGCGCAGGAATCTCGGCCCGCCGATGAGCAGCACGAGGTACATCAGGGCCATGCCCGACGCCGACAGGTTGTGGAGCCAGAGGTTCACGTCGACCGGGAAGATGCCGACGCACGCGAGCATCACGCCCATCGCCACGAACAGCGTCGAGACGATCCGCGATCCGCGCGGGTTGCCGAGCACTCCCGAGTCGGTGAGCGCGACCATGTCGTTCGCGATGTAGACGGCGAAGGTGGTCACGAGCAGTCCGCCGGCGATGAGGGTGCCGTTGAACACCCAGCTCGACCAGTCGTCGAACGTGCCGAGGTGGCTGAAGTGCACCATCCACCACTCCGGGTCGGGGGTGGTGACCGTGGCGGTGAGCGTTCCGATCGCGATGAAGCTCAGCAGCAGGCTCGACATGCGCTGCGTGTTCATGCTCGACACCGACAGCCACACGACCCAGGCGGTGAGTCCGAGCGTCACCGCCATCAGCACGACCGCCCAGAACGTCACGATCGGCAGCCCGATGAAGCCGAGAGCGAGCACGCGATACAGCGCGTACACCGAGACGAACGCCAGCGCCGTGTGCACGATGACGACCGAGACGGTGTTGACCGTGAACTTCCACGGCGCGAGGTCGAGGCGCCACTCCTGACCGGGGCGGCCGCGGGAGCGCCAGTACTCCGTCGTCGACGCGGCCGCCGCCACGACGGCGGCGCCCGCGGCGGCGAACACCGCGAACGGGTCGTCGCCGACCAGTCGGAGGTCGTCGGCGAGGAGCGAGACCAGCAGTCCGTAGACGGCGCCCACGACGCCGGCGGCCAGTGCCGCGTAGATGGACTCCGATTCGGCGCGCCGTCCCGGCGCCGGGGCGGTCGCGGCCTCTGCCGCAACAGGGGTGCTCATGGCGAAAGTGTAGGACCGCGCCGCGGGCGCGGGGTAGGGCGCGCGCGGGCCGTTCGCGGGCCGTTCCCGAGCGGTTCTGGTGGCCGCGCAGCGGCTGCGCTGCAGCCAGGGGCGCAGCATCCGCGTCACCCACGGGAGCACCGCGTAGGTCATCACCGGGGTGAGGGCGAGCGTCGAGATCAGCACGCGCACGACGAGCGGGAGCTCGGCGAAACCGGGCACGAACCCGAGCAGCCAGGAGGCGAGCAGGTTGGTCGGGAAGAAACCTACCCAGATCGTCACCGCCTGCTTCCACCGGGGCGGGGCGAGCGGGATCGGCTGCTGCACAGGGCCGGTCGCCGGCGCGGCGTCCGTCGCCGTCCGCGACTCGACGTGCGTGGCGAACGGGGCGTCGAACCACCCCTCGATGCCGGTTCGGCGCTCCACCCGCACCTCGCTCGAGAATGCCCGGCCCGAATCGAGCCACCAGGCGCGCTGGGGCGACTGCTCCCACGCCTCGAGGGTGGGGATGTCGCGGAACCGGTACAGCATGTACCAGAGGTCGCTCGCCTCGCCGGCGCGCACCCAGCCGGAGCCGAGGAAGCCGTCGAAGCCCGTCGCGAGGTCGGTTCCCGCCTGCATCCAGCTCGTGGCCTCTGCGGTGCGGACGGGGTCGATGCGTCGCTCGATCGCGACGGTGATGGGGTGGGCGGGGTCTGCCATGGCTCCATTGTCGGTGGTGGATGTCACAGCCGGATGACGCGCCGCGGCCCGCGGTCAGTCGAGGGCGGGGGAGAACTCCAGCGGCACCGCGAGGTCCTGCGGAGGCGCATCGTCGGGGTAGACGCCGGATGCGGTGTGCTCGGCGCCGTCGATGGTGAGGGTCACGTCGTAGGTGAAGGGGAAATCGCCGAGGGCTGCGGCCTCGAGCCCCGCCGATGCGGGGCCGTCGAAGTACAGCGCGCCCTCGCCGGCGCAATCGGTGTCGCGGGTCGCCTCGAAGGTGAGCGATTCGCCGTCGGCCGCTGTCACCGTGATCTCGGCGACGGCGTCGACGGGCGTCTCGGCGAGGTTCCACACACGCAGTTCGACTCCGTACGAGTCGGGTTCGCCGTCGTGGTCGGCGATGACGACGACGGATGCCTCGGGCTCGGGCAGCGGCTGATCGGCCGGGGTGTCCCAGGCGACGCTCGCCGCCATGTCACCGCCGCCGTCGCCGCCGGCGAAGAAGTCGAGCGTCCAGGTGCCGGCGGCGCCCTGCGGGTGCACCGACCACCACCCGTCGCCGAGGTCGGTCACCTCGGCTTCGACGGTGCGGGCGGCGCACCAGTCGCCCGACGAGCGCTGCGAGGCTGACAGCGTCTCGAAGCCGGCCACCGGCACGAAGACGAAGACCTCGTCGGGGCTGCCGACCGACGGCGGATGCATGTCGTAGCCGTCGGCGCAGCTGTTGCCGTAGCACCAGCTGGTGGCGGGCAGCACGAGCTCGGTGTCGTCGTAGCGGATGGTGAACGGCGGGGGACCTCCCGAGGCCGTGCCGTGCTCGATGGTCTCGGTGGGCGTCGGAACGCCGGCAGGAAGGGCGCCGGGGCTGTCATCCGGGGTGCGCGTGGTGGCGCATCCGCTCGCCGTGAGCGCGATGACGAGCGCGGCCGTCAGTGCGACCGTGCGCGTGCTCCATCGCCTCATATCCGAACAGTGTCGCGGGCGTGGCCGCCGTCTCGCAAGCGCGACGTCGCCCTCGTCGGGCGGCTTCCCAGGCGGAGCCGGTAGGGTAGGCGGGTCGGCTCTGGACGCCGCGCCATGCGCGGGTGGGTTTTGTGAGTCCAAGGGGCCGATGGTGAGCGCCGATCGGCGCTTATTGAACCATCACATGAATGGCCCCCGGCCGACGATGTTCCCGGGATGCTCGCGCCTGCTCCCGCAGCGCGGCTGCGCCTTGCCCCGAGCTGCTGCGACGGGTCGTGCGAGACAACCTGAGAAGGACACACCCATGCCCAAGAACAAGAAGCCCGCCGGCGGTCGCGCCGCGAAGAACTTCGAGCCGCGCTACGGCGCGAAGACCAGCTTCCAGGACCGCAAGCGCCGTCCGGGCGAGTCATCGGCAGGCAAGACCGGCAGCAAGAGCCCGTCGCACCGCGGCTACCGTCCGGAGGAGACGGATGCTGCGCCGAAGCGCCGCTGGAGCTCGCAGGAGAAGGCGGGCCGCGACGCGGCCCGCGGCATCCGCACCCACGCGAACGGCGATCGCCCGTCGCGCGACGACCGTCCCCGCTACGACCGCGATGACCGCGCCCCGCGTCGTGACGACCGCGGTGAGCGTCCCCGCTACGACAGCCGGGGTGAGCGTCCGCGTTACGACCGCGATGACCGTGCCCCGCGTCGCGACGACCGCGGTGAGCGCCCGCGTTTCGACAGCCGTGGCGAGCGTCCGCGCTACGACCGCGATGACCGCGCACCCCGACGCGACGACCGCGGTGAGCGTCCCCGTTACGACCGTGACGACCGCGCGCCGCGCCGTGACGACCGTGGCGAGCGTCCCCGCTACGACCGCGATGACCGCGCGCCGCGCCGTGACGACCGTCCCTCGAACGTACGCAACCGCGACCGTGTCGAGCGCGACGACCGCCGCTCCTTCGGCGACGCCCGCTCGTCGTACCGTGGCGCAGACTCGCGCCCGCGTCGCGACGACGAGCGTCCTCACTACGACCGCGATGCCCGTCCGGCTCGTGACGACCGCGAGCGTCCCCGCTACGACCGCGATGCCCGTCCGGCTCGCACCGATGACCGCACCGAGCGTCCCCGCTACGACCGCGACGCCCGTCCGGCCCGCCGCGACGACCGCACCCCGCGGCGAGGCGACGGCCCGAACCGCGCCGACTGGAATGCGAAGCCCGTCGCGCGCGACGAGCAGCGCGTCGACGTCGTGCACGAGCGCCTGCAGGCGCAGGCGGTTCAGGCCGAGTCCGTCGCAGACCAGGGGTTCGGTGACCTCGGCCTTGGTGAGAACATCGTGAAGACCCTCGCGTCGCTGGGCGCCGAGCGTCCGTTCCCGATCCAGGCCGCGACGATCCGCCCGATCCTCGATGGCCGCGATGTGCTCGCCCGCGGGCGCACCGGCTCGGGCAAGACCATCGCCTTCGGCGCTCCGCTCGTCGAGGCGATCCTGCGCAGCCAGGCCGGCAGCAAGCGCGAGTTCGGCCGCTCGCCGAAGGCACTCATCATGGCGCCGACCCGCGAGCTCGCCCTGCAGATCGACCGCACGATCCAGCCGATCGCGCGGAGCGTGGGCCTGTTCACCACCCAGATCTATGGCGGCGTGCCGCAGGCGCGCCAGGTGGGCGCGCTGCGCAAGGGCGTCGACATCATCATCGGCACCCCCGGCCGCATCGAAGACCTGCAGGCGCAGGGCAAGCTCGACCTCTCCGAGATCAGCATCGCCGTGCTCGACGAGGCCGACCACATGTGCGAGCTCGGATTCCTCGAGCCGGTGCAGCGCATCCTGCGCCTCACCGCCGACGGCTCCCAGAAGCTGCTGTTCTCGGCCACCCTCGACCGCGAGGTCGCCGCGCTCGTCGACGAGTTCCTCGTCGAGCCCGCCGTGTACGAGGTCGCCGGAGAGGATCAGGACTCGGGCACCATCGATCACCGCATCCTCGTGATCGACCACCGCGACAAGGCCGAGATCCTCAACTCGCTCGTGGACCGGGCCGGCAAGACGCTCGTCTTCGCGCGCACCCGTGCTTACGCCGAGATGCTCGCCGAGCAGTTCGACGACCAGGGTATCCGCGCACTCGCCCTCCACGGCGACCTCAACCAGGCCAAGCGCACCCGCAACCTCGAGAAGATGACCGCGGGCAAGGTGGACGTGCTGGTCGCGACCGATGTCGCCGCCCGCGGCATCCACGTCGACGACATCGACCTCGTCGTGCAGGCCGACGCGCCCGACGAGTACAAGACGTACCTGCACCGCTCCGGCCGCACCGGTCGTGCGGGCCGCTCGGGCACCGTGGTCACCCTGATCACCCGTCAGCGCCGCCGGCGCATGACGGAGATGCTCGACCGTGCCGAGATCGAGGCGCCGTTCGACGAGGTCAGCCTCGGCGACGACCTGATCGAGGAGCTCGCCGGCCGGCAGGTCGACCCGACCCGCTGAGTCGGGGCGTTTCGTCTCGCTGCGCTCGCTCAACGACCGGGAGCAGTCCGGTCGGGGGTGTTCGTCTCGCTGCGCTCGCTCAACGGCCGGGAGATTGCCCCATTCCGGTGGGGGCGTTTCGTCTCGCTGCGCTCGCTCAACGACCGGGGTGCACCCATTCGGGTGGGGGCGTTTCGTCTCGCTGCGTTCGCTCAATGACCGGGAGCGTGCCCCATTCCGGTGGGGGGCGTTTCGTCTCGCTGCGCTCGCTCAACGACCGGGGGCGCACCCATCCGGTCGTTGAGCGAGGAGCGCAGCGACGAGACGAAACGTGCCGGGGCGAACGCGTCCGAGCGGTCAGACGAGCGTCTCGAGCAGCTCCGCGGCGACCGCCGGTCCGCCGAGCGCCGTGAGCTGGGCGCCGACGCGGGCCGCGGCATCCCGGAACGATCGATCGGCAACGACGCGGTCGTGACCGGCCCGCACCTGCGCGGCGGTCGGAGTGCCGGTCTTGAGGTTCACTCCGGCACCTGCCCAGGTGACGCGGGACGCGATCTCGGGCTTGTCGAGGTCGCCCCCGCCGATCACGAGCGGGATGCCGTGGCTCAGCGCCGCGAGCGTGCCTCCCCATCCGCCATTCGTGATGACGATGTCGGTCAGGGGGAGCAGCGCGTCGTAGGGGATGAAGCCCGCCACCCGCACGTTGGCGGGCACCGGGAACGGCAGCTCGTCTCGCCCGGCCACGCCGGTGACGGCGACCACGAGGGCGTCGCTGTCGGCGAGTGCTTCGATCGCGGGCTGCAGCAGGTCGCTCGGATCGATGTTCTGCGTGCCCTGCGTGATGTGGACCACGCGGCGTCCTGCGAGGTCGCCCCACCACGGGGGAAGGGGGAGCGGGGCGCCGGCGGCTGCGGGCGCCGTGAGGCGTCCGACGAAGTGCAGGTGCGGCGGTCGGTCGCCGCGGTCGTAGTCGAGCAGGCGACAGCCGCTCGCGACGATGAGGCGGGGTGAGAACAGCGTCTGGTCGAGCGTCGCCTTCGACGGAGGGAGTCCGGCCGCCGCTCGCGCGTCGATGAGCGGGCGGCGGAGCGAGATCGAGAGGGCGGGCACCAGGGCGCGCAGCGCAGCATCCCGTGCCTTCGTGAAGACGTTCGTTCCCGGAGCCAGCCCCATGCCGCTCGGCGGACCCTCGGTGCCGACGATGTTCAGCGGCGTCACGCTGATGGTCGCCCACGGGATGACCGCGAGATCGGAGTGGAAGATCGCGCCGAGCGACACGTCGTCGCCGGCCACGGCATCCCATGGCTCACGGGCGAACTCCTCGGTGAGGTCGCGCACCTGTGCGGGGGCGGTCTTGATGAATACGTCCTGCACGTTGACGAGGAGCTGGCCGAGGCCCTTCTTGCCCACCAGGCGCGGGAAGGTCGCCGCGAGGTCGTTCTCGTCGAAGTCGGGGGCGTGATGCCACGGGACGAGGCGGGCGCCGGATGCCGCGACCCGGCCGGCGAACGCGTGTCCGGTGTAGATGCGCACGTCGTGCCCGCGCGCGACCAGCGCCGCGGCCACGGCGCTCACCGGCTGCACGTGCCCCGTGAACGGCATCGCAGAGAACAGGAACCGTGCCATGGCGACCTCCGGTCTTCACGAGCATGATCCCGCATCCGCTGATACTTCGGGGGTTCCCCTTCGGCGGGTGCTCCTGCCACAATGGGAGTCCGGGTATTTGTTAAGACGATTACCTAATTACCCGGACGCCACCCGCAACCGAAGGAGCTTGTGTTGTCCCCCCGAACCCCAGCCCTCGCGGTCGCGCTCACCGGAATGCTCGTCGCCGGTGTCTTCGCGGCCACACCCGCCGTCGCCGAGACAGGCGACGCCACCCCCACCACCACGATCAACGGCTACCGCAACGTCGGCTACTACGGCCAATGGCGCGCGACCGGAGAGGCGCAGGCCACCGTCAAGCGCGTCTTCGTCGACTCGGGTCAGGCGGCGAACCTGACCCACATCAACTACTCGTTCGGCAACATCGCCGGCGACCAGGCGGCTCTCGACACGGCCCGTGCCGCCGGCGTGCAGGGGCTCGACGGGGTCGAGCCGTACACGTGCTTCATCTCGGACTCGGCAGCCCCCGGCCCCGGTCAGACCGACGTCGCCGGCGACGCCGACAGCGACTTCGTCCACGCGTTCACCGCAGCTCAGTCTGTGCTCGGCATCGCCGACGGTGCCGCCAAGAAGCAGAAGCTGGCGGGCAACTTCAACCAGCTCAAGCAGCTCAAGCGTCTGTACCCCGAGCTGAAGATCAACGTGTCGCTCGGCGGATGGTCGTGGTCGAAGTCGTTCTCGAAGGCGGTCGCGACGCCCGAGCTGCGGTCCGACCTCGCCGAGTCCTGCATCGATCTGTACATCCGCGGCGATCTGCCCGTGGTCGACGGCCGGGGTGGCGCGGGCGTCGCCGCCGGCATCTTCGACGGCTTCGACCTCGACTGGGAGTGGCCGGGCGCACCCGACTGGGCCCAGGAGGTCGGAAACAGCGTCGACCCCGTGAATGACAAGGCGAACTTCATCGCGTTCGCCGCCGAACTGCGCGCGCAGCTCGATGCCGTCGAGACCGAGACCGGTGCCGACTACGAGATCTCGGCCTTCCTGCCCGCCGGTCCCACCCAGATCAACGCGGGCGGCTGGAACACCCCCGAGCTGTGGGCGAGCCTCGACTACGGCAACCTGCAGGGCTACGACCTGTGGGGCTCGTGGACGCCCGAGACCGGTCACCAGGGCAACATCTACGGCGACCCCGCCCACAACTGGGGTCTCGGCCTCGACACCGTCGTCGCCTCGTACGTGAACGCGGGCGTCGAGCCGTCGAAGCTCAACCTCGGCCTCGCCGCCTACGGGCAGGGGTGGAACGACGCCCAGCCCGAGCCCTGGACCACATCAGGCGGCGGCTTCGGCCAGCTCACCTGGGACCAGCTCGCCGGGCGCGACCTCGAGGTGCACCACGAGTACACCGCCGACGGCCGGTTCAACGCGACGTGGGCGTTCGACGCGGCGACCTCGCAGTTCTGGTCGCTCGACGACGAGGTCGCCGTGGCCGAGAAGACCGCCTGGGCCATCGCGCAGGGGCTCGGCGGCGTCGACTTCTGGGAGGTCGGCAACGACCGCGACGGCGACCTGTCCGCGGTGTCGGCGAACGCCCTGCGCGCCGCCGCTGCCGGTCCGGTCGCCGGCGACGAGGCGTCGGTGTGCGCATCGACGACGGATGCCGCCTCCACGCCGTGGAACGCCACGGTGACCTACCGCGCCGGAGACCTCGCATTCCTCGACGGGCGGGTGTTCGAAGCGCAGTGGTACGCGAAGGGCGATGCGCCCGGTGCATCCGTCCACGGCCCGTGGGCCACGCTCACCGTCTGCGGTGTCGCGGCCGGAACGGTGCAGGAGTGGTACGCCGACACGATCTACACGAAGGGCGACCGGGTCGTGCACGGCGGCGTCACCTACACCGCGAAGTGGTGGACGCGGAACCAGGAGCCGGGTGGCAAGAACGGGCCCTGGCAGCGCTGAGCCGGGGGCGGCGCGGACGCGGGTGCACTTCGGGTGCCCGCGTCCGCGTCCGCGTGCTCGGCGCCTGGCCGCCGGGTGTCAGGATGCGGTGCGCGCCGGCTGCTGCGCGCGAGGGCTGTGGATGATGCCGACCACGATGCGCTGCGTCGTGCGAGGATGCGACGGACCGACTCCGTTGCGGATGCCGGCACCCGCGCACACCGCCGCGGCCGCAGACCGCGACATGACCGACCCGTGACCGGAGCACAGTGACGACCCAGGAGAGCCCCGACGCGCTCGCCGACCTCGGCGAGCTGATGCGCGACGAGCAGGACTACGGCGACGCCGGCGGTGCTGCCGATCCGGTGGCGCGGCGACGCCGCCGACGTGGCTGGCTCATCGCGGCGGCCATCGTGCTCGCGATCGTGCTCGGCTGCGGCGGATACGTCGCCTGGGCGACCAGCGCGGCGCTCCCCGACCCCGAGGGGTCGATGTCGGCACCGCGTGCCCCAGAACCGGAGCCGGTCGCACTCACGCTTCCGTCCGACGGGGCATCCGCGCTGTGGGTGACCGGCGCGGAGGAGTACCTCGGCGCTGAGGAGCCCGGCATCTGGGCGGTGAGCGGCCCAGATGGTGCGCGACCGATCGCGAGCATCGCGAAGATCGTCACCGCTCTCGTGGTGCTCGACGCGCATCCGCTCTCCGGCGACGACCCGGGGCCGACGCTCTTCTTCGACCGCGCCGACCACAAGCTGTACGACAAGTACTACGTCATGGACGTGACGATCGCCCCGATGCCGATCGGCAGTTCGATGTCGCTGCGCGATGCGCTCGCGACGATGCTGATCCCGTCTGCCAGCAACTACGCCGAGGCGATCGCCGAGTGGGCCTTCGGGTCGCAGTGGGCGTACACAGAAGCAGCGCGGCGATGGCTCGACGAGAACGGCCTCGGCGACACGGCGATCGTGGATGCGACCGGCGTCGACGCCCGGAACACCAGCACCCCGACCGACCTCGTCGTGCTGGGCAGGCTCGCGGCCGCGAACCCGGTGATCGCCGAGATCGCTGCGACGTCGGAGATGTCGGTGCCCGGCGCCGGCCGCATCGCGACCACCAACACCCTTCTCGGCACGGCGGGTGTCACGGGCCTCAAGACCGGCAACCTCGGCGAGAGCGGGTCGAACCTGCTCTACACGGCGACGATCGACGTCGGCGCGGCCGAACCGCTGTCGATGGTCGGAGTGGTGCTCGGAGGATCGTCGAAGGATGCCGTCAACGCCAGCGTGACCGCGCTGATCGAGAGCGTCCAGTCGGGGTTCCGGATGGTCTCCGTCGGCACCGGGGGCACGACGGTCGGGGAGTTCACCGTTCCGTGGGGCGACTCGGTCGACGTAGTACTCGGGGAGGGCGCCTCGATCTTCGTCTGGTCGGACACGCCGATCACCGTGGAGCTCGAGACGACGACCCCGACGTCGTGGGATGACGGGGCGGTCGTCGGCACCGTCACCTGGACATCCGGTCCGAACAGCGTCTCGGTGCCCATCGAGATCGCGGGCACGCTCGATGAGCCGACCGACTGGTGGCGGCTGACCCACCCGACGCTGTTGGGCTGACCCGTCACGGCCTGTCGGCCGGGCCTGGCGCGCCTCAGAACAGTCGCGGCGGGGCTGCGGCCGGTGGGGTGGCGGGCACGCGCATCGCTGTCGCTCGTCCGCGTGACGTCGTCACGATTCCCGCGGCGCGCGCGTCGGCCCGCGCCGCGAGCCCGGCGACGGGCGTGCCGCGCGGATGGTCGTCTTCCGCGCGACCGTCGAGCCCGTGCACGCGCAGCAGCGGGCGCACGCGTTTCGCGAGCCAGGTGCGATAGCCCTTGGGTGCCGTCGCAGAGGCTCCGGGGTACAGGCCGCGGTACGACGACACCAGCTCGGGGTGGTGCTGTTCGAGCCACTGCAGGAACCACTGTTTGGCCCCCGGGCGCAGGTGGAGGGCGCCGTACACGACGCGCACCGCGCCCGCCTCGCGGATGCGGGTGAGAGCGTGGTCGATCATCGCGATCGAGTCGGTGAGGTGGGGGAGGATCGGCATGAGGAAGACCGTCACGGCGAAGCCCGCCTCGGTCGCAGCGCGCACCGTCTCGAGTCGCGCCGTTGCGGACGGCGTGCCGGGTTCGACGGCGTGCTGCAGGGCGTCGTCGAAGATCGCGATCGACATCGCCAGCGACACGTCGACGCGCTCGGCGGCGCGGGCGAGCTGCGGAAGATCGCGGCGCAGCAGCGTGCCCTTCGTGAGGATGGAGAACGGCGTGCCGCTCTCGGCCAGCACGTCGATGATCCCGGGCATCAGGCGGTACCTGCCTTCCGCACGCTGATAGGGATCGGTGTTGGTTCCGAGCATCACGGGCTCGTGCATCCACGTGCCCTTGCGCAGCTCCTTCTGCAGTACCTCGGCCACGTTCACCTTGACGATCACCTGGGTGTCGAAGTCGCGCCCGGCATCGAGCTCGAGGTACTCGTGCGTCCCGCGGGCATAGCAGTATACGCATGCATGACTGCATCCGCGGTACGGGTTCACCGTCCAGTCGAAGGGCATTGCCGAGGCGCCCGGAACATGGTTCAGCGCGGTGCGCGCGAGCACCTCGTGAAAGGTGACGCCGGCGAACTCGGGGGTCGTCACCGAGCGCACCAGGCCGCTGAGATGTTCGAGGCCGGGCAGGGCGGCGGCATCCGTTACTCCCAGCTCTTGACCCTGCCAACGCATGTGAACATACGAACAGATGTTCTAAACAATGTCAAGAGCGGTGCCTTCTGAATAGAACATCGAGCGCTCGTGCCGTCAGGCGCTAGGCTCGTCGGCAGTGACACGGGGTGCCGCCCGCGTAGTCGCGATTGCGACGGGTGGCTGAGAACACACCCGTCGAACCTGATCTAGTTCGAACTAGCGAAGGGATGTCGCAATGCGCGATCGCCTGTCCATCGACCCTTCCCACTCTCCGGCGAGACCGCGGATCCCCCGCGTGCTCAGCATCGCCGGGAGCGATCCGTCCGGCGGCGCCGGAATCCAGGCCGACCTCAAATCGATCTCCGCCGTCGGCGGCTACGGCATGGCGGTGATCACGGCGCTCACAGCGCAGAACACCCGCGGTGTCAGCGCGGTGCACGTGCCGCCGGTGGAGTTCCTCACGGACCAGCTCGACGCGATCGCCGAAGACATCGCGATAGATGCGGTGAAGCTCGGGATGCTCGCGAACGCCGACGTGATCCGCGCCGTCGGGGCGTGGCTCGACCGCACCCGGCCGCCGGTCGTGGTGCTCGATCCGGTGATGGTGTCGACCAGCGGTCATCGCCTGCTCGACGCCGATGCCGAGGAGGCGATGATGCAGCTGCTGCCGCTCGCCGACCTCGTGACCCCGAACGTGGCCGAACTCGCGGTGCTCGCCGGCGGCGCTCCCGCCGAGACGTGGGACGAGGTGCTCGCGCAGGCCGAGGCGGTATCGGCGCGGCACGGTGTGCGGGTGCTCGCGAAGGGCGGTCATCTCGCCGGCGACGACGCGCCCGACGCGCTGGTGGACGCGGCATCGGGTGAGGCGTGGATGTTCGCGGGGTCGCGCATCGCGACCACCTCGACGCACGGCACCGGATGCTCGCTCTCGTCGGCCGTCGCCACGCTGCGGGTGTCGTGCGGCGACTGGGCGCCCGCGATCGACGAGGCTCGGCAGTGGCTGCGCGAGTCGCTGCGCCACGGCGACGAGCTGGAGGTCGGCGGCGGACACGGCCCGGTGCATCACTTCTCCGGGCTCTGGGCACGTGGCGGGGTGCAGACCGCGCCGACCGCTGCCGAGGTCGAGGCCGACTGGTGGAATGAGATCGCCGATGTGCGCGCCGGCATCGACGACCTGCCGTTCATCCGCGCGCTCGCCGACGGCACGCTCGGGCGCGAGCCCTTCCTCAGCTACATCGCGCAGGACGCGCTCTATCTGCGCGACTACGCGCGTGTTCTCGCCGAGGCTGCGCGGCTGGCGCCCGACTCGGCCGCGCAGGCGTTCTGGGCGCAGTCCGCGCACGGGTGCATCATCGGCGAGCTCGAGCTGCACCGGGAGCGCCTGGGTGGGCACGACGGCGTGCCTGCACGGGCGGATGCCACCACCACCGCCTACCTCGACCACCTGCTCGCGACCGCCGCGCGCGGCGACTACGCCACCCTCACGGCGGCGGTGCTGCCCTGCTACTGGCTGTACACCGACCTCGGCGTGCGTCTGGCCGACGGACACTTCGGCTCGCGCCCGCAGGACGCAGACCACCCGTACGCGTCGTGGCTCATCACGTACGCCGACCCCGCCTTCGCCGATGCGACGCGGCAGGCGATCGACATCGCCACGGGTCTGGCGGCAGCGGCGACGCCCGAGGCGCGCGCGCGGATGCTCGCCGCGTTCCGTCGGTCGGCCGAGCTCGAACTCGCGTTCTTCGACGTGCCGCTCGGGCTCACGAGTGCCGGCGACCGAGACGAGGAGCGGACGGATGCCGCTCCCGCGGCCGAACCCGCTGCCACCACCGCACCGGTCGAGGCGGTGCCCGCGTGACCGTCACAGGCCCGGTATCGGCCACAGACCCGGCATCAGCCACTGGCTCGGCATCCGTCACCGATGTCGCATCCGCGGCGGTCTCCCCGCCCGCTGCCGCAGGCCCCGAGACCGCTCGAGCCTCGCGTCGCGCCGTGGTCGCGGCATCCGCCGGCACCGTGCTCGAGTGGTACGACTTCTTCCTCTACGGCACCGCGGCGGCGCTCGTCTTCCCCACCCTGTTCTTCCCCGAGAGCGCCCCGGGTGTGGCGGTGCTGCTCTCGCTCGCGGTCTTCGCGACCGGCTTCGTCGCGCGGCCGCTCGGCGGCATCGCGGCGGCCTGGCTCGGCGACCGCGCGGGGCGACGCACGGCGCTGATCGCGACCGTCGTCGTGATGGGAGTCGCGACGGCGGGCATCGGCGTGCTTCCCACCTACGCGCAGGCCGGGGCGCTCGCGCCCGCGCTGCTCGTGCTGCTGCGTCTCGCGCAGGGGGCGGCCACCGGCGGGGAGTGGGGTGGCGCGGCGCTCCTCGCGGTCGAGGGCGCACGGTCGCGCGGAGCGCGCGGGGCGTTCGTGCAGAGCGCGGTGTACGTCGGGCTCATCCTCGGGAACCTCGCCTTCGTGGTGCTGACCCTCACACTGGATGAAGCGGCTCTGCTGTCGTGGGGCTGGCGCATCCCGTTCCTCGCGAGCCTTGCGCTGCTCGCGATCGCGCTGCTGCTGCGCCGTGGCGTTGCCGAGACGCCCGAGTTCGTGGCGGCGCGTGCCGCCGACCGCCTCGCGCGCCGGCCGGTGGTCGACGCGCTGCGCCGGCCGCGCAGTGTCGTGGCGGTCTTCCTGATGCGCGTCGGCCAGAACACCGCGTTCTACATCGTCTCGGTGTTCTGCCTCGGGTACGCGGTGAACACCCTCGGGCTCGACCGCAGTGTGACGCTGACCGCCCTGCTCGTGGGCGCCGGTCTGGCTGCCGTGCTGTGCCCGCTGTGGGGTCGCCTCGGTGACCGCATCGGGCCGTTCCCGCTCGTCGCGGGTGGGCTCGTCGCGCTCGGGGTGCTGGCGGTGCCGCTGTTCGCGGTGCTCGAGGGCGGGGTCACGGCGCTGGTCGTCGGTGTCGTCGCGCTCGCGATCGGCGTGGCCAATGCCGCGGCAGACAGCGTGCAGCCGGCGTGGTTCGCCGCGCTGTTCGATGCGCCGGTGCGCTACTCGGGGATCACGCTCGGGCGCGAAGCGGGTGCGATCGTCGGCGGCGGACTCGCGCCGCTCGCCGCGGCCGCGCTCGCCGTCGGCGTGGGGCACTGGTGGCCGGTCGCGGTCATGATGGTGCTCGCCGCGGGGCTCGGACTCGTGGGGGCGGTGCTCGCGCGCACGATGACGACCGACATCTGAGGCGGCTGTGCGCGGGTCGTGGTCGCGCGTCGCGCCGGGCGTGGTCACAATGGAAGGGTGACGGCGCCCCCACCGCACGAATTTCCAGCCTCCCGACGTGCGCTCAGGCATGCCGCGGCGCCGCTGCCCCTGCGCCGCCACCGGGGGACGGGCTCGCACGTGCGTCCGGCGCGGCTCCGGCGTGCCGCCTTCGCGGCGGGTCTGCTCGTGGTCGCGGCGTCGTTAGTGGGAGCGACGGCGGCGATCACCGCAGCGACGGCGGGTGCCCCGACCGCGTCGGATGCCGGTGAGCGGACGGATGCCGACGAGCCGGTGTCGCTGTCGCACATCTCGGTGCTGCCCGTGCCCGATGTGGAGCAGCGCGCCCTCACCGACGACATCTGCGCGCTCGACGGCGTCGCCGCGGGACTCGCTTCGGGTGACGACACCGCGGTGATCGAAGCCGCCGGCGGCGGTGAGATGCTGCGGGCCGCGGTGGCTGCGGGTGAGGCTCCGTGCATCCCCCTCGACGACCCGGCGCACCTGTGGGTCGTGGTCAACAAGACGCGGCCGTACAACCCGATCGACTACCGGCCGAGCGGCTTGCAGATGCCCGACGGCGTGCGCAATCTCGCCCAGGGCTCGATGCGCGATGTCGCGGCGGTGGCGCTCAACGACCTGGTGACCGCGGCGCGCGATGCAGGAGCGGGCGAGATCGCGCTCGAGAGCGGCTTCCGCTCGTACCGGACCCAGGTGCAGTCCTACGGCTCGCAGGTCGCGTCGCGCGGTGTGTCGGGCGCCGACCTCGTGAGTGCGCGGCCCGGGTACAGCGAGCACCAGTCGGGGCTCACGGCTGATGTGGTCGCGTGTGCGGGTGGATGCGGGTCGCTGGACGACCTCGCGGCCACGGCCCAGGGCGAGTGGATCGTGGAGCACGCCTGGGAGCACGGCTGGATCGTGCGTTATGAGAGCGCCGAGACCGGCACGACGGGGTACGTCGGCGAGCCCTGGCATCTGCGTTACGTCGGCCCCGACCTGGCGCGGGCGTATCACGAAGGTGGATGGCGCACCCTCGAGGACTTCTTCGGCCTGCCGGCCGCTCCCGATTATCTGGACTGAGCTTCGTGCGTCGTGCCGCGGCATCGCGCTCGGCGTCGGACGCGTGTGCTCCGGGAGGACGCGTGACAGCGACAGCAGCCAGATCCCCATCGTCACGAAAGCCACGAACTCGAACAGCGCGAGCGTGATGAGCCCGCAGGTGAGCACGACCATTCCGGCCGCGAGCAGTGCGGCGCACGAGGCTGTCGCCCGTGCGAAGCGTCGACCGATACCCGGGATGCAGAGGCCGGTCAGAACCGTCGACAGGAACGACAGGCCGAGACCCGTCGCGATGAGGTCGTGCATGGTCGGGCTCACCGGAATCGGGATGAGTCCCACGGCCGTCAGGTGAAGACCTGCCGAGACGACCGACCCGCGGAAGGCGCGCGACCTCCGGCGGCTCATGCCGCCCGGGAGCACCGCCGCGAGAAGCACGCCGTACACGGCCAGGAAGAATCCGGCGAAGATCGTGCTCGCGTTGAAGGTGCGTCCCGACAGGTCGGAGTGCGTGCCGAGCTGCGAGAAGTGGTGGTGCCACCACGTCGGCTCATGTGTGGTGAGCACGGCGACCAGCACGCCGACGGGAAGTGACAGCACCGCGAGGCGGCCGACGCGGTGCGCGATGACAGGGGTCGCGGATGCGGTCGCCGCGGATCCGGTCGCCTGGATCGCCGCCGCCCCGACGCGCACGATCGCGGGACCGCCGATCGGGCTGTCGAGCGCGGGGCTGCTGCTCGTCGGGCTGCTGCTCGCCGGGCTGCTGCGGGCGGGGGAGAGGAGGGTGAGGGTGGGGCTGGTGAGGGTGGGGCTGGTGAGGGCGCGCTGGGAGAGGGCAGCGTGTGGCATCGGCTCGCATCCGTTCGGTGTGGTGTGCCCCGGTTCGGGCGACCCCACGCGCCCCACCGGGACAACGTCGGCCTTGACAAGAAGGTCCCCAGTCACGGACGAACGCCGAACCGCATTTAGCTCCAGATCCACGTGCCCCCGGTCGCGGCAAGCCGCTTAGGGAGAAGAATAGTCGGCGCCGCCGAGATGCGCCTGGAGGCATCCGACAAAAGCGGAAACGCAGTTCCGTCCTCAGTAGAACCCAATCTCACATACCAATCGGTATGATCGTGTTGCACGACTAGGATGGTGCGCGGGTGCGTCCTCGCAGGCGGCTGATCGTCGCCGCCGCGCACGCATCCACTCGAGGACGAGAGGAATGGCGCATATGGAGCGCGACATCTACGACGAAGACCACGAGGCGTTCCGCGACGTCGTCAAGGAGTTCATCAAGCGCTACGCGACCGAAGAGAAGCGCAAGCAGTGGGATGCCGACGGTGAGATCGACCGCGCGACCATGCTCGCCGCCGGTGAGGCCGGAATCATCGGTCTGTCGGTGCCGGAGGAGTTCGGCGGCGCGGGCATGCTGCAGGACTACCGCTTCCGCGCGATCGTGCTCGAAGAGGTGATCGGCGCCGGCCAGGGTTCGCTCGCCGGCGCGCTCGGCATCCAGGACGACCTCGCCGTGCCGTACATCGCGCACATGGGCACGCAGGAGCAGAAGGAGAAGTGGCTGCCCCGCATGGCCACCGGTGAGATCCTCGGTGCCCTCGCGATGACCGAGCCCGGCACCGGCTCAGACCTCCGCGGCATCAAGACCACCGCCAAGAAGGTCGACGGCGGCTACATCGTCAACGGCGCGAAGACGTTCATCTCGTCGGGCAAGACCGCCGACATCGTCGTGACCTTCGTCAAGACCGGCGAGGGCAACCGCCCCGACGCGTTCAGCCTGCTGATCCTCGAAGACGGCATGGAGGGCTTCGACCACAGCAAGAAGCTCGAGAAGATGGGCTTCCACGGCTGGGACACCGCCGAGATGTCGTTCGTCGACGTCTTCGTGCCCGAAGAGAACCTCATCGGCGGCAAGGAGGGTCTCGGCTTCATCCAGCTCATGATGAACCTGCCCCTCGAGCGCCTGTCGATCGGCGTCGCGGCCGCCGCCGCGGGTGAGGCTGCGTTCGTCTGGACGCGCGACTACACCGCGAGCCGCGAGGCCTTCGGCCAGCCCATCTCCGACTTCCAGAACACGCGCTTCAAGCTCGCCGACATGGCGACCACGGTCGACGTGATGTGGGCGTACATCGACCGCGCGATGATGCTCTACAAGGACGCGAAGCTGACGGCCGAAGAGGCCGCCAAGGTCAAGTTCTGGGCCACCGACCGCGAGTGGGAGCTGCTCGACGTCGGCGTGCAGCTGCACGGCGGCTATGGCTACATCACCGAGTACCCGATCGCCCGCGCGTTCCTCGACGCCCGAGTGCACCGCATCTACGGCGGCACGAACGAGATCATGCGCGACCTCGTCGCCCGTCAGATCGTCGGCAAGCGCTGATCGATCTCTGACGAGAACGGATGCCGCGGCCCGGCCCCTGACGGGGTTCGGGACGCGGCATCCGTCGTCTGCGGCCGTCGCGGCCCAGGGAGATGACGCTCGCGCACGACGGCGTGTAGTTCCCGGTCTGCGTCAATCCGGGCGGTGCTTCGGGATCGGCCCGTTCAGGAGAGGCTGCGCGCGAGCTGCTTCATGTGGGCGTGCTCTTCTCCCATGCCCGGGTTGTGCACGCGGCGATCGTCCGAGTCGCCTCGCGTCAGCACGTCGTCGATGTACCGCCGGTCGGCATCGAGTCGCAGCAGCGCATCGCCGCCGACCGTCCCGTGGCCGGGGATGACGACGGAAGCCTCTGCAGCGAACGGTGCGAGCAGATCCAGCGCGTTCAGGTACGCGGGCAGATCGTCAGGGAAGAAGGGCAACGGCAACTCGACGTCGCTGAGCATGTCCCCGGCGATCAGCACCTTCTGGCGTGGAAGCCACAGCGCGGTGTGCCCGGGCGCGTGCCCATCGTGGACGATCAACTCGATGTCGACGCCTGCGGGCACGGACTCGTCCGGGAGGCGAGCATCCACGCCGCTGACCCGCCCCATGAGATCGACGAGTGCCGGTGGGAACTCCTGCCCGAGGTGGCCGACAAGGGCCTCCCGCTCCGATGACGCGAGTTGCGCGGTCGCCGCAGACGACCAACGCGGCGCCTTGCCGAATCGCGGATCCCACAGCAGGTGATCGTGGTGAGCATGCGTCGCGAACCCGCCGATCACATCGAGACCTCGCACCACGAGGCCCGCAGCCAGGCTCTCGAGTTCGTCCGGCATCCACGCCGGATCCACCAGCAGAGCACCGCAGCCATCCGTGATCACCGTGGACGTGGTCGACATGCGTCGACTCGTCGCGACGAGCACCCCGGGCGCGACCTCCTGCAAACCACTCACCCGAGCACCCTACTCAGTGCCGCGACCTGGTTTCGTGCAAGGGCGCTGCGTATCATCACCAGGATCGCTGCGGTATGTACGGCGTCCACGCACGAAGCCCGTGCAACCGAGTCCGTCGGATCCGCCCGGTAGATTCGAGCCGATGAGCGACGTCACGAACGATTCCGTTGGGGAGTCATCCGACCCCGTTGCTCCCGTCGAGGGCTGGCGCGCCGCCGCCGCGCGAGCTGCAGAGGAGTGGTTCTCGACCATCGGGTACGAGCCTCCGCCCCACCAGCTCGAGCTGCCGCCGGTTGGGGAGACCCCAGCGCCGATGTCTGGGGGACTGTCGCCGCTCACGCTTTCGCGGATCCGCTCGAGGCCGGCGCAGTTGGCAGCCGAGCTCCGAGACCTCGACCCGATGCGTCTTGCGATCGACCCGTTCGTCGGGGACTCGCGTTCGGGAGTGACGGACTTCGAGGGCCTCCGCCTGGTGGTAGCCGCGGAGCAGTATGTTGCGGCGACGACGGCATCCGTCGTGCAGGCGAGACGGATCGTGACCGAATCCAGTCGCGACCTCGAAGCCTCGAGCCGTGACTCGGACGCGACGGCCGAGGCGCGTGACCTGGAGAGGCGAGCGCGCGAGAACCTCGAGCACGCGCGAGCCCGATCAAGCGCGCTGGAGGCGACGAAGCCGGTCGCGCGCCCGGTCGCACACGACGAGACGGCACACGAGCGACGGATGCGCGAGGCCGATGATCGAATCGATCAGGGCCAATGGGATGGTCTTTCTCAGAGGTATGCGTCCGACATGCAGGCAGCGCGCGCCGTGCTCGACGTTCTGCAGTTCGACGGTGCGTCGTCTGCGGTGACGGCCGCAGTCGTCGATTTCGGCATGTGGACCGGCGAGCACATGGATCACATCAACGCTGTGTACGCACTGGGGACCCTGCGTCGCCGTCGGCGCCGACGACGACTTCGCATCGCCGTGGGCATTGGACTCTCCGTCGTTCTCGCCGGCTTGGTGTGGCTTACCGATCAGGCGATCGCCGGCGCATGGTTCGCCGGCGGCTCCGCGATCTTCGCGGGCGTGATGATCGTCGTGGACCGCATGATCGATGGTCTGCAGCGACGACGCTTCGCTGCAGCACAACTGGAGGCACTTGCCCGAGCAGTCGAAGAGTGCACGAGCACCGTCGAGGGGCTTAAGCGCCGCGAGATCCACCTCAATGCAGTGCGGGGCATGTGCGGTCTCCCGCCGCTCCGGCTGGTCGATGACGGACTGCTCGCACCCCTCGGCTGACATTCCCGTGCCGGCCTCCGTGTCGGCTTCCAGCGCCGCGGGGGAGTCGGTCAGGCGCGGGTGAAGTCCATGATCCAGTTACACTCCCACGTCTTGCCGCCGTCGCGCGAGAACTCCTGTTGCCACCTCGCCGAAACAGGGGTGATGTCCGACCAGGTGAAGTGCGCTCTGATGGGCTCGCCCTCGTGCGTGTCGTCGCCGTAGAAGTCGCCCCGCCCGTCGGTGAATCGTCCGACGACGGGCGGGAACAGCCGGCCCGTGCTGCTGTTCGCCCAGTAGATCGACCACTCGCCGGTCTCCTGTCTTGGAACCGGATGCTCGCACCTGACCAGCCCTGCGTCGGGCAGTGCATCTCATCGACGTTGCCGACGCCGTTGAGCAACGGCCGTGCCCACGACGTAGCGGGGAACTCGTCCCACTCGTCGCTGCCCACGAACAGGTGCCGCAGGCGACGATTGACTACTTTCCATTCGCCGTAGAGGAAGTCGAAATCGCTCATGGTGTGATCATCGAGCGAGCCACCGACATCCGGATTCCTATCGGCCCGTATCGGCGTGACAGCGCCGCAGGCGTCAGCGTGTGGACGGGAGCGTGAGGATCTCGGCGCCGTTCTCGGTGATCGCGATGGTGTGCTCGGTGTGGGCGGTGCGGCTGCCGGTCGAGCTGCGGAGCGTCCAGCCGTCTTCGTCGACGACGAGTTCGTCGGTATCGGCCATGATCCACGGCTCGAGGGCGAGGAGGAGGCCGGGGCGAAGCTGGTAGCCGCGCCCGGGGCGCCCGCTGTTGGGAACGTGGGGATCGCCGTGCATCGTGGTTCCGATGCCGTGACCGCCGAAATCGGTGTTGACGAGGTATCCGTCGGCCTTGAGCACCGTGCCGATCGCGCGCGAGAGGTCACCGATCTTCGCGCCGGGGCGGGCAGCGGCGATGCCGGCGGCGAGTGCGCGCTCGGTCGTGTCGATCATGGCGAGGTCTTCCGGGCGCTGCTGCTCGCCGACGATGAAGCTGATGGCGGCGTCCGCGGCGATGCCTCCCGTCAGCACAGCGAGGTCGAGAGTCAGCAGGTCGCCGTCGGCGAGGGCGTAGTCGTGCGGCATCCCGTGCAGGACCGCGTCATTGACGGCGGTGCAGATGTAGTGACCGAAGGGCCCGTTGCCGAAAGACGGCGCGTAGTCGACGTAGCACGAGACGGCTCCCGCATCCAGGATCATCTCCTTCGCCCAGGCGTCGATCTCGAGCAGGTTCGTGCCGACGGTCGCGCGCGCTTTCATCGCCTGCAGCACGTCGGCGACGAGAGCGCCCGACACGCGAGCCTGGTCGACCTGGGCAGGGCTCAGGATCTCGATCATCATTGTCTCCTTCGATTTTCGGTATTACTATACCGGCCGAAGAATCCCGGTATTAGTATCGGCATCGTGATGGTGCGACTTCCCCTCAGCGCCGCGGACCTCGACCGCGGCCGCCGCCTCGGAGCGGTGCTGCGCGACGCGCGCGGCAGGCGCACGATGCTCGAGGTCGCGCTCGCGGCAGGCGTATCACCGGAGACGCTGCGCAAGATCGAGTCGGGACGCATCGCGACGCCGTCGTTCCAGACGGTGGCCGCGATCGCCGACGCGGTCGGGCTCTCGCTCGACCGGTTGTGGGCCGAGGTCGAAACCTCCGCTGTGGCGTAGCGCCTTGGTTGAGCCGGCGTTGATGACCGTTCGGGACTAGGCCCCCTCGGCATCCCGGAACACGGCATCGACGGCCATCCGCAGCGTCGACCCTTCGAACTCCAGTCGCGCTGGGCCCGGAAGCAGACCGCGGTCCAGGGAGATCCCGTCGACCACGGCCAGGAGGAACCGCGCCCGCGCGGCGACGTCACCCGGTGGGAGCACGCCTTCGGCCTCGAGGATCACGAGCCAGGACTCGACCCGCCGCACGGCCTGGGTGATGAGCACCAGGTATCCGGTGCGGGCGTCGTCCGTGGCATCCGGCGCGATGAACGCTTCATACAGGGTGCGCCAGGTCTCGCGCGCCTGCTCCTCGGTGCCGAACGGCTCGAGCAGTGCCCACAGGCACTCCAGGAGGCGGTCACGCGGGGGGACGGACGTGTCGCGGATGCGCACATCGGGCATGGCCTCGGTGTAGAGGTCGTGCAGGGCGGCGTCGAGCAGATCGCGCTGGGTCGGGAAGTAGTGGCGGAGCGTGCTCGCGCCGACTCCCGCCCGGGCGGCGACCGCTCGCACACTCGGCCGTTCGGTGCCGGCGCGGATGATCTCCGTCGCCGCATCGACGATCTTCTCGCGGGTGCCGATGATGCCACCTCCTGCATCGGGGGAATATCTGCCTGACGCCCAGTGTACTAGTACAGTGTGTTGGTACAGTGTGCTAGTACGCTGTGCCAGCACTGCTCGAACCGAACGCAGCACCCACCAGAAAGGCATCCCTCTCATGGCCGACCAGACACGGGGCGACGCATCCACGACGCGGCACGGTGTCGCGGACGACCTCATGCTCCTTCTCTTCTCACCGGCATCCGGAACCATCGCGGGCGAGAACACGCTCTTCTACGTGCTCGCGGGCGCCGTGCTCACCGACCTCGCTCTCGAGGGCGCCGTGCGTGCCGATGACCTCGGCGTCCGCGGCACCGTCGTGACCGCCGAGGGAGACACCGCCCCCGACGACGAGATCCTCCGCACGATGTGGACTTACATCTCCGAGAAGCCACGCGGTGTCCAGACCGTGCTCGCCGCGATCGGCCCGCAGCTGCGGTCACCCGTGCTCGACCGGCTCGTCGAGCGCGGCGATCTGCGACGCACACGGGGGAAGGCGCTCGGCTTCATCCCCACCGAGACGCTCGAACTCGGCGACACCGGCCGCCGCGAGCAGCTCGTCGCCGCGGTCCGCGCCACGCTCGTCGACGGCGCGGAACCCACCGCCCGCACCGCCACCCTCGCCGCTCTGCTCTCGGCGAGCGGTGCCCTCCCCACGCTCCACCCCGAGATCCCGTGGAGCACGCCCGTCGCCACCCGTGCGAAGGAACTCGAGCGGGGCGACTTCGCAGCCGACGCGGCCGCCGCGGCCGTCACCCGCACGATGACGGCCGTCATCGTCAACGCGATGATCGTGGCCGGCGTCACCTCGGCCCGCTGACCCACCTCATACAGATCGACCCCATCGACCTGGGCGATGCTTCGGCGCGCCCGAAAGGACAATCATGAACCTCATCGAGGCGCTCCAAGACCTCATGTCGCACGTGCCGCTGCTGGTGCAGCCCCTCATCGTCGCCCTCGCGGCGGCCATCCCGTTCGTCGAAGGCGAGCTCGCATCGGTGCTCGGCGTCTGGGCCGGTCTCAACCCGTTCGTCGCGTTCTCCGCCGCCGTCGTCGGCAACTTCCTCTCGGTCTTCGTCGTCGTGGTGTTCGGCGCGCGCATCCGTGCCGCGATCGTCGCACGGCGCGCCCGCGCCCGCGCTCTTGTTCCCGCCGGCGGCGCCGCGGACTCGTCCGACGCGCCCGAGGCCAAGCCCGAGTCGAAGGGGCGCCAGCGGTTCCGCCGATTCCTCGTGCGGTTCGGCGTTCCGGGCGCGAGCATCCTCGGCCCTCTCGCGCTCCCGACGCAGATCACCTCGGCGATGCTCGTCGCCTCGGGTGTGTCGAAGTCGTGGATCCTTCTGTGGCAGGGTGTTGCGATCGTGCTCTGGACCGGCTTCACGACGGCCGTGTCGGTAGGCGCCCTCGCCCTGCTCTACGGGTGACGGATGCCGCACCCGCCGGGCCGCGTGACCGTGCCCGTCAGGATCGGTCGCGAGGGGAAGCGCCTCGGCCCCGTCGGCGGGCGGATCGTCAGCTGCGGTGAGTTCGGAGCCTCGTTTTCGTCCGCTGCGCTCAGTCGTCGTGCTCTACCGAGACGACGGCGAGATCGTCGGCGAGATGGACTTCGGCCTCGCGTCCGCTGCCGAGGTCGACGGCCACCTCGTAGCGCGCTCCGCTGTCGTCAGTGCTGATCGACTGGATGGTTCCACCCCCGGCAGCGTCGATGGCGGCGTCGACGATCGCGTCGAACCGGTCGAGGTCGATGGTCGGGTCGCTGGTCGCTTCGGGGCGCTCGTTGACGACCTCGGCGGAGCCGTCGGCCGCCACGTGAACGTCGACTTCCGAGCCGTCGGTGAGGATCACGTCGACATCCCATCCGTCGTGCTCCACCTCTAGGCCGCTCGCGCCGACGCCGTCGGTATCGGCGATCGCCTCGTCGAGAGCGGAGCGCAAGGCTGCGGCGTCGCTTGCGGCCGCGCCCTGAGAGTCCACGACAGTTCCGGCGATCCGGTCGTCATCCTGCACGACGACCGAGGCGCGATCGTCATCGTCCTCGTCGGACGTCACCGCGAGGCCGATCGCCGCGCCGGCTCCGCCGACGAGGAGAACCGCGAGACCTGCCCCGATGCCGATGAGGAGGGGCGCCTTCACGCGGCCTCGAGCACGCGGCGCGGGCTCAGCTGCGGGGGTGACGGTGGGCTGGGGGTTCGTGACGCCGGGGTGGTGGTTGTCGATGGAGGGCTGGGGGTTCTCGTCGGTGGTCATGTCCCCACTCTCGCCAACGCGAGCAGAACCGATGCTGAACCGACCTGAACGCGATGTCAGGATTCCGCATCGAGTCGCGCCGGCAACTCCAGGATGAACGCCGCCCCGCCGAGCGGTGACGCCTCCACGCGCACCGTGCCGCCGTGGGCGCGGGCGATCTCCCGGACGATGGCCAGACCGAGACCTGTGCCGCCGGCATCCCTCGACCGAGCCTCGTCGAGGCGGACGAATCGCTCGAAGACGCGCTCTCGCTCGGATGCGGGAATCCCGATGCCGTCATCGTCGACGCGGATGACGGCTGTGCCGCCCGGCGTGATCGAGGTGGAGAGCGAGATGGCGCCGCGCGCATGACGCACCGCGTTGTCGACCACGTTCCGGAGAGCTTGACCCAGCAGCCTCTGGTTGCCCGTGACCTGAACGGGCCGCACCTCTCGGGCGTCGACGTCGCACGTCGCGAGCGCACGCACACGTTGCGCCTCGGTGAGGGCGAGGTCGTCGAGGTCCACCGGATCGAAGCCGACGCCGGCGTGTTCGTCCAGCCGCGCGAGCAGCAGCAGCCCCTCCACGATCCCCTGCATCCGTCCGCCCTCCTCGATCACGACATCGACGAGTTCGGCGGGTTGCGTGATGTCGGGGTGCGTGCGGGCGAGTTCCGCGAATTGCCGCATCGTCGCCAGCGGCGAGCGCAGTTCGTGCGAGGCATCCCCGACGAAGCGCTGGCGGGCGCGATATCCGTCCTCGACGCGGTCGAGCATGCGGTTCATCGTGCCGGCGAGGCGGTCGATCTCGTCGCCCGATCCCGTGGTCGGCACGCGCCGGTCGAGCGCCGTCGCATCGATGGCATCGACCTGCGTGCGGATCCGCGTGACCGGGGAGAGCGCACGTGTGACGACGACCCACATGATCGTTCCGATGAGCAGCAGTGCCACCGGCACCGCTATCGCGAGGATGACCGCGGTCGTCGATGTCGCGGCGCCGAGTTCGTCGATCGATCGCCCGACCACGAGCATCCCGCCGTCGACGTCCTCCGCCATGACGAGGTAGCGCTCGTCGTCGACCGTGATCTGCTCGGCTTCGCCCTCATTGCGGGGAACGGTGAGTTCGCCGGCATCGTCGTCGTTGACAGCGGTGCCGGATGCCGTGTGCCAGGCGATCAGGATGTCGTCGTCGCGCTCCTCGAGGGATGCCGCGTCGATGCTGCCGCTCTCCAATCCGTCGGCGATCGTCTCGAGCTCGGCTTCCAGGCTCTGCGTCGCCTGCGCGACCAGCGCGGTGTCGAGCACCCGCACGATGCCGACCGCGCCGACGGCGAGAGCAGCACCGACGACGAGGATGGCGACGATGACGATCCGCGCGCGGATCGAGAGCGGGTTGCGGCGCGGCGCCGCCGCGCGGTCAGCCACCGTTCGCCGCCAATCGGTAGCCGAATCCGCGAACCGTCTCGATCGCGTCCGTGTCGAACGGGCGATCGACCTTGCGTCGCAGGCGACCGATGTAGACCTCGACGATATTCGGATCGCCGTCGTAGTGCTCGTCCCAGACGTTGTCGAGCACCTCGAGCTTGGTCACGACTTCACCGCGTCGGCGCATGAGGAAGTCGAGCACCGACATCTCGCGCGCTGTCAGTTCGATCGGCACGTCGCCGCGATGAAGGGTGCGGGCGGCGGGATCCAGCCGCAGATCCCCCGCCTCGAGAACCGCGGGCCGCTCCCGTGCGCCGCGACGCACCAGTGCGCGAAGGCGCGCGACGAGAACCGGATACGAGAAGGGCTTGATCAGCCAGTCATCGCCGCCCGTGTCGAGGCCCTCGACCTCGTCCCATTCGCCGTCCTTCGCGGTGAGGAACAGCACGGGCGTCCAGTTGCCCTCCGCCCGGAGGGCCGCGCAGGCGCGGTATCCGCTCATCCCGGGCATCATGACGTCGAGGATGATGGCGTCATAGTCCTGCGAACGAGCGCGCCAGAGTCCGTCGACGCCGTTGTGCGCGACGTCGACGGTCATCCGCTCGGCTTCGAGGCCACGGCGGATGCCGTCGGCAAGTCGCTTCTCGTCGTCCACGAGCAGTACGCGCATGCGTCGAGTCTGCCCGAGACCGCCTGACGCACGGCTGAACGGACGTGCCCCCGCGTGTCAAGGAACGCTTGACGCATACGGGCATGTCAACCTAGGGTTGACGCATGTCTTCCGGCACTCAGAGCCCTCGCGGCGCCCGTCTGGCGCCAGGGTACGTCGTCCTCTTCCTCGGTATCGCATGCACGCTCGCCGGTGCCTTTCTCGATGGGTTCGGCGGCGGGATGCTCATCGGCATCGGGGTGGTGTTCTGCGTCGCGGGCACGGTGACCCTCGCGGCCCGGCTCGGATGGCTCGCACGGAACCCACGAGACCAATCGACGCTCGGAGGAATGTGGCTCCCGAGCCGAGACGGCGCTGACGAGCGGGACGCGGAATGACGGGCGCGACGGCCCCGGAAGGTCCTGAAGACGGGCTCTCGGGCGTCGGCGACGTCGTACGCGTCGCGATCCTGGATGCTGCGGGCATCGACGGTGACGTCCGCGCCGAGGACCACCTCGCCCTCATTCGTACCAGCGCGGAGGCCGAACTCGAGGTGCGGGGAATCTTGCGGCAGGCCGTGGAGTCGGCGCGCGCCGGCGGCGTGAGCTGGGCGGCGATCGGCGCCGAACTCGGGATGACCCGCCAGGCGGCGCAGCAGCGATTCGGTGATGCCAGCAGGTCGGACGCGGCCGATCCCGACACCACCGGCGAGGCTGTGCCATCGGAGTATCGCTGGCTGGGTCCCGTCACCGCGTTCGACGAGATGCTGGAGCTGGAGCTGGCCGGGCGCGCCGGCTGGCGCACCGTCGACGGGGGCATGTTCCGTCACCGCATGGTGCGTACCGACACCCAGTGGGAGCACAAGCGGCTCATCTGGCGCGGGCTGTCGCGGCGCGATGAGGAGGAGGGCTGGATGCTCGCGTGGCGCTGGTTCCCCTGGGCATACCTCGTGCGCGACCTCGGGACGCCGCCCCCATCGCACGAGTAGACCGGGCCAGGATCCCCCCGGGAGTTGGGCGGCGGTGCCGCTCAGTGGTGCTGGTGCTCGCCCGCGTCGTTGGTGTCGTCTTCGATGAGCATCCCGATTGAGGTGGCGCAGGCGTCGCCGCGCCAGGCCTCGATGCCTTCACGGATGGCGAATGCGGCGATCACGAAGCCGGCGACGCTGTCTGCCCACCACCAGCCGAACAGGCTGTTCAGGACGAGCCCTCCGAGGACCGCGGCAGAGAGGTAGGTGCAGATCAATGTCTGTTTGGAGTCCGCGACGGCGGTCACGGAGCCGAGCTCACGCCCGGCGCGTCGTTCCGCGTAGGACAGGAACGGCATGACGAGCACGCTCAGCGCGGTGATCGCGATCCCGAGTGGGCTGTGTTCCACCTCGACCTGAGTGAGGAGCGTGATGGCTGACGATGCGGTGACGTACGCGGCGAGGGCGAAGAACGCGACGGCGATGACGCGGAGCGTGGGCCGCTCCCACCGTTCGGGGTCGCGGCGGGAGAACTGCCACGCGACCGCAGCTGCGGAGAGCACCTCGATGGTGGAGTCCAGACCGAACGCGACGAGCGCTCCGGACGATGCGATCGTGCCGGCGGTGATCGCGACGATCGCCTCGATGACGTTGTAGGCGATCGTCCCGGTGACGATCCAGCGGATGCGGCGCCGCAGCGTCGCCGCGCGTTTGATGCTCAGGGCCTCGGTGGTCATGCGCACCTGCAGGTGTCGCTGTCGCAGCAGGTCGGGTCGACGAGCAGAACGACCTGCAGCAGCTCGTTCAACGCGGCCACCAGGTGCGGGTCAGCGAGACGGTACGACGACCTGCGCCCGTCCGGGGTCGCTTCGACGAGCCCGCAACCACGCAAACACGCGAGCTGGTTCGACATCACCTGACGGGACACGCCCAGCGTGTCGGCGAGGTCAGATGGATACGCCGGCGCATCACGAAGAGCGAGCAGGATGCCGACCCTGGTCGGATCGGACACCGCATACCCGAACCTGGCCAGCGCGTGGGCGTGCGTCAGCGTCGCAGTCACGGGAGCAACGGTACACGCCTCTCTGAATTAAGAGAACCGTGTATCCATTCGCCAGACTGGATCCCCAATCGGGCGGTGCGCGGTGTGAGGGCGTTGCGTGCCGTGCGTGGTGAGGGAGCCGGAGTTAGTTCGGCTCGAGCCTGCCGGTCAGACCTCACACGGGACCAGGCGCGCGGGCCATCGGGACGTGCGGAATCTCATCCTCTTCGAACTGCGGACCCGAGACCTCAAATCCGAACCGCCCGTACCAGGAGGCGAGGTGCATCTGTGCGTCGAGGTGGATCGGCCTGCCCGGCCACTTCTCCGTCGACCTGGCGATCGCGCGGCGCATGAGCTCGGCTGCCAGCCCGGCGCCGCGTGCCGACGGCGCGGTCGCGACACGTCCGATACGCGCGGCATCGCCGTCGTCCAGTAGCCGAAGCGTAGCGAGCACCTCGCTCGCCTCGTCATCGGACACCCAGAAGTGCTCGGTCTCCTTCTCGAGATCGCGGCCGTCGAGTTCGGCGTAGGCGGCAGCCTGCTCGACGACGAACACGGTGACTCGAAGCCACATCATGCGATACAGCGTTTCAGCGTCGATCTCGCGCAGCCGAGAATGATGCAGTTCAGGCATCCGGCAACCCTACCGACACCGGATCGCACAGCGCCGATCCGTTCACCCGCACTGCCCGTTGCGGCGATGAGCCGGACAGGCCCGACTCGCCGGCTCGGCGGGAGCCGATCGATACGCTCGTGTTGCCTGGGTCGGATCGGAGAGCCACATGAGGGGCGCGCGATGGTCGCCCTAGCGCGTGCCGTCTCCTCAGCGCAAGGGTTTCCAGCCCTTGGGTGTGGTGATGAGCAGTCGCTGGCGCGTGGTGGCCGGGTCTGTGATGATGCCGACCAGCGCGGTGGCGACGTTGTCGAACGGAAGAGTCGGCAGGCCTGGGACGCTGCCGACACCGGTCAGCGGCTGTATTGCGGTCTCGGGGAGGGCGGGTGCGTCTTTGAGGTTGACCGGGTAGACGATCGTCCAGTCCAGACCCGAGGCCTGCAGGAGCTGGTCGGCGGCGGCTTTGTCGGCGAGGAATCCGCGCAGCGCGGTGCGGTAGATCAGTCGTGCGGATCCGGATGCCTTCTGCGCGGTGTCGCCGGCGCCGAAGGCCGAGACGAGCACGACGCGGGCGACACCGGCGGTCTTCGCGGCGTCGATGATCTTCGGCAGGGTGCGCTGCATGAAGTCCCGGTCTCTCAGGGAGCCGGTGATCGACACCAGCAGCGCGTCCGCGTCCTGCGCTGCAGTGGTGAGCGCCGCCGTGTCCTCTGCTGCACCCTTCGCGGTCGTGACGCCGGGCTGCACCGCGACTGCTTCCGGGGTGCGCGCGAATGCCACGACCTGGTGGCCGGCATGGACGGCCTGGGTGATGAAACGGGAGCCGACATTGCCGGTAGCTCCCAGAACGACGATCTTCACAGACTTCTCCTTCGTGGGATGGATGAACGGCGAGCGGGTGGCTCGCCGCTCAGGTGGTCAGCAGTGGGCGACCGAGGATGCTCTCCAGCGCGGCCACACACAACTCGATGTGGCCTTGCGCGGGCGTTGCGGGGGCCTCGGCGGCGTGCCGGGCGATGTACTCCACGAACGCGAGCCATGCGCCCATCGCAAGCCGCGATTGCTCGGTGTCTGCCGTGCCGGTTGCGGCGAGGAGGCGCTGCGCCTGCACCTGGTGGTTGGTGGCCGCGAGTCGCGCCGCGGTGGAGGTGCCCGCCGGCGTGGTCGGCGCGTACAGCTCCCGCACCGCTCCCGAGCTCGCTGCGAAGTGTTCGAAGAACGCGGTCAGCGCCCGGTCGACGTTCGAGCGCTGCGACAGTGCCGCATCCGGAGCGGTCGCCACCAATACCCGGTTCGCCTCACGCTCCAGCACCGCTTCCAGCAGGCGCTCCTTGCCGGGGAAGTAGTGATACACCAGTGCCCTGGTGATCCCCGCCTCTGTGGCGATCGCGCTCATCGACGCCCCTGCAACCCCGTCACGAGAAAAGTGCGCGGCCGCGACGTCGACGATCTGTGCACGGCGCTGCTCCGGAGAACGACGCACACCCGTCGACGTATTTGACATGTGTCTAATATAGCCCACCCCACCAGAGGATCCGGCGGCGGGTCTGTTTCGGCGATAGGGTGACGCGCATGGTGGCCCCAGAGTCGATCGACGCCTACATCGCAGCATGTGCCGATCCCGAGGTTGCCAAACGCCTCCAACGGATCCGCGAGACGATCGCGGCAGAAGTTCCCGATCCAGAGGAGAAGATCCGGTACGGGATGCCGGCCATCATGCTCGGCGGGCGATACGCGCTGCACTTCGCCGCGTGGAAGAAGCACATCGGCCTCTACCCCGTTCCCACGCTTCCGGCCGTGCTTGAGCCAGAGGTCGCCCCGTTTCGCAGAGAGAAGGACTCCGTGGTGTTCCCGCACCGCGAGCCGATTCCGTACGAGCTCATCGGACGGATCGCTGCAGGAGTGGTTGCTCAGCGCCGCGCTGCAGGAAACTGACCCGCAGCCTCCCCAGGTCCACACCCGCGTCGGCGCCGCTCCCATCTCCGGACCATTCCTCCTGCCCGATCCCCATTCGGGCGGTGGGCGAGCGCTGGGCCCGTGCGTGCCCCGGGCGTACCATCGCGGGATGGTGGATCTGTTCGCCGGGTTCCCGGTCGCCGATTATCAGCCCGCGTTGCAGTGGTATCGACAGCTGCTCGGAAGCGAGCCGAGCTTCTATCCGAACGACCGCGAGGCCGTGTGGGAGGTCGGTGAGCACTGCTTTGTGTACTTCGAAGTGCTCCCCGATAGAGCCGGCGGCTCGCTCAGCATGGTGATGGTCGACGACCTCGACGAGCGAGTCGACGCGATCACCGGCCGAGGCATCGACCCGACGCGTGTCGAGCAGTACGAAGGCGCCATGCGGAAAGTCGTCTACACCGACCCTGATGGCAATGAGATCTCGTTCGGAGGCAACACCAAGCGCTGATCTCTGATCGACCGTGCGCAGAACGCGCCCGATCCCTTAGCTGGCGTTGTCCGGTGTGGATTGGTGAGCGTGCGTGTGTCTATTGGCGGGCAAGGTCACGGCGTCGGAAGCCGGCGAACCCGATCGCGAGGAAGACGAGGGTGACGAGGCTGATCCAGATGAGTCCCCACCAGTCGGCGTTGGGGTCGGTGACGTTGGGGACGTGCCAGAACGGGCTGATGGCGAGGACCCAGTCCCACAGGTTGAAGGTGGGGCCGAGGATGGTGAGCGCAAACGAGGCGAGCACGCCGAGCCACGCGGCGAGGGAGACCTGGGGGCGGGCGCCGACGACGGCGACGGCGAGGGCGACGACGGTCCAGACTGCGGGGATGGTGACGACGGCCTGCATCAGGGCGTCGCCGAATTCGACGCCGATGTCTGCCGCGGACGCGAGCGTGGCGATCAGGGTCCCTGCGATGAGGACGTAGAGGGCGGGGGCTGCGAGGGCGATGAGGACGTTGCTGGCGTAGTAGCGGGGTCGTGCGGTCGCGGTGGCGATGACGGGTTCGAGGCGGTCTTCGACTTCTTCTGAGCGGACTTTGAGGATGGTCTGCACGCCGGAGATGGAGGCGAGGATGCCGACGAGGCTGAGGATGGTGACCAGGAACGCGTTGACGAGGTCTTCACTCGTGACGGCGCCGGCGGCGAGTGCGCCCGCGAGTGCTTCGTTGCTGGCGAAGATGTCGGAGACGGAGGTGGCCAGGTAGCCGAACACGAGTCCGATGGCGATGAAGGCGATCGTCCAGGAGATGAACGGGCCGCGGTTGATGCGGACGGCGAGCCGCCACGTCGAGCGGGCCGTTCCGCGGGGTGGCCCGGGCCGGGGTGCGATCGCCCCGGCACCGAACTCGCGGCGGGACTGCAGGAGGAAGGCGACGGCAAGCAGCACGCCGGTGAGGGCGACGGCGAGCAGCAGTGGCCACCAGTTGTTGTCGACGGCGGGTTTGGTTTCGGTCATCCAGCCGAGCGGGTTGATCCAGATGACCCAGTCCGGCGCTTCGAGCGCGTAACTGACGCCACGGCCGATGAACAGGACGCCGAGGGTGGCGACGGCGAGCGAGTTGGCGGTGCGGGCGTCGGCGCCGAGTTGCGCGGTGACTGCGGCGACTCCGGTGAACATCCACGCGGTCGCAGCCATCGTCGCGGCCAACAGCATCGTCGCGTTCCAGCCGCCGCCGAACAGCACCGTGACCAGACCGGTGATCAGTCCGAGGAGGATCGCGAAGACCAGGCACATCCAGACCGCGGCCATCAGCCGGGTGGCGCGTCCCATCACGCCGGAGGCGAGGAGTTCCGCCTGTCCGGAGTCCTCTTGGGCGCGGGTGGCACGGGTGACGGCGAAGATCACCCCGAGGGCTGCGATCAGCCCGCCGAGGGCGAGGGCCCGCCAGGCGTTGAAACCGTCAGCCGTGGACAGGTCGAACGCGGGGCCGAAGATGATCGCCATCGCCGGGTTCGCGCCGACCGCTGTGGCGAACGCGGCCCGGTCCTCGTCTGTGGGGAAGATCACCGGGTACAGCATCGACGAGGCGGACAGCAGTGTCGTCAGCAACGCCCAGGGCGCCAGCATCCGTCCGTCGTACCGGACGTTCGCGCGCAGCAGCGGTGGGGTGTCCGCGACAGCGGTGGCAGCCATCAGGACGTCTTCTCGTCCGCCGCGACCGGTTCGTACAGGCGGAGGAACAGGGACTCCAGCGACGGCGGCTCGACGGTGAGGGCGGTGATCCCGAACGGTGTCAGCCGCCCCATCGCGTCACCCACCAGGGCGGTGTCGACCGTCGCAGTGAGCCGAGGGCCGTCCACGTGCACGTCTTTCAACCCCTGCAGTGCGTGGTCGGTCACCGGCTGGGTGAAGGTCGCATGGATGGTGGTGCGGGAGCCCTTCTGCAGGTCGGTCAGGGTGCCGGTCTGCACGATCTTCCCGTCCCGGATGATGGAGAGCCGGTCGGCGAGGGTCTCCACCTCGGACATGATGTGGCTGGACAGCAGCACACTCGCACCGCGGGCTTTCGCTTCACCGACGACTTCTTGGAACACGTTCTCCATCAGCGGGTCCAACCCGCTGGTCGGCTCGTCCAGGATCAGCAGCTCCACATCGGATGCGAGCGCGGCGACGATCGCGACCTTCTGCCGGTTCCCTTTCGAGTACTGCCGGCCTCGTTTGGTGGGGTCGAGCTCGAACCGCTCCAGCAGGTCCTTCCGACGGGCCTCATCCAAGCCGCCGCGCAGGCTGCCGAGCAGATCGATCGCCTCACCGCCGGTCATCCCCGGCCACAACGACACGTCCCCGGGAACGTACGCCAGCCGACGGTGCAGTTCCACGACATCCCGCCAGGGGTCCTTGCCGAGCACCGTCGCAGTGCCCCCATCGCTACGGAGAAGCCCGAGCAGCACCCGAATCGTGGTCGACTTCCCGGCCCCCGTTCGGGCCCAGGAACCCATGCACCTGCCCCTTCTCAACCGTCAGATCGAGCCCTTTCAGCGCCTGGAACCGCCCGTACGACTTGGTCAACTGCTCGATCTGGATCACCGCGTCGCCCATAACCGTCATCTCCTCGTCCGGCACCGACCGCTTGCGGCATGAGCCTAGAGCAAAGTCCCCAAGTGAGGAAATAGGTGGAACGGGATTACAATCGACACGTGACGGGCACCCGATCCGCGTCGAACAAGCGCAGCACCGGTCGCCGCGCGGGCAACAGCGGCACCCGCGACGCGATCCTCGACGCCGCCCGTGACCTGTTCGCGCAGCACGGCTACGAGAAGACCTCTGTCCGCGCCATCGCATCCCAAGCCGGAGTCGACCCCGCCCTCATCCGGCACTTCTTCGCCGACAAGGAAACCCTGTTCGCCCAGACCATGGGGGCACGCACGACCATCCCCGAACGCATCGCCACGGCACTCAACGGCGACCCGTCCACCATCGGCGAACGACTCGCCGACGCCTACCTGCAACTCTGGGACGACGAAACCACCCGACCCATCCTCGTCGGGCTCGCCCGCTCCGCAATGACCTCGCTCCGCGCACAGCGGATGCTCGCCGAAGCACTCTTCACGCGGATCCGAGCCGACGCCCCATTCCCAAACCCCACCGACCCGCGCGCACGCGGACTCGCCCTCTCCGGCGCAAATCTCCTCGGCATCGCGATCCTCCGAAACGTCTTCGAGATCCCCGCCCTCACCGGCATCCCACACACCGAACTCGTCGCCCTCGTCGCCCCACACATCCAGACGTATATCGACGGCAGTCGCAGCATCGACAACAGCGACTGACGCTGCAGGGCGAGGATCCGCTTGCGCGCACCGCTCGAAAGCGGTACCTCGCGGGCGGGCCCCAGCACGTTCGATAGGCGTCGCTAGCGGGCGCTGGGACGCAGCTCGACCGGTGCGGTCGTTGTCGCTGGCGTGGTGCGGGAGCTGTCGGCGGTGCCTGGGGCGTGCGATGTCTCTTGACGCCTAGAGGTAGGAGCCACCGGAGACTTCGAGGCGTTCGCCGGTGACCCATCTCATTGCCGGGGAGGCGAGGGATGCCACGGCATCACCGATCTCGGAGGCGTCGCCGACGCGGCCGAGGGCGGTGTGAGCGGCGAGCTCGGCCCGTAGCGCGGTGTCGTCGCGCATCGCCCCGCCGTTGAAGTCAGTGGCGGTCGGTCCAGGAGCGACGGAGTTCACCCGGATGCCGCGCGGCCCCAGTTCGACGGCAAGGCTGCGGGACAGCGTCTCGACAGCCGCCTTCGACGCGGCGTAGACGGCGGTCGCCGGGCTGACGTGGCGGGTGAGTGAGGTGCTGATGTTGATGACGTGACCGCCGCCTTCGAGGAGCGGCAGCATCGCCTGTGTGAGGAAGAAGGTCCCCCGCAGGTTGGTAGCGAGCAGCGCGTCGAAGGAATCGGGCGTGACGTCGTCGATCGGCGCGAAGGCTCCGATCCCGGCGTTGTTGACGAGGACGTCGAGGCGGTCGATGGCCCATTCCGCGTGGAGCATGGCGAGCAGCGAGCTGACGGCGTCGCGGTGGCCCGCGGCATCCGTCACATCGATCGCCCAGGGAAGGGCGCTGACGCGCTCTGCCTGCAACAGGCGTACGGTCTCGGTCGCGTCGCTGCCGGGTCGGTGCGCGGCGATGACTCGATGACCGCTTCGCCCGAGGGCGAGGGCGATGCTCTGCCCGAGGCCTCGGTTGGCGCCGGTGACGAGGGCGGTGGGCTGGTCCGTCATTCGTTCTCTCCGTTCGGGAAGGTCACGTGCATGAGCGGGCTCCCCATGACCCACTCCTCGAGAGGTTCGACGGGCTGCGGGATGCCTGCGGGATTGCGGGGCTGATTGAGGTCGTCGACGATCGCGGCGAACAGGCGAGTGCGCGCATCGGAGTCGAGCACGGGCGTCGCGTGCGCGTCGAGGTCGGCACGGATGCCGTGCTTGAGGTGGAACGTGAAGTCCGGGTGACGCAGCAGGTTGGCGTACCAGCTGCGCCGCGCGGGCGATGTCGTCAAGTAGATCTCGCCTTCGACGCGGTAGAACCACACTTCGATGCGCCGCACCCTGCCGGTCTTCGCGCCGATCGTGGTGATGTCGATGGTGCGCTCGCGGGCGCTGGAGGCCGGGGTGATGGCGAGGGCTGAGGCAATGGTCGAGTTCATGATCATCCGGGTAAGTAAGTGTTCATTTACTTCTAAAGTAGATCGAGGACGAAGTGCAGGTCAAGTCGGCGGATGCGAGGGCTCGGATGTCGAATCGAGACGCGGAGGCGACCCGCGCGCGGATTCTGCGCGCGGCGATGGCGGAGTTCGCCGCGGTCGGGCTCGCCGGAGGCCGCGTCGAACGGATCGCCGCGCAGTCCGAGAGCAACGTGCGGATGATCTATGCCTACTTCGGGAACAAGGCAGGTCTGTTCGACGCGGCGGTCCATGCAGCCGTTGAGGGGATGGCTGCCGCCGTCCCGCCCACGCCCGGCATGCTCGCGGAGTGGGCGGGGCGCCTCTTCGACTATCACCGCGCCGACCCGACAGCGCTTCGCGTGAGCCTGTGGGCGCAACTGGAGCGCCCGGAGGTCGCCGCCGAGCCGATGGAGGCCTATATGGCCAAGACGCTCACCGTGTCGTCCGAGACAGGCGGGGCGCGTCGGGCGATCGACCTGCTCGCCATCGTCTACGCGATCGCGCAGGCCGGGACCGTCACCCCGCGCGGGCTCCTCAGCGCCGATGGCGCCGACCCCGACGACCCGGAGCGGGTCGCCCAGCATCGCGCGGCGGTCGTTGCGGCGGTGGCCGCGATCGTCGAGCCGCGGGCGTCGTGAGGTCGTCAGGGACGGATGCCGCGGCCGGGCGAACCCAGCCGGTTACAGCATCGCGGTGAGCACGCCACCGTCGACGCGGACGGCCGCTCCGTTGGTGGCAGACGCCAGCGGGCTGGCGAGATAGGTCACCGTGTTCGCGATCTCGGACGGCGAGATGAACCGCTCCAGCAGGGTCGTGCGGTTCTGGCCGATGATGGCCTGCTTGACGGCGTCGACGGGAGCGCCCTGGGATCCGGCGATCGACTCCACGGTCGCCGCGACGCCGTCCGAGTACGTCGGCCCGCCCAGGACGGTGTTGACCGTCACACCCGTGCCGCGGGTGAGCTTGGCGAGCCCGTTGCCAAGCGCGATCATCGCCGCCTTTGTCACGCCGTAGTGCACCATGTCCGCCGGCACGTTCACCCCGGATTCGCTGCCGAGGAACAGCACGCGCCCCCACCCGCGCTGCAGCATGCCACCGAGCAGGTGGCGCGAGAGGCGCACACCGCTCATCACGTTGACGTCGAGGTAGCGCGCCCACTCGTCGTCGGTGACCGACTCGAACTCGGCGAGCCCGAACAGCCCGACGTTGTTGACCAGGATGTCCACGTCACCCAGCTCCTCGAGCAGGCGGCCCACCTCGTCGGGCTTCGCGAAGTCCGCGCACAACCCGGAGTGGCCGGCATCCGGATACTCGGCACGCAGCTTCTCGACCGCAACATCGACACCATCCGACGACCTCCCGTTCACGACGACCCGAACCCCTTCAGCGGCGAGACCGGCCGCGATGGCGAAACCGATCCCCTGGGTCGATCCGCTCACGAACGCCGTCTTGCCGCTCAGCTGAAGTTCCATTCGACTCTCCTCCTTGGCTGCTCCATGCAGCAATTTTACTTTCCTAAGCAAGTGAATCTAATGGACTTCACTTGCTCAAGCAAGTTTGTCGGCGTGGTGTGGAGGCCGCTGATGGGCCTGGCATAGCCTCGTGTCATGCCGCAGTCCTCCGAGGCGTCCGAGTTGAGCGCCGCCCATCTCGAGGTGTGGGCGTCGGTCGCGACACTCCTCGAGCGCCTGCCCGCAGCCCTCGATGCGCAGCTGCAGCGCGACAGCGGGCTGACGCACTTCGAACACGGCCTGTTGTTCGCACTCGACACCGCGTCGGAGCGCACGCTGCGGATGAGCACGCTCGCCGGCTACGCGAGCAGCACGCTGTCGCGGCTGTCGCGCGCGATCTCCCGACTGGAGAAGAAGGGGTGGGTCCGCCGCGAGGTCGACCCGACCGACGGACGCGTGACCCTGGCCGTGCTGACCGACGCCGGACACGACGCAGTGAGGCATTCGACGCCGGCCCACCATGCGCTTGTCGAGAAGCTCGTGTTCAACTCACTCACCGAGCAGCAGGTGCGCCAGCTCGGTGCGATCAGCGGTCGCATCGCCCAAGCGATCGACTCCGCCCCCGCGTGGAGTCCAGAGAGCAGGCAGACCTCATCGCCTTAGTGCTGCCAAGCTTCACGATCCCTTTGCGGGCACTGTTCGGTTGGGGAGCCTCGTGGCGGCGTCAGCTCAGCTCGCGCAGATCGGCAGTCATGTCTCCCCCGGCATCCCCGTGTTCACGGTTCCCTTCGGTTCGATCATGATGACCTCGACCTCGGCATCCGACTTCGGGCAGTGCTCTACGCCCTTCGGTACGACGAACACGTCGTTCGGGCCGAGGACGACGTCGCGATGCCGGAGTTGGACGGTCAGCCTGCCGCTCACCACCAGGAAGAGCTCGTCGGTGTCGGGATGCGTGTGCCAGACGAACTCACCGTTGATCTTCGCAAGCTTCACGTCGTAGTCGTTCACGCTCGTGAGCCGATGCGGTTGCCAGTACTCAGTGATCTTCGACAGGGCTTGGTTCACGTTGCGCACTTCGTCCGACATGGCGGAAGCCTAGTAGTAGGGCCACAGCGCGTCAGCGCGGCGCGGTCGCGGGTGCGCGAGGCGAGACCCGGCACGCGGGTCAGTCGGTGCCGATCCCGCATCGGGCATTGCACACTGAAGGGACCCGATCGTGCATGTGTGCGGTTCCATGCGAATGGCGGCGCACATTCTCGATCGGTGCCGATACGATCGGGATCGATCCCGATGGAGGTAATCGATGGTGAGCGATGATGGTCGCCCTCTGACGCTGGCGGACATTGCCCGGTTGGCGGGGGTGAGTCGCTCGGCGGCGTCGCGCGCGTTGGACGCGACGGCGCCGGTTGGTGGTGCGAAGGCAGACCGTGTCCGTGCGGTGGCTGCGGAGTACGGGTACGTTCCAAACTCGTGGGCTGCGAATCTGCGGCGTCAGCGCACGGGCTTGATCGGTGTTGTGGTCCCGCGTCTTACCGACACGGTCATGGCGACACTGTATGAGGCGATCGTAGAAGATGCGTCGTCTCGGGGATACCAGGCGGCTGTGGTCACGACTGGTGATGACCCTCGCAAGGAACTCGATCGAGGTCGGGCGCTTGTGAAGCAGCGCGTGGACGGATTCATTCTTACTACGGCCCGAACTGATGGTGCTGACCCCTTCCTCCTCGAGTTGAAGGAGAAGTCGATCCCGCACGCTCTCGCCCTCCGAACGGACGGTGGTTCGCCGGCGGCGGTGATTGATGATCGCGCTGGTGGGGAGATGGCGACTCGGCATCTATTGGAGCGCGGTCATCGACGCATCGCGTTCATCGGTGGCCCGGCTCATGCATCCAGTTCGCAGGGGCGCGAGGCGGGGTTCCGTGCGGCAATGGAGGAGTGGGGGGTCTCTATCGGTCCGGGCACAATCCACCATTCGGATTTCAGCGTGGATGCCGGACTCGAGATCACGGATCGCTTGCTGGCGCTTGCGGAGGTCCCGACGGCGGTGTTCACCGCGAACGACAGCCTCGCGCTCGGCGTCATGTCCGCGGCGCAGCGCGCGGGCGTCAGCGTTCCGGATCAACTGTCGGTGGTCGGGTTCAATGACACGCCCCTCGCAGCGCGGCTGGCCGTGCCCTTGACGAGCGTCAAGGTCGACTTCGCGCGGATCGCGGCCGACGCGCTCGACCTCCTGCTCTCGCCCGCAGCGACCGACCGACCTGCGGTGCAGCCGCACCTCGTCGAGCGCGCTTCAGTGGCGTCGATCTAGCCCCCGGCGCACATTCAGATCTCGCGGTGGGAAAGCAGTCGGCCGGGGGTAAACGATTTCCGACTTGCATAGCGGGATCGATCCCGCTACGGTTTCAACCACTTGCACAAAGAAGTGAGAGGAGTGGCAGAGATGCCAGTTAGCACAAGCATTCAGGGCATCGGCCGCAAGGTCGGGAACGATCGGGATCGTTCCCGACGGATCATTGCGGGCCTCGCCATCCCGGTGGCTGCGGTCGCCGTTCTCGCCGGCTGCGCGGGCGCTTCAGCGACAGGCGACGGCGACTCGTTCACGGTTGCCCTGATCGAGCCGGACCTGACCACTGTTCCCCTAATGGAAGCCGTAGACCAACTGAACGCTGACGGCTACACGGTGGAGATCGTTGAGCTCGCGGAACCGGAGTTGGCGATTGAGGGTCTCGCCAAGGGTGATTACGCCATCTCTGCTGAGGCGACGAGCCCCGCGTTGATCGCCATTGAGCAGGGCGCACCGATCCGGATCATCGCGGACGTGATTGGCAACCAGTGGGCTGTGTACGGCGTGGAGGGGGTGCAGCGATGCGACGACCTCGTCGATCGTCCGGTCGGCATCTTCAGCGAAGGCGCTGTCGCCACCGCGATGGTGCGCGAGTGGGTCGCGGAAGAGTGCACCGCGGGAGAGCCGGAGTACCTCGTGATCGGCGGCTCCGACGTTCGCGCGCAAGCGCTCTTGACGGGCCAGATTGACGCGACCGCGTTGGAGATCGCGGACGTTGTCACTCTCGGAGAGACCGCAGATGCCGAGTTCGAGAAGGTGGTCGACTTCGGCGAGGCGCTGCCCGACCTGCACCCGCAGACCGTGTACGCCAACGCGGACTTCCTACAGAACTCGTCCGAGGCGGCCCAAGCATTCGTCGACGCACTGATCGACATCCACGCGCAGATCAACGACGACCCGGGATACTTGGTCGAACTTGCCGTCAAGCACCTCGGTGCCGAGGATGATGCCACCCAGCAGGCGATCGCTCAGGCCTATGTCGATGCCGGATTGTTCGATGCCGCTGCGCTCACGCCGGAGAACATGCAAGCCACGATCGACTTCTTCACCGACGCCGCCGTGATCGGTGACCTCAGTGCCGACGATGTCGCCGACCTCTCATTCCTGCCATGAGCACCATGACCGCGGGACCTGCCCCCACGGCTGAGAAGCCCAAGTGGCTGCAGGTCCTGGACGCGAACCGCAGTTGGCAGATCTACACCTTCGTGGTGTTCGCCGTCGCGTGGCAGATCTACGGCACCTTCTGGGGCGGGCTCCTGGTTCCGACCTTCACCGAAACTGTCGTCGCGTTCGGTGAGCTGATGGTGAACCCCGAGTTCTGGGATGCCTTCGTAGTCAGCAACCAGGCACTCGCCCTCGGGTTCCTCGCCGCCGTCGTCATCGGCATCCCGGTGGGAGTCCTCCTCGGCCGGTACCGGACGCTGGAACGGTTCACGGATGTGTACCTGAACATCCTGTTGGTCACCCCGATGGCGGCGATCATCCCGCTGCTGGTCATGTCGGTCGGCTTCGGGCTACTGTCCCGCGTGATCCTGGTCACACTGTTCGCGGTCGTCATGGTGATCGTCAACGTGCGTGCCGGTGTTCGTCAGGTCGACCCGAGTCTGATCCAGATGGCTCGATCATTCGGCGCGAAGGAGCCTCAGATCTGGCGTGACGTGCTGATTCCTGGCGCGCTGCCGGCGATCATGACCGGCATCCGGCTGGGCCTTGGTCGGGCGGTCACCGGCATGGTCATCGTCGAACTGCTCATGGTGTCGCTCGCCCTGGGCGGCCTCATCCTCGAGTACCGCGGCATGTTCAATGGCCCGGCTCTTTACGCGGTCATCGCCGCCATCCTCATAGAGGCTCTCGTCCTCATCTCCCTCGCCCAGTGGTTCGAACGTCGCGTCGCACCGTGGGCAGTCAAGAACCAGAAGCGGAGCGCACGCTCATGATCGAAATCAGCGGACTCACCAAGACGTTCGTCGGACAAGACGGATCCCTCGTCCGAGCCCTCGGCGGCGTGGACCTCACCATCAACGACAACGAGTTCCTCACCGTTCTCGGCCCCAGTGGCTGTGGCAAGACCACCATGCTGAAGATGATCGCCGGCCTGCAGGGCTGGGATAGCGGCGAGATCACCATCGACGGGTCACCCGTGCGTGGTCCCGGCCCTGACCGGGCGATGGTGTTCCAGAACTTCGCACTTCTTCCCTGGGCGACCGTGCTTGAGAACGTCGCGTTCGGACTCAAGATGAAGGGCGTCGCCAAGAACGACCGCAACGACCGTGCCCGTGACCTGATCGCGAAGGTTGGCTTGGAAGGGTTCGAGTCCAAGCGTCCTGGCGAGCTTTCCGGTGGCATGCAGCAGCGTGTCGGTATTGCCCGCGCTCTCGCTGTCGAGCCGAAGGTGCTACTCATGGACGAACCGTTCGGTGCCGTCGACGAGCAGACCCGACGACTGCTGCAGGAGGAACTCCTCGCGATCTGGGAATCGAACCGCCTCACGGTCGTGTTCATCACCCACTCCATGGAAGAAGCCGTCCTCCTCGGTGACCGCGTTGTGCTGATGAGCGCCCGTCCCGGTCAGATCGCGGAAATTGTCGATGTCCCGTTGGAGCGGCCTCGCTCCTCGGATGTCGGCAGCCTCGAACGCGCCCCCGAGTACGTGGAGATCACGGCCCACCTGTGGGAGCGGCTGCGTGACATGCACGAAGAGCGCCGCACCACGACCCACGATCTGGACCAGAGGGATGCGGGATGAGCACCATGACCCAAACCCAGACCCGCACCCATCCAGTCGTCGGCACTCTCAAGCCACGGCTCAGCTGGAACCGTGTGCCCGTCAGCCTGATCTCCCTCGGCATCGGAGCGATCCTGTGGGAGATCATCGGACGTGTCGCCGACGTCCCGTTCTTCCCCCCGCTGACCGAGGTCCTCGCGACACTCTGGGAGATGATCGTCTCCGGGATGATCTTCGGGAACCTGCTCGTCTCCCTCGGAAACCTGGCCGTTGGGTTCGGGATCTCCCTCGTCGCTGGCATCGTCGTCGGGACCGCGATCGGAAGATACCGGCGAGTTAATGCGGCGCTCGGGATCTACGTCTACGCGCTACTGACCGCACCATCGCTGGTGTTCGCGCCGATCTTCTTCTCAATCTTCGGAGCGGGGCAAGCGGCGATCATCGCGGTCATCTTCATGTACTCCGCATTCATCATGATTATCAACACCGCCTCGGCCGTGGAGAACGTCAATCCGAGCCTGTCCGAGATGGGGCGGTCGTACGGGGCCAGCGAGTGGCAGCTCGTCACACGGGTCATCCTCCCCGCCGCGCTGCCGATGATGTTCGCCGGCATTCGCCTCGGTATGGGGCGGGCGGTCACCGGAATGATCAACGGCGAGATGTTCATCGCCGTCACCGGTCTCGGCCGCATCGTCACCCAGGCGGGCAAGAGCTTCGACGGCGCCGCCGTCCTCGCGATCCTCCTCGTGATCATTGTCGTCGCCCTCGCCGCCGTAGCCCTCGTCCAACTCGTCGACAACCGCATGACCAGCTGGGTGCCCTCCAACAGCAAGGAATCACGATGAAGATCGACGCCTTCAGCCACATCCTCCCGCGCCGCTACTTCGATGTGATGAAGAATCACGTCAGCGACCCCCGCGCCCTCAAGCGGTGGCTCGACCTCCCCGCGCTCCACGACCACGAAGCGCGACTGCTGATGATGGACGAGTTCGGCGACGACTACCAGCAGATCCTCACCCTCTCTTCCCCGCCCATCGAACTCCTCGCAGGCCCCAACGAATCCTGGAAGCTCGCCCGCCTCGCGAACGAATCCATGAAGGACCTCGTCGACCAGTACCCGGATCGGTTCCCCGCGTTCGTCGCCTCGCTGCCGATGAATAACCCGGACGCATCGCTCGAAGAACTCGCTTACGCGATCGATGAGCTAGGAGCGATCGGGGTTCAGGTGTTCACCAACGTGAACGGCATCCCGCTCGATGACCCGCGATTCGAGCCGATCTTCGCCGAGATGGCCAGGCGCGACCTGCCCGTGTGGATGCACCCCACACGGTCGGCGGCATCAGCGGACTATCCGACCGAGGAGAAGTCGCAGTTCGAAGTGTGGTGGGCGCTCGGCTGGCCCTACGAGACCAGCGTGGCCATGTCACGCCTCGTTTTCAGTGGAGTGATGGAGCGGTGCTCGGGCCTGAAGGTGATCACCCACCACATGGGCGCGATGATCTCGTTCCTCGAAGGACGCATCCGCCTCGGATGGTCCGACCAGTTCGGCAGCCGAACCCATGGGTCCACCGCAGAAGCCATTCTCGGCCAGCTCAGCAAGGAGCCGATCGAGTACTTCCGTTCCTTCTACGCCGACACCGCGCTGTCAGGATCTGAGATCGGCACCAAGTGCGGCCTGGAGTTCTTCGGCGCCGAACACGTTCTCTTCGCGAGTGACTGCCCCTTTGACCCTGAAGGTGGTCCGATGTACATCCGGGAGATGATCCGCATCATCGACAACCTTGACATCAGCGACGAGGAGCGCCAACTGATCTACGAGGGCAACCTGCATCGGATCTGCGGCGACCGGATCCGTACCGGAACAGAATCCGAACTCCTCGACAGAGCGAGCCGTGTCGCCTGACGTGAACTCAACAGGCCGTCGGCCGACGCTGCGAGATGTGGCGTCGGCCGCCGGCGTCTCCGTCACCACCGCATCTCGGGTCATAAATGGCTCGCGAAGAACCGTCCCAGAGAGCAATCGCCTCGCCGTCCTGGACGCGGCTGCAGAGCTCGGATATACCGCAGACGTCGGAGCGCAAGCGCTGGCCCGAGCACGATGGGACGTCATCGACGCGCCACACACCAGTCGATAGTCGGCCGAGTTCGGATCCCGTAGCGGGCATTGCGCGATAGCGGGAGATCGCGTGCGGCCGATATCGTGGTGAGCGGAGGGACGGCGGATCCTGTCAACGTTCAGGACGCGTGGGTGCGTGGGTGTCGTGGATCACCTGGATGCCTTCGTGCGCAGTGGTGACCCGGAACTCGGGGAACGCGCGCGCGAACTTCTCGGTTACAAAGACGTTGTCGTGCGCGTAGCGCGGGAGTAGCTCGCGAATCTCGCGCGCCCCGGCGTCGAACAGACCGGCGACCTGGAAAGCGATCTTCGGAATGACCGTGTATCGGATCTCGGTACTCCACACTTCTGAGGCGAACTCGGCGAGCTGCTTGTAGGTCACGGCGGTATCGCAGGGGAGGTGCCACGTCTGCCCGTACGCCGACGGGGTGTTGCCGATGAGGGCCATCCCGCGGCTGGCGTCCGGGGTCCAGATCAGGGTGCGAAGGGTGTCGTCGCGCACCGGGACGCGCGGCTTCTCGCCGTTCTGGATCGGGTCGAGGAAGAGGCTGTTGGTGAAGCTCTGGGTCTTGCCCGGTCCGTAGAACTCCGGAGCCCGGCAGATCACAGCCTCGACGCGTCCAGCGGCCATGGCCTCGAGCAGCATCGTGGTCATCAGTGCGCGGGTCTTCGCCTTGGGTCCGCGCGGGTCGAACCCGGTGCTCTCGGTGAGGGGCACACTGGTCATCGGATACATGTAGGTGTTGTCGAAGAACACGAGCTTCGCGCCGTGTCTCGCGCACGCGTCGATCGTGTTCCGCATCATCACCGGCAGCTGCTCGGCCCACAGCTTCGCGTCAGGCGGCAGGCCGACCGTGAGGTAGACGATGTCGCTGCCGGCGACGGCGGCATCCGTCTCGACGGGGTTCAGCAGGCTGGCCGCGACCAACTCATCGGTGTCATGCAGCCGCTTCGGGTTGCGGCTGACCAGTCGCAGCCGGTTCGTGTGGTGATCGTGCAGCTCGCGCGCCAGCTCCGTTCCGATCTGGCCGCCCGCTCCGAGGATGGTCTGCATCTCTGTCGTCCGTTCGATTCGATGTTGACACTGAATACATAGCACTCTAGCATCCAATGTAAGCGGTGAACACATTGGAGGTGTGAGCATGCACGAGGAGCGATCCGCGGCAGCGACCCGCGACGCCTACCATCATGGTGACCTGAGAACGGCGCTGCTCGATGCCGCGACCGGGATGCTCGAGGCAGGCGAGCCCTTCTCGCTGCGCGCCGTCGCACGCCGCGCGAACGTGTCGCAATCCGCCCCGTACCGGCACTTCGCCGACCGAGACGCCCTCGAATCAGCCCTCGCGGTGCGCGGGTTCCGCGACCTCCGTGAACGGCTCTCCCCAGGAGGGCGGCTGGCGACCACTGAAGCCGAGCTGACCGAGTTCGCGGTGGCGTACGTGGGGTTCGCGCTGGAGCATCGCGCGGTGTTCCGGCTGATGTTCGGTCAGGAGTGCGACAAACGCGACGACGATCGCGTCCTCGCCGCCGGAGCGCTCCACGTGCTCCTCGAGGACACGCTCCGCCAGGTCTACCCCGACGCCGACCCCGCACCGCTCGCGACCGCGCTGTGGGCTCTCGCCCATGGCCTCGCGTTCCTCCACCTGGACGGGAAACTCGCCGCCGACTCGCCGGATGCCGTCGCCGACCGCGTCCGCGGGTCGTTCGCCGCCGTGCGCGCTCTCGCACCCACCGAGAGCGCCTGAACACGGGCCACCGGCATCCACCCACTCTCCCTCGCACCGATTCGCTCCTGGAGGTCAGCATGACCCGCATCCTGCACGTCGTCACCAACGTCGGCCACTACGACGACCCCTCCCGCCACCCCACCGGGCTGTGGCTGTCCGAGCTCAGCCACGCGTGGGACGTGTTCGAACAGCACGGCTTCGAGCAGACCATCGTCAGCCCTATGGGCGGACCTTCGCCGCTGGAGCCTCGGTCGCTGAAGTTCCCCAACTACGACAAGTCCGCCAAGACCTGGCACCGTGACCCGGCACGCATGGCGCTGCTGGAGACCACCGCCCACCCGAACGACATCGATCCCTCCGACTACGACGCCATCTTCTTCACCGGCGGCCACGCCGTGATGTACGACTTCCCCGACAGCCCCGGCCTGCAGCGCCTCACCCGCCAGATCTGGGAGAACGGCGGCGTCGTGGCGTCGGTGTGCCACGGCTACTGCGGACTGCTGAACACCACCCTCTCCGACGGCACCCACCTCGTCACCGGGCGACGCGTCACCGGGTTCGCCTGGCAGGAAGAAGTCCTCGCCCGGGTCGACAAGCTCGTCCCCTACAACGCCGAACAGGAGATGAAGAACCGCGGCGCGCTCTACGAGAAGGCCAGGCTCCCGTTCGTCTCCTACGCCGTCGCCGACGGCAGACTCGTCACCGGACAGAACCCCGGATCCGCCAAGGAGACCGCACAGAAAGTCGCCGCGCTCCTCCCCTGAGCCGCCGTCGCGCCTGGCCCTACGTCGACGCCCAACGCTCTCGGCGATCCCCTTGCGGGCGCTGCGCGTACGAGGAACATTGCGTGCATCACCCACCCTCAGCGGGCGGCGAACGTCAGCGGGCGCGACTCGTCTTCAGGTAGCTGAGGAAGGATGCCTGAAGCCCGGTCACGTGCGTCTCGTGCATCATCGCGGTCGAGATATCGGGCCACCAGCCACGCCCGTTCAGCTGCTCGAGAACCAGTAAGACGTTCCGCGCGATCCCGCGGTAGATCGGGATGTCGCCGATCGTCTCGGCTTCGTTGAGGGTGACGTGGAGACTCGGCCCCGCGTTGTCGGTGTCGCGTTGGGGTAGGCGTTCGATCAGCGAGAAGATCTGACTATTCGTAGCCGCGACACCGGGCGTGCCCGCACCGACCGTTGAGAAGAGTGGCTCTCGCCGAAGCCACGCGTAGAGGGCGAAGAGTCCGCCGTAGGAGTATCCGAACAGGCCGTGCCCGGTGTCGCTGACGCGTACCTTCGCTTGCAGAAACGGGTGCAGTTCCTGGGTGAGGAAGTCGAGGAACACGTCGCCGTGTGTGTCGGTCAGTTGAGCGAGGTAGGCGTCCATGTGCTCTTGCGTCATCGCACCGGCATCCCGAGCCTGTGTCAGCGTCGTGATCATGTCGTCGCCGACCGGCTCATCCGGTGGTACGAGGTCACGGTTACGCAGGCTCGCCCACTGTGCGGCCTCATCGCCCGCATACCCAACACTCACTTGAATGTATGGCGCGACCGACAGATAGGGATCGGCCTGTGTGACGATGAGAGGCGCGGTGAGCCCGACGGCGAAGTTGCCGTCCACGACGTAGACCAGCGGCAAGGCGTCCGCCGAGGCTGCGTAGCCGGGCGGAGTGGTCACCCACACGGCGTAGGCGTGTCCTGACTTCGCAGTGATTTCGTAATAGTCCGTGTCTGCCAAGCAGCCGTTCAACATGTCGCTCATCGAGCGTCTCCCTTCATGATGCGGCCGGCCTTAACGACGAGCGCGGCCATGTTCGGATCGGCGAACACCGATGCGTCCTCGAGCGGGTCCTTCCGCCACCCCACGAGGTCCGCCCGCATGCCGACGCGGATCATCCCGACGGAATCGCCGATGCCGAGGATGTCAGCGTTGTCCCGGGTGGCAGATACGAGGGCCTGCATGGGCGACTCCAGCTCGGCGCGCAGGCGAAGCTCCTCGCCGCGGCGTTCCTGGTGAGGTCCGATGAGGTCTGTGCCCAACCCGATGCGCACGCCCGCTGAGCGCGCGGTCTTCAGTGCCGCGGCCATGCGCTCACGAACGCCAGAGACGCGGTCGCGGGTCGCGGCATCCAGATCCATGCTCTCGACATCCATCAGTTGGTTGATCACGGCGAAGGTGGGCACGAGCGCTACGTCGTGCTCGGACATGAGTTCGGCCGTCGGCTCGTCGATGTCGGTGCCGTGCTCGATGCAGCGCACGCCGGCCAGGACGGCATTGCGGATGCCGGCGTTATTGTGCGCGTGAACCGTGACGTACGTTCCTCGAGCTCGGGCTTCCTCGACCGCGACGGCGATCTCTTCGACCGTGAACTGTGTGTCGCCGAGGTGGTCGTGTCCCCCGACCACGCCACCTGTGACGCACAGCTTGAGGAACGTCGCACCCCGACGAAACGATTCACGGACGTTGCGCCGCAGCTCGTCAGCGTTGCCCGACATGAGCGACAGCGCGACGAGCCCGGGGAGGTGGTGCGACTCCCACATCTCGGTCGGCTCCCACGCCGCCCCGTAGTAGCCGTGCCCGCCCGTCTGGCACTGCACGGGACCGCATGAGAGGACGCGCGGCCCGCGCACCTTGCCCTTCTCCAAGACCTCGACGACTCCGCGGTCGATGCCGCCGGTATCGCGCAGTGTCGTGAACCCGGCGTCGAGCGCGTGACCCGCATTGGCGAAGATGTCGGCGGCGAGCTCTGCGATCGAGAGCTGGAACCCGAATTGCGCACGGATCGGACTGGAGAGTCCCAAATGCACGTGGGCGTCGATCAGGCCTGGAGTCAGCAGCATCCCGTCGAGTTCGACGGTCGCTGCATCCGCGGGTGCGCGTCCGATCTGAGTGATCACGTCATCCGACACGCAGACATCGGCCGGGAAGGGGTTGTCCCCTGACCCGTCGGCGATGTTGCCGTGGACGAACCAGACAGCAGTCATTCGTCTCAATTCCGATAACGCCAGCGACCTCAACAGTGGTGAATTCGTTCTGCTAACGTACTCAACACTGGTGAGGGCGTCAACGGAGGTCTCATGCGATCACCCGTAGGTGAGGGACGCGACCGGCTGCTGCAAGCGCTGTTCGACGACTTCGGCGAGAGCGGCCCAAGCCCGAAACTGTCGATGCGTCAGATCGCCGAGCGCGTCGGGGTGCACCATACCCTCCTGACGTATCACTTCGGGTCGAGACCGGGCCTCCTCGCCGCGGTACTGTCCGAAGCCCGCCGTCGTGACAACGACGTCATCGCGGCCGCGGACGCGGACCTCGGCTACGCCGACATGTGCCGAGCGCTATGGCGCCTCTATGCCGATGGCGCGCACGAGGATCGAAGCCGGGCGTTCTTCCACCTGGTCGGGCTCGCGGTCTACGAGCGCGATGCCTTCGAAGAGTTCGTCACCGACATCGACGACCTGCGTCAGCTCATCCAAGCGGCCGCTCTTCGCGATGGATCTACGCCAACCGATGCGGCGCAGCTGAGCATCCTCGCCACCTCTGTGTTGCGAGGGCTTCTGCTGCAAAGACTGCTGGCCCCATCCGCCGACGTCGATGCCGCAGCCGAACGCTTTCTCGCCTCATTGAGCGCGCCTACGGAGATGCCAGCAAACGCCCTCGACGGTCGCCAAGCCGTGGCGACGGTCGGCGTCCGGGCCCGCTTCGACGAGAGCGGCTGATATCCGCCAGGACGGAGTGGTGCAGCATGGCACGGGGATACTCGCACATTGTGATCGGCGCCGGCGCGATCGGCTCGGCCGCCGCGTACTGGCTGGCCCAGGCAGGAGTCGAGCGCGTCCTCGTGCTCGAGCAGTTCGATCTCGTGAACACGCTTGGCTCGTCGGGCGACCACTCGAGGATCATCCGCCGCGCGTACCACCGTCCGGAGTACACGAGGCTCACCGACGCGATGTACGCCGCGTGGGCCCATGTCGAGGAGCAGTCTGGCCTCACCCTGTTCACCCGTACCGGCGGAATCGATCTGGCCGCTGCGGGGAGCGCCGGCGAGGACGAGGTCGACGAGTATCGACGGGCGATGGATGCCGCATCCATCCCCTACGAAGACCTCTCGATCGACGACATCCGCGAGCGCTACCCGCAATGGCACGTCCCGGATGACACGATCGGCCTTTTCCAGCAGGACGGGGGGATCCTCGACATCCGTCGCTCGGTTTCGGTGCACACGGCACTCGCGCTCGCGGCGGGTGCGGAGTTCCGGCCCCGGACGAAGGTGACCGGCGTCGCTGTCCACGAGCGAGGCGTCACGGTCTCGACGGCCGACGGGCCGATCGACGCCGACCACCTCGTCGTGGCGGCGGCATCATGGCTCGGCGACCTTATGCCCGACCTCGGACTGAACTTCTCGCTCACGCTCTCGCAGGAGCAAGTCGCCTACTTCGTTCCGGAGAGGCCACGGGACTTCGCGCCGGAGCGGTTCCCAATCTGGATCCACCACGCCGACGAGGTGCACTACGGCTTCCCCGTCTACGGCGAGGCAGCCGTGAAGATCGCCCGAGACATGCGCGGTCACTACATCTCGAGTGGCGAGCGCGTCTTCGACGGCGACGCCGGAGAACACGTGCGACTGCGGCGCTTCCTCGCGGAGTTCCTCCCCGCGGCGGCCGGTCCGCTGCTGTCGACCAAGACATGCGTCTACGACATGCCCCCCGATCGGGATTTCGTCCTCGACATCGTGCCGGGTCGTCCTCACGTCGCGGTGTTCAACGGCGCGGGGCACGCAGGCAAGTTCGCGGGGCTCGTCGGTCGGATCATCGCCGACCTCCTCACCGTCGGATCCACACCGCACGAACTCTCGGCCTTCAGCCTCACCAGACCCGCGATCATCGACCCGGACTTCGTCCCGAGATTCCGACTCAGGTCTGCCGTCGGCGACGATCGTTGACCACGCCTGCGCCGCTCGCAACGACGACACCGGACGCTCTGTCGTTTCTCCCCGTCCCGACCTCGAGCTCGCTGACGCGGAAGAGGACCGCGCGGAAGAGGACAGAGGTTCGACAGGATCACGCGAGACGCCTCCGTCTCGATGGATCCGCAAGGAAATCTGGCTCGACGCTCCACAGGTTGCGACCGCCATGGCCGTGCGGGGGATTGTTATCCGGGTGTTTCTGATCGGATCGGTTTCGCGGTCGAGGCCGCCGCGGGAAGCGGCGGGGTCCTCGACCGCGTCGGTCTAGAAGATGTGTGCATCGGACGCAGCGAGGAACGCTACGCGCCGACGCTGCAGTTCGCGGTAGACGGTGGCGCGGGAGACGCTGAACAACTCGGCGATCTCGGTCTGGGTGTACTCAGCGCGGTCCTGCACGTCGAACAAGAGCTTGCGCTGCGTCATCGACAGCTGCGGCTGTTTGCCTTTCAAGTGACCCTTCGCGCGGGCGACCGCCATCCCCTCTTTCGTGCGAATGCTGATCAGGTCGCGTTCGAACTCGGCGACCATGGCGAGCACGTTGAACAGCAGCCTCCCGACTGGGTCGGTGGGATCGTATTTGCTGCCGCCGAGATTGAGCGCGACGCCCTTCGTCGTTAGTTCGTCGGCGATGTCGCGGGCGTCCTTCACTGACCGGGCGAGCCGATCAAGTTTCGTGACGACGAACGTGTCGCCTTCACGGACGGCGGCGAGCGCTTCGCGCAGTCCGGGTCGGGCCCGGTTAGTGCCGGTCAGTCCGTGATCGACGTAGATGTTCGAATCAAGGACGCCCAGTCGCAGCAGTCCGCCTCGCTGCGAGGTGAGGTCCTGATCGGCGGTAGAGACTCTGGCATAGCCAATCTGTATTCCGTTCATGCCGCCGAGCGTGCCACCAAACCCGTCACGCGCCCGCGAGTTTGGATCCCCCTGCGGGCGACGCCCGGTGATGGGACCTGAGCGTGCGTTTCGGATCCCCCAGCGGGCGTTCGGTCATGGTTCCCTCGCAGACATCACCGATGGTGGGCTTCCGCGACCTCTCGCGTCACGAAACTGAGCGGCTTGGTCCGAGACCGCCAACCAGGTAGTGGTCGACGGTTGGTGCGACGGCGGCGACGACTTCCTCGAATGACGCTTGGACGATCGGTGGTGTTCTGACGACGTAGCGTGCGAGCGCGATGCCGAGCAGTTGTGCCATGGCGAGGTTCAAGCGAAGTTGCGGTCGGTCCTGATCGACGAGCGCGGCGGCTTCACGCCCGACCGTAGACATGAGGAAGTCCCGGAACCGGTCCATGGCCTTGTCATGTCCGATGGCGGTGCGAGCCAATGCTGTCAGAGTCTCTCGGCTTCCTTCGGCGTCCCACAGACCGAGGTAGTGCCGCGTCACCCGCTCGCCGATCCCCGTGGGGCCGCCCTCGAATGCCTCGATCAGGGCGCGAACTCGATCAGTGGGCAGGATCAAGGTGGCCGCGAACAGGCCTTCCTTGTCGCCGAAGAAGTGTCGGATGAGGGCGGGGTCCACGCCCGCGTCTGCGGCGATCGCACGCAGCGTAGCGCCTTCGAAACCATTGGCTGCGAACTGCGCTCTCGCCGCGAGCACGATGCTGTCACGGGTCGATCCCCGGCCTGGGCGGCGACCGGTCTTCCCGCCTTTATCGATGCTCACTCCGCAATAGTATCTCCCCGTGTTGACATCCACATTTGTGGATATCTACGCTCGAAGACATATCTCTTGTTTGGCCTATTCCGCTCAGGTTTGGAGAACTCCATGCGCTGGTTCCGCACTCATTGGTATGACCTGGGTCTCGTCGTCGGGATCGCAGCCCTCGTCGTCGGCGCGATCGTGGGATTCAAGGGACTGCAGCTGATCCTGCTGCTGAACTTCGCCACACTGTTGCTGCACCAGTTCGAGGAGTACCGGCTCCCGGGCGGGGAACCGTGGATCCTGAACGAGGTGAGCCAGCCCAAGGGCGGCCCTGCCGACAGCTACCCCCTCAACGCCAACAGCGCGTCCCTCGGCAATGTGGCGATGTGGGTGCCATACCTGGTGCCGGTCTTCTTCCCAGATGTGATCTGGCTCGGCCTAGTGCCAGTGCTGTTCGGCGCGGTCGGTCAATTCGTCGTGCACGTGGTGCAGACGAACATCAAGCTCAAGACCTTCTACAACCCGGGATGTTTCACCGTGGTCGTTGGTTGGGTCCCCCTGGCCATCTGGTATCTGATCGTCGCATACGGGGAAGGTCGCGTTGATGGGTGGCAGTGGCTCTTCGTCGTCCTCTACGGCATCTTCATGATCGGGTTCTTCGGCTTCGCGTTGACCTACGGCATCTTGCAGGACAAGACCGGACGATACCCCTTCACCCGTGACGAGATGGGTCGCTTCGACCGTGAGCGACGCCTCGCCCACGCCGGCATCACGCCGCTTCCCTTCACGGCCGACCGCATCGCCAAGTGAGGTCCGCTGTCTACGACTTACACCTGAACACATTCAGTCGATGCTCGTCCACCACGCGTGACGGAACGCCGACGCACCAGAACAACACACACGGCACCTATGTCCCCAATTGTGGACTTCGCTCTAGGCTGGCCGCGAAACCACCGCATGGGAACAAGGAGGACGCCGATGGGCGCGAATGACCCGGTGATCAAGATCGAGCAGCTGACGAAGTCATACGGTCGGTTTCAAGCACTGAAGGGCGTCGACCTGACCGTCGAGCAGGGACAGGTTCATGGCTTCCTCGGCCCGAACGGTGCCGGGAAGTCCACCACGATCCGCGTCCTGCTCGGGCTGCTCCGCGGCGATGGCGGTACCGCGACCGTGCTCGGGCAGGACCCATGGAAAGACGTCGTCGCGCTGCACCGCCGGCTCGCATACGTCCCCGGCGACGTTTCGCTCTGGCCCGGAATGACCGGCGGTGAGGCGATCGATCTGCTCGGTTCCCTCCGCGGCGGGCTGGACGAAGCGCGCCGGAAGGATCTGCTCGACCGGTTCGAACTCGACCCCACCAAGCGTGGCCGGCAGTACTCAAAGGGCAACCGGCAGAAGGTCGCAATCGTCGCCGCGCTCGCGTCCGACGTCGAACTGCTGATCCTGGATGAACCGACCAGCGGCCTGGACCCGCTCATGGAGAGCGTCTTCCAGGACGTCATCGGTGAGGCCAAGGCGCGAGGGACGAGCGTGCTGCTCTCCAGCCACATCCTCACCGAGGTGGAAACCCTCGCAGATCGACTTTCCATCATCAGGGACGGCCGAATCGTGGAGACCGGCACCCTCACCGACCTGCAGAAGGGTGCTCGCACCACGATTCACGCGACGTTCAGCGGCCCGATTGCCGAATCGGCACTGTCAGGGCTGAAGGACGTCCACATCGATGGCGCGAGGCTCTCTGCGACAGTCGACGCCGGGCACGTGGGCGATGCGATGGCGAGATTGACCCCGTTGGGGATCACCGCGTTGACGGTAGAGCCGCCGTCGCTGGAATCGCTGTTCCTCCGTCTGTACGAGCCGTCCGCTGCCGATCAGAAGGCGTCATGATGGCGGCACCCGCAATCGCCGGCAGCCCGCAGTTGCTGCGCGCGAACGTCCGCTACGACGGACGGATGCTGGCGCCTTGGGCGTTGTTGACCACACTGCTATCGGCGTCATCCATGCTGTACCCGCTGATCTTCCCGTCGGACCAGGACAAGCAGGCCTTCGCAGGCGCGGTCGGCGCGAACCCGGCGATGGCGATCATCTTCGGCCCCGCATTCGACCTGTCGACCACCGACGGCTTCAACGCGTGGCGATCGCTCGCGCTCGGCGGGTTGATCGCGGCGCTCGGCGTGATCTTCGCCATCACCCGCGCCACTCGCGCGCAGGAAGACTCCGGACAGGCCGAGCTCCTCGCCTCTGGAGTCATGGGCCGCGCATCACGTCTCTTGGCGGCCGTATGGATGTGCTTGGTGTTCGCGATCGTGCTCGGCCTCCTCACCGGGCTGGTGACAGTGCTACTCGGGGGCGGATGGAACGCCACCATGCTGCTTGCAGCGACAATGGCCGCGACCGCCTGGATGTTCACCGGCGTCGCCGCTGTGACCGCGCAGCTCGGCTCGGACGCTCGCACCGCGAACTCGCTCGCTGTCGCCACCCTCGGAGTGTTGTTCATCGGCCGCGGGGTGAGCTACGCACTGGATACGCCGGACTGGGTGATCTGGATCAACCCGCTCGGCTGGATGACAGAGACGAAACCGGCCGTCGACAACAACTGGTGGCCACTCCTGCTGGCCGTAGCCCTTACCGTCGTCCTTCTCGCGATTGCGTTCATCCTGCAGTCCCGCCGCGAGTTCGGCGCCGGCGCTATCGATCCTCGCCCCGGGCCCGCCAGCGGCAAAACCCGGTCCACTTGGCGACTCGCCCTTCGGACCAACCGAGGACCGTTCTTCAGCTGGGCGGTCGCGTTCGTCGCACTCGGGTTCGTGTTCGGCTACCTCGCGACCTCGGTCAACGACATCTTCGGGTCTGACCCGGCCATCCAGCAGATCCTCGCAGCAGGAGCCGCGAGCCCCGACGACCTCGTCAGCGCGTTCCTGGTCACCATCCTCAGCATGGTCGGCATCCTCGCCTCGATACCCGGTGTGCAGACGATGCTCAAGGTCCGTTCAGAGGAGATGGAAGACCGTCTCGAGCCACTGATCGCGACCGCGACAACGCGACCCCGCTACTTCCTCAGCAATGTGCTTGTCGCCTTGGGCGCACCCGCCATCTACATGCTCATCGCTGGAACCCTGATCGGTTGGCTCGCTGGCACCGCGGACATCGGTGTCACCTTCAGCGACGTGCTGTTGCAGGCCACAGCGACCGTACCGGCGGTATGGACCGTCATCGCACTCGCTGTCGCCGTGGTCGGTGCACGCCCTCAGGTATCACTCGCAGCCTGGATCGGGGTCCTCCTGTCCTTCGGCCTCACGATCCTCGGTCCCACGTTCAACCTGTGGGACTGGGTGCTCGCGATCAGCCCGTTCTGGCATGTCCCCAACGTGACCGATCCCAACGCGGACTGGTGGGGGCTGCTCTGGATCAGCCTCGTCACCATCCTGTTCCTCGTGATCGGATTCGCTGGATTCCGCCGCCGAGACCTCGCCCGCCAATAGCCCACAGCATCATCGACGTTCCGATTCCGCCCGCAACCCGGTCGTCAAGCGAGCTCACTTGGCGGTGGCTGGGTGTGGTGTCCCTAGGCGAGAGAAGTCGGCTACAGGTTCATCTCCACCGCCGCCGCAGAGGTGCGCGCGATGAAGATCGACCCCAGCGTCGCGGACTGACTGATACGGCCGGTTCTCCGCATGTCCGCAAAGATGGCTTTCGCCTCTATCGTCAGCGCCTCATCGTCCGGATACTGCGAGAGCTTCATGCGCTCGAACGCGGTCAGCGGGCGTTCTGGCAGCTGCATCTGCGGACGTTCGTAGACGATCCGATTCGCAACGCCCGACTCCTCGTAGTCGATGCAGATGGTGCATTGCGCGGCGTAGTCGATGGAGTCGGGCCTTCTCGTCATGCTTCGACCCAACCACACAGCTAGGAACGCTGTCGACTCCGCGACGGTGTGAATGGCTTGGGCCGCGGACATCGCCGTCCCGTGGTTACAGGCCGCGATTCGTGGCGCCGGGGCTAGCACGCAAGCCGGTCGGCCGAAGCGCGAATCCGGTCACGTTTGATGGTCCTCGTTCGGAAGAGGGCAAGGAAGGCGAGTGGGCGACTGGGGCACTGTCGAACTGCCGACCGCGCGACTTTACTTGCGCTAGCGCAAGATACGGGCTAGCATGGATTGCGGTACCGAAGGTCGGAAGAAGAGGCCCAGGGGCGGGTCGCCCGCGCTGAGCCTCGTCGCACCGCACATCGCAGGGGAGATCATGAAATTCGTAGCAGTGGTGGAAGTATCTCGGCGCGGAGAGCTGACGGTTGATGAGGTTGGTCTGGTGATCGACAGGCTGCCCGGCCAGGATGTGTCGTTGATCGTGAGCCAGCGCGGCTATCGGACAGCGAGGATTGTGGTCGACGCGGAGAACATTGCGGCGGCTGCAACACACGCCCTGTTGGCCGTGCAGCACGGCTTCGGGCTCGGGTGGGACAGCGTCGTCAGCATAGACCTGATGAGCGAGGCTGAGGCAAAGCTGCGCGAGGGCTCCGCAGCCGTGCCGGAGCTCGTCGGCGCGGCCGAAGCGGCACGTCTGCTCGGTCGCAGCCCCCAGGCCGTTCGGCAGATGATCGAGGATGGTCGGCTCTCCGCCTATCGGGTCGGCGATCGCTCATTCGCTCTCGTGAAATCGGAGGTCCTCGCGGCCGCAGCGCGTCGCACGGACTGGAAGTCGCACCCCGGTCTCCTCGGGGTGCTCGAGGAGAAGGACATCTCGATCGACCGTGTGCTGCCGAGCCCGCGGATCCGCATCAACATCGAGAATGACGGAGCGCGCCGGGCACGCACCGTGGCTCGCTATGAATTCACCGTGCTCGGCCGCTATGAAGACCCCGAGGGCAAGATCGTCTCGATCGCTGAAGGTCAGCAGGAACTCACCGAGTTCGACTTCACGCGAATCGGTGACTGGACCTCGCCCGACTGACCTGCCGGTCTGCGTCGGAGTCATGCGAAAGCAACGCGAGCTGATGATCCGAGAGCAAGCGGCCGGGGCCGCCTGAAACCCTGAACCCCCGCCCGGCAGGCCGTCGTTCAACGCTCACCGGTATTGGTGATCGACCCGGGTCCCATAGCCCTTGCCCCGTGCCCGACTCGCACTAACGCGGTCGGCCCGATTAGCCCGACCGTAGGGATGCCCGCGGGCGGTTCCCGTTACGAGACTGCCCGTGGGCGCCGAGCTTCCAAAGCTCAGACCGCCATCGCGAGTTCCCCCACACCCGCGGCGATGAGGAATGAGAGCACCGCCAGCACCAGCGACACCGGCGCCATCGTGTAGCGCTCCGGCTTGCTTCGCGAGATCGCGTTCAGCACCACGCCGAGGGCGAAGTACGCGAACACCACCCACATCGCGACGTCCGAGAACGGCTCGGGGAAGACATCGACTGCACCCACACGGTCCCAGGCGATGAGGCTGATGAACCCGTAGATGAGGATCGCGACCGCGCTTCCGACTCGCAGGCGCGCGGGCAAGACGCGGTGCTGCCCACCCCAGGCGAAGCGACCGAGCGGAGCGCCGAAGACGAGGGCCAATTGGAATACGGCGAGGAGCGCGAGTATCAGCGTCAGGGCGAGCGCGAAGGGCACATCCTCACCGTAGTGGGAGGGGCGCCCACTGCCCGTTACAGCTTCTCGAACACCAGGGTCGCCTGGATGCGGTCGCCGCCGCCGAACCCGCCCGTGCCCGACGAGGCGGTCGAGATGGTGTGGAGGCGGTAGCCGAGCGCCGCCTGGTGGTTGATCGCGCGTTCGAGTTCGGTGAGGTTGCCCGAACCCGAGCCGAAGAACTTCTCCTTGAGCACGACCTGCAGAACGACGTAGCTCATGCCCGCTGGGGCGGGTCGCGGCTGGGCGCCGGCGACGGCGTCCGCCTGCGCCCGAGCGATCATGCCGTCGATCCCCGGCGCCTTCGGTGCCGGCGGCTGCAGGTCGTCGGTCCACTTCTGGCCGTCCCACCACCGCATCGTGCCGGTTCCGTCGTCGTACCAGCCTGCCTGTGCATCAGCCACAGCATCCCCGTCTCTCTGCGTCTTCGCCGGCGCCCACGATCGGATCGCGCCGAATGCGCCAACTGTACTGATGCGCAGTCGTGACCCGATGACCGCCGCGACCCGATGCCGGTGCCGCACACTGGACGCATGTGGTGGAGGTTCCTCAAGGCGGTCAAAGACCGGGAGCACCGGGTCGCGCCGATGACGTGGGTCGTCGCGATCTCGGCGGTCGTCTACACGGTCGTCCCGATCGACCTGATCCCCGAGCTCGTCTTCGGCCCACTCGGCTATGCAGACGACCTCGGGCTGTGGGGGATCTTCGCCCTGCTCCTCACGCGCGAGAAGCGGCGCTGGCAAGACGGTCTCGCCGCCGAGTAGACCGGTGCCGGGCGGTTCAGGCGGCGGTCGGCTGGATCGGGCGCGAGATCGCAGGGGTCAGGCGGGCGACACACGCCGGCCGGATGCTCCCTGCACAGCGCTCGCGAGGCCGATGCCGATGAGTCCCACGAAGGCGAGCGCGCTCGTGAAGTACAGCGGGATCGCCCACGGTGAGTAGTCCGCCCCACTGATCCCGTAGGTGTCGGCGAGGCCCATGCCGGCACCGAACGATGCCGCGAAGTATCCGGGCGCGCCGAGCATGAGGAGGAGCAGGTAGGCCACCCCGATGGCGCGCGGCGTCGACGTGCTGACGAAGATCGCCGCCACCAGCACGCCGATGGCGAGCAGTGGGCCGATGGCCACGACGGTGACGGCGACGCCCGGGCTGAGGTTCTCGCCGGCGGCCGCCATGTCGGCGTGGATCTGCTCGAGGCTTGCGCCGGGCACCGCGGCCAGAGGGTTCAGCCAGAAGATCTGCGTCAGCGCGAGGGCGGCATAGGCGCAGACGAGCACGGTTCCGACCGCGGCGACGACGACAGCCCGGCGATGCGAGACACGGATGCTGCTCATCCCCCGAGCGTACCCATGACGACAAGCCGCACCCGGGCAAAGAAGAAGCCCCGACCGTTACCACACGGCCGGGGCGAGACGATTGAGAAGATCGCCTATCCCGTCCACCGTACCGCGGCCGCCTGGGAGGTGTCTCCACGCGCATCGGGTCGCTAGCATGCCGCGTATGCCCATCAAACTCGAGAACGTCGGCATCGCGGTCCGCGACCTCGAGGCGACGATCGCCTTCTTCACCGACCTCGGCCTCACGGTCGTCGGCCGCGACACGGTCAGCGGCGAATGGACCGACACCGCCGTCGGGCTCGACGGCAACCACGCGAACATCGCGATGCTGCAGACGCCCGACGGGCACGGCCTGCTCGAGCTCTTCGAATACATCCACCCCGACGCGATCGAGACCGACCCCACGCTCCCGAACGAGATCGGCATGCACCGGGTGGCGTTCTCGGTGGACGACATCGACGCCGCTCTCGCCATCGCGGCGAAGCACGGATGCTTCCCGCTCCGCGGTGTCGCGCAGTACGAGGATGCCTACAAGCTCACGTACGTGCGTGGGCCGAGCGGCATCCTCGTGATGTTCGCCGAGGCGCTGAGCCGCTGACGCGCTGCTTCGGTAGTCTGCCCCGATGAGCACCGACGCCCGTACCCCGCTGCCCGGCTACGCATGGTTCCTCATCGGCCTGGGCGGTGCGGTCGTGGGACTGCTGCCGTGGCTCGTGACCGGTGCTCGACTGCCGCTGCAGAACCTCGCCGCCGACCAGACGACCACCGACACCCCGTTCGCGCTGCTGCCCTTCAGCCAGTACTTCCTCGCGTCGATCGTCGCGCTGCTCGTCGTCGGCGCGGCAGCCGCGGGCATCGCCGGCCGGACGCTGGCGGATCGTCGCCCCCGCTTCGGCACGACCCTGCTCGTCGGCGGGCTGATGGTCGGCCAGCTGCTCGCCGCGGTGCAGTCGTCGGTCGTGACGATCGGGATGCTCGAGGAGTCGACGCGCACCGCGGTCTACGCCGGCGCGGTCATCGCCGTCATCGTGGTGTCGCTCCTGGTCAGCCTGCTCGTGGTGCTGCTCATCGCCCGCGCGCCGGTTCCGGGTGCCACGATCGCCCTGTCGATGAGCGCGATCGTCTCGGCAGGGTGGGTCGGAGTGGCCCTCCGCGACGTGATGACCTACGGTCCGAACGAGCTGACGCAGGTGCTCCTGACGATCCTGCGCTGGATGCCTGCGGTGCTGGTCGGCTGCGCGATCGCCTGGTGCGGCTTCCGCTCGATCGGCCGGGTCATCGCCGCGGTCGTGAGCCTGCTCGCGCTGTGGATCGGCCCCGCGTTCTTCACCGCGGTGTCTGCGGCGGCGGGCACCCGCGTGCTCGCGCCGTACCCGGCCGAGATGGCCGAGTACGGCGTGCAGGTGTTCCTCATGGCCCTCACGATGCCCGAGCTCGTGATCCCGCCCCTGATCGTGGCGCTCGTCGTCGGCGTCGTCGGATCGCTGCTGCTCGCGCGCCGCCGCACCCTGCGCACCCGGGATGCGACCGAGCCGAGCCCCGCGCTCGCCGACTGAACGGGCGCGGGGCGCCGACGGGCGTCGTCACGGCAGTGGATGCCGGGTGTCGTAGCTTCGGAGCGTGGGCAGCGGACTCCGCGAGTCCCGGACGACCGCGACGACGGCGCAGACTCCGCCGGCGAGGCCGAGGGCCAGGACGGCGATCGCCAGGATCATGACCTCTCCTCGCGACGTTTCGCGGTGACGAGCAGGTACTCCCACGACATCGCGCCGCCGTCGAGGTACCGGTCGCCGAGCGCGGCGAGGTCTGCGTCGAGTGCGGCGACCTGGTCGGGGTCGTCGCCGATGTGGCGGTAGACCGCGATGGTGGGGCCGTAGGTCGCCTTGAAGAAGTCGCGGAACGCCGCCCCGTTGGGGAATCTGTCGACCACCAGCACCTGCTGATGGGCGACGAGCTCGTCGACACGATCGCCGAACAGGTCGCGCACGTGCTCGACGCTTCCCCACAGCGGGGCCGGCGAAGCACCGGGAGGAGCCGCCGGCGCGTATGGCTTCATCGTCGCGAACAGCGTGCCGATGAAGCCGCCGGGGGTCCAGCTGAGGACCCCGATCGATCCGCCCGGACGACACACGCGGAGGAGCTCGTCGGCTGCCAGCCGGTGGTGCGGGGCGAACATCACGCCGATGCTCGACATGACGACATCGAACTCGGCGTCGGCGAACGGCAGGGCCTCTGCGTCGGCGGTCTGCCAGGTGAGCTCGAGGCCTTCGGCTGCAGCCTTCGCGCGTCCGACCTCGAGGAGCTCGGGGGTGAGATCGGTGGCGACGACGTCGGCGCCGCGCCGTGCGGAGGGGATCGCCGATGTGCCGGTGCCGGCGGCGACGTCGAGGACGCGTCGGCCGGGCTGCACGTCGAGCGCTTCGACGAGGATGCCGCCGAGCGGATGGACGACCTCGTCGGCGACGGCGGGGTAGTCGCCGGCCGCCCACATCGCGGCGTGCTTCGCCTTGAGTGCGCGGTCCTCATCGGTGGCGGTGATGGTGGCGGTGGTGCTGGAAAAGGATGACATCTGATCCCTCTTTCTCGGTTGATGCACCCAAGGTAGGAATCACGCACACGGGGTGGCATCGGCGCCGACGCGTAACGCCGGCTTCCGCGCCGCGGTCTCGTGGCGGCTGACGCGTACGCGCTCTACGCGCTCGGTGCGCTGGACAGCAGTCGCGCGACGGCGGCGGTGCGAGCGGTCCGCCCGCTCAGCCCGAGCTTGGCGTACAAGTTCTGCAGATGGCGCTCGACCGTGCGCACCGAGAGGAAGAGCTCGGCGGCGATGGCGTCGTTGTCGTAGCCGGTCGCGGCGAGCCGCAGGATGTCGAGTTCCCGCGGCGAGATGAGGGCGGCGACGTCGTCGTCGGCAGCCTCGATCGGGATCTGCCTGTCGGGCTCGATGAATTCGGCGATCTCTCTGACGAACGCCGGCCAGGCGGGCTCATCGGCGAGCACGATGTGGTTGTTGCTGTCGAGACCCACGAGGCGCGCCCCGCGGATGCCGGCTGCCAGGTGCCGGGCGTGGTGGAACTCGTTCATCTGATCGCCACGGCTGTGGATGACGAGGGTCGGAAGGTCCAGTTCCCCCAAGCGCCAGGTCGAGTCCTCGACCTGGCGCTGCGTGCGCGAGATGACGGCGGTCTCGGTGTCGCATGCGCGCTGCTGCAGGTCGTCGAGCCAGCGCATCTGCTCTTCGGTGCCGCCGGGGATCATCATGCTGCTGAACACGCGACGAAACTCCGACGTCGGTCTCGCCCAGCCCACTTTGATCAGCGCCTCGAACGCCGCGAGCAGTTCGAGCTCCTCGGGCGTCGCCGCCGCCTGCGCGCCCGAGTAGCTGCCGTAGAAGACGAGCCGGGTGAGACGCTCCGGATGACGCGCCGCGTACTCGATCGCGACCGGGCCGCCCTGGGCCATGGCCAGGAGGGCGAACCGGTCGAGACCGGCATCCTCCACGACCGCCTCGAGATCGGCCACGCGCGCCGGAAGGCTGTGGTCGGTGACATTGCGGTCGGACAGGCCGTGCCCGCGCTCGTCGTAGCGGATGACGGTCGCGATCTTGCCCAGCTCGACGAGGTAGTGGCGCCAGACGGGGCTCTCCCAGTCGAACTGCAGGTGGCTCAGCCAGCACGCGTCGATCAGCAGCGGCGGGCCCGATCCGTGGACCGCGTAGGCGATGCCGACGCCGTCTGCAGAGCGCGCGAAACGGATGTCTTGCACGACGTCCGCCCGGTGCGCGTCCACGGCGACATCATAGGAGCCGCGCGTGTGCGGCGCATCGGGGTCATCTCCCCACGAGTACGCCGACTACTGCGCGCGGGTGCGCCGCTGGCTCTGATCGCCGGCGGCGTGAAGCCCGTCGGTCTCAGGAATCGAGGGTCTCGACGACGGATGCCGCCAGCGCGTCGGCACCGAGATGATCGGCGGCGGTGACGGTGACCACCGCGTCGCCCGAGAAGATCAGCATCTGGCCGTAGGCGCCGTGCAGCCGCCACGCCGAGCCCGGGCCACCCCACCCCGCGAGGGCGTAGCGGTCGTAGTCGGGGTTCTCGCCGGCGACCACCCAGTCGGAGCTCATCGCATCGACCCATCCGGCCGACACCAGCTGCTCGCCCTGCCACCGGCCGCGGTCGCGGATGAGCCGGCCGATTCGGGCGAGCTCATCGGTTCGCAGTGCCAGGCCTCCGCCCGCCTCGATGTAGCCGTTCGGGCAGCGCGCCCACACGACGTCGGAGATGCCGAGCGGATCGAACAGCCGGGGAGCGAGGTAGTCGACCACGTCGCCGACGCGATCTGCGAGCACGCGCATCGCGACGTAGGTGCTCGCGCTCGAGTACTGGAACACGCGCCCGCGGGAGGGTCGCCCGAGGAACTCGACCGCGAGGTCGGGCCAGTCGGTCATCATCGTCTCCGACCACGGCAGGTCGATTCCGCTCGACATGCTCAGCAGCTGGCGGAGCGTGATCTGGTCGACCCCGTCGCCGAGGGCGACACCCGGGAAGGCGTCTGCGATCGGCTCGTCGAACGACAGCATCCCCTCGTCTGCCGCGATGCCGGCCGCGATGACGCAGATGCCCTTCGCCGCCGAGTGGATGTCTTCGCGCACGTCGGGCGCCCAGCGGTGCGCCGCGGTGTCGTCGCCGACGAGCACATGGAGCCCGTGTGCGCCGAATCCGGATGCCGCGACCTCGTCCACGATGCGGTCACGGACGGTCTGCGCGCGGGTCATGCCTCCATTCTGCCGCGCCCCCTGGCCCGCTCTTCCGCGCCGAACTATGGTGAGGCCGGGCAGACGAAGGGCGTGCAGATGCTGACACGGATCGCCGATGGCGTGCTCGTTCACGAGAGCGAGTTCATCCAGAGCAACACGACCGTCGTGGTGGGTGCGGCCGGGGTGCTGCTCATCGATCCCGGCATCACGCGCGACGAGATGGCGCACCTCGCAGGCGACCTCCGGCAGATCGGGCTGCGCGTCGTGGCCGGGTTCTCGACGCATCCGGACTGGGATCACGTGCTGTGGCACACCGACTTCGGGGCCGCTCCGCGCTACGGCACCGCCGCGTGCGCGGCATCCATCCGCGAGGTGCTCACCCACCCCGACTGGGTCGCCGAAGTGGCCGAAGGGCTTCCTCCGGAGCACGCCGACGAGATCCCGATGGAGCTGCTGGGGGAGATCACCGCGCTGCCGACGGGCACGACGGAGGTGCCGTGGGACGGACCGACGGTGCGGATCATCGAGCACCGCGCCCACGCCCCCGGCCACGCGGCGCTGCTCATCGAGGAGAGTCGGGTGCTCGTGGCGGGCGACATGCTGTCGGACACGCTGATGCCCTTCCTCGACCTGCAGGCGGAGCATCCGATCGCCGACTACCTCGCCGCCCTGCGGCTGTTCGACGACGTCGCCGGCGAAGCGGACGCCGTCATCCCCGGCCACGGATCGGTCGGCGACGCGGCGCAGCTGCGCACCCGCATCGACCAGGACCGCGCGTATGTCGAGGCCGTCCGCGACGGGGTGCCCGTCGATGACGACCGAGTCGGTCAGAACGCGCCGCTGGAGTGGCTCGTCGACGTGCACGACTGGCAGGTGCAGCGCCTCGCCGGGCGTGATTAGGCGGGCGTGATCAGTCGGGCGACATCAGTCGGACGACGGATGCTGCGCCGTCAGGTCGTACGCCAGCACGTTCTCGCCCCACATGACTCGGCCGGTGTCGGTGAACCCGTACCCGAGGTAGAACCCGCGCGGCGAGCCGGGCCCGTCGGAACAGCTGGTGAAGAGCACCTCGGCGTTCGGGCGGGTGCGCACGTAGGCGATCACGGCGTCGAGGGTGGCCGTGCCGTACCCGCGGCGCTGCGAGCCCTCGTCGATGAGCAGCTTCCAGAGGAAGTAGGGGCCGACGAGGTCGTCGTCCATCGGCTGGGGGATGTTGTCGCTGATCATCGTGAAGCCGACGAGCTTGCCGCTGTCGTCGTCGTGCACCGCCCACATGCGCGGCATCGCCCGTGCGTCTTCGACGGCCTCCTCGAAGATGTCCTCCATCGAGTTGAGGTACTTCTCCTGACCGGGGCCTCGGCGCAGGTGCGCCACCGACCTTCGATCGGCCTCGGTCACCACGTCGCGCAGTCGCACCCGCCCCATCGCCCTCACCCTCTCCGGTGTTCGGCCCAGCCCGACCAGTCCGCCGCGTCGATCACGCAGAAGCGGTTGCCCTCGGGGTCTTCCATGATCACGTAGTCGGCGTCGACGGGACGCTTGTCCCAGTGCACCTCGCGAGCGCCGAGCCGGGTGAGGCGTGCGACCTCGGCCGCCTGATCGTCGGCGTACAGATCGAGGTGGATGCGCGGGGGCAGCACGCGCTCCGAGGGCTGGGCGTCGAGCGAGACGCTCGGACCGGGGCCGTCGGGCGGATGCAGCAGCGCGAAGTCCACGTCGATCGGCTCGCGCACCACGTAGGCGAGCGCCCGCGACCAGAAGTCGATCTGAGCAGCCAGATCGACCACGCGGATGACGACGGATCCGACGATCAGCACGCCTCGACGCTACGGCCGCGGTCACCGGCGGGCAAGGCCCCGCGTTCGTGAAGGCCGACTCACCACCCCTGGCAGCCAGCAGGGCGGGCGTCGATACCGACCGCGGCCAGGGTTTTCCCATGCCTCGGTGCTAGATTTCCGCGGTAGCCCGAGCGGAAGAAGAGGCCGACGTGACAGACGACAGCACCCTCGGTCTGACCCTCGGCGGCGGAGGCGCTTTCGGCGCCGCGCACGTCGGCGTGCTGCAGGTGCTCGAAGAGCGCGGCATCCGTCCGGGCATCGCCACCGGCACCAGTTCGGGCGCGCTCGTCGCCGCCGCATACGCCGCCGGGTTCGACGCCGCGCAGATCGACCGGGCGGCGCGAGGATTCCGGTGGAGCAGCATCGCGCGGCTGTCGTTCGCGCCCCGGTGGGGTCTGCTCGACACCCACGCCGTCACCGACTCGCTGCGCGAGATCACCGGCGGCGATCCGCTCATCGAAGACCTGCCACGCAGCTTCGGCGCGGTCACGACCGACGTGCGCACGCGTGAGGCGCTGACGATCGACAGCGGCCCGCTGAGCACGGCGCTGCGCGCGACGATCGCGGTTCCCGGCCTGCTGCCGCCGGTGCGGGTGGCCGGCCGACTGCTGGCCGACGGCGGCATGGTCGACAACGTGCCCGTCGCCGCGACCCGCGCTCTGGGCGCGGACCGCGTGATCGTCGTGCGCCTGCACGCCAAGTGGGAGAACGTGCGCATGATGCGCACCGTCACCCGCACGGCCGACCTGGTCGGCGATCCGTCGGTGGTGCTCATCCAGCCCGAGATGGAGCGCATGGCGCAGTGGACGATGTCGGACGTGCCGCGCCTCATCGCAGAAGGACGCCGCGCCGCGACGGTGGCGCTGGATGCGGCAGCCGCACGGGAGCAGGATGCCGCGGGCGCGGCATCCGTCGCCCTCATCTAGGCCGTCCGCGCGGCGGAGTGTCAGTGCTGGCCCGCCGGACCGCTGCCCGCGCCGAGTCCGCGCCCGGCGAGACCGCGCCGCCGCGCGAGCTTGGCGACACCCGCTGCACGCAGCCGGTCGCCGACGAAGATGCCGATCGCGGTGCCGCCCACGCAGCTCACCACGGTGAGCGCGAAGAAGCCGATCTGGGTGCCCAGCGGCATCGTCCACAGGTCGAACGAGACGGCGGCGAGGATCGGGTACAGGATGCCGACGAACACCGCTCCGGCGTAGTACTGCCACGTGCGCCACGAGCGATAGATCGCGAGGAGGAAGGGCAGCTCGGCGAAGAACGCCCACCACAGGTTCGTGAACAGGTACGGGAAGACGACGAGACCCGAGATGAGGCCCACGAGCAGACCCGCTGCCGGGCGCTCGAGCAGCCGCAGCGCGACGACCGCAGGAAGCAGCCACAGGCCGGCGAGCGCGACCGAGATGAACGGCACCGCGGCGAACAGCACCGTCGAGAGGGCCGTCGCACCCCACAGGAGCACGCCGCCCGCCACGCCGATCGCGGCGCAGGTGAGGAGATAGGCGGTGGTGACGCGGCTCATGCGTGTGCTCCTGCGGGTGCGACCTGGGACTTGGGAGTGGGGGATGCCGCGCCGACCCGCCAGTAGCCGCAGAAGCTCACGGCGTCTTTGGCGAGGCCGCGGTCGCCGACGAGGTGCCGGCGGGCGTCGGTCGGGAGGGCTTGCTCGCCGGCGATGAAGGCGTGCGGGGTTTCGGGGAGGGTCGCCTCCTGCAGCGCCCGCAGGGCGAGCGTGCCCGGCTTGGCGTCGTGGTCGCGCGTGATGAAGCGCACCTCGACACCGGTGGGGTGCTCGAAGGCGAGGGCATCCTCGTCGGACGGCACCTCGATGATCGCGATGCCCGTCGCGGTCGCAGGGAGCGATGCGCAGATGCCTGCGACGGCCGGCAGCCCGGTCTCGTCGGTGACGAGCACGACCCGATCTGTGCCGCGGGCCGGGTTGAAGGCCAGACCCTCGTCGATGATGACCACGCTCTCGCCGACCGTGCACGCCTCGGCCCAGCGTGACGCCGGACCCGCGGTGCCGTCGGCCGCCGAGCCGTGCAGCACGAAGTCGACGTCGATCTCGGCCCCGGCGTCGGCGGTCGCCGCACGGTACGCACGCACGGTGTAGTTGCGCATCACCGGCCGCATCCCGTCGGGGATGCGCAGGTACTTGAGGTACCCGAACATCTTGTTGGCCTTCGCCGGCAGCCGGTCGAGCCCCTCGTCGCCGCCGAGCGGCAGGAACAGCCGGAACCACTGGTCGTAGCCGAGCGGGCGGAACCGCTCGATCTCGCCTCCGCCGAGCGTCACACGCATCCAGTGCTTCGACAGCCGTTGCGTTCGCAGCACCGTCAGATGCAGGAGTTCCTGCGTCTCGGGCTTCACCAGTCGACTCGCGAGAGCCATGCGTCCTCCAGGGGGTGGGGTGGAGGGCCTACGCGAGGCCCCAGGGGAAGAAGAACCAGAAGATCGCCGCCGACGCCGCCCAGAACAGCACGGTGAAGACGACGTCGCGGGTGCGGAACGGCACGAGGTGGCGTTCCGTGCGGTCGGGGAATGCGCCGAACGCGCGCGAATCCATCGCCAGGGCGACCCGCTCGGCGTGACGGATGGCGCCCGCCAGCAGCGGCACGATGTATCCGAACCAGCGCGCAACCCCGGCGAACGGACCGCGCCCGCCATGGGCGCCGCGCACCCGGTGCGCCTGACGGATCACATCGAGCTCATAGGCGAACCGCGGCACGAAGCGGAACGCGGCAAGCGCGGTGTACCCGATGCGGTACGGAACGCGCAGCTGCTGCACGCTCGCCCGCACGAGGTCGGGCCCGGTGGTCGACAGCCCGGCGATGAAGGTGAGCGCGACGATCGCGGCCAGGCGCAGGCCGGTGGCGAAGCCCACCTCGAGGGCGCCGCCGTAGAGGATCCAGCTGCCGATCTGCCAGACCACGACCGACTGATCGACCTTGTCGGGGTCGGTCCACAGGGCGAAGCTGAACCCGATCACCAGTGCCCCGATCGGGAGCGCCGCGAACAGGATCAGCAGGCGCCGGTCGAACGACACCCCGACCAGGAGCAGCGCCGCTGCCAGCACGAGGAACGCGGTGGGCGTCTGCAGATCGCGCACGAACACGAGCAGCGCCATGGCCGGGATCGGCGCGGCGAGCTTCGCGAGCGGGTTGAGGCCGTAGAGGAACCGCGCCGGCGACGCTGTCGCGCGGTCGGCGTACGGGTCGAGCGGCAGGTTCGTCTGCGGGGGTTGCTGTTGTTGCTGCTGCTGCTGCGGGGCGGCGGTCATGCGCGACCTCCGGGGAGCGTGAACGCGGGTGCGGATGCCGGGGTGGCGGGGGCTTCTGCCGCGGCCGCAGGTGTGACCGTGAGCGCGGCGGGCAGGTCGCCGAGACGGGCGATGCGCGCCAGGTCGGGATGCCGCGTCAGCCCACCGAGCGCACGCCGCAGCGGCGGCAGGCGCAGGCCCGCTCCCTCGATGAGCTCCGCGTCGGCGAACACCTCGGCAGTGGGGCCGGCCGTGCGGACGCGGCCGTCGGCGAGCACGACCGTTCGGACCGCGTGCTCGGTCACGAGCTGCATGTCGTGGGTGACGACGATAATCGTCGTGCCGTCGGCGTTGAGCTCTTCGAGGAGGGTGAGCAGCTCGTCGGCGCGGGCGCGGTCCTGCCCGAAGGTGGGCTCGTCGAGCACGAGGATCGACGCCCCCGCCACGAGTGCCGTGCCCACGGACAGTCGGCGCTTCTGCCCGCCCGACAGCAGGAACGGGTGGGAGTCGGCCTTGTTCTCGAGGCCGAAGCGCACGAGCAATGCCTCGGTGCGCTCGCGCACCTCGTCGTCGGCGAGGTGCTGCAGCCGCAGGCCGTGCGCGATCTCGTCGAACACGGTGTGGGCGATGAATTGGTGCTCGGGGTTCTGGAAGACGAAGCCCACCTGGCGCGACAGCGTGCGCGCATCGGTGCGTGCGACATCCACGCCGCCGATCCGGATCGTTCCGCGCGGGATGGGCACGACTCCGGCGATCGCCTGGATGAGGCTCGTCTTGCCGGCGCCGTTCGCGCCGACGACGGCGACGAACTCGCCCGCGGCGACGTCGAGCGAGACGCCGTGGAGCACCTCGGTGCGTCCGCGGCGCAGGGTGAGGTCACGCACCGAGATGATCGGGGGGTTCGCGGCTGGCGGCGCCTCGACGGGCTCGGCGACCGGGGTGGCCTCGGCGACCGGGGTGTTCGTGGTCCCCGAGGTCGTCGAGGGGCCCTCGGCCGCCTCGAGCGCTGCATGCAGCTCGCCCGGTGACAGCGGCAGCGGGTCGAGCGCGTAGCCCGCCGCTCGCAGGCGCAGGGCGGCGAGAGCCGACACCGGTAGCCACACGCCCATGCGGTGCAGCTCGTCGGCGCGGTCGCGCAGCACCGCGTCGACGGTTCCGTCGGCGGCCAGCATCCCGTCCTGGTCGAGCACGATCACGCGGTCGACGAAACCGACCGCGGCATCGAGGTTGTGCTCCACGAGCAGCACGGCGCGATCGCCTGCGGCCACCACCTCGGCGAGGGCCGCGTACGTCTCCTCGATGCCCTGGGGGTCGAGGTTCGCGGTGGGCTCGTCGAGCACGAGCAGCGGAGACCCCATCGCCAGGGCGCACGCGATGGCGAGACGCTGGCGGCCGCCGCCCGAGAGCCGGTCGGGGTTCTCGCCGCGCCGTTCCCACAGCCCCACCCGGCGCAGCGCGACCTCGGCGCGGGCGAGCACCTCGGCCACCGGCATCCGGAGGTTCTCGACGCCGAAGGCGACCTCGTCGAAGAGGGTGCCGGTGACCAGCTGCGCATCGGGGTCCTGGAACACCATGCCGACCTGCGTGCTGAGCGCCGCGACGGTGGTGGCCCGGGTGTCGACGCCGGTCACCTCGACCGCGCCGTGCAGTGCGGCGGGCACGGCGTGCGGGATGAGTCCGTTGAGCGCCAGCGTCAGCGTCGACTTGCCCGACCCGCTGGGGCCGAGCAGCAGAACGACCTCGCCGGGGTGCAGATCGAACGTGACGGATGCCGGTGCCGGCGTGCTCTCGCCGTCATGGGTGATCGCCAGGTCGCGGACGCGCAGGAGCGGCGCGGGTGCGTCGTCGCTCGTCGCCGCGGTGGGGGAGGACCAATCGGCGGCGGGTTCGCGCTCGAATGCGGTCACGGGGATTCCCTGCAGGAGTGAACTTAGCCACTCCTAACTTAGCCGACCCTAAGCGGCGGCGGGAACATCAGGCTCGCGGCGACCGTGCCACTCCGGCGCGGCGCAGCGCCGAACCCACGCCCAGGCCGGCCGCCGTCCACAGCACGGGACCCACGATGAAGAGCGAGACGTAGACGATCTGACCCCACACCGGGAACCGCGAGACGTCGGCGGCGAACCAGATCGCCGCGGCGATCACGGCTCCCACGATCACGGCCGAGAGGTAGAACCGCCAGGCATCCCATCGCCGATAGCGCGACAGCGCGGCGATCCCTTCCTGCAGGCCACCGATCAGCAGGGCCGTGCCGATGTACCGGCCGATCCACACGGGGGCGACCGCGCTCGCGACCAGAGCGGCGATCACGTGCGTGATGAGCGCGACCCACGGTGCGCGCAGCACCGCCTGGCCGATCACCCCGGGAAGCACGTGCGTGCCGAGGACGAGTCCGTAGAGCAGGGGCACGGTCGCCGAGACGACGCCGCTCACGGCGCCCGCCGCGATCTGCACAACCCCCGTCGCAACCCCGATCGCCGCGCACGTGAGCAGAACGCTCGTCGAGAGTCGGGATGATCGGGCCACCTGCACACACTACTTGGCGCAGGCGGCGTCGGCGTTCCGACGTGAAGCGCTCGCCCGGGCGACGCCGGCGCTCGGCGAGCGGCCGCCGAGCGGTCCGGTCAGAAGCGGCGCGTGCGGCGGGTGAGGCGCACCGCGGGCATCGGCGGCGCCGGGATGCGCACGTCGTCGTGCCCGTCGACGGTGCCGAACCGTGGTGAGCGCGCCTCCCAGTCCTCGCGCGCCGCGACGATCTCGTCGTGCGAGCGGCCGACGAAGTTCCACCACATCACGATGTCGTCTTCGAACGGCTCGCCGCCGAGCACGAACAGGGTCGCTCCGGCGGTGCTCGCGACCTCGACGCCGTCGCGTCCTTGGCCGAGGTACAGCAGGCGGTCGGCACCGACCTCGATCGCGTCGGGTCGATCGTCCGGCGCGTCGGACGGCTCAGCACCGTCGGAATCGACCGGCACGTCGACGGATGCCGCGACCGCGAGGTCGCCGTCGACGCCGACGATCGCGTACTCCCAGTCCTCGCGCAGCGGCAGGCGCACGGTCGAGCCCGCAGGCACGCGCACCTCGACACCGGCGATCGGCGTGTACACGGTCGCGGGCGAGGTGGCACCGGCGAACTCGCCCAGCACGACCACCGCATCGGCGGGCTCGCCGACCTCGGCGTCGAGTCGCACCTCGGGGAGCGACGCGTGCTGCTCGAACGTCGGGCCACCGTGCCGGCGGTCTTCGGGCAGCGCGACCCACAGCTGCAGGGCGTCGAGGGGCACAGCATCCTCGCCCACGGAATACTCCGAATGGGCGATGCCGGCGCCGCTCGTCATGAGGTTCAGGGCGCCGCGGCGCACCTCGACGTCGCTGCCGATCGAGTCGCGATGGCGCACGCGACCCTCGAACGGCCAGGTGACGGTCTGCAGCCCGACGTGCGGATGCGGCTCGACCCGCATCGTCGTCACCTGCGGGCCGAACCGATCGAGGAAGCACCACGCGCCCACCATCGGCAGGTCGCGCTGGGGGAGCGCTCGCCGCACCGACATGGCGCGGACCCCGCCGAGCGGCACCTCGCGCGCCTCGAGCAGCAGCGCCTGGGGGCCGATGCAGTCGGTCTTCACGTCGGTGGTGACCGCGCCGTCGGTGTCGAGTCGGGTCATCGCGGGCTCATTCGGGGTGCGGCTTGTGGGGCCACTCGACCGAGAGCCCGGGAACGTCGTGGGTCTCGAGGTACTTCGAGACCACCGGGCAGTGCGGCACGACGGTCTCGCCGCGCCGGGCGGCGTCGGCCATCGCCTCGGCCACGACGATCTGCGCGAGTCCGCGGCCACGGAAGGCCGGGTCGACCTCGGTGTGGGGGAAGAGGAGGCGTCCGCGCGCGTCGGCGCGGAACTGCGTGAACCCCGCGAGCACGTCGCCGAGGTGCACCTCGTAGCGGTGGTCTTCGTCGTTGCGCGAGACAGTGGGCTGGTCGTCGGTGTCGGTCATCGGCATCCTTCCGTCGCTGCCTTCAACGTACGGGGCGCGGCGGCGATTCCGCCACCGCGACCGGCCGTGCGGTCGGGATGAGAGAGTGGGGGAATGCCTCTCTCCCTGCTCGACGCCGTGCCCCGCGGCGCCGACGCCGACTCCGCCTACCTCGGCTTCGTCGAGTGGGCGGAAGACCGCGGTCTCACGCTGTACCCGGCGCAGGACGAGGCGACCATCGAGATCGTCTCAGGCTCGCACGTCGTGCTCTCGACGCCGACGGGCACGGGCAAGTCGCTCGTCGCGATCGCCGCGCACGCCGCGTGCCTCGCCCGCGACGGCCGCAGCTACTACACGGCGCCGATCAAGGCGCTGGTGAGCGAGAAGTTCTTCGCCCTCGTCGAGGTGTTCGGCGCCGAGAACGTCGGCATGGTCACGGGCGACTCGTCGGTGAACCCCGATGCGCCGATCGTGTGCTGCACCGCCGAGATCCTCGCGAACCTCGCGCTCCGTCACGGCGTCGATGCCGACGTCGACCAGGTCGTCATGGACGAGTTCCACTACTACGGCGACCCCGAGCGCGGCTGGGCGTGGCAGGTGCCGCTGCTCACCCTTCCTCGGGCGCAGTTCATCCTCATGTCGGCCACCCTCGGTGACGTGACGACGATCGCCGACGACCTCGAGCGCCGGACCGGTCGCGCGGTCGCCCTCGTCACCGGCGTCGAGCGTCCGGTGCCGCTGCACTTCTCCTATGAGCGGCGTCCGGTGCAGGACGTGCTCACCCGCCTCCTCGACGGGCTCGAGGCGCCGGTGTACATCGTGCACTTCTCACAGGCTGCCGCGATGGAGCGTGCACAGGCGCTCGCCAGCATCCGTGTCGCCTCCCGCGAGCAGCGCGACGCGATCGCCGAGACGATCGGCGGGTTCCGCTTCACGACCAGCTTCGGCAAGACGCTCTCGCGGCTCGTGCGCGCCGGCATCGGCGTGCACCACGCGGGCATGCTGCCCCGCTACCGCCGCCTCGTCGAGACGCTCGCCCAGCGGGGACTCCTCAAAGTCATCTGCGGCACCGACACGCTGGGGGTCGGCATCAACGTGCCGATCCGCACGGTCGTCATCACGGCGCTGTCGAAGTACGACGGCACACGGATGCGCCAGCTCAGCGCCCGCGAGTTCCACCAGGTGGCGGGCCGCGCCGGCCGCGCCGGCTACGACACCTACGGCAACGTCGTGGTGATGGCGCCCGAGTGGGAGATCGAGAACGCCGTCGCGCTCGCCAAAGCCGGCGACGATCCGGCCAAGCGGAAGAAGATCGTGCGCAAGAAGGCGCCGACGGGCGTCGTCAACTGGGGCGAGGGCTCGTACGAGCGGCTCATCGAGGCGCAGCCCGAGCCGCTCGTACCCCACATGCAGCTCACCGCCGCGATGCTCATCAACGTCATCGCCCGCGGGGGCGACGCGTTCGCCGAGGTGCGCTCGCTCGTCTTCGACAACCACGAGCCGCGCGCCCGCCGGTACGAGCTGGCCCGCCGTGCGATCGCGATCTTCCGCACGCTGGTCACCGCCGGCGTGGTCGAGATCGACCGGTCGGGGCCGCGGCCGAGCATCCGTCTCACCGTCGACCTGCAGCCGAACTTCGCCCTCAACCAGCCGCTGTCGCCGTTCGCGCTCGCCGCCATCGGGCTGCTCGACCCCGACGACGAGGCCGCGGGCGGCCCGTGGCGCGTGCAGAACTCCACAGATCCCGCAGCAGCCGGCTCTCTCGCCGCCGACGCGGCCGAAGCAGGCACGGATCCGTGGAGTTCTGCGCGGGCCGCGGCACCGACGGGGTCCGCGCCGGCTGCCCGCACGTCGGTCGGCACCGGCCACTACGCGCTTGACGTGGTGAGCATCATCGAGTCGACCCTCGACGACCCGCGCGCGATCCTCTCGCAGCAGGAGTTCAAGGCTCGTGGCGAAGCGGTCGCGGCGATGAAGCGCGACGGCATCGAGTACGACGAGCGCATGGAGCTGCTCGAGGCGATCACGTACCCGAAGCCGCTCGACGAGCTGCTCGCTCAGACCTACGAGGTGTTCGCGTCGAGCCAGCCCTGGGTGCGCGACTTCGAGCTGAGCCCCAAGTCGGTCGTGCGCGACATGTTCGAGCGGGCGCTGTCGTTCGCCGAGCTCGTCAACATGTACCAGCTGGCCCGCAGCGAAGGCCTCGTGCTGCGATACCTCAGCGACGCGTACCGGGCGATCCGCCAGACCGTGCCGGCCGAGGCGCAGACCGAGTCGCTGCACGACCTGGTCGCCTGGCTCGGCGAGCTCGTGCGCCAGGTCGACTCGAGCCTCGTCGACGAATGGGAGGCGCTCGCCAACCCGTCGGCCGACCCCGAGGACGTCGTCGTGCCGCCCGCGCCGCCGTCGGTGCTCACCAACCGCCGCGCCTTCCTCGTGCTCGTGCGTAACGAGCTCTTCCGCCGGGTTCAGCTCGCCGCACTGCAGCGCGACGACGAGCTGGTCGAGCTCGACCCCGACGTCGACTGGCCCACCGCCCTCGATGCGTACTACGACGACCACGACGAGGTGCTCACCGGTGGGGCGGCGCGCTCGCCGCGTCTGGTCGAGATCGACGAGACGGATGCCGCGGCATCCGGTCTCTGGCGCGTCGAGCAGATCATCGACGACCCCGCCGGAGACCACGACTGGCGCATCCGCGGCGTCGTCGACCTCGCCGCCTCCGAAGAGGAGGGCACCGCCGTCGTGCGCGTCACCGAGGTCGTTCGGCTGTAGTCCGGTGGGGCTGCCCGCGGCGGGGTCTGGGGTGGCTCGACGTGGATCCGGGCACTCCGGAGCGCTCCGGAGTGCCCCGAGACGCGACACCCGTGCCTAATGCAGGACGAATGCGCGGGCCTCGTGCGCGAGCCGCGTGATTCCGAGGCTTGCTGATGTGCTCGCAGTTTTCATCCTGCGTTAGGCACAGGAGTGGGGGGTGCGACGGGGGCGGGCGGGCTCCCGGGCCCAGGCGCCTGCGGCGGTGGTCGGAGTCGGACGCCCGCGGCGGTGGCCGGCGTCGGACGCCTGCGGGAGGATGGCGGGGTGCCCACCTACCTGGCGTTCCTGCGTGCGATCAACCTCGGCGCGAAGCGGGTCTTCCCCAAAGACGACATCCGCCGTGCGGTCGAAGACGCGGGATTCGACGGCGTGCAGACCCACATCAACACCGGCAACGTGAGGTTCGAGTCGCGCATGCGCTCGACCTCGCGCATCGAGGCCGCGCTCGAGTCGGCGTTCGCCGCCGACCGGGGGTTCGAGGTGCCGACGATGGTCTACACCGCGCGGGAGATCGCGTCGATCGCCGAGGATGCGCGCGCCCTCGATGCGGAGCATCCGGATCTCGCCCGTCACTACGTCTACTTCGTGAAAAACGCCCCGTCGGCGGAGCTCACCGCGCAGATCGAGGCGACGGCGACGGATGCCGGCGAGATGGTGGTGCGCGGTCGCGCGGTGCACGCCCTGCTCGGCCCCGGCTACCAGGACGGCAAGGTCGACCCGCTCCGCGCGGCGAAGCTGATCGAACCGACGACGAGCCGCAACGTCACCGTCGTGTACGCCCTCGCCGACAAGTGGTGCTGATCGGACGACCGGGGAGCGCACAGAGTCGCGGCCCCCACGCGTTCGGGTCGCGTGGGGGCCACTCGGGGGCGGTCAGCAGGCGCGGGGGTGCGCCGGCTTTCCGGGCTGGGTGTGGCCGACGGTCCCGGGCTTCCCGGGCTTGCCAGGCTCGGTCGGCTTCTCCGGCTTCGTGGGCTTCTCGGGCTTCGGAGGCTTCGGCTTCTCGAGCTTCTTCAGCGCCTTCTCGACACCGTGGGTCGCCTTCTTGACGTCCTTCGCGGTCGCCTGTGAGCCGGCGAGCACGACCTCGCCGATCGCGACGGCCTCGTCGAGGGCGGCGACGGACTTCTCGGTGTAGAGCGTGCGGTCGACGGATGCCGCGGCATCGAGCGCCGCCGACAGCGCGCTCTTGTCGACCGAGCCGCCGCCCACCGATGCAGCATCCACCAGGCGCACCTCATCGAGCACACCCCAGGCGCCGCCGGCGAGCGCGAAGTCGGCGCGCACCTCGACGGTGCCGTCGGCGCCGACCACCACGCCCGCCACGGTCGCCGTGTCGAACGCGTTCCACTGCGTGAACGACAGCGGAGCGCTCCAGCTGCCGGCGGACGTCGTCGCCGTGAGCGTGCGGGTGTCGGTCGCCGGGCTGTTGGTCCCCTGCGTGGTCGCGGTGAGCACGTACTCGCCGGCAGGCACCCCCGTGATCGTCTGCGCGGCCGAGACCGAGTAATCCGATCCGTTCCAGAACGTCACCGCGAAGTCGCCGGCGAACGCGTCGCTCGTCTCGGTGCGCGCGGCGGGCGCGGTCAGGGTCCAGGCGCTCATGTCGGCGTCTTCGAACCCGGGGTTGACGACGAAGTTCTCGGCGACGACGTCGATCGTGGCGGTGACGTCGAGGCCCGAGGCGGTCGTGCCGGGGATCTCGTACGAGCCCGGTCCGCGGATCCACGCGAGGGCGCCCGACCAGGTGACCGGATCGGCGACGGTCGACCCGTCGTTGTAGGTCACTGTGATCGTGGCGGGCAGCTCGATCGGATCGCCGTCGTTCACCTCGACCGCGACCTGCTCGACCGACACGATCTCGAGCGGGGCGACGGCGCCGGTGTAGACGTACTGGAAGGTGCGCAGCGACTCGAGCGGCGTGCCGTCCCAGGCGAACAGCGACTGGTTGTCCCACGCCGAGCCGCCGTAGTACTCGCCGACGTGACCGGGGTCGTAGTCGCTCGCGGCGCTCGTCGCCCAGCCCGAGCCGAACTCCTCCCACAGCAGCGCGTTGGCCTCGTACTGGTCGGCCGGGCCGACGGGCAGCCACGCGGGCTCCCAGTAGTACACGCCGATGCCGGCGTCGCCGACGGCGGCGACCGCGGCGATCACATCGCGCAGCTCCCAGGCCTGGCCCTGCACGCTCACCGGGTACTGGCTGGTGGTGCCGCCCGAGCCGATGACGTTCGCGTAGCCGTCGCCGTCGTCGAGAGTGCGCGCCCACGACGTCTCGGCGACCATGACCTGCTTGTCGTACGTGGTCGCGATGTCGGTGAGCACTGCGGTGAGGTTGTCGGTGGTGCCGTGCCAGTACGGGTAGTACGAGCTGGCGAACACGTCGTAGTCGACGTCGAAGGCGTCGAGCCCGGCGGCATAGGTGGCGTATCGGCCGGCCGTTTCGGGGTTGGTGAAGTGCACGGCGACGAGGGCGTCGGGCAGCACTTCGCGCACGGCCTGCGAGCCCGCGTCGATCAGCGCCGCGAACTGGGCGTCGATCTCGCGCCCGGCGCGGGTGTGGCCGGCGATCGCGTTGTTCGTCTCGTTGCCGATCTGCACCATCTCGACGTCGACGCCGGCGTCTTCGAACGACTGCAGCGCGTCCGCGGTGAAGTCGTGGAGTGCGGTGACCGTCTCGGCATCCGTCAGCCCCTCCCAGGCCTTGGGTGCGAGCTGACGCGCGGGGTCGGCCCAGAAGTCGGAGTAGTGGAAGTCGACCAGCACGCCCAGGCCCGCCGCCGTGGCGCGCTCGCCGATCTCGACGGCACGGTCGGCGTCGACGTTGCCGCCTCCGTAGCCCTGGCCGGTCTCGTCGTACGGGTCGTTCCAGACGCGGATGCGCACGGAGTTCACGCCGTTGTCGGCGAGCACGTCGAACAGGTCGGCCGGCTGGCCTGCCTCGTCGCGGAACACCACACCGCTCTCTTCGAGCGACAGCACCGTCGACACGTCGACGCCGTGGAGGAAGTCGGGGGAGAGCCCGTCGACCTTGTCGACGAAGATGCCGGCGTCGACTGCCGTGTCGTCGGCTGCGACGGCCGCCGAGGTGGGGATGGCGATCGCGACGGCGACGCCTGCCGCGATCGCGGCTGCGCTCCTTCGCCTGCTGCGCGTGTGCATTCGGAGGTCCTCTCGGGTCGGCGGCTTCGCGGCCCGCCGCCCGAAGGCGCGGATCGCGTCACTGCGATACTGTGTGCGCTCCCAGTTCTAGCACAGTGCATGGCGGAGAGGAATGGTGATGTCGGTATGCGGATGCTGGCATGCAGGGCTCGGAGCGCTCCCAGCCGTCGCGGGGAGATGCCCGTGATTCTCGGCATCCCGGCATCTCTAGACTGGGTCTCGTGACCGACCGAGTGCCGCGACGGCGCCCCACGATCGAGGACGTCGCGCGCGAGTCGGGCGTCTCTCGGGGCACCGTGTCGCGCGTCCTCAACGGCGGGCACTGGGTGAGCGGCGAGGCGCGCGCCGCGGTGGAGCTCGCGATCGTCAAGACCGGCTACCGCATCAACGCGCACGCACGCAGCCTGGCGACGGCGCGCGGCGACTCCGTCGCATTCCTGCTGACCGAGTCGCAGGACCGCCTCTTCGAGGACCCGAACTTCTCCACGCTCATGCGCGCGGCCGCCGACGCCCTCGCCGAGCGCGACATCGCGATGGTGCTGCTCATGGCGGGCTCGCCCGACGAGCAGCGGCGCGCCTCGGAGTTCATCCGCACCGGCCGCGTCGACGGCGCCCTGCTCGTCTCGTCGCACGCCGAGCACCTCGGGTTCCTCGAAGACCTCGTCGGCGGCGGAGTGCCGGTGATCGCCTGCGGCATCCCGCTCGGTTACGAGCGACGGATCGGCTACGTCGCCGCCGACGACGTGGAGGGCGCGCGGCACATGGCCGCATACCTGCGCGACGGCGCCGGACGCGAGCGCATCGCGATGATCGCAGGCCCGCAGGACACCTCGGGAGGGCGCGGGCGCCTCGCCGGTTTCCGCGACGAGCTCGGCGGTGTCGACGATGCGCGCATCGCGTACGGCGACTACTCGCGCGAGTCGGGCCGGCGGGCGATGGCGCAGCTGCTCGAGACCGCCCCCGACCTCGACGCCGTGTTCGCGGCCAACGACGTGATGGCGGCCGGCGCGATCGACGCCCTCCATGCGGCGGGGCGGCGCGTGCCGCAGGATGTCGCCGTCGCCGGTTTCGACGACGCCCCGATCGCCACCCGGGTGAGCCCGGGCATCACGACGATGCACCAGCCCTTCGGCCGCATCGCCCGCGAGATGGTGCGGATGCTGCTCGATGTGATCGAGGGGCGACCTGCCGGACGACTGACGCTGCCGACCGAGCTCGTGAAGCGCGAGTCGGCGTGACCCCGGTGAGCCTGACCGGCCGGCTCGTCTGCGCCACGCGGGCCGACGCCGATCTGGTCGAGCAGCTGCTTCCCGACCACATCGCCCTCACCCGCGCCGAGCCCGGATGCCTGTCCTTCGCCGTGACGCGGCGAATCGACGAGCCGCTGGTCTGGGATGTCGACGAGCTCTTCGACGGCGAAGGCTCCTTCCGCGCGCATCAGGCCCGCGTCGCGGCGAGCGAGTGGGGCCGTCGCACCGCGGCGATCCGGCGTGACTACGTCGTGGTCGGGCTCGGCTGACCGGCATCCGATTCCGCACGGGATCGGCGGATCTCGCCCCGATCGCGTCGAAAAGGCGCATCCTGGAAGGGTGAGCGTCACCAATCCGGTGAGCGAGTACGAGGCGCTGCTCTATGTCGTCGATCGCCTCGCGCAGCGCTTCCCCGACGTCGATGAGGACTCGATCACGACTCTCGTGGTCGAGCAGTTCGAGCGCCTCGACACCGCCCGGCTGCGCCAGTTCGTGCCGGTGCTGGTCGAGGGAGCGGTGATCCGGATGCTGCGCCCGAAGCCGAGCCCGAGCCCTCAGCCGTAGCCCGAACCCCAGCCCGATTTCGCCTCGGGCTCGGTAGGTTCGCCGGTCGGCTGCTCCGGATCGGCCATCGTCGCCTTCTCGACGAGGCGGAGGATGCCGCGGCCGGGGCTACGGGCAGACGCGGACCCTGCGCTCCTCGAACTCGACGATGTCGCCGTGCTGCAGCTGCCTGCCGCGTCGGCGGTCGACCTCGCCGTTCACGGTCACATAGCCGTCGATGATGGCCTCTTTGACGTTGCCGCCGGAGTCGAGCAGCCCCGCGAACTTCACGAACTGTCCGAGGCGGATGCCGTCGCTGCCGATCGGGACGTCTTCGATCGGAGCCGGATTCGTCATGCCCGAAATGCTAGCCGACGCCGTCAGGGATCGTCGGTCTCCGGTGCGCGCCCGGCCGGGCCCTTCCTCCCCAGCAGTCGGCCGCCGGATCATCATCGACAGGATCGCATCGCGCCCCGGCAGGTCGGACCCCGCGACTACCCTGGTGCGAGTGAGTGATCCGCAGGCCGACCCGTATGCCGACCTCGTGTGGGATCCCGACGAGTACGGTCCGCCGCTCGACGAGTTCGCCCCGCCGGAGGACGGCTGGGTCGCGCCCGCCGACCCGCAGTCGCGCGGCGGATACGTGGCGACCGGCCCGCGCACCGCCTCGGTGCCGCAGGCAGCCCGGGCCGCGGCATCCACCCCCGCCCGCGATTTCACGGGTGCGGATGCGCGTGCGGTGCTGCACGAGGTGTACGGCTTCGATGCGTTCCGCGGCGACCAGGGCGAGATCGTCGACCATGTCATCGCCGGTGGCGATGCGGTGGTGCTCATGCCCACCGGTGGCGGCAAGAGCGTCTGCTACCAGGTGCCCGCCCTCGTGCGCCCGGGCACCGGCCTCGTCGTCAGCCCGCTCATCGCGCTGATGCACGACCAGGTCGACGCGCTCGTCGCGAACGGCGTGCGCGCCGCGTACCTCAACTCGACGCAGCAGCCGCAGGAGCGCGCGGCGGTGGAGCGCGCGTACCTCGCGGGCGAGCTCGACCTGCTCTACGTCGCACCCGAGCGCCTCAACACCGAGCCGATGCTGCGGTTCCTCGCGCAGGGCGCGCTGAGCGTGATCGCGATCGACGAGGCCCACTGCGTGTCGCAGTGGGGCCACGACTTCCGGCCCGACTACCTCGCCCTCGGCGCGCTCGCCGAGCGGTTCCCCGGAGTGCCGCGTCTCGCCCTCACCGCGACGGCGACGCCGGCCACCCACCGGGAGATGACCGAGCGGCTGCAGCTGCCGCAGGCACGCCACTTCGTGTCGAGCTTCGACCGGCCGAACATCCAGTACCGCATCGAGGCGAAGTCCGACCCGCGTCGGCAGCTGGTGCGCTTCATCCGGTCGATGCCCGAGGGTGCCGTCGGCATCGTCTATGCGCTCAGTCGCAAGTCGGTGGAGCAGACCGCCGAGTTCCTGAGCGCGCAGGGCGTCGACGCGCTGCCGTACCACGCGGGCCTTCCGGCTGAGACGCGGGCGGCCAACCAGTCGCGGTTCCTGCGTGAAGACGGCGTGGTGATGGTCGCGACCATCGCGTTCGGCATGGGCATCGACAAGCCCGACGTGCGCTTCGTCGCCCATATCGACCTGCCGAAGTCCGTCGAGGGCTACTACCAGGAGACCGGGCGCGCGGGCCGCGACGGCGACCCGGCCATCGCCTGGATGGCGTACGGCCTCGGCGACGTCGTGCAGCAGCGCCGCATGATCGATCAGTCGCCCGGCGACCGCGCGTTCAAGACCCGCCTCGGCCAGCACCTCGACGCGATGCTCGCCCTGTGCGAGACGGTCGGATGCCGCCGCCAGAACCTGCTCGGCTACTTCGGTGAGGACTCCACGCCGTGCGGCAACTGCGACACGTGCCTCGAGGCCCCCGAGACATGGGACGGGCTGATCCCCGCGCAGAAGCTGCTGTCGACCATCGTGCGGCTCCAGCGCGAGCGCGGTCAGTCGTTCGGCGCCGGTCACCTCATCGACATCCTCCGTGGGGCGTCGACCGACCGCATCCGTCAGCAGGGCCACGACAAGCTGTCGACGTACGGCCTCGGCGCCGACCTCAGCGAGCAGGACTGGCGCAGCGTCATCCGGCAGCTGCTCGCTCGCGGCATCCTGGTCGCGCAGGGCGACTACGGCACGCTCGCGCTCGGCGAGCCGGCAGGGGGCGTCCTGCGCGCCGAGACCCCGGTGCCGCTGCGCCGCGACGCGATCGGGCGGTCCAGCGGCGTCGCCCGGGTGCGCAAGTCATCGGCGCCCGACACCCTCGCCGAGGGCGACCGCGACATGTTCGAGTCGCTGCGCGAATGGCGGGCGAGCGTCGCGCGCGAGCTCGGCGTGCCGGCCTACATCGTGTTCGGCGACGCCACGCTGCGCGCGCTCGCCGAACAGCGCCCGGCGAGCCTCGCCGACCTCGACGGCATCACCGGTATCGGCGCCAAGAAGCGCGAGGCGTATGGCGAGGCTGTGCTCGAGGTGATCGCCGCGGCCTGACCCCGCGTCGCCGCCGAGGTGATCGGCGCAACCGCAGGGCAGTGATCGGCGCATCCGCAGGGCAGTGATCGGCGCATCCGCGCGGCGGCGATCAGCGCATCCGCACGGCGGCGATCAGCGCGGTGGCATCACGTCGTCGAGGTGCGCGCGCAGCTGCGCGGCGATGTCGACGGCATCGCGGTCGTAGAGCCACTGATACTGCAGGCCGTCCCACAGCGCCGTGAGCCAGACCGCTTCGAACTCGGGGTCGCGATCGGCGGGCAGGTCGCCGTCGGCCTGTGCCCCGCGCAGGAGCGCTGCGAAGTGGTCGATCGTGTCGGCGTAGCGACGTGCGAAATACTCGTGAGCCGGATGCTCGGCGGGAAGCGCCTCGCACGACAGCACCGCGTACACCTCGATGAGCCCGGGTTCGCGCTCGGAGTTCTCGGCGGCGCCGACGGGCAGGAACCGCAGCTCATCGGCCGCGCGCGAAGCGCGGGAGTACGAGTCCCGCGCGCTGATCTGCCGGTCGCGCTGGGCGGCCACCTCGAGCAGCAGCGCCTCTTTCGAGGCGAAGTGGTGCAGGAGCGTCGACTTCGAGACACCCACTCCCGCGGCGATGTCGCGCAGGCTCGTGTCGCCGTAGCCGGACTGCGCGAACAGGGTCATGGCGCCGTCGATGATCCGGGCGCGGGTGTCGCGACCGGGGCGATACCCCGAGTCCGTGTCGTCGTCGACAGCGAAGTGCGGCATCTCGGGCACCGGCGACGGCGTCGCGCTCGCAGGGGGCGCGGGTTCGTCGGGGTCCCGCCATCCCCGCGGCAGGGTGAGGCGCTCCTGATGTTGTTCGAGCACCGTGGCGACGTCGATGCGCTCAGGCAGATACTGCTGCAGCACCTGCAGACCGTCCCAGCCCGCGTCCAGACGGATCGTCTCGTCGACGAGGTCTCTGTCGCCGGCGACGACGCCCATCGCCATCGACTCGGACAGCGAGTCGATCGTTGTCTCACGCACCGTCTCATAGCGGGCGCGCATGTACGCGTGTGCCGGATGCGTCGCCGTGGATGCCTCTCCGGTGAGCGCCCCGAACAGCGGGAGGTAGCCGGGGATCGACGCGTTAACGCGCGCGATCTCGGCGTACATGGGCGTTCCCGGCTCGTCGGCGTCGAGCCGACTGGTCGCCCGCGTCTGCGTCTCGTCCTCGAGTTCGGCGACCACCGCGGCGAGCAGGGCGTCCTTGGCGGGGAAGTGGCGGAGGAGTCCCGGGTGCGAGAGGCCGGCGGCGGTGGCGACGTCGCGGAGCGACACGGCGCGATAGCCGCGCTCGACGAACAGCGTGCGTGCCGCCGACACGATGGTGCCGCGGGTCTGCTCGGCGCTTCGAGCCCGCGCCCCTGCTGTGCCGATCGTGGCCACGCGGACTCCTTTCGCCGTCTCCACTCTAGGGCGCTACCGCTCGGTCGAGATTCAGTTACCAATCGGTCGGGATTCGCGTATGCTACGTGTCGGGCGTCCGTGGCGACGCCACGACACAACCCAGTCACATTGCTGTGAGAGGACCCCGATGACCGATTTGACACCCGCTGCGACGGCGGCCGCCGTCGGAACGACCGGATTCAAGGCACCCGGCACCACTCCGTCGAAAGCCCCGCGCGGCTACCTTCCCGGTCTGGCCGCGGTGAACTTCGGCGTCTACCTGGCGCTGCTCACGCCGGTGCTCGTCTCGATGGCGTTCAAGATCCAGCACATCACCGCGACGCCGGCCGAGGCCACGACTCAGCTCGGCCTCGTGATGGGCGTCGGCGCGTTCTTCGCCCTCATCGCCAACCCGCTGGTCGGACGCCTCTCCGACCGCACGACCTCGCGCTGGGGCATGCGTCGCCCGTGGATCCTGGGTGGCTCGCTCGTCGCCCTCGGCGGGTTCGCGCTCATCGGCGTCGCGACTTCGGTGTGGGTGGTGCTCATCGCCTGGTGCCTCGTGCAGACCGCGATGAACGCCGTGCTCGCCGCGGCCAACGCGACCCTGCCCGACCAGGTGCCGGTGAACGGCCGCGGCAAGGTCTCGGGCGTCGTCGGCCTGACCACGCCCCTCGGCATCCTCGGCGGCTCGTTCCTCGTGAACTTCCTCACCGACGACTTCGCTCGCTTCGTGGTTCCCGGTGTGATCGCCGCGGTGCTCGCCCTGCTGTTCGTGCTCGTGCTCAAGGATCGCCGCCTCGAGCACAAGCCGGCCCAGAAGTTCACCGTCGGCCAGTTCTTCGGCTCGTTCGTCTTCAACCCCGCCAAGCATCCCGACTTCGGCTGGACCTGGCTGACGAAGTTCCTCGTCATGTTCGGCTACGCCGGCATCGCCACCTTCTTGCCCTTCTACCTCACCGAGAAGTTCGGGCTCGATGAGCAGACCGCGATCTCGACCATCCTCATCGCGAACCTCGCCTCGATGGGCGCGATGGCGATCTCGGGCCCGATCGGCGGCATCCTGTCCGACAGGATCGGCAAGCGCCGCCCGTTCGTCGCCATCGCCGGAGTCATCATGGTCGCCGGGCTCGTGATCCTCGCCTTCGCGCCGAGCGTCGCCGTCGTCATCGTCGCGCAGGCCGTCATCGGCCTCGGCGCCGGCTCGTTCATGTCGGTCGACCTCGCCCTCGCCACGGAGGTGCTCCCCAACAAGGACGACACCGCGAAGGACCTCGGCGTGCTCAACATCGCCAACGCGCTGCCGCAGTCGATCGCCCCCGCGATCGCGCCGGCCATCATCGCGTTCGGCGCGACGACGGCACTCGGCGGCTACACCACGTACTACCTCTTCGGAGCACTCGTCGCACTCGCCGGCGCCGTGCTCGTCTACCGCATCAAGGGAGTGAAGTGATGACCGAAGCTTCGACCGCGCTCAGCGCAGACACGACGACGATTCCGGATGCCTCGGCCGAGGCATCCGCCCGCCCGTGGCTCGACGCGAGCCTGCCCATCGAGGAGCGGGTCGAGCTGCTCCTGGCCGAGATGACGCTCGCCGAGAAGGCGGGTCTGTTCTTCCAGACGATGATCACGATGGGCGAGGACGGCGAGCTGGCCGAGGCGGACCCGACGTTCGGCCTGCCGTCGAACCGCGAGTACGTGGTCGACAAGCGCATGACGCACTTCAACCTGCTGGGCGTCGCGCCGACTGCGGGAGCGATCGCGCGCTGGCACAACCGGCTGCAGGAGCTCGCGGCATCCACCCGCCTCGGCATCCCGGTGACGATCTCGACCGACCCGCGTCACTCGTTCACCGAGAACCCCGGGGCAGCCATGCTCGCCGGCCCGTTCTCGCAGTGGCCGGACTCGCTCGGGCTGGCGGCCACCCGTGACGCCGCGCTCGTCGAGCGGTTCGGCGACATCGCGCGCCAGGAGTACACGGCCGTCGGCATCCGGGTCGCGCTTCACCCGCAGGTCGACCTCGCGACCGAGCCCCGCTGGTCGCGCGCGCTGCAGACCTTCGGTGAGGACGCCGAGGTGTCGGGTGAGCTCGGCGCGGCCTACATCCGCGGCTTCCAGAACGGCGAGTCGTTCGGACCCGGAGCGGTGTCGACGATGGTCAAGCACTTCCCGGGCGGCGGTCCGCAGAAGGACGGCGAGGACCCCCACTTCGCCTACGGTCGCGAGCAGGTCTACCCCGGTGACCGGTTCGAGCTGCACCTGAAGCCGTTCGAGGCCGCGTTCGACGCCGGCGTCCGCCAGGTCATGCCGTACTACGGCATGCCGGTCGGCACCGAGTACGAGGAGGTGGGCTTCGGATTCAACAAGTCCGTCCTCACCGGGCTGCTGCGTGAGCGGTACGGGTTCGACGGCATCGTGTGCACCGACTGGGGCCTCGTCAACGACGCGGCGATCTTCGGCCAGCCGTTCCCTGCCCGTGCGTGGGGCGTCGAGCACCTGACTCCCGCCGAGCGCATGATCAAGATCCTCGACGCCGGGGCCGACCAGTTCGGCGGTGAAGCGTGCCCCGAGCTGCTGCTCGAGCTGGTGGCCGACGGCCGGGTGTCGGAGGACCGCCTCGACACGTCGGCGCGGCGCCTGCTGCGCGAGAAGTTCGCGCTCGGCCTGTTCGAGGACCGCTACGTCGATGCCGAAGCGGCCGACGCGATCGTCGGGTCGGCGCAGTTCCGCGCCGAAGGCGATACCGCGCAGCGCGCCTCGATCACGGTGCTGTCCAACCGTGCTGCCGCGGCGGCCGGTGAGACAGACGCGCCGGTGCTGCCGTTCGCCCGCGGGGTCAAGCTTTACGTCGAGGGGATCGCGTCCGACGTCGCGGCGGCGTACGGCGAAGTCGTCGCGACGCCCGCAGAGGCCGACATCGCGGTGCTGCGACTGCAGGCTCCCTTCGAGGAGCGCGCCACGATGTTCGAGAACTTCTTCCACGCCGGATCGCTCGAGTTCCCTGACGCGGTGGTCGCGCACGTGGCCGAGGTGGCGGCATCCGTCCCCACGGTCGTCGACGTCTTCCTCGACCGCCCGGCGATCCTCGGGCCGATCGTCGAGTCGGCGCACGCGGTCGTGGGCAACTGGGGTGCGAGCGCGGCTGCGCTCCTCGACGTGCTCAGCGGCGTCGCCCCGGCGCAGGGGCGCCTGCCGTTCGACATCCCCTCGTCGATGGCCGCGGTCGAGGCATCTCGCCCCGACGTGCCGTTCGACACCGCCGACCCGCTGTTCCGCTTCGGCCACGGGCTCAGCCTGTAACCACCGCGCGCCGCGGGCGGGCGCCCTCGTCTCTGACGGGAGCCCCGCCCGCGAGCGCGTCAGAGCGACGCCGCGAGCTCCCGCCAGCGCTCGCGGGTGAGGAACGCGAGCTGCCCGGTCTTGCCCGGCAGCTCGATCTCGGGACCGAGCTCGAAGCCCATCAGCTCGGTGCGGCGCAGCGCGCGGTCGTTTCGAGCATCGGGCTCGATCACGATGCGCGCGGCGGCGGCGGGAACGAACAGGAACCGCCCGATCTCGATGCCGAGGCGAGTGGAGTACCGCGCCACCGGTGCTCCGCGCGCCGCGAGCAGGAAGTGCATGCCCACATCGCCCGGAGCCGGGGTGTAGCAGTCGCCCACCGGGTCGTTCTCGGGCTCGTACGTCTGCAGCAGAGCGACGGGCTGACCGTCGCGCCGCACCAGGAACGCGTGGTGACTGGGTAGCGAGTCGACGAACGCGTAGACGTCGCGCACCTCGGCGACCGTCTTGCCGCCCATGCCCCAGAACTGCGCGACCGGCTCGCTCACCCAGCGGTGCACGAGGGCGGCATCGCGCTCGGGGTCGAGCACCGCGATCTCGATGCGGCCGAGCGTCGGATCTTCGCGGACATGCACGAGGTCGCCGGCGGCGCCGGTGATGAGGCGGTCGGTGGCGGTCGTCGTCATGGGGGAGTCCTCGATCATCGGGCGGTGTGGACGGATGCCTCGCCCGTGGGCTCGTCGGGCGTGAGCGCCGCCCAGTCGGTCACCACGCGCGCAGGCGTGACATCGACCCACCCCGGCTGCTGGTCGCCGAAGTGCGCCGAGCGCTCGCCGCCCGCGGCCCCGAAGGGCACGCTCCACAGACTCTGCTCGCGATCGGCGAGGTCCCACGCCCACCGCGCGACCGACCCCCGCCAGCTGCGGTCGGTGACGCCCGGCGTCGAGCCGGTGCACCGCACAGCGTCGCTGTCGCCCGAGAGCGGCGCGTCGAGGCCGGCCCCGGGCACGACCGCACCGGGAACGTCGGCGAGCACGTGGAGCGGCAGCATCCGGTGCCGCTCGCCCCACCGTCCGGCGTCGGAGGCATCGGCGAGGGCGGCGGCGACGATCGCGGCGGAGTCGGCCGCGATCGCGGGGTGCCGCAGCAGCACGGGAAGGGCCGCCGCGACGTGCGCGGTGATGCCGAACCACGGGTCGAGCACCGCTCCGCGGCCGTGCGGGGCGTCGAGGGGAGCGAATGACGGATGCGCGCGCACCCGCTGCACGAGGGCGGTCCGCCAGGCGGCGAACAGGCCGGCGGCGGAGGAGTCGGCATCCATCCGCCCGTCCCACGCGCGCAGCGCGTCTCGCACCGCCGCGGGTGCGGCGGGGAGCTCACCGGTCGGGAGGAAGTCCCGCAGCGCGAGGGCCGACCCGCTGAGCGTGTCGCCCCAGATCGGTGCGAACTCGTCGACCGACGCCGGGCGCAGCTCGTCGAGCAGGTGACGGATGCGCCGCGCGCGGTGCGCCGACGGGTAGGCCCATCCGGCGTCGATGCCTGCGGGGTCGGGGCGTTTCGTCTCGCTGTGCTCGCTCAACGACCGGGAGGTGGGGGTGTGCTCGCTCAACGACCGGGGGGTGGGGGTGTGCTCGCTCGACGAGCGGGAAGGGGCTGCGGGGTCGGGGCGTTTCGTCTCGCTGCGCTCGCTCGACGACCGGGGGGTGGGGGTGTGCTCGCTCGACGACCAGGCTCCCCACTCGGTCGTTGAGCGAGGAGCGAAGCGACGAGACGAAACGGGCTCGGCCGCTCCCGGCCGCTCGTTGGCGTCGACGGCGACGTCGGTGACCTCGAACGCGGGTGGGAAGTCGATCACGCCCACGGTCCGGACCGCCCGGCCGTCGAGGGGGAGTCTCCGCTCCGCGGCGGATCGCGCCGGCGCGCGGCCGACGGTCGCCGAGAGTACGGTGCCCGACGAGTCCGCCGCGAGCACCCGGTTCACGGGGTCCACCCAGGAGTCGAACGCGGCGATCACGTCCTCCGCGGTCCGTGCCCGCAGCAGCGCCGGCAGGGTCGCCGCTCCGAGGTCGTGGTCGACCCGCGCGGGCATCCGCACGCTCCACGCGGTGAGCTCGCAGGCATCCGCTCCCGGCCGCACCTCGGTGACGACCGTGCCCCGCTCGGTCTCGATCGCCTCCACCGCGACGGGCTCCCCGCCGCGCACCACGATCGTGGATCGCTCGACGTCGGCCGCGGTCCAGCCGTCGGGTCCGAGCGCGGCGAAGCCGGCATCCGTGCGCCGCAGGCTCTCGCGGAACACGTCGACGCTGTGCGCGATCGCATTCGTGACCCCCCACGCCGCCGTGCCGGTGTGCCCGAAGTGCGGCACGCCGGGCACACCCGGGAACGCCAGGCCGACCACGTCGAACTCGTCGCACGCGAGGCGCACCTGCTGGTAGACGCCGGGGAGCTCGAAGATGCGGTGCGGGTCGCCCGCGATGATCGGCAGCCCGTGGGCGGTGCGCGACCCGTGCAGCGCCCAGCCGTTGCTCCCGCTCGACGGCAGGGTGTCGTCGGCGAGGTCGTCGCCGGAGGCGAGACCGCCGAGCGAGGCCGCCGCGATGCCCGCGGCATCCTCGTCTCCGTCCTCTGCGGCATACCCCGCGAACACCTCGACCCACGCGTCGCCGAGCGTCTCGGCGACGTGCTCGCGCCACAGCACCACCGGGAACGGCGAGAAGAGCGCGTGCGCGACGTGGAGCACGCCGAGCGGGTCGTGGTCCTCCCACTCCGGAGCGATCCACCCGGCGCCGAAGACGCGATCGAGCTCGTCGAACTCCGCCGGTCGCTGCGACTCGCGGAGCCCCTGCCGCACCCCGGCGGCATACGCGGCGACGAATGCCCGCGTGTCGTCGTCGAGCGCTGCGAACGCCGCACGGGCGGTGTCATCGAGTCGCGCGCGACGTGCGAACACGTCCCAGGCCACCCCGCCCTCGCCGATGAGCTCCGCGAGCCGGCCGTGGGCCCGCAGCCGGTCGACCTCGATCTGCCAGCCGCGGTCGCGCGCGGTCACCTCGCCCTGCGCGAACGCGAGCGAGACTGCATCCGTCGCCCGGATGTGCGGGATGCCGAGCGCGTCGCGGAAGACCTCTGCCATACGCTCAGCGTGCCAGGCTGCCGGCGGCGCCCACCAGCGCCGCACCGCTGCGCGAGCGCGCGATCGGGTTGGCGAGCTCGCCCGCGTACATGAGCGACGACGACTGGTCGGCGAGGTCGACCATCTGCAGCGTGTTACGCAGCTGCAGGCGGTTCAGGCATGAGTGCGCGAACGCGTCGGCGCGCAGATCGACGGCGGAGTCGAGATCCGGATGCTCGGCCGCATGCTCGTCGACAGAAGCGCCGACTTGTGCCCAGAACTCCGACTCGGGCAGGGTGCCGTCCTGGTGCAGGATCGCGGCGAGGTGGCGCAGCACGCCGTCGAACACGTCGGTGAAGATCGCGAGCGCCTTCTCGCGGTCATCGACGGGCGAGACGATGCGCTGGATCTCGGCGGGCACGGCGCGCGGCGCGAGCACCGCGACCTCTTCGCCGATGTCCTTCATGAAGGCGCCGACCGGTGTGGCGCCGTCGAGGACCAGGATGAGGTTCTCGCCGTGCGGCATGAACGCGAGGTCGTGCGCGAGGAGCGCGTGCACGAGCGGGCGCAGGTACACCCGCAGCAGGGCGCGCACCCAGCCGGCGGCATCCTGCTCCGAGTGCTCGATCATCGCCGAGGCCACCGACCGCCCCTCCGGATCGCGGTGCAGGAGCGACGCCAGCGTCGCGAGGCGCTGCCCCGGCTCGATGAGCGGCAGCGGGCTCTCGCGCCACAGTGCCGCCAGCATCTTGCGGTGCGCCGACGGCAGCGCGGTGCGGTGGTAGGCGTCGCCGGTGTACCCGATCGACGCGCGCTCGCGCAGCACACGGAAGCCCGAGGCGGCGAACTCCGCATCGCCCGCGACGAGCGCCGCGACCCAGTCGTTGATCGCCGGGGTGACCCGCATGTACGCCGGAGACAGGCCGCGGAGGAACCCCATGTTCTGCACGGCGAGGGCCGTCTTGACGTAGTGCCGGTCGGGGTCCGACCGGTTGAACATGGTGCGCAGCGACTGCTGCGGCTGGTACTCGTCGGAGCTCTCGCCGAGGAACACCAGGTCGCGACGTGCGACGTCGGGGGCGAAGGTGACGGCGATGCGGTGCTCCCACTGCCACGGATGCACCGGCAGCAGCAGGAACTCGGCCGGGTCGAGGCCGAGGGCCTCCAGGCGCTCGCGGAACGCGTCGCGCTCGGCAGGCGAGAACTCGCCGGCGACGAGCGCCTCCTCGGTGAGGCCCTCGCCGAGGGCGAGATGCGTGGCCGAGCGCCGCGCGGCCAGCCACACCAGCCGGAAGGTGCGCCCCGCCTCGGGCGCGAAGGCCGCCGACTCCGCGGTGCCGAAGCCGATGCGACCGTTGTTCGCGACGAACCCCGGGTGCCCCTCCGTCATCGCGGACTCGATCGTCTGGAAGTCGGCGGTCGTGGCGAGGTCGCCCGCCGACGGCCCGCCGCGGTGGATCTTGAACGCCGCGCCGGCGAGGGTCGAAGCGACCTCCTCGAGATAGACGGGGAGCAGGGCCTCGCTGATGCCGAGCAGCTCCTGAGCCTCGATGATGAACACCTGCGCGTCGAGCGGGGCGCGGATGCCGGCCACCCGGCGCTCGATCGAGGAGGCGTCGACTGCCCAGTGCTCGAGCGCCAGCACATCGGCGTCGAACCGGTAATCGGTGTCGCCGAGGCGGAGCGCCCAGCGGTCGCCGAACGGCTCGGGAGACAGCATCCGCTCGTGCGAGAACTCGGCGATCGCCTTCGCGACGAGGTGGCGCTGGGCGGCTTCGATCGCCTCGGGGGTGAGGTGCGGAGCGGGCGTCGGCCGGGCGACGCGGGTGTCGCGCTCCGCGGCGAGGGGCGTGGGGGTCATGACACGCCTCCGAGGTCGGAACGGACGAACGCCTCGCGCGTGCAGGTCGAGAGCATGGCGGTCTTCACCGCGCCGCCGTCGTCGACGAGCACCTCGCCGATCTCGACGAATCCGGCGCGACGGTTCTTCTCGCGGATGGCGGCGTTGCGCACATCGGGCTCGACCACGACGCGGCGGGCGTCGAGGTCGTCGAAGCACCACCGCATCACCGCGGCGAACACCGCATCGGTCAGCCCGTGTCGCGGACGATCGCCGGGCGCGGCGATCAGCACGTGCATGCCGAGATCGCCGGCTGCGCCGTCGTAGACGCCCGGGAGCAGCACGCGGGACGGGTCGTAGGTCTCGGCGTAGAAGGTGGGCTCGCCGTCGACCACCCCCAGCCAGCCGTCCTGATGCGGATGCGTCGCGACGGCGGCGATGTAGTCGCCGACCTCGTCGACGGTGAGCGACGCCATGCCCCAGAAGGCCGCGTGCGGGTCGGTGAGCCAGGCGTGCACGGCCTCGGCGTCGCGGCGGGCGTCGATCTCGGTGAGTCCGATCGTGAATCCGGTGGCGAGACTCATCGTGCGGCCTCCGCTCCGGCGAGCTCCGCGGCGGGCTCGGTCGGCTCGGCCGACGCGGTGGGCGCGGCGGGCTGGGCCGGCTGGTCGAACGCCGGGGCCGCGGCATCCGGGATCCCGAAGTCCTGGAACGCGATGCGCCGCTCGATCGGGTAAACCTCGCGCCCGGTGACGGCGGCGAGGATCACCGAGTTGCGCCAGGCGCCGAAGCCGAGGTCGGGGGCGGTGAGCCCGTGGGTGTGCTCCTCCCCGTTCTGGACGAACACGCGGCCGCGGCCGCCGTCGATGCTGTAGTCGCGGGCGACCGAGAATCGGCCGAGCGCATCCCAGTCGAGACGGCTCGCCACCGGGGCGAGGAACGGCGGGGTCTGGGCCCCGTATCCGGTCGCGAGCACGAGGCTCGCGGTGTCGCGTGCGTGGGTGCGATCGAGCTGGTTGTGGCGCAGCGACAGGCGGTAGCGCTCGCCGTCCCACGCGGCCGAGGTCACCTCGGTGTCGGTGAGGAGCGTCGTCGGAACCGGGCCGTCGACGCTCAGCCGGTACAGCGTGTCGTAGACGTCGTCGACGAGGTCGCCGGAGATGCCCTTGTACAGCCCGCGCTGCTCGCGGCCGAGGTGCTGACGCATGCCCAGCGGCAGAGCGTGGAAGTGGTCGGTGTACTCGGGGGACGTCATCTCGAGGGTGAGCTTGGTGTACTCCATCGGGAAGAACCGCGGAGACCGGGTGATCCAGTCGAGGCGGTAGCCGCCCTCGCGGATGCCCTCGAGCAGGTCGCGGTAGATCTCGGCTGCCGACTGGCCGCTGCCGACCACGGTGATCGAGTCGGTGGCGCGCAGCGCGTCGCGGTTCGGGAGGTAGGCCGAGCTGTGCACAGCGGGTCCGTCGAGCCCGCGCAGCGGTTCGGGGATGATCGGGTTGGTGCCGACGCCGACGACCACGTGGCGGGCGCGCAGCTCGCGCTCCTCGCCGGTGTCGGTGCTCATCGCCCGCACGAGGTAGGTGTCGGAAGCCGCGTCGTGCTCGACGGCGACCACCTCCTGCCCCCACCGCAGCGACGACAGTCGACCGGCGACCCAGCGGCCGTAGGCGTCGTACTCGGCGCGCAGCGGGTAGAAGCTCTCGCGGATGTAGAAGGGGTACAGGCGCCCGGTCTGCTTCAGCCAATTGAGGAACGAGTACTCCGACGTGGGGTCCGCCATCGACACGAGGTCGGCGAGGAACGGCACCTGGATCGTCGCGCCCTCGAGCATCATCCCGTGGTGCCAGGCGAAGCCGTCGGCGCGGTCGAGGAACACCGCGTCGAGTCCGAGCGGCTCGGACAGTGCGGCGAGCCCCAGGTTGAACGGGCCGATGCCGATGCCGACGAGGTCGTGCACGTGCGTGGTCATGCGGTCGCCTCCCCGGTGACGCCGGCGCCGGCGAGGTCGTTGGTGAGGTCGTCGACGGATGCCTCGCCGGCGATGCCGGCCAGCGCGGTCGCGGCATCCTTCACCACCCGCAGGATCTCGCGCACGTCGTCGAGGGTCGTCGCGGGGTTGAGGAGGGTGAGCTTGAGGCACGGCCGACCGTCGATGACGGTCTTGGCGACGAGAACCCGGCCCGACTCGAACAGCACCCGCCGCACGGGGGCGACGAGGGCGTCGCGCGCGGCGTCGTCGGGAGCAGCCGCCGGGCGTACGCGGAACAGCACGGTGCTCAGCTGCGAGCGGCCCACGAGTTCGAGCTCGCCGTCGGCCTCGATCTCGTCGTGCACGGCGGCGGCGAGGTCGATCGCGGTGTCGAACAGCTCGCCCACGCGATCGGGGCCCATCGACCGCAGGGTGGTCCACAGCTTCAGCGCGTCGAAGCGGCGGGTGGTCTGCAGCGACACGTCGACCTGGTTGGGCTCGGCGTTCTCGAGCGGGTTCAGGTAGTCGGCGTGCCAGGCGCCCGCGGCGAGGTCGACCGCCTCGCGCACCACGAGGGCGCTCGACGACACGGGCTGGAAGAAGCTCTTGTGGAAGTCGACGGTCACCGACCGGGCCCGCTCGATGCCGGCGATCAGGTGTCGGCGGCGCGGCGACACGAGCAGTCCGCAGCCGTACGCGGCGTCGACGTGCACCCAGACTCCGCGAGGCTCGGCGACCGCGGCGATGGCGGCGACGGGGTCGATCACCCCGCGGTCGGTGGTGCCCGCGGTGGCGACGACCGCCATCGGGATGCGGCCGGCCGCACGAGCCGCGTCGATCGCCGCGGCGAGGGCCGCGGCATCCATCCGGCCGTGACCGTCGTCGTGCACGGTGACGACCGCGTCGTCTTCGAGCCCGAGCAGCAGCGCCGACTTGCCGACGCTGAAGTGGCTCGACGCGGTCGCGAAGACCACGAGGCGGGGGAGCGCCTCGCGGCGCGGCGCCGTCGTGGCGCCGAGCGCGGCCTCGCGGGCGAGGAAGAGGGCGTGGAAGTTGGACTGCGTGCCACCCGAGGTGAAGACGCCGCCGCCCGCGGGGAATCCGATGCGCTCCGCTGTCCAGTCGATGAGGCGCCGCTCCATGAGCGTGCCCACCGTCGACTGGTCGTACGTGTCGACGGAGGTGTTCACGGCGGCGAGCACCGCTTCGGCCGCGATCGCCGGGAGGACGACGGGGCAGTTCAGGTGCGCGGCGTAGCCGGGGTGATGGAACCACACGGCGTTGTCGAGGAAGAGGGAGTCGACCTCGTCGAGGGCGGCGGTGTCGCCGACGCCCGGGGCGTCGAGGTCGACCGCGTCGACGAGACGCTGGAGGTCGGCGCGCTCGGCGCCCGAGAAGGGCTGGCGTGCCCCCGCGACGCGGTTCGCGACCCGCGAAGCGGTGTCGGCGACGAGGTCTCGGTAGCGGTGAGCGGTGCGATCGGTGAGCAGTTCCTGCATGGCGAAGCCCCCTGGGGAAGGGTCGAAGTTAGGATTGGCTTACCTAATGTAGGCCACGTCGGTGTGCCCGCGTCAAGCGCGACGTAATGAAGCGCGGCGATGCACGGCGGGGGTCAGGATGCCGGCGTCGTGCGCACGTGCTCCACGCGCAGCACGTGCGGCAGCGCGCTCACATCGCGGGCGCCGTCCGAGCGGGGGAACTCGTAGACGTCGAGCATCAGCTGCACCGGATAGTCGATGCGCTGCGCGACGGTCTTCACCCACCGGCCGTCGATGAAGAACCGCAGTCGGTCGGCCTCCCACTCGACGGCGTAGTCGTGCATCGCGGTGAGGTCGCCCTCGACCCGGATCTTCTCGAAGTCGGCGCGCAGTCGCGGGTCATTCTGCGGCTTCACGCCGACACCCACCCAGCCGCCGTCGTCATCGATCTCCGACCCGAAGATCTCGGCGATGCAGATCTCGCCGCAGTCGTCGGGGGCGTCTTCGAAGCCGATGGGCCAGAAGGCCGTCATGGCGTCGGGGTGGCGGATCGCCGCCATGCGCACCTCGATCGTGCCGTGCTGCGCCAGCCACAGTCGCCACTCCGGCTGGGGCTCGCGCACCACGAGTCCGTCGCGGAACCGGTGCTGCCCGACGCCCGACCCGGGCGGGCCGGAGTACTGGCCGGTCTGCAGGTGCGACACACGCAGGTCGCCGTCGAGGTCGGGAGCCCACGGCGGGGTGTCCTCGTCGATCCGCAGGGCGAGGCCGTGGGGTCCGGTGGTGAACCGGGCGGCCGAGCGCTCCCTCGACGACCAGTGCGGCGTGTAGAACGGCCACCACCGGGCGCGGTCGAGCGTCTCGAAGCGCTCGTCGACGTCGGGCTCGCGCCCGGCGGACTCCTGTGGAGACATGTCGAGCACCCAGTTCTCGAACGTCGCCTCCGCGCCGCGCCAGGGTCCCGTCGACGAGCCGCGATGCTCGAAGCCGGCCCGCCGGCAGAGGGCGGAGGATGCCGCGTTCTCGGCCCACGGGTAGGCGACGAGCAGGCTTCGGTCGCCGCGTCGCCGAACGTGCGCGATCAGCAGCCGCAGAGCATCCGTCGCCACTCCCCGCCCCTGCGCCTCGGGGAGCACGTTCCATCCCGCCTCGTAGGCGGGTGCTCCGTTGTGCTCGACCTCCCAGAACCCGATGCCACCGGCCGGGCGGCCGCCGACCTCGATCCGGTACATCTCGGCATCCCCGGACTCCCACGACACGAGGTAGCGCGCATGGCGGCGGTCGATCTCGTCGGGCGTCTCGGGTCCCCCGAGGTGCCGGGTCATCTCGGGGGTGTTGGCCCACTCCAGCAGCGGCAGGTCGTCGCGCGACCACCGCTCGATCGTGACCTGCGGATCGGATGCCGTCACCCGGCCATCCTCCGCTCGGCCGGCGCAGCGCGCAACCGATGGATCTGCTGACAATGCGCCCGCCGTCGCCGGTGGGATGCCTGGCCTGCCGTAGCGTGGAGCCTGCGAGGGGAGTACTCCCGAAGCGGCACGCTCGTCATTACGGATCCAGCGTCGGATCCCGGGCGGCCGGCCCCCATCGGGGCGGAGGAGACCTGGCGACCGTCTTGCACGCGCCCGTCTCCCACCGGAAGGATCCTCCATGGCCTCGTTCTCCCGCCTCATCGATCTCGCCTCGAAGGCACTCGACTCGTCGACCTCGTCGGGCTCACGCCCGCAGAGCGGGTCGCGCGACTGGAAGTCGATGGTGCGCGGCGTCGCAGACGCGGTCACCGGCGACGGCCGCGCATCCGCACAGCCTTCGTCCGGGGCGCAGCCGAGTGGCGCGTCCGGGTACCCGTACCCTGCGCAGCCGCACCCCGAGCACGCCGCCCCGCAGTACCGCGCACCGGGGCTGACGCCGCCGGCATCGGGATCGCCGACGCGCCCCGCACCCGGCATGGCGCCGCCGTCGGCGGATGCCGCCGACCGCGCGGCCGTGGCGCGCTACGAGTACCTGCTGCAGACGGCGGATCCCCGCCAGGTCGAGCAGATCCACCACGAGGCCTTCGCCCGGCTCACCCCCGCGCAGCGCGCGCAGGTGCAGGCGCGGATGCAGTCCGAGCTCCGGCCCGGGGAGCAGCCGCGCTCCGCCGAGCCGGGTGATCTCGCCCGCGCCGCCGCTCGGAGCGAGGCGGTGCGCCCGGGCGTCATGGCGGGCATCCTCGCCCGAGCCGGCGGCCGGGGCGGCAGCGGATCCGGCGGGATGGCCCGCGGCGCGGGGCTCGCCGGTGCGGGTGGCATCCTCGGCGCCGTCGCCGGTGGCGCGATCGTGAGCGCGGTCGCCGCGCCGCTGCTCGCACAGGCCGCAGGACTCGGCATCGACTTCGAGACGATGGCTGCCGGGGTCGACGTCGACGCCCTCGCCGGCGATGCGCTCTCGGGCGCGGGCGACGCGGTCTCGGGCCTGGGCGATCAGGTCTCGGGCCTCGGCGACCAGCTGTCGGGCTTCGAGGTCCCCGGCCTCGGCGACTTCTTCTGATCGCCTGACCGCAGGAGTCGCCGAGTCGGCGGCGCCGCCGGCTCCTGTCTGGCACACACAACCCCGCCCGACCCCGTGTCGCGGTGGGGTTGTGTGGTTCCACCAACCGCTTTGATGCGAGATTGTGGGAGTCCTACCGTCGATAGGGAACTTCCCCTTGTCCATTGCACCGAGAGGTGATGCACATGACCGACGCCGTCGTCCGCACGAAGAAGCCCGCCACGAGCAAGCGCACGCCCGCCGGCGGAGCGCCCACCGCCGCGCACTCCGCCGCCGAGGCATCCGACCCCCGCATCGACATCGCGGCGGTGACCGACCTGCTGCTGGGCACCTGGGCCGAGACCCGCCGCGAGGCGCGCGAGATGATCAAGGACCCCGCGTTCTGGCGCATCGAGGGTCAGCCGATGGCCGACCACCGTGAGCGCGTCCTCACGCAGCTGCACCTGCTGGTGGAGCACGGCGGCTCGCGCCGCGCGTTCCCCGAGGAGTACGGCGGGCTGAACGACAACGGCGCCAACCTCGCCGGCTTCATGGAGCTCGTGCTCGCCGACCCGAGCCTGCAGATCAAGTCGGGCGTGCAGTGGGGCCTGTTCGGGTCGGCGGTGTACCAGCTCGGCACGAAGACCCACCACGACAAGTGGCTGCCCGGCATCATCGACCTGTCGATCCCGGGTGCCTTCGCGATGACCGAGACCGGACACGGATCGGATGTCGCCGCCATCGGCACGACCGCGACGTATGACGCCGACGCCGAGGAGTTCGTCATCCACACGCCGTTCCGCGGTGCGTGGAAGGACTACCTCGGCAACGCCGCCCTGCACGGCAAGGCCGCGACGGTGTTCGCGCAGCTGATCACGGGGGGCGTGAACTACGGCGTGCACTGCTTCTACGTGCCGCTGCGCGACGACGCGGGCGAGTTCCTCCCCGGCATCGGCGGCGAGGACGACGGCGTCAAGGGCGGCCTCAACGGCATCGACAACGGCCGGCTGCACTTCGATCAGGTGCGCATCCCGCGCGAGAACCTGCTCAACCGGTACGGCGACGTCGCCGCCGACGGCACCTACTCGAGCGACATTCCGAGCCCCGGGCGCCGCTTCTTCACCATGCTCGGCGCGCTCGTGCAGGGTCGCGTGTCACTCGACGGCGCCGCCACCAGCGGCACCGCGCTCGCGCTGTACATCGCCCTCACCTACGCGGGCCAGCGGCGCCAGTTCGACTCGGGCGCCGGAAGCGACGAGGTCACCCTCCTCGACTACGGCAAGCACCAGCGCCGGCTGCTGCCGCTGCTCGCCCAGAACTACGCGCAGTGGTTCTCCAACGACGAGCTGCTGCGCAAGTTCGACGGCGTCTTCTCCGGCCGCACCGACAGCCCCGAGGAGCGCGAAGACCTCGAGACGCTCGCCGCTGCCCTGAAGCCGCTGTCGACCTGGAACGCGCTCAGCACGATCCAGGAGACCCGCGAGGCCTGCGGCGGCTCGGGCTTCCTGGCCGAGAACCGCATGGTGGGCCTGCACCAGGACCTCGACGTGTACGTCACCTTCGAGGGCGACAACAACATCCTGCTGCAGCTGGTCGGCAAGCGCCTGCTGTCGGACTACGCCACGCAGTTCCGGGGGGCGGATGCCGCGAAGCTGGCGAAGTTCGCCGTCGGGCAGACCGCGGGCAAGGTCTTCCACGGAGCGGGCCTGCGCCAGCTCGGCCAGACCGTGACCGACTTCGGCTCGACCGCCCGCTCGGTCGAGCTCGGGCTGCGCGCCGATCAGCAGCACGAGCTGCTCGCCGGCCGCGTGCAGCAGATGATCTCCGACATCGCCGCGGCCCTGCGCCCGGCATCCCGGCTGTCGCCCGCTGATGCGGCTGCGCTCTTCAACAGCCACCAGGCCGAGCTCATCGAGGCGGCCCGCGCCCACGGCGAGCTGCTGCAGTGGGAGGCGTTCTCCGACGGCGTGGCCGCGATCGCCGACGACGGCACCAAGCAGGTGCTCACGTGGCTGCGCGACCTGTTCGGGATGCACCTCATCGAGAAGCACCTCGCCTGGTACCTCATCAACGGCCGGCTCTCGGCGCAGCGCGCGGCATCCGTCGGGCGCTACATCGACCGCCTCGCCGCCCGGCTGCGCCCCCACGCGCAGGACCTCGTCGACGCCTACGGGTTCGCGCCCGAGCATGTGCGCGCCCCGATCGCGTCCGGCGCGGAGAAGGCCCGGCAGGACGAGGCGCGCGCCCACTACGCCGCCCTCGCAGCCTCGGGCGACGCCCCGGTCTCGGAGAAGAGCCTGAAGAAGAAGCGCTGACCCCCCTCCCTCCCTCCCTCCCTCCCTTCTTCGCGAGCGGGCATGTTTGCCCCGAGCGGGCGCCTTGTCCACGTGGCAGTCGTGCCCGCCCGGGGCGAACATGCCCGCTCGCGTGAGGTTAAAGGGCGGGTCGGAGGGGGCGAATAGGCTGACCGGGTGACCCTCGACGTGCGCACCGGCCCCGACGGACTCGACCGCTGCGCGTGGGTGGGCGACGACACGGAGTACGGCCGCTATCACGACGAGGAGTGGGGGCGGCCGCTCCACGGCGACCGCGCGCTCTTCGAGAAGATGTGCCTCGAGGGGTTCCAGGCGGGGCTCAGCTGGATCACGATCCTGCGCAAGCGCCCCCGCTTCCGCGAGGTGTTCGCCGGCTTCGAGCCTGCGGCGATCGCCGCGTTCGGCGACGACGACATCGCGCGTCTCATGGCCGACGCGGGCATCATCCGCAATCGGCTCAAGATCGAGGCGACGATCTCGAACGCACGGCTGATGCTCGACCTCGAGCCGGGCGAGCTCGACGCCTTCCTGTGGTCGTTCGCGCCGGCATCCCGCGCCCGGCCGTCCTCGTTCGCCGAGGTGCCCGCGACGACCGCCGAGTCCGACGCGATGAGCAAGGCGCTCAAGAAGCGCGGCTTCCGCTTCGTCGGGTCGACCACGATGTATGCGCTGATGCAGTCCGCGGGCATGGTCGACGATCACGTCGACGGATGCTGGCGCGCGGTGTAGTCCGGGAACAACGGGTCGCACCTATTCGTTGGAATACACCGTGGACTACGGACATCCCCTCGAATTCGGCGCTTTCCTCACCCCCGCGGCCGCGAACCCCGAGGGCCCCGTCCTGCTGAGCCAGGTGGCCGAGGCATCCGGTCTCGACCTCGTCACCTTCCAGGACCACCCGTACCAGCCCGCGTTCCTCGACACGTGGACGCTCATGACGTTCGTCGCGGCGCGCACTGAGAGCATCCGCATCGCCCCGAACGTGCTCAACGTGCCGCTGCGCCCGCCGGCGGTCATCGCCCGCTCGGCGGCCAGCCTCGATCTGCTCTCGGGCGGCAGGTTCGCCCTCGGTCTCGGCGCCGGCGGCTTCTGGGACGCCATCGAGGCGATGGGTGCGCCCCGGCTCACCCCGGGGCAGGCGGTGACCGCCCTCGGCGAGGCGATCGACGTGATCCGCGAGCTGTGGGACACGAGCGAGCGCCGCGGCGCGTTCACCGACGGCACGCATCACCGCGTGCACGGCGCCAAGCGCGGGCCACGCCCCGCGCACGACCTCCCGATCTGGATCGGCGCCTACAAGCCGCGCATGCTCGCCCTCACCGGCCGCCAGGGCGACGGCTGGCTGCCCTCGCTCGGATACATGCAGCCGGGAGACCTCGCGAAGGGCAACGCGGCGATCGACACTGCGGCCGAGGGCGCGGGGCGCGACGCGCGCGAGATCCGCCGCCTCCTCAACATCGGGCAGCTCGCCGCCGATCCGGGCGAGTTCGCCGAACGGCTCGCCGCACTCGCCCTCGACGACGGCATCGGCACGTTCATCCTGGCGTCCGACGACCCGGGCACCCTCCAGCTCTTCGGCGAGGAGGTCGCACCCGCGGTGCGCGATCAGGTGGCGCGCGAGCGCGCGGCTCGGGGGACGACGGCGGCAGCGACCCGCTCGCTGGCCGCGCTCGCCGCGCGCCGCGCCGGGATCGCGTACAACGACGTGCCCGCCGGGCTCACGGCCATCGAACCCGGCGACTTCGGGTACGCCGACGTCCGCGCCACCTACATGCGCGGCGGCGCGCCGGGCATCGTGCTGCAGCCCGACTCGGCGCAGCAGGTCGCCGAGGCCGTCGCCTTCGCGCGGCGGCATCCGGAGCACGACCTCGCCGTCCGCAGCGGCGGCCACGGCATCAGCGGCCGCAGCACGAACGACGGCGGCATCGTGATCGACCTGCGCCGACTCAACGCGATCGAGGTGCTCGACGAGGAGCGGCGCCTCGTGCGCATCGGCCCGGGCGCCCGCTGGATGGAGGTCGCCGCGGCACTCGCCGAGCACGGCTGGGCGCTGAGCTCGGGCGACTACGGCGGCGTCGGAGTGGGCGGCCTCGCCACGGCCGGCGGCATCGGCTTCCTCGCGCGGGAGCACGGGCTGACGATCGACCACCTGCGCGCCGCCGAGATCGTGCTCGCCGACGGGAGCATCGTGCGGGCGGATGCCACGACCCACGCCGATCTGTTCTGGGCGGTGCGCGGCGCCGGCGGCAACGTCGGCATCGTGACCGCGTTCGAGTTCGAGGTCGATGAGGTCGGCGAGGTCGGCTGGGCGCAGCTGGCGTTCCAGGTCGACGACGTGCCCGCGTTCCTCGAGGGGTACGGACGCGTCGTCGAGGAGGCCGATCGCGACCTCACCGTGTTCCTCCTCGCTGGGGCGCCGCGGCCCGGGCAGCCGCAGATCGTGCAGCTCTACGGCGTGATCGACTCCGACGATCCCGACACCATCATCGAGCGACTGCAGCCGTTCGCCGAGCTGGCACCGCTCGTGCAGCAGCAGGTGCAGCTGGCGCCGTACGCCCGGGTGATGGCGAACGCCGACCTCGGACCCCAGCACGGCGCGGGCGAGCCGCACTCGCGCTCGGCCCTGATCGAGCACATCACTCCGGCGTTCGCCGAGGCGGCGGCGAGGATGCTCGAATCCGGCGCCGTGCCGTTCTTCCAGCTGCGCGCCGTCGGCGGCGCGGTCGCCGATGTAGCCGAGGATGCCACCGCCTACGCGCACCGCTCGGCGAACTTCTCGGTCGTCGCCCTCGGGTCGCACCCCGACCGCCTCGACGCGCAGTGGCAGAGCCTCGCCGAGCACACGACGGGGATGTACCTGAGCTTCGACTCGTCGCTGCGCCCCGAGCGCATCGCCGAGGCGTTCCCGCCCGCGACGCTCGAGCGGCTGCGCGCGATCAAGGCGCAGTACGACCCGACCAGCCTGTTCCGCGACAACTTCGCGATCGCGCCGGCCGCGGTCTGACGCGTTTCGTCTCGCTCCGCTCGCTCGACGACCGGGGCGGCGCGGGGGCATCGAGCAGGATCGAGGAAGCGCGCTGTCCGCATTCCCCGGCAGACTGTTCGCATGGCCGATGCATCCGAATCCCACGTCGCCGACTCGCACGAGCTCATCCGGGTCGTGGGGGCACGCGAGAACAACCTCAAGAACGTCGACGTCGACATCCCGAAGCGCCGGCTCACGGTGTTCACCGGGGTGAGCGGCTCGGGCAAGTCGTCGCTCGTCTTCGCCACGATCGCGAACGAGTCGCAGCGGCTCATCAACGAGACCTACCCCACCTTCGTGCAGCAATTCATGGGGCAGCTGAACCGCCCCGAGGTCGATGCCCTCGAGAACATCAGCCCCGCGATCGTGGTCGACCAGGAGCGCATGGGGGCGAACGCCCGCTCGACCGTCGGCACCGCCACCGACGCGCACGCGATGCTGCGGCTTCTCTTCAGCCGACTCGGTCAGCCGCACGTCGGCTCGCCGCAGGCGTTCTCGTTCAACGTGCCCTCGGTCAGCGGCGCGGGCGCGGTCACCCTCGAGAAGGGCGGCAAGAAGGTCAAGGAGCGCCGCTCGTTCGAGATCACCGGCGGCATGTGCGCGCGCTGTGAGGGTCTCGGCGAGGTGAGCGACGTCGATCTCGACGAGCTGTACGACAAGACGAAGTCGCTCGCCGACGGCGCGATCACGGTGCCCGGATACAACACCGACGGCTGGATGGTGAAGGGGTTCACCGAGTCGGGGTTCGTCGACCCGGCCAAGCCCATCGAGGACTACACCGACCAGGAGCGCGCCGACTTCCTCTACAAGGAGCCGACGAAGGTCAAGATCAACGGCATCAACATGACCTACGAGGGTCTCGTGCCCAAGATCACCAAGTCGTTCCTGCAGAAGGACCGCGAGGCGCTGCAGCCGCACATCCGGGCGTTCGTCGACCGCGCGGTGAAGTTCCTGCCCTGCCCCGACTGCGGCGGCACGCGCCTCAACGACGGCGCACGCTCATCGAAGATCGGCGGGATCAGCATCGCGGATGCCGCGGCCATGCAGATCTCCGACCTCGACGCCTGGCTCGCCACGGTCGACGCCGTCGAGGTGGGGCCGCTGATGCAGAGCATCCGCGCGCTGGTCGCGTCGTTCATCGAGATCGGGCTCGGCTACCTCTCCCTCGATCGCGCGTCGGGCACGCTGTCGGGCGGCGAAGCGCAGCGCACCAAGATGATCCGCCACCTCGGCTCGAGCCTCACCGACATCACGTACGTCTTCGACGAGCCGACCGCGGGGCTCCACCCGCACGACATCGAGCGCATGAACCGGCTGCTCACCCAGCTGCGCGACAAGGGCAACACCGTGCTCGTCGTCGAGCACAAGCCCGAGGTGATCGCGATCGCCGACCACGTCGTCGACCTCGGCCCGGGCGCCGGTCGCGCCGGCGGCACCGTGCAGTTCGAGGGCGATGTCGTGGGACTGCGCGCATCCGACACCCTCACCGGCCGCCACCTCGACCATCGCGCGCAGCTGAAGGCCGGCACGCGCGCGTCGACCGGAGCGCTCGAGATCCGCGGGGCGACGCAGCACAACCTCACCGGCGTCGACGTCGACATCCCGCTCGGCGTGCTCACGGTGGTCACGGGTGTGGCGGGATCGGGCAAGTCGTCGCTCATCCACGGCAACGTGCCCGCGTTCGACGACGTGGTGGTCGTCGACCAGTCGGCGATCAAGGGGTCGAGACGGTCGAGCCCCGCCACCTACACGGGCGTGCTCGACGCCATCCGCACCGCGTTCGCGAAGGCGAACGGCGTCAAGCCGGGCCTGTTCAGCGCGAACTCCGAGGGCGCCTGCCCCGCCTGCAAGGGTCTCGGCGTGATCATCACGAACCTCGGCTTCACGCAGTCGGTCGAGACCCTGTGCGAGCTGTGCGAGGGATCGGGCTTCAGCGACGAGGTGCTCGAGTACACCCTCGACGGCAAGAACATCGCCGAAGTGCTCGCGATGTCGGCGGCCGAGGCATCCGAATTCATCACCAAGGGTCCGGCGCACGCGACCCTGCTGCGCATGGTCGACGTCGGCCTCGGCTACATCACGCTCGGGCAGGCGCTCAACACCCTCTCGGGCGGCGAGCGTCAGCGCCTGAAGCTGGCGATCTCGATGGCGAAGAAGGGTGCGGTCTACGTGCTCGACGAGCCCACGACGGGTCTGCACCTCGCCGACGTCGACAACATGCTCGGGATGCTCGACCGCCTGGTCGACGCAGGCAACACCGTCATCGTCATCGAGCACCACCAGGCGGTGATGGCGCATGCCGACTGGATCATCGACCTCGGCCCCGGCGCCGGGCACGACGGCGGCCGGATCGTATTCGAGGGCACGCCCGCCGACCTCGTCGCGTCGGCCGACACCCTCACCGCGCGGCACCTGAAGCAGTACGTCGGCGCCTGACGACCGCGCGATCCCGCGGGAGTCCGGGAGCGACGGCGCACGACGGCGGCGATGGATACCGCACGGATACCGGCTTCGCGTAGATGTATCACCGTGGCGGCGGGAGCCTCTCTCGTCCACAAGGGGATTCCCGCCGCCACCGCCCGCACCACCGACACCCAGTCGTCCGCGCGAGCGACATCCACGGATCGGAGTGCGTCATGCGCAAGGTGTTCTTCGTCGTCAGCATCCTCGCGGTTGCGAGCGTCGTCCTGCAGTTCTACTTCGCGGGGCTGGGTGTGTTCAGCCATCCCGAGGACGAACTGTTCATCGTCCACGCGATGAACGGCCGGATGGTGCTCCCGATCCTCTTCCTCCTCTCCATCATCACGGCGGCGATCGCCCGGGCAGGCAAGAAGACGATCTGGCTCACGGTGCTCGCCTTCGGCCTGCTCATCCTGCAGACGCTGATCTTCATCATCACGGGGCTCATCTTCGGCGTCGGACCCGAGTCGGCCGAGATCCCGCTCGCCGCGACGATGACCGTGAGTCTGCACGCCCTCAACGGTGTGGCGATCCTCTTCGTCACGGGGCTGATCATCCGCCGCGCGTTCGTGCTCGCCTTCCGCACGCCGAAGCGGGAGAAGGCGTCGGCACCTGCCGGTGACGCTGCGACGGATGCCGCTGCGACGGATGCCGCTGCGACGGATGCCGCGGCGCCGGACGCCGCGCAGACGGCGCCCGCGGCCCAGCCCGCGCCCTGACACCATGACGGCCTCCGTCGCCCAGATCGTCGCGCTCACGCTGGGGGTGGCGAGCGCAGCGCTCTGGGCGACGGTGGCGACCTCGTCGCGACCGGTCCGCTCACCCGCGTGGTGGGCGCCGGCCTTGGGCGCGATGGTCGCCGTCGCCGGCGGCATCGCCGCCACGGCGGCCCTCTGGACGCATCACTGGTCGTTCGCCGCCGACCGTGTGGTGCTCGCGGCTCCTCTGGCTCTCGGAGGCGCCGTCTGGTTCGCGATTTCGGGTATCGCGGACCTGCGGGTGGATGCCCGCCGGCGAGCATCGGCATCCACCCGCCTCTCCGCCTGGACGGGCGTCGTCGCCGCGGCGATGGGCCTGCTCGGAGCCTTCGTGATCGGCGCGCCGTTCTCGGGGTGGACCGCGGCCGCCGCGTGGGCGCTCTCACTCGGAGCCATCGCGATCATCGCGCTCGTCGTGGTGCGCCCCGCGTCGCGCCGTCCGTTCGCCGTCGTGTCCGCCGGCGTCGCCGGCGTGCTGGTCGTGTCGGTCGCGTTCACCGCCCTCGGCGCCGCGGGTCCCGACCCCATCCACACCGCAGCCCACGGCCATGAGGCTGTCACGGGGGAGGATCCGGTGCAGGGGTTCCCCGGAACCGACCCGGTGTCGGTGACGCAGCTCCGCGAAGAACGCACCGAGGCGGCCGACGTCAGGGTGGAGCTCGACGCCCGCGCCGGGACGTACGAGCTGCCCTCAGGAGACAGCGTGACCGCGTGGACGTTCGGCGAGCTCGGCGGCCGGCTGATCGAAGCCACGCAGGGCGACCTCGTCGAGGTGGTGCTGAACAACCGCGACATCGCCGAGGGCGTCACCCTGCACTGGCACGGGTACGCGGTGCCCAACGGCGACGACGGCGTCGCCGGAGTGACCCAGGATGCCGTCGCCCCCGGCGACTCGTTCACCTCCCGCTTCGTCGCCGATCAGCCCGGCACCTACTGGTACCACACGCACCAGGCCGCATCCACGGGCGTGGTGAAAGGGCTGTACGGCATGTTCGTCGTGCATCCGGACGACGGTGCCGCCCCGCCCGACCTCGATCTGGCGGTGCCGCTGCACACCTTCGCCGGCCGGCTCGTGATGGGGGCGACCGACGAGGTGGCGACCCATGTCGTGGCACCGGGAGCCGAGGTGCGCGTGCGCCTGGCGAACACCGACCAGGTGACCCGTGCCGTCGCGGTGAGCGGAACGGCGTTCCGGGTGCTGGCGATCGACGGGTCGGAGATCGCCGATCCCGGCGACCTCGACGCGGAGTCGGTGTCGATCCCCGCGGGCGGTCGCGTCGACATCGGATTCAGGATGCCGTCGACCGGTGCCCGGATCGATGACACCGGTTCGCGGTCGGCCCGCCTCTCGTTCGTGACCGCCGACGGCGCCGCCGAGCCCGCACGGGTCGCGCCGACGGCATCCTTCGATCCACTCCGTTACGGGAGCGCGCCGCTCCCCGACTGGGCGGATGGCCCGTTCGACGTCGATCGCACGATCGTGCTCGACCGGCTGCCGCGCTTCACCGCGAACGGCCCCGCGTACGCGTACACGATCGACGGGGCGGTCTTCCCGCAGATCGAGCCGACCGTCGTGCGTGAGGGCGACATCGTCGCGCTCACCATCGTCAACCGCGGGTACGAGACCCACCCCATGCACCCGCACGGGCACCGCGCGCTCGTGCTCGAAGTCGACGGGAAGGCGCCCGAGGGAGCGCTGTGGGTCGACTCGTTCGCCGTGGGGCCGGGGCAGGTGTGGCGGATCGCGCTGGTCGCCGACAACCCCGGAATCTGGATGGATCACTGCCACAACCTCGAGCACGCCGCGCTCGGCATGGTCTCGCACCTCGCATACGAGGGCGTCGTCTCGCCGTTCGACCACGGCGGCGACACCGGCAACTCGCCCGAGTAGAGGCCGCGGCCGCCGGGCACCGATCCCGTTGTGAAGGCCCGACGACAGTCCTACTCTGGGGCCACCGTGCGACTTCGCGCCCTGAGAAGGGGCCGTCGGCGGCGTCCGCGAGCGAGGGGGGTTTGCGTGTCGTCAGCCCTGTACGCGCTCGGTCGCTGGGCCTTCCGTGCGCGGGTGCGGATGGTGCTGGTGTGGACCGGCGCGCTCGTCGTGCTCTTCGCGGTCGCCGGATCGATCGGCATGGGCACCAACAACACGTATGCCATTCCGGGGACCGAGTCACAGGAGGCTCTCGATTCGCTCGCTCGCACCTTCCCGCAGGTCACGGGAACGTCCGCGCAGCTGATCGCCGTCGCGCCGGAGGGCGGCGACGTCACCGACCCGGCGTTCCAGACCGCGGTCGAGGCCGCGGTGACCCGGATCGCGGGGATCCCGCAGGTGCTGGCGGCGACATCGCCCTACTCCTCGTCCTCCTCGGCCGGCATCTCCACCGATGGCACGGCGGTGCTCGTGCCGATCCAGCTGTCGGTGGCCGCGAGCGCGGTTCTTCCGACGACGTCGGCTGCGCTTCAGGATGCCGGCTCGTCGCTCGAAGCCGCACTTCCGGCGGGGAGCGAGGTCGCCGTGGGTGGTCAGCTCTTCTCGCAGAGCTCCACGGGCATCAGCATCACCGAGCTGCTCGGCATCGCGATCGCCTTCGTGGTGCTGCTCATCACCTTCGGGGCCCTCGTCGCGGCGGGACTCCCGCTGCTCACGGCGCTGCTCGGCGTCGGGGCCTCACTCTCGATCGTCTTGGCGGCGACCCGGTTCCTGACGATCACCTCCACGACACCCCTGCTGGCGCTCATGCTGGGTCTTGCCGTCGGCATCGACTACTCGCTGTTCATCCTCGCGCGCCACCGCGAGCAGCTCGCGCGTGGGATCGAACCCGAGGAGTCCGCTGCTCGCGCGGTTGCGACCTCGGGGTCGGCTGTCGTCTTCGCCGCAGCCACGGTCGTCATCGCGCTCGCCGGGTTGTCGGTCGCCGGCATCCCGTTCCTGACGACCATGGGCTTCGCGGCGGCGATGGCCGTTTCGATCGCGGTCGTCATCTCGCTGACCCTCACTCCGGCGTTGCTCGGCTTCGCGGGATGGCGGGTGCTGCCGAGACGGCTGCGCCCGCACCGCCCCGCCGTCGCGGACGACACCGGGGCGGCCACGGCAGGCGATGGCGGCGACGATCCGGCCGGCGACGGTGTCGACGACGCCACCGTCGCGCGGGATGCCGAGGCGGAAGAGGCCGCCGAGGAGGACCTCGACCCGAGCCTCGAACCCGCGCAGCCCACGGATCGACCCCGCGGGTTCTTCTGGGGCTGGGTCCGCGCCGTCACGCGATGGCCGATCATCACGATCGCACTCATCGTGGTCGCGCTCGGCGCCCTCGCGCTGCCCGCCGCGCACCTGCGCCTCGCCCTCCCCGACGCAGGCTCGCTCGACGAGGGGACTCCCGGGAGGATCGCGTACGACCTCATCACCGAGAACTTCGGCCCGGGGTACAACGGTCCGCTGCTCGTGACGGGTTCGGTGATCCAGAGTTCCGACCCGGTTGCGCTGATGGACGATCTCGGCTCCGAGATCAGCACGGTGCCGGGTGTGGAGTCGGTTCCGCTCGCGACCCCGAACGAGTCGGGCGACACCGGGATCGTGCAGGTGATCTCGGTTGGCTCGCCGAGCTCCGAGGCGACCGAGGAGCTCGTCGCGACCCTCCGATCGATGCACGACCACTTCGCCGAGGAGTACGGCGTCGACCTCTCGGTCACCGGATACACCGCTGCCGCGATCGACATCTCCGCCCGGCTCGCCGGCGCGCTCCTGCCCTTCGGGATCGTCGTCGTCGGGCTCTCGCTCATCCTGCTGGCGATCGTCTTCCGCTCGATCATCGTCCCGGTCACCGCGGCGCTCGGGTACGTGCTGTCGATCGCCGCGGCGTTCGGCCTCACGAGCCTCGTGTTCGTGGACGGCTTCCTCGCCGGCCCGCTGAATGTGCAGGGCATCGGCGCGGTCGTCAGCTTCATGCCCATCATCCTCATGGGAGTGCTCTTCGGGCTGGCGATGGACTACGAGGTGTTCCTCGTCTCGCGCATGCGGGAGCACTACGTCCACCACGGTGACGCGGAAGAGGCCGTCGATCGCGGGTTCGCGGCATCGGCCAGGGTCGTCACCGCGGCCGCGACGATCATGTTCGCCGTGTTCGCGGCCTTCGTGCCGGAGGGCGATGCGAACATCAAGCCCATCGCGTTCGGCCTCGCCGTGGGCGTCGTCATCGATGCGTTCATCGTGCGGATGGCGCTCGTCCCCGCGATCCTCGTGCTGTGCGGGGAGCTCGCGTGGAGGATGCCGAGCTGGATGGACCGCCTGCTGCCGAGCTTCGACGTCGAAGGGGAAGGACTCGCCGAGGAGCTCGCCCTGGACGGCTGGCCGGAGGGCGGCGATCGGATCGCGATCGCGATCGCGGCGGAGCGGATGCGTGTCGTGGGCGTCGATTCCGAACCCGTCGATGCCATGGTGCCGGCGGGTGGCGTCCTCCTGGTCCACGGCGGCGAGCCGGCGCACCGCAGTGCGCTCCTGGCGGCGCTGGGCGGCCGGGCAGAGGCCACGGCGGTGAGGCTGCGGGTCGCAGGGCTCGTCCTGCCGGTCCGGGCGAGCTCGCTGCGTGCGCGCACGTCGTACGTGCACCTCGGCGACGCCGCGGGCGCCGTCGCTGCGCTCGAGGACGCCCTGCGCGGTGCGCCAGCCGTGCTGATGCTCGATGCGGTCGACGACATCTCCGACCCCGGGGTGCGGGCGGCGCTGCGCGCGGGGATCGCGCGCAGCCGGCGGGAGGACTCGCACCTGACGATCGTGCTCGCGTGCCGACAGGAAGACGGCGGCGCCGATCTCGTACCCGACGGAGCTCCGATCGTGTCGATCGGGCTCGAACACCACCTGGTGGGGACGCGCTGAGATGGTGCGCCGTGACTTCTCCGCGACCTCGGGCTCCGAGCGCCCGGGGCGTCTCACGGTGGTCGGGCTGATCGTCGCACCGCTCCTCATCGGCGGCATCCTCGCGTGGGCGCTCGCGATGCCGGTCGCGAACCTCGACCGCGTGACGGCCGCGATCGTGAACGACGACGTGCCCGTCACGGTGAACGGCCAGACGATCCCGCTCGGCCGCGAGTTCGCGGCGGCTCTCATGGACCCGGCGGCCGGCGGGTCCGATCCGTCACCGACTCCGACCGCGTCGTCCTCCTCGCCCGCGCCCGCGCTCTCGTCGTCTTCCTCGCCCTCACCCTCGGCCTCGCCGTCGCCCTCGGCCTCGCCGGGCGATGACCTCGAGGGCCCGGACGGGTCGGTGACGCAGCAGACGCTCGACTGGGTGCTCACCAATGCCGACGAGGCGGCTGCGGGGTTGGCATCGGGACGCTACGCGGCGATCGTCACGATCCCCGACGACTTCTCGGCGAACGCGACGTCGATGAGCGGGCCGGCCGCGGATGCGGTGCGCGCAACGGTCGAGATCGTCACGACGCCGGCATCCGCATGGCTCGACCCCGCGCTCACGACGGCCGTCACCGAGAGTGCGGTCGACACCCTCAACACCCAGCTGATCTCGCGATACCTCGGGCAGGTCTACACGGGCTTCAACACGATCGACGAACAGATCGGCGATGCCGCGGAAGGGGCGCAGCAGCTCGCGACGGGCGCCGCCTCCGCAGCGGCTGGGGCCGACGAACTCGCCGCGGGGACCGCCGGTCTCGCGGACGGCCTCGCCTCGCTCGAGAGCGGGACCGCCTCGCTCGCGGACGGTCTGACCGAGCTCGCCGCGCTCACCGCCGGCCTGCCGGGGCAGACCGCCGAAGTCGCACGTGGGGCGGATGCCGTGGCCGCCGCCGTCGGCACCGCGTCGAGTCGACTCGATGCTGTCGCGGCTGAGTTCGCCGCGGTCGTCACGGCGCTCTGCGAGACGCCTCGGCGCGCATGCGACCGCGCCGGGGCCACGCTCGCGGAACTCGAGGCTGTGGTCGAGCAGGTCGATGCTCTCGACGCCGGAGCGCGACAGGTCGCGGACGGCGACGACGCGCTCGCGGCCGCCATGCCTCCGCTCGCAGCGTCGGTGGACGCTGCGGCCGCGGCATCCACCGACATCGCGGCGGGTGCCGCGTCAGCGAGCGACGGCGCGGTGACTCTCGCCGACGGTGCGAGCGAGCTCGCGGGCGGCACCCAGCAGGTCGATGCGGGGGCCGTCCAGCTCGCCGACGGCCTCGGGCAGGCGGCCGAGCAGATCCCGACCTACAGCGACACCGACATCGCGACGCTGTCGTCGGTGGTCGCTCGTCCGGTCGACCTCGCCGGCGCGCCGGGCGGTGCCGGAGTGCAGTCCGTGCCGCTGTTCACGATGCTCGCCCTCTGGCTGGGCGGCCTCGTCATCGCTCTGGGCGTTCAGGCGGTGCCCACGCGGATGCTGCTCACCGGTGCGCGATCGGGGGCCATAGCCCTGCGCGCTGTCGCGACGCCCTCTGCGCTCGGCGCCGCGCAGGGGTTCGTCGTCGCCCTCGTCGTGCTGGGGAGCACCGCGGTGACACCGATGCAGTGGCTCGCCTTCACGGTGGGGGCGGTCTATCTCGGCGCCGTGTTCACCCTCGCCAATCAGGGGCTCGCCGCTGCGTTCGGTGGAGCGGGGCGCCTCATCGCCCTCGCCATCGCACTCGTCGCACTCGCCGCCGGCCTCGCCTCGACGGTGCCGCCGCTTCTCACGACCCTGCAGTCGCGTCTCCCGACCGGGTGGGGGCTCGACCTGCTGCTGGCCGCCCTGACGGATCAGACGGCCCTGGGGTGGTTCGCCGCCGGATCCCTCGTGATGACCGGGCTGGGGGCGTTCGGACTCGTCTTCCTCGGCGTGCTCGCTCGACGCCGGGTGAATATCGGATCGTGACGGCGCATGGGGGATTGTCCCCATGTGGATTCCCTGTGAGATCGGGTTAGGCTGTTCGCAATCCCCACATCTCGGGCGTGTCCGATCCCCACGGTCGGCGCGCTCGTGCCGTCCCACGACAGCCGTCGCCGTAGGAGGCTTGCGTCCCCCATGAGGTCCTTTGCGTGGTTGCGTGCGCGCCGCAAGACGGTCGTGTCGTCCAGTGTCGTGACCGTGGCGGCGCTCGCCGTCACCACGATGGCGTTCGTCTACGACGGCAACCCGACGACCGAGGTCGACCTCAATGACGGCGGCGTGTGGGTGACGAAGCAGTCGAGCTTCCTCGTGGGCCATTTCAACCACGAGTCCGAGCTGCTCGACGGCGGCTTCCGCACGGTCTCGGAGCAATACGACATCCTGCAGGCGGGTGACCGGGTCGTGCTCGTCGATCCGGAGGAGTCGACCGCGACGACGGTCGACCCGGCGCTGGTGATCCTCTCCGACAGTGCCGAGATCCCGGCGAACTCCTCCGTCGCCCTCGGTGCCGAGACCATCTCCATCCTCGACGGCGACAAGGGGCGGCTCTGGGTCGTTCCGGCAGCGGGCCTCGGAGCATTCTCGCCTGCCGAGCAGGAGCCCCTCGCCGAGCTCGGCGCCGGTGCCGTCGCGACGGTCGGCCGTGACGGCACGGTCTACGCCGCCTCGGCGGCCGATCGCGAGCTCGTCACCGTCGAGGTCGACGCGCAGGGCGAGGCGAGCGAGCCGAAGCGCTCCTCCCTCGGGTCGATCCCCGAGAAGGCGGAGCTCCAGGTCACCGTGGTCGGCAACACCGCCGTCGTGCTCGACACCGCGTCGGGCACGCTGGTGTCCAGCGGCGGACTCGACACCACGATCGAGGGCGCCGAGGGCGCGCGCGTGCAGCAGCCGTCCGACGGATCGGATGCGGTCATCGTCGCCACACCGGCCGCACTGGTGAGCGTTCCGTTCGACGGCTCCGAGCCCGTGTCGACACCGGCCGACGGTGAAGGCACGCCGGCGGAGCCCGTGTCGCTCGGCGGCTGCGCGTACGGCGTGTGGTCGGGGTCGGCGACGTTCGTGCGCGACTGCATCGGCGATGCCGACGACCTCTCCCAGCAGGTGCCGGGTGCGGACTCCGCGGGTCAGATGCGCTTCCGTGTGAATCGTGACGTGATCGTGCTCAACGACATCATCGGCGGCAGCGCGTGGATGGCGGCGGAAGACCTGCGTCAGGTCGACAACTGGAACGACATCACTCCGCCCGAGGGCGACTCCGAGGAGAACGACGAGGAGACGACCGAGGAGACGGTCGAAACCACGCTCCCCGAGCGCACCGACGAGAACACCGTTCCCGTGGCGACCGACGACAAGCTCGGCGTGCGGCCGGGCCGCACCACCGTGCTGCCCGTGATCGACAACGACAGCGACCCCGACGGCGACGTGCTGGTCGCCTCCGTCGTCGGCGACGACCCGTCCCTCGGCGCGATCCAGCCGATCAACAACGGCGGCGCGCTGCAGATCGCCGTTCCGGAGGGCGCCATCGGCTCCGAGTCGTTCGAGTACGAGATCGACGACGGCCGCGGTGGCACCGATACCGCACGCGTGACGCTCACGGTGCGCGGCTGGGACGACAACGCCGCGCCGAAGCAGAGGCGCGTGACGCCGGTGACCGTCGAGACCGGCGGCACCGTCAGCTACAACGTGCTGCCGGACTGGATCGACCCCGACGGCGACGACGTGTTCCTCCAGGGCGTCATCGCGGAGCAGGGCGACGAGGCCGACTTCACGTCGGACGGACGCATCACCTACCGCGCGATCTCGGGCGCCGTCGGTCGCAAGGACGTGGTGATCATCGTCTCCGACGGCGAGAGCTTCACCGAGGGCGTCCTGCGCCTCGAGGTGCGCCCGGTCGGGTCGACCGTTCCGATCACCAACGCCGACCATGTCGTCGCCCGTGTCGGCGAGACCGTCACGGTGGCGCCGCTCACGAACGACACAGCATCGGGGAGCGAGTCGCTCCGCCTCGCCCGCGTCGAAGACGTGGAACGGACGACGATCGTCCCGGACTACCCGAACGAGACCTTCAGCTTCGTGTCGGACATCGAGGATGTCTACTACGTGCAGTACCAGGTCTCGGCAGGACCCAACGCCGTGACCGGGATCGTTCGCATCGACGTCGTGCCCGCAGAGGAGTCCGATCTCCCGCCGATCGCGGTGCGCGATGTCGCGCTGCTCCCGAGCGGCGGCGAGGTGCTGGTCAACGTCCTCTCCAACGACACAGACCCCGGCGGCGGCATCCTCGTCGTGCAGTCCGTGACCGTCGATCCCGCGTCGGGCGTCTCGGCCGCGGTGCTCAACCACGAGACCCTGCGCATCACCGACCACGCGGCGCTCGACGAGCAGGTGCGCATCACCTACCGCATCTCGAACGGCACCCAGACCGCCGACGGCGAGGTCGTCGTCATCCCCGTGCCGGCGCCCTCTCAGCTGCGCGCTCCGGTCGCCAACGACGACACCGCGATCGTCCGCGCGGGTGATGTGGTGACGATCCCGGTGCTCGCCAACGACTACCACCCCAACAACGACACGATCCATGTGGCGCCCGACCTGGTCGAGCCGCTGATCGAACCCGAGCAGGGCGAGATGTTCGTGTCGCAGGACACGATCCGCTTCCGCGCGAGCGACGAGCCGGGCACCGTCTACGCGACCTATGACGCGGTCGACACCACGGGTCAGTTCGACGCGGGCTTCGTGACCATTCAGGTGCTTCCGCTCGACCCCGAGACCAACACCGCACCGCGCCCGCGCGATCTGACCGCGCGCGTGCTGAGCGGTTCGACCGTCGACATCTCGGTGCCGCTCGACGGCATCGACGCCGACGGGGACTCCGTCGAGCTGATCGGCCTCGCCTCGGCGCCGTCCAAGGGCAGGATCACCGAGACCGGCCCCGACCATCTCACCTACGAGGCGTTCGGCGACTCGGTCGGCGTCGACGCGTTCACCTACCGGGTGCGCGACCGGCTCGGCAAGGAGGCGACGGGGTCGATCCGCGTCGGCATCGCCGGCGCCGAGGCGCTCAACCAGGCCCCGTACGCGGGCAAGGACTCGGTGGTCATGCGACCCGGTCGCGAAGTCGCCGTGCCTGTGCTCGAGAACGACTCCGACCCCGATGGTGACCAGATCGTGCTCCTGAGCGACTCGCTCGTGCTCCCCGACGTCGAGGGGTTGACGGCCGAGGTCGAGGGCAACCGCGTCGTCGTCACCTCGCCCGATCAGCCGGTCGAGACGTCGCTGCAGTACTCGATCCGCGACGAGCGCGGCGCCCGCGCCACCGCGGTGCTGCAGGTGAGCGTCGACGAGGACGTGCCGCTCAAGCGGCCCATCGCGCGCGATGACGCCGTCAGCGCCGTCGACATCGAGGGCGAGACGGTCGACGTCGAGGTGCTCGCCAACGACGAGGACCCCGACGGCACGCTCGCAGCGCTCACCGTCACGGTGCCCGGTGGCGAGGCCGACGTGCGCGGCGACGGCACCGTGCGGGTGACCATGGCCGACGAGAACCAGCTGATCATGTACACGATCACCGACATCGACGACCAGTCGACCTCGGCGTTCATCCGTGTGCCGGGTCTCGCGCACCTGCCGCCGACCCTCACGTCCACGGAGCCGGTCGAGGTCGTCAGCGGAGAGCCGACCGAGATCCCGCTCGCCGACCACGTGCGCGCCGCCGGTGGCGGCAAGGTGGTCATCACCGAGGTCGCGAAGGTCAGCGCGGCCCACTCCGATGGCGGGTCGCTCGTCAAGGACCAGACGACGCTCACGTACACGTCGGCCGCCGAGTACTTCGGCCAGGATGCCGTGACGTTCGAGGTGACCGACGGCACCGGGCCGGACGACCCCGAGGGCCGGAAGGCGACGCTGACGATCCCGATCACCGTCAAGCCCCCGGCGAACCAGCCGCCGACGTTCGTCAACGGTCAGATGACCGTCGCTCCCGGCGAGGAGGCGACCGGCATAGATCTGCTCGCCCTCACGAGCGACCCCGACCCCGAAGACCTCGAGTCGATGAACTACACGCTCGTCGGGCGGGCGCCCGACGGCCTCACGGCCGCAGTCGACGGCGACACGCTCATGGTGAGCGCCGACAGCGGCACCAAGAAGGGCACGTCCGCCACGCTGAAGGTGCGGGTGACCGACGGCGTCACCGACCCCATCGAGGGCAACGTCGTCGTCACCGTGACGGCATCGACCCGTCCGCTCCCGACGGCCAACGACGACATCATCGCCGAGGCGCACCAGGGCGACACGATCTCGGTCCCGGTGCTCGAGAACGACTTCAACCCGTTCCCCGGCGACGACCTGAAGATCCTCTCGGCCGAGATCGAGTCGGGTGACGGCGCGGTCGCGGTCGCGGGCACCCAGGTCGACGTCACGCCCGACTCGGCGTTCTTCGGCACCATGGTCGTGCGCTACCGCATCCAGGATGTGACCGAGGATGCCGACCGCGAGGTCGAGGGACGCATCCGGCTCACCGTGCAGGGGCGCCCCGATGCGCCGGGCAAGCCCACCGTGTCGAGCGCCCAGGACCGCACTGTCGTGCTCTCCTGGTCGACGCCCGCCGACAACGGCGCCGAGATCACCGGCTACACCGTCAGCTCGCCCGTCGGCGGGTTCTCGCAGCAGTGCCCGTCGACGACCTGCACCCTGACCGGCCTCACGAACAACACCGAGTACACCTTCACCGTCGTCGCGACCAACCGCGTCGCCGACTCCGACCCGTCGCTGCCGTCCGAGGTCGCGCGCCCGGACGCGCGCCCCGACACCCCGCAGCCGCCGACGCTCACCTTCGGCGACCGCAGCCTCGGCGTGACCTGGGTGACGCCGCCGACCCCGGGTTCCCCCGTCAAGACGTTCACCCTCGAGATCTCGCCGGCTCCACCGTCGGGCATCACGCAGAAGGCGGGCGTCACCGGGAACTTCCTCACCTGGGAGGGCCTCGAGAACGGTGTCGACTACCAGGTGCGCGTGCGCGCGCACAACCTCGCCATCGAGCCGTCGAGCTGGAGCGAGTACTCGCAGTCGATGATCCCTGCAGCGCCGCCGGCGGCGCCTGCGGCGCCCACAACGGCGCGCAACTCGCCGGTCGGGGCTCAGGCGCAGCTGCAGGTCAGCTGGGCAGCGCCCGAGGCCAACGGCGACGCGATCGACCAGTACGAGGTCTCGGTGCTGCGCGGCGGCAGTGTGGTCAACACCGTCGCCGTGCCAGGCGGAACCCTGACGCAGGCGATCACCGTCGACACGGACACGACGGACTACACGTTCTCCGTGCGAGCGCACAACAAGGCGGGCTGGGGCGAGCCCAGCGGCCAGTCGGCGCCGCGCCGTGCCTTCGTGGCGCCTGGTGCTCCGACCATCACCGCAGCGTCGCCCGGCAACAACCAGATCGCCGTCACCTACACCGCGGCGGCCGGCAACGGCGCGAACGCCGGGGAGATCCGTTACGAGTACTCCGTCAACGGCGGTGCCTGGCAGGGCAACTGGGGCGGCACGTCCAACACGATCACCAACGGGGTGCCCAACAACGGCACGTACAAGATCCGCGTGCGGGCGTACACCAGCCTCGACGGCGTGCGCTACGACGGCGACCCGTCGGCGGAATCTGGCGGCGTGCAGCCGTTCGGTCCGGTGAACACGCCGGGCCTGTCGGCCACGAACCTGGGCCAGTCGGTGCGGTTCAACTGGACCGTGCCGGCCGCCAACGGCAGGCCGATCGACCGGCTGCAGATCTCGCACAACGGCGGCGGCTGGCAGAACGTGGCGGCTTCGAACGGGTCGGCGACCTACGGCAACGGATACGACCAGACCCACAGCCTGCGAGTGCGGGCGGTCGACACGGAAGGTCAGGTGTCCGACGTCGCGAACGCGTCGCGCACCACCGACAGCCCGCCGCCGCCTCCGCCGGTGACGGCGACCACGGGGCGCGGCGCCGACTCGGGCAACTGCAACCCCGACGTCTGCTACTACCTCACGGTCACGGTGAGCGACAACTTCCCGTCCGGGCGCTATCAGGTCAACTGCCTCGAGAACGGCAAGCGCTTCGCCGGAGGCGCGACCTGGCAGATCACCGCAGGCAGGACGACGCAGCTGGGCTGCTGGCACGGCGGGTACAACCACGCGTACCAGCTCCAGGCCCAGATCGTCGGGTGGGGCACCGCCTCGGCGACGACCTGGCAGTAGCCGCGGCATCCGTCCTTCTCCACTTCATCTCACGAACGATCAGGAATCCACGACATGACGATGACTCCCGAACAGGCAGCCTGGTTCCAGGGAACCTTCGCCCGCCTCGTCGACAACGTCGACCAGGCCCTCATGGGCAAGCGCGACGTGGTCGCCCTCGTGATCTCGGCGATGCTCGCCGAGGGCCACGTGCTGCTCGAGGACGCGCCCGGCACCGGCAAGACGAGCCTCGCCAAGGCGATCGCCGCGACCGTGCAGGGCACGAGCAGCCGCATCCAGTTCACGCCCGACCTGCTCCCCTCCGACGTGACCGGCGTGACCATCTACGACCAGGCGCAGCACCGGTTCGAGTTCCACAAGGGACCCGTCTTCGCGTCGATCGTGCTCGCCGACGAGATCAACCGCGCGTCGCCCAAGACGCAGTCGGCGCTGCTCGAGGTGATGGAGGAGTCGCGGGTCACCGTCGACGGCACGCCGCACGAGGTGGGGCGTCCGTTCCTCGTGATCGCCACGCAGAACCCGATCGAGCAGGCGGGCACCTACAAGCTGCCCGAGGCGCAGCTCGACCGCTTCCTCGTGAAGACGTCGATCGGCTACCCCGACCTCGATGTCGCGGAGCGCATCCTCGCCGGCGCGGCCGACCGCAACCCGTCGGCGCACCTTCCGGCGATCATCACCACGGGCGCCGTCGCCGACATGGCCGACCTCGCCGCGACCGTCCACGTCGAGTCGGCCGTGCTGCGCTACGCCGCCCAGCTCGCCGAGGCCACGCGCAACGACCCCGCCACGCGCGTGGGCGTCTCGGTGCGCGGATCGCTCGCGATGATCCGCGTCGCCAAGGTGCTCGCTGCGGCGAACGGCCGCCACTTCGTGCTGCCCGACGACGTCAAGGCGCTCATCGGCCCCGTGTGGACGCACCGCCTCGTGCTCGACCCCGAGGCCGAGTTCTCGGGCATCACGCCCGAGACCGTCATCGCCCGCGTCCTGCAGTCCGTCGCCGCGCCGCAGGCCCGGTCCGCAGCCTGATGTCCGCCGATTCGCCCACCCTCGACGCTGCGTCCGCGCAGGGTCGCCCGGGTTGGGCGGAGGCGGCCGCGCCGTTCGTCGTCGCCACCTCCGCCGCCCTGCGCCGCGTCTTCGCCGTGTTCCGGCCCGCGGCATGGATCCTGCTCGCGGGCGCCGTCGTGCTGTGGATCGCCGGCCAGGTGCTCGGGTGGTGGGAGCTGACGATCGCGGCTGTTGTGCTGGCGGCGCTCCTCGCCCTGTGCGCGCTCTTCCTGATCGGGCGCACCGCGTACGACGTCTCGCTCGACCTGGGCCGCACCCGCGTCGTCGTGGGCGAGCGTGCCGTCGGAGCGATGACGCTGCGCAACCCGTCGCGCCGGGCGATCCTCGCCTCACGCGTCGTGCTGCCCGTCGGCGGCGGTCGCGGGGAGTTCGAGGTGTCGCGCCTCGCGCCCGACGCCGAGATCGAAGAGGTCTTCACGATCCCGACGACCAAGCGCACCGTGCTCGCCGTCGGACCGGTGAGCGTCGTGCGCGGCGATCCGCTGGGCCTGTTCGAGCGGGTGCATCGCCGTGACGACCCGGTCGACCTCTTCGTGCATCCGCGCACCGTCGCCTTCGACGGGCAGTCGCTCGGGTTCCTCCGCGACCTCGAGGGCATGTCGGCGCGCGACCTGTCGCCCGACGACGTCTCGTTCCACGCGCTGCGGGAATACCAGCCGGGCGACGATCTCCGCCACGTCCACTGGCGGTCCACCGCCCGCACCGGAACGATGATGGTGCGCCAGTTCGAAGAGACCCGCCGCTCGCACTTCGTGATCGCGCTGTCGTGCGCCACCAAGGAGTACCGCGACGACGACGAGTTCGAGCTCGCCGTGTCGATCGCCGGGTCGCTGGGCGTGCGCGCCGTTCGCGATTCACGGCAGGTCGAGGTGCACACCCAGGCTCGCCGCATCCCGGGCGACACCGCCAAGCGCCTCCTCGACGGCCTCGCCGCAATCGAGCCCACGCGGCCCGCGCAGGGCGGCGTGCTCGAGCTCGCCGGCATCGCGGGCACGTCGATGCCGCTCGCGAGCATCGCGATGCTCGTCACGGGTTCGCAGGTGGATGCCGCGACCCTCCGCGCCGCGTGCGCCCGGCTCCCGTTCGGGGCGCGCACGCTGGCCGTGGTGGCCGACACCACGGCGACTCCGTCGTTGCGCCGCGTCGGAGATGCCGACGTCGTCACCGTCGGTCAGCTCCAGCAGCTGCCCGCCGCACTCCGACGGGTGCTCTCGTGAACGGCGCGCAGATCCCGGTGCGCCGCTGGGTCATCGATCTCGTCGCGTGCGCAGTGCTGCTGCTCGTGCCGATCGTCGGGTTCTTCCCCACCTTCGGCTCCGCCGCCTATCTCCCCGCCGCGATCGGCGGCCTGCTCCTGGGCATGGGCGTGGCGGTCGTGTCGGCCTGGCGCGGCTTCGGCGTGCTGGTCGTCGCGGGGCTCACCCTCGCGGTGTACCTCGTCTTCGGCGGGCCGCTCGCGCTGCCCCAGACGACGCTGTTCGGGGTTGTCCCCACGGTCGACACGCTGGTCGGGCTGGTGCTCGGCGTCGTGACGTCGTGGAAGGAGCTGCTGACCACCGTCCCGCCGGTGCCGGCATCCGACGGCTACCTGATCGTGCCGTTCCTGCTCAGCCTCGTCGCCGCGGTGCTCACCGTCTCGCTCGCGCTCCGGCTGCGTCAGGCAGCCTGGGCGCTCGCGCCGGCCGCCGCGTTCCTCATGGTGCAGATCGCGCTGGGAACGAGCATCCCGGCCGCTCCGATCGTCGAGGGCGTCGTCTTCGCCGCGGCGGCAGCAGGCTGGCTGGCCGTGCGGCAGTCGATGGTCGCCGGCGCCGCGGTCGCGGCGGCAGGGTCGAGCACGCGCGGCGTCGGCCGCCGTGTGCTCGCCGGTGCCGGCGTCGTCGCCCTCGCCGTGGGCGTCGGCGTGGTCGCGAGCGGTTTCGCGGCGCCCGAGGCGCCGCGCTACGTGCTGCGCGACACCGTCATCCCGCCGTTCGACGTGCGCGACTATCCGAGCCCGCTCCAGGCCTACCGCGCCTATGTGCGCGACTCGGCCGACGACACGCTGTTCACCATGTCGGGAATGCCGAAGGATGCGCGCGTGCGCATCGCGGCGATGGACGCCTACTCGGGAACCGTGTACAACGTCTCCGACGGCGGCGGCTACGGCTCGTCGAGCGCCTTCACCCCGGTGCGCGGCGGCATGGCTCCCGACGCCCGGGGCGATGCTGCGGAGGTGCACGTCACCATCGGCGAGTACGACGCTGTCTGGATGCCGCAGCTGGGTGCTGTCGAACAGGTGACGTTCGCCGGCGATCGCGCCGACGACATGCGCCGCGAGTCGTTCTACAACGCGGCGAGCGGCACCGGGATCGTCATCGGCGGCCTCGCCGCGGGCGACGAGTACGACCTCGACGTCGTCGTTCCGGAGGTGCCCGACGACAAGGCGCTCGCCGGCGTCGACTTCGCGAACGTGAAGCTGCCCACCCAGGAGGGCGTGCCCGACGACTTCGCGGCGATCGCGTCGGACGTGACCGCGGATGCCGAGACGTCGGTCGAGCGAGTGCGCGCCCTGCAGGAGATGCTCTCCACGAAGGGCTTCTTCAGCCACGGTCTGCAGGGTGAGGTCGTCTCCCGCGCCGGGCACACTGCCGAGCGCATCACGACCCTGCTCGGGGCCGAGCAGATGGTCGGCGACGATGAGCAGTACGCTGTCGCGATGGCACTGCTGGCGCGCGAGGTCGACATCCCCGCGCGCGTGGTCATGGGCTTCTACCCGGCCGAGGACGAGGCCACCGGCACGCTGTTCGAGGCGACCGGCGACGACCTGCACGCGTGGGTCGAGGTCGCGTTCGAGGGATACGGCTGGGTGCCGTTCGACCCGACGCCGCCCGAAGACCAGCAGCCGAGCGATGTCACCACGAAGCCCCGCTCCGAGCCGAAGCCGCAGGTGCTCCAGCCGCCGCCGCCCCTCGAAGAGCCCGCCGACCTGCCGCCGACCGTCCCCGACGACCGGGGTGCGGAGGACGAGGACGAGGTCGGCAGCACGCCGTGGGGTCTCATCGCGGGCGTCGCCGGTGTCAGCATCCTCGTCGTCGCCCTCCTGCTCGCGCCGTTCATCGTCATCGGCGCGCTGAAGGCCTCGCGCCGTCGCCGCCGCCGCGAGGCCGAGCGTCCGAGCGACCGCATCAGCGGCGGCTGGGACGAGCTGGTCGACCGCGCGGCGGACTACGGCGCGGCCGTGAGCGTCGGGGGCACCCGCACCGAGGACGCCGACGCGCTCACCAGCCGATTCGCCGAGCCGCGGGTCACGACGCTCGCCGCACGCGCGGATGTCGACGTGTTCGGGCCGGCAGACCCGACTCCCGCCGACATCGACGAGTTCTGGCGTCAGGTCGACGAGATCGTCGGCGGAATCGGGCGCAGTCATTCGGTGTGGCGACGGATGCGCGCGCGCCTGAGTCTGCGCTCGCTGCTGGCCGGCACGCGTTTCGCGCTTGCCGTCCGCACGCAGCGCTCCGCCCCCGCGGCGCCCGCCCCCGAAGCATCCGCCCCGGCCGACCCGACGGCCGACACGGGCACGCGGCAGAACCGCCGCACGTCACGACGCGCCGAGGAGCGCGCCGCGCCACCGCAGGAGACTCCATGACCGCACCCCTTCCGTCCGGCGTGCAGCCGGCGGCGATCAGCCGACGCGTCGGCGCCTATGCGATCGACCTCGCCATCGCGGGAGCCATCGCCGTGGTGCTGCTCGTCATCACGTCGATCGCCTTCGGGGGTGCGGCCGCCGATCCCACGGCCGGTGTGGCGGCGGCGGCAGCGGGCGCGCTGCTGAGTGTGCTGCTGTTCGGTCTCGTGATGATCGTGTGGTGGTGGGGCGTCTACACGTGGATGCAGGCGGGTCGTGGTTCGATCGGCCAGCGTCTGCTCGGCCTGCGGCTGGCCGACGCGGAGACCGGCGCGCCGATCGGCTTCGGCAGGGCGCTGCTGCGCAACCTCGTGTGGGGGCTCGCGGGGTCGATCGTGATCGGCTACTTCACGCCGCTGCTCGATGCGAGCAGCCGCCACCAGGGCTGGCACGACTCGGCGACGCGGAGCATGGTGGTCGACGTCCGCGGTGCGGCGGCGACGACCGCCGGGCAGGCGTTCGCTCCGGCGGCGCAGCTGTCGAGCGACTTCGGCGCGCCGGTGCAGCGCACGGCGCCCGTCGAGATGTCGTGGCCCTCGGACTTCCCGATCCCGGCGCAGGAGTTCGGCGTCGCCCGGCGAGGTGCTGCTGCACCGCAGCCGCCCGCGCCCTCGCAGCCCGCGCCGCCGCAGCCCTCGGTCGCCGCTGCCGCCTTCCCGCCCCCGCCGGCCTCCTTCGCCCCGGCCCCGCCGGTCGCACCGGTGTCGCCGGCCGCACCCGCGGCTGCCGCGCCCGCGGCGGCCGGGATGATCTCGCACGTCCCGGGGTTCAGCTCGTCATCGCCCGCACCTGCGGCAGCCGCGCCGGCCCCCGCCCCCGCCGCCGCCTCGACCCCGACTCCGGCGCCCACCTCCGCGTTCGCGCCGCCGGTGGCAGAGGAGCCCGACGACATCGACGCGACGCGGGCAGCGGCATCGGTCGCTCCGCCGGCGCAGCGTGCGGCGATGTACCCCGAGGCTCCGGTCATCGTGGTGCTCACCTGGGACGACGGATCGCGCATGGCGGTCTACGGGCGCACCCTCTACGGCCGCAACCCGTCGCCCGAGCCCGGGGCCGTCACCGTGACGGTGCGCGACGAGACGCTCTCGCTGTCGAAGACGCACTTCGAGATCGGCGGCGACGCCTCCGGCGCCTGGGTGCTCGATCGGCATTCGACGAACGGCACCGTGCTCGTGCGCGACGGCATCCGCAACCCCCTCACCCCGGGGCAGGCGACGCCGCTGCGTGCCGGCGACCGCCTCGAGTGCGGCGACAGGTTCGCGTCGATCGGGGGCGGTTCGTGAGCGAGGCGCCTCTCGGCGTCGCCGTCGGCGCAGCGACCGACACCGGGCTGCGCCGCAAGATCAACGAGGACTCGTACGTCGCCGAGGCGCCGCTGTTCCTGGTGGCAGACGGCATGGGCGGCCACCACGCCGGCGAGATCGCCAGCGCCACCGTGATCGACGAGTTCTCGTCGCTGGTGGGTCGGCCGAGCCTCGACATCGACACCGTCCACGGGGCGGTGCTCCGCGCGCGGGCCCGCGTCGAGGCGCTCCCGCCGGGCGCCGGCGCCGGCGCCGGGACGACCCTCGCCGGCGTGGTGGTGGCCGACGTCGGCGGCGAGGGCTACTGGCTCGTGATCAACCTCGGAGACTCGCGCACCTACCGCCTCAGCGGGGGCGAGCTCGAGCAGGTGAGTGTCGACCACTCGGTGGTGCAGGAGCTCGTCGACAGCGGGCAGCTCGACGCCGCGGCAGCCGGCCGCGACTCGCGCCGCAACGTCATTACGCGGGCGATCGGCGGCGGGAGCGACGCCGAGCCCGACTACTGGCTTCTCCCCGCGGAGCGCGGCGATCGCCTGCTGATCTGCTCCGACGGACTGTCGAGCGAGCTCGACAGTCCGGCGATCCATGCGATCGTGACCGCGGAGTCCGACCCGGGCTCCGCAGCGCGCCGCCTCGTCCACGAGGCCATGGTGTGCGGGGGCCGCGACAACATCACCGCCATCGTCGTCGACGCCGTCTGGGTGCGCACGAAATCCGACGACGGCTCGGATCATGACACGATGCCTGTGGGGGGCGTCGTCGATACCGCCGACGGCGACACCCTTCCGCGGGCCGTCGCGGCGGGAGGATTCTGATGTCGATGCGATACGTGCCGGGGGGCGCCGTGGTCGCGGTGACCGCTCACGGGTTCGCCGTGTTCGAGGCGCAGGTGCAGGCCGAGGTCGTCGCCCGGGTGCACGCGCTGCTGGCCGCCGGGCGAGGGCTCGCGGGAGTGCTCGAAGCCCTCACCGCGGCCTACGGCGCCTCGCTGACCGAGCTTCCGCCGTTCGCCGTCGCGCTGTCCGACGGCGCGGGCGCCCGCCTCGCGGTGCGGGGCGATCTGCCGCTGCACGTCGACGCCGCGGTGGCCGAGACCGTCACCGGCGCGGGCGTCATGACCTGGAGCGAGCGCAGCATCGCCGCAGTCGACGGTGTCACCTTCGGAGCGGAGGGGACGGATGCGGCGTCCGCACTGCCCATCGCCGACGGCGTCGTGCTCGCGGACTGGGTACAGTGGCGCGCCACCGCCGCTCCTGCCGTGGCTCCCGCCCCGTCAGCGGTCGCCGAGCCCGTCGAGGCGCCCCCTGCGGACCTGCCCCCGGTCGTCGAGCCCGTCGAGGTGCCCGTCGCGCCCGTCGCAGAGCCAGTCGAGGTGCCCGTCGCGCCCGTCGCCGCCCTGCCCCCGGTCGCCGAGCCCGTCGAGGTGCCCGCGCCGACGCCGCAGCGCCTCACGACCGACCCGATCCCCGTCGACGACGCGTCCGACCTCGTCGACTACACCGTGCCCTCCGTGCGCCGCCGTCCTGACGAGCGGGAGGCGTTCGACGCCGACGATGCGGGCGTCGACGAGGCGACGCTGATCCCGGTCGACGACGACACCACCGGCATCGGCGCGGCCCCGGGCTTCGACGAGCAGTGGGAGGCCACGGTCATCCGCGACGCCGACGCGCCGGCGACCGGTGCCGTCACCGCGGTCGAGGCCGACGGCTACGGCGACCACGACGGACACACGGTGTCGGTGGCCCAGATCCGCGCGATGCGCGCGGCGCCCGACGCCTCCGCACCCTCGCCGGTCGACTCGATGCCGCCGCTCGCGGCACCCCGGCGGCCCGCGCCCGGGCGCCTTCGCGTATCGACCGGGCAGGTGGTCACCCTCGACCGCACCGTGGTGGTCGGGCGGCGCCCGCGATCGACGCGGGTGTCGGGCACCGACCTGCCGCACCTCGTCGCGGTCGACAGCCCGCAGCAGGACATCTCGCGGAGCCACCTCGAACTGCGCGTCGAGGGCGACAGCATCGTGGCCACCGACCTGCGCACCACCAACGGCACCACCCTGCACCGACCCGGATCCGACCCGGTGCGCCTGCACCCGGGGGAGGGCACCGTCGTCGTCGCGGGCGATCTGCTCGATCTCGGCGACGGCATCACGGTGACCGTGGAGGAGATGGCGTGAGCGGCAAACGCGCGCCGATGGCGCCACCCGACCTTCCGGGCTTCACCTTCGTCGAGGTGCTCGGATCGGGCGGCTTCGCCGACGTCTACCTGTACGAGCAGCAGCTCCCCAAGCGTCGCGTCGCGGTGAAGGTGCTGCTCACCGAGCGCATGTCGTCGGGATCGGTCGAGGAGTTCACCGCCGAGGCCAACGTCATGGCCATGCTCTCCACGCATCCGGCCATCGTCACGATCTATCAGGCGGGCGTCGCGCGCGACGGACGCCCGTACCTCGTGATGGAGTACTGCCCGCGGCCCAACCTGCAGGTGCGCTACCGACGCGAGCCGTTCGGCGTGGCCGAGTCGCTGCGGGTCGGCGTGCAGGTGGCCGCCGCCGTCGAGACCGCGCACCGCGCGGGCGTGCTCCACCGCGACATCAAGCCCGCCAACATCCTCGTCACCGAGTACAACCGCCCCGCGCTGACCGACTTCGGCATCGCGTCGACGTCTACGGTCGCGGCGGAATCCGCGGGGCTGTCGATCCCGTGGTCGCCGCCGGAGTCGTTCGCCGATGTGCCGCGCAGCGACCCGCGCTCCGACGTGTACGCGCTCGGAGCCACCGTGTACACGCTGCTCGCAGCGCGGTCGCCGTTCGAGCTGCCGGGGCAGCGCAACACCGCCGCCGACCTCATCCAGCGCATCGAGACGGCGCCGCTGTCGCCGCTCGGCCGTGCCGACGTGCCGCCCTCGCTCGAGCAGGTGCTCGCCCGGGCGATGTCCAAGAACCCGGCCGACCGGTACGAGAGCGCGATCGCCTTCGCCCGTTCACTGCAGAAGGTGCAGATCGAGCTGTCGCATTCGGTGACGGCGATCGACATCCTCGACGACCACGTGCCCGACGACGTCGTGGAAGACGACGACGACGGTCTCACGCGGGTGCGCGGCGTGGTGAGCATCAACCCGATGACGACGCCCGCCGCCGGCGCGACGCGTCCGTCGGCGATCACCTCGCCGAAGTCCGCCCCGGTCGCGGTGCCGCCGTTCTCCTACGCAGACGACGTCGATTCGACGGTGCTCCGGCCGGCGGCGGCCCCGGCAGCGGCGGCGGCGCCGCCGCCGGCGGCATCCGTCACCGCTCCGCCTGCCTGGGGTGACACCACCGACGCGACGGTGCTGCGCGCGCCGGCGCCGGCCGCCCCGCAGGCGCCGGACTGGCCCACCCACTCCGCCACCGCGCCGCTCGCCCACGACCACACCACCCAGCCGCTCGGCGGCACCGAGGCGCCCCCGCCGCCGCCCAAGCGCTCGCGCGTGGGGCTGTGGGTGGGCATCGCCGCCGGTGTCGTGGTGCTGTGCGGTGTCGCCGTCGGAGCGTCGCTCCTCGCCCAGACGGGTGCCGGCACTCCTGAGTCGACACCGACGGCGGCCCAGGGGTCGGAGCCGCAGGATCCGATCGCGGTCGCCGCACCCGAGCCGGAGGACGTGACCGGAACCGTGGTCGACGACGGAGTGCGCTTCACCTGGACCAACCCCGACCCGCAGGAGGGCGACTACTACCTCTACGGCGTGGTGACCCGAGCCGATGCCGAGCCGACGTTCGAAGACACCCTCGACACCGAGGTGACCGTGCCCGCCGACGACTCGGGCACGACGTGCATCGACGTCATGCTCGTGCGCGCGAAGGGCGCCAATTCCGACGCGGTCAGGGAGTGCGCCCCGTGAGCGCCGCCGTCGCCGACGCGCTGACCGTCGAGTTCGCGGGCGAGAGCTTCGCGGTCGCGCCCGACGGCGCGTTCACGGTCGGGCGCGAAGGCGATCTCGCCATTGACGACAACCTGTTCCTGCACCGGCAGTTCCTGCGCATCGACAACCATGACGGGCTGTGGCTGCTGTCGAACGTGGGCGCGCGTCTGTCGGCGACGGTGACGGATGCCGGCGGCCGGGTGCAGGCCTGGCTCGCACCGGGCGCGCGCCTGCCGCTCGTGTTCGAGGCGACCTCGGTGATCTTCAGCGCCGGGCCGACGACGTACGAGCTCACGATCCACATGGCCGAGCCCGCGTTCCGCGAGACCGCGGCCGGTCCCGGCGACGACGACGGGCTCAGCACCATCGGCGACGTGCCGCTCACGCACAGCCAGCGCGTCATGATCCTGGCCCTCGCCGAGCCGGTGCTGCGGCGCGAGGGCACCGGCATGAGCGAGCTGCCGACATCGGCGCAGGCCGCCCAGCGTCTGGGGTGGACGCTCACCCGCTTCAACCGCAAGCTCGACAACGTGTGCGACAAACTCGACCGCATGGGCGTGCAGGGGCTGCGCGGCGGGGTGCGCTCCTACGCGACGAACCGGCGCGTGCGTCTGGTCGAGCACGCGATGGCAGCGCGCCTGGTCACACGCGACGATCTTCCGCTGCTCGATCTCGAGCGCGACAACACCGCCGCAGACGACGACTGATCGCTCGGATGCCGGCCCGGTCAGCGACCGGCGTCGTACAGGTGGCGTCCGCCGTGGCTCAGCACCTTCACGACCACGCCGCGCCGGTGCAGCTCGCTCACGGTGCGGGTCTCCTCGTCGATGTCGCGACCCAGCGCGTGCACGTTCGCGACCACCAGCACATCACCGCGCTCCAGTCGCCCGAAGAGACGGCTGAGGCGCTCCTCCCAGGACTCCAGCGTCTCGGGGGCCGGGTGGCGGAAGCCCTCGATCGGCACGCCGAAGTGCGTCAGCGCCGCGCGCTGCTCGACGACCGAGGGCATGTCGTCGCGGGCGATCACGAGCCCGACGAGCCGGGAACCGGCAGGACGCGCACGCCACCAGTGGCGATCGGCCTGCAGTTCGGTGAAGCACTTGGGGCAGTCGGCTGCGGCGTGCGGCAGGTGCAGCGGCGCGGTGTCTGCACCGGGTTCCCCAGCGCTCCGGCGCGTGGACGTCTGTGCCGCGGCATCCGTGCCCGTGTCGACCTCGCTCATCGGCACCCCTTCGCTCCGCACCATTCTCTCCGAGAAACGCGTCGGCGAGTACCACCCGACACGGTCGGCGTCAGTCTGCGTCTTCGAGCCGCAGCTGCAGGCTCAGCTGATCGGCGTCGAGCTCGGCGAGGGCATGTCGCAGCGCAGCGGTGCTGTACTCCCCGCCGCTCATGAGTTCGATCAGCCGCGAGCGCATCCCCTCGATGACCGCGAGCCGCAGCTCGAGCATGTCGCGGCCGCGGACTGTCGCATCATCGTCGGGTGGTGCGGTCATGCGCGCGCCGGCCGTGGCGACGAGCTCGGCATCGAAGGAGCTCCCGTCGCGGCGTCGCAGTTTCGGTGAAGACAGGGCGGATGTCGCGGCCTGACGCAGTTCGTCGTCGAGGGCATCCTGCTCCGCCCGCTCGAGCGTCTCGTCGCCGCCGTCGTCGAGGCGCAGCAGCCGGACGACGCCCGGCAGGGTGAAGCCCTGCAGCATGAGACTGCCGATGGCCACGGCGAAGGCCACGAAGATCAGCAGCGGTCGGTCGGGGGTGTCGTCGCGGGGGAGGGTCTGGGCAGCCGCGAGCGTCACGACGCCGCGCATGCCCGCCCAGACGATGACCACGCCGTGCTTCCATCCGAGAGGCGACGCCTCGTAGTACGAGATGTCGGCGAGCGCCCGTGCCACGCGCGACCGCATCGAGTCGAGACGCCGCGCACTGCGGGCGGGATCGTCGGCAGACGCCCGCTGCCGCCGACGCTCGAGGCGTCGCCGGCGTGCTGCACCCCGGCGGCTGCTCGTCGCGCCGGGCGGCGGGCCCGGGATCGCGCCCGATTCCGCGATCTCGTCGATGCGCTCGCTGATCGCCTCGAGCCGCTCGCGCTGACGGTCGCGCGCGCGTCTACTCTGCAGCCACACGAGCAGAGTCACGTAGACGGCGCGCACCGCGAGGATGATGCCGAGCGCCCCCGCGGCGAGGGCGAGTCCGGTGCCGAGACCGTTGTGATCGTCGAGGTTGCCCTCGACGATGTCGCTCAGCTCGAGCCCCATGAGGAGGAAGACCGCGCCTTCGAGGAGCAGTTCGATGGTGCGCCAGTTCGTCTCGTCCGACAGGCGCTGCTCGGGGGTGAAGCGGCGCGCCGCGCCTTGGCCGGTCACGATGCCGGCGACCACGGCCGCGACCAGGCCCGATCCGCCGAGGTGCTCGGTGGGGAGGAACGCGATGAACGGCACCGTCACCCCGATCGCCGTGTTCGCGGCGGAGTTGCGCACGTGCTCGCGCAGGCGCAGGTTGAGCCATCCCACCACTCCGCCGACCGCCACGGCGACGATGACACCCCAGGCGAAGGCCGGGAGGAAGCCGATGCCGACGGTGCCCGTCTCGGAGGCGCCGCCGAGCGCGACGGCCGCGATCATGGTGCGCAGCAGCACGAGGGCGGTGGCGTCGTTGAGCAGGCTCTCGCCTTCGAGCATGGTCACCACGCGGCGCGACACCCCGAGCCGCTTGACGATCGAGGTCGCGACGGCGTCGGTGGGGCTCAGGATGGCGCCGAGTGCGACAGCGATGAGCGGGTTCATGCCCGGGATCGCGAGTACGAAGAACACGGCGAGCACGGCGGAGCTGACCACGACGAGCAGGAACGACAGACCGGCGATCGGCCCGAAGTCGCGCCGGAACTCGATGGCGGGCAGCGAGATCGCCGCCGAGTACAGCAGCGGCGGCAGGACGCCGACGAGGATGATCTCGGGGTCGACCTCGGGAACCGTGACGAACGGGAGGAGGCTCACGCCCGCGCCGATCAGCACGAGGATCAGCGGACCGGCGATGTTCACCTTCGGCGCGACGGCCGTCGCCAGTGCGATCGCGAGCACGGCGCCGATCGCGATGAGGACGGCTTCGGTCACCTCACACCGCCCCGAGGCTGCGCACGGCGTCGCGCTCGGCGGCCAGTTCCACCACCGATGCGTCGATGCGCCCCCGGGCACGCGCGTCGAGGTCGAGTCCCTCGACGATGCGGTAGCCGGTTCCGTCGGAGACCACGGGGAACGAGCACACCAGCCCCTCGGGCACGCCGTACTCGCCGCGTGACAGCACCGCAGCCGACGTCCAGCCGTCGGCGGTGCCGAGCCGCTCGCTGCGCACGTGCTCGATCGCCGCATTCGCGGCTGACGCGACCGACGACGATCCGCGCACCTCGATGATCTCGGCGCCGCGACGCGCGACGCGGGGGATGAACACGTCGTCGAGCCACGCCGTCGCCGCCGCCGCGCCGCCCAGCCGCGCCGCGAGCGCCTCGGTCACCGGCATCCGGTCGCCATCCCTCACGACGGTGGCGTGCGAGACGTCGGGGAACTGCGACGCGGAGTGGTTGCCCCAGATGGCCACGCCCGCGATGTCGCCCGGTGCGACGTCGAGCTCGGCCGCCAGCTGACCGACGGCGCGATTGTGGTCGAGGCGTGTGAGCGCCGAGAAGCGGTCGGCGGGCACATCGGCAGACGCGGCCGCCGCGGCGATGAGCGCGTTGGTGTTGGCGGGGTTGCCGACGACCACGGCTCGCACGCCCGGTGCGGCGGAGGCGGCGATCGCCACGCCCTGCGGGCCGAAGATGCCCGCGTTGGCCTGCAGCAGGTCGGCGCGTTCCATGCCGGGCCCACGGGGGCGTGCACCCACGAGCAACCCGACTTCGCATCCGTCGAACGCCACGCGGGCGTCGTCGCTCAGCTCCACCGCCGACAGCAGGGGGAACGCGCAGTCCTGAAGCTCGAGTGCGGCGCCCTCGGCGGCGCGCATGCCCTGCGGGATCTCGAGCAGGCGCAGGCGCACGGGGCATTCCGGGCCGAGCATGTCGCCCGCGGCGATGCGGAACAGCAGGGCATAGCCGATCTGCCCTCCGGCGCCGGTGATGGTCACGGTCACGGGTGCGCTCGCCATGCGATGAGCCTACGCGGGCCCCACCTCCTCGCCCAGGGACCGACCCGGGGGTACCGTGAGGCCATGACGTTCAACGACAACGCGCGCGTCGGGGGCAACACCGCGCGTCGTCGTGGGGCGGGAGTGGCGGTGGCCGGGGGCGGCATCGCCGGCATCGGCGCGATCGCCGTGCTGCTGCTGAGCCTGTTCACCGGCGGCGACTTCTCGGGCCTCATCCCGGCGCTCCCCGACGCCGGCGGCGGCGGGGAGTCGGAGATCGCGAGCTGCGAGACCGGACAGGATGCGAACTCGAACGACGAGTGCCGCCTGGCCGCGGCATCCCTCGCCATCGATCAGTACTGGGCCGAGCAGGTCGACGGCTACCGGCAGCCGCAGCTCATCATCGTCGACGGGCAGACGCAGTCCCAGTGCGGCGTCGCGTCGAACCGCACCGGACCCTTCTACTGCCCGCCCGAGGAGGCGGTGTACATCGATCCGACGTTCTTCGCGCTGCTGCGCCAGCAGTTCGATGCGTCGGCCGGCCCGCTCGCGCAGCTGTATGTGCTCGCGCACGAATACGGGCACCACGTGCAGAACATCACCGGCATCATGGACCGCTATCCCGACAACGGCACCGGGCCCGACAGCAACGGCGTGCGCACCGAGTTGCAGGCCGACTGCTTCGCCGGCGCCTGGGTCGGTCAGATGACGGAGCAGACAGACGAGGCAGGCGTGCCGTTCCTGCAGACGCCCACACGGCAGCAGGTCGCCGATGCGGTGAACGCCGCCGAATCGGTCGGCGACGACCACATCCAGCAGGAGTCGGGCGGCCTCGTCAATCCCGAGAGCTGGACCCACGGATCCAGCGACCAGCGTGAGCGCTGGTTCGAGATCGGGTACCAGAACGGCGTATCCTCATGCGACACATTCGGCACTCCGGGGGGAAGCCTGTGAACGAGCATCTCGACGACATCCTGTATCCGCCCATCGAGCCGTATCAGACGGGCGACCTGATCGTCGGAGACGGCAACCGGGTCTACTGGGAGCAGAGCGGGAACCCCGACGGCAAGCCCGTGGTGTTCCTCCACGGCGGTCCGGGAGCGGGCACCTCGCCGTGGCATCGCCGGTTCTTCGACCCCGCGAAGTACCGCATCATCCTGTTCGACCAGCGCGGGTGCGGCAGATCGACGCCGCACGCGAGCGAGCCCGACGCCGACCTCCGCCACAACACGACGTGGCACCTCGTCGCCGACATCGAGCTGCTGCGCAAGAACCTCGCGATCGACCGGTGGCAGATCTTCGGCGGGTCGTGGGGCAGCGCACTCGCGCTCGCGTACGCGGAGGCCTACCCGCAGGCGGTCACCGAGATCGTGCTGCGCGGGGTGTTCACGCTCCGCCGCCACGAACTGGAGTGGTTCTACGAGGGCGGCGCCTCGGCGATCTTCCCCGACGCGTGGGACGACTTCATCGCCCCGATTCCGGTGCTCGAGCGCGCTCGCATGATGGAGGCCTACCATCGCCGCCTCGCCGACCCCGATCCGGCCGTGCATGTGCCGGCCGGCATGTCGTGGTCGCGGTGGGAGGCGACGACTCTCACTCTCCTCCCCGACGCCGAGCTCATCGCCGCGATGACCGAGCCCGCGGCAGCCACCGCGTTCGCGCGCATCGAGAACCACTACTTCCTCAACCGCGGGTGGTTCGAGGAGGGGCAGCTGATCGCCGGCGCTGAAGCGATCCGCGACATCCCCACCGTGATCGTGCAGGGGCGATACGACGTCTGCACCCCGCCGATGACGGCCTGGGACCTGCGCCGGGCGCTGCCCGACGCCGAGTTCGTGATGGTTCCGGATGCCGCTCACGCGGCGTCCGAGCCCGGCATCGCCCGCGCGCTGCGCGCGGCCACCGATCGGTTCGCGGATGAGCCGGTGCGGGAGTACGTGGCGGCCGTGTCGGACGAGTCCGAGTCGATCGCTGACGAGCCGGACGCTGCGGCGGGGGAGCAGGACCTCGTGGAGGAGGGTGACGTCGAGGGGCCGCAGGACGGCTCCGAGGAAAGTGCTGCGGCGCTTGACTCCGCTGAGGAGACCGCTGCCGAGGGGGCGGAAGACGAGTCCGAGGAAGGTGCCGCCGAGGACACCGAGCGCACCGAGGACGCCGAGCACACCGAGGTGGAGCATTCCGAGGGCGACGAACCCGACGGTGACGTGTCCAGCGGCGACGAGGCCGAGTCCGAGGCATCTGTCACTGACGAGCCTGAGGGTGAGGCATCCGTCGTCGACGAACCTCGGGCGAAGAGCCGCAAGGAGAAGCGCAAGGACCGCAAGGCGCGGGGCCGCAAGGGGGCATTCGGCGACGACGCCGGCGAGTCCGATGACAGCGAATCCGCCGGCGTCCAGGAACCGTCCGAGGCTCGCTGATAGGCTGGGTGCACTTGCAGCGCTCCGTCGCGCTTCTCGCGTCGTAGAACGCTTCCCCTCCCGCCGCCGCCCGCCAGGGCGATGCCGGTGATGACTTTCGTACGGCGACCCGTGGGCGAAGTCCGTCCACGGCCACCGACCAGGGCGCATCCGCGCCCGGAGACAGACTCCTCATGACTGATGTCACTTTCGGCGCGCTCGGCGTGCCCCAGCCTCTCGTCGCCGCTCTCGCGGCCGACGGCAAGACCACCGCGTTCCCGATCCAGATCGGCACGCTCCCCGACACCCTCGCCGGCCGCGACGTGCTCGGCCGCGGCAAGACCGGCTCGGGCAAGACCCTCGCCTTCTCCATCCCGATGGCCGCGCGCCTCGGCGCCGACGGCATCCCGCGCGGCGCCCGCCGCCCGCGTGGACTCGTCCTCGCCCCGACGCGCGAGCTCGCCACCCAGATCGACGCCACCCTCGCCCCGCTCGCGAAGGCGTACGGCCTCACCACCACCACGATCTTCGGCGGTGTCAGCCAGGGCCGTCAGGTTGACGCGCTGCGCGCCGGCGTCGACATCATCGTCGCGTGCCCCGGCCGCCTCGAAGACCTCATGAAGCAGGGCTTCGTGCACCTCGACCGCGTCGAGGTCACCGTCATCGACGAGGCCGACCACATGGCCGACCTCGGCTTCCTGCCCGGTGTCACCCGCATCCTGTCGGCCACGCCCGGCGGCGGCCAGCGCCTGCTGTTCAGCGCGACCCTCGACAACGGGGTCGACAAGCTCGTGAAGCGCTTCCTGCAGAACGAGGTGCTGCACTCGGTCGACGAGGCCCACTCGCCGGTCGCCGCCATGACGCACCACGTCTTCACGATCGCCGACGCCGACCTGAAGAAGGACGTCGTCAAGACGCTCGCCTCGGGCACCGGACGGCGCATCCTGTTCATGCGCACCAAGCACCACGCGAAGAAGCTCGCGAAGCAGCTGACCTCGCAGGGCATCCCCGCCGTCGACCTGCACGGCAACCTGTCGCAGCCGGCGCGTGATCGCAACCTCGCCGCCTTCTCGTCGGGTGCCGCCAAGGTTCTGGTCGCGACCGACGTCGCCGCTCGCGGCGTTCACGTCGACGACGTCGAGCTGGTCATCCACGTCGACCCGCCCACCGAGCACAAGGCGTACCTGCACCGCTCGGGCCGCACCGCCCGCGCCGGCGCCGAGGGTGCCGTCGTCACGCTCGTGCTGCCCGAGCAGCGCCGTGACGTGAAGGACCTGCTGCGCAAGGCAGCGATCACCGCGACTCCGGTCGACGTGACTGCCGAGTCGACCGAGGTCGCCGCGCTCGTCGGCGAGGTCGCACCGTACGTCAAGCCCGAGCCCGTCGTCGTACAGCCGCAGGGCCGCAGCCAGGGCGCGAACGCCCAGCGCAAGCGCGCAGCACGCGCCGGCGGTGGCGCCGGCGCCGGCCAGGGCGGTCAGGGCGGCCAGGGTCGCTCGGGCAATGCGTCGGGCGAGGGCCGGGGTCAGGGCCGCGGTCGCGGTCAGGGCGCGGGCCAGGCATCGGGCCGTGGCCAGGGCCAGCAGGCTTCGGGTCGCGGTCAGGGTCAGGGTCGTGGTCAGGGTGCCGCGCAGGGCGGGCAGCAGCGCGCCGACCAGGGTGGTGCCGGCCGTTCGGCGCAGCCCGCAGGCAACCCGCGCACGCCCGGCCGCCGCGCTTCGAGCTCGGGCACCGGCAAGCTGATGGTCGGCTCGGTCGTCCGTCAGAACGGCGGCAACCGCCGCGGCGGTCGCTGACCCGCAGAAACGTCGAACGCCCCCGGCCTGAGGCCGGGGGCGTTCTCTGTGCTCGGGCGCCGGGCCCGGCTCCCGGCCTCGCCGCTGCGTGTGCACTGACTCAGGATGAGACGGCGCTGGGCGCCCGTCTGCGCTTGTCGCGGGTGTTCATCCTGAGTTGGTGCACGCGCCAGCGTGCTGGGCGTCGGTTCCTCGGCGCCGGGCTCGCGCCGTGAAGCCGTCGGCCTCGCCGCTGCGTGTGCACTGACTCAGGACGAGACGGCGCTGAGCGCCCAGACCTGGCTTGTCGCGGGTGTTCATCCTGAGTTGGTGCACGCACCAGCGTGCTGGGCATCGGTTCCTCGGCGCCGGGCCCGCGCCGTGAAGCCGTCGGCCGCACCGCTGCGTGTGCACTGACTCAGGATGAGACGGCGCTGGGCGCCCGCCTGCGCTTGTCGCGGGTGTTCATCCTGAGTTGGTGCACGCACCTGCGTGCTGGGCGTCGGTGAAGCGCCGCGGTCACACAGATGCGGGCAGGCGCCGGGCTGCGTCGGGGCCTGCGGCCGCGCTCAGCGCCCGCGGATGAGGTCGGCGCCGCGCTCGCCGATCACGATCGCGGGAGCGTGGGTGTGGCCGCGGATCACCGTCGGCATGACGGATGCGTCGACCACGCGCAGGCGCCCGACTCCGCGCACCCGCAGTTCGGGGTCGACGACGGAGGCGGCATCCGTCCCCATCCGCGCCGTGCCCACGGGGTGGTAGAGCGTGTGCGAGTAGCGGCGCATCGACAGCTCGGCGCGCTCGGCCGGTGACATCTGCTCGCCGCCGGCGGGCTGCACCCATTCGCTGGTGGTCACCGTGCGCAGCGCGTCGGTGTCGATGAGCCGCTCGCACGCGGCGAGGCCGGCGAGCAGGGTCGCGGCGTCGACGCCGTCGGGGTCGGATAGGTACGCGGGGTCGATGACAGGCCCCTGGTGCGGATCGCCCGACGCCAGCCGGATCGTGCCGCGGCTGCGGGGCTTCAGCAGGATCGCGCCGACCGTCACGCCGTGGGCCGGGGTCGGCACGAGGCCTTCGCCGACGTACGGCACGGGCGCGAAGATGATCTCGATGTCGGGCAGCTCGGCGGGCGCACCGGTGCGGCCTGCGACCTCGGTGCGCACGAAGCCGTAGGCCTCGGCGACATTCGAGGTGAGCATGCCGCGCCGTCGCGCGAGGTACGAGACCAGCTCGCCGGGTTTCTCGGCGTCGTAGAGCGTGCCGCCGGGCGCCGCGGGGGCGAGGCCGGCGACCAGGTGGTCCTGCAGGTTCGCGCCGACGTCGGGTGCGTCGACGAGCACACGGATGCCGTGGTCAGCGAGATGCCCCGCCGGTCCGATGCCGCTCAGCATGAGCAGCTGCGGAGTGTTCACCGCTCCGCCAGCGAGCACGACCTCGCGGCGGGCACGCACGTGCCGGGTGATGCCGTCGATCTCGACGTACACTCCCGACGCCTGCGGCTCTGCGCTCGCGGGGGCGCCGGTCGCAGCATCCGTCCCGCCGGTTCCGGCGGGCTCGAACGTGACCTTCCGCACGTGCGCGCCGGTGACGATGCGCAGGTTCGCGCGGCCGCGCGCGGGCTTCAGGTACGTGTCGGCCGTGGACGCGCGGGCGCCGCGGTGCTGGGTGACCATGGTCTGCGAGAACCCCTGGCCCGACGGCAGGTTCGGCGCCGTCACCGGATACCCCGCTTCGCGCACGGCCCGCAGGAACGCGGCGGTGTGCGGGCGCGGGTCGCGCTGGTGCTCGATGGACTGCGGACCGTCAGTTCCCTGCGTCGGATGCGTCGCGTCGGCGGTGTGCTCGGCGCGCACGAAGTACGGCACCAGGGCATCCCACGACCAGCCGTCGCCCGCGGTCTCGGCCCACTCGTCGTAGTCGGCGGCGAACCCGCGCACCCACATCATGGCGTTCAGCGATGACGAGCCGCCGAGCGTCTTGCCGCGTGGCCAGAACACGGTGCGGTCCTCGAGCTCGGTCTGCGGGACCGTGTCGTAGCCCCAGTCGTTCTCGCCGCGGAAGAGCTTCGAGAACGCCGCAGGGACGTGCAGCTCGAGCGCTTTGTCCGGCCCGCCCGCCTCGAGCAGCAGCACCGACACCGCGGGGTCTTCGCTGAGGCGCGCCGCGACGACCGCTCCAGCGGATCCGGCGCCGACGACGACGTAGTCGGCCTCGAGGCCGTCGGCGCCGAACAGCGCGCCCGCGGGCGCACGGCGCACCGGGCTCATGCCCGCATCGCCTTCGCGAAGGTGCTCACGAGTCCGGGGAGCGAGCCGTCGATGAGGTACCGCGTGAGTCCGGCGCACACCTCGGCTCCGGTGCGCGCCGTGACGAACCACGGGGGCGTCGGCAGCACGGTGAACACGCCTCGGCCGAAGGCGCGGGGGAACGGACGGAACGGTCCTCGGCCGATCGAGCGCTCGACGCGGTCGAGCAGCAGGGCGTTGTGGACCACGCCGATGCCGCTCGACACGTCGGCGGTCGTGGCACCGGGGAAGCCGCCCCACGTCAGGGTCGCCGAGAGGAACACGAACGCCGTCCAGGTGTTGATCGCGACGGCGCCGTAGCGCAGATCGGCGATCGCCCGCTCGAAGCCGTCGCCGAGCGCGGATTCGGTGACCGGGTCGATGAGCACGTTCGCGCCCAGGGTGCCGGTGAGCTTGTCGTTCGCGTGGGCGACGGCGGCGTCGAGGAACTCCTGGCCAGTGCCGGGCACCTCCACGATGCCGAGCACGGGGGCGAAGTACTCGATGCTCTCGACCGGATCGGATGTGCCGGTGCCGGTGCCGGTGCCGGTGCCGGAACCGACCGAGACGATCGCACGGGTGCGGTCGGCCGACCACACCGCGTCGGGATACGCCTCGGCGACGGCGCCGAGCCGCTCATCGCTGCGCGGATACCAGACCGGACGCCGCGGCGCAGTGGCGTAGACCGAGTGCAGCTCCCGGAGGAACTGCTCGCGCTGCGGCCAGTCGGCGCTCACGATCACCACCTGACCGGCGATGCAGTTGTGCCCGGAGTTGACCAGCCGCATCGTCGCGACGTGCTCGGCCTGATACTTCAGGTCGGCGTCGGTCCACACGCCCGGCACCACGATGATGGGCGAGACGCCGCCGAGCTCGGCGGTGATCGGCACCTGCAGCTGCGGTGCGTCCGCCGCGCGGTTCGCCGCGCCCTCGGCGCCCGTGCCCCAGACGATCGCGTCGAACGTGGCAGCCGAACCGGTGATGTGCACGTGGGCGAGACCCGAGTGGCCCGTGAGGTAGGCGCCCGCGGCGGGTCCGCCGCGCACGATGCGGAGGAACCCCGGCTCGATCAGCGGAGCGAGCGCCCGCTCGAACACCGGCACCAGGGCATCCTGCGTGGGGTTCACCTTGAGGAGCGCGACGCGGTTGTGGGCGAACAGCTCGTACAGCACGTCGGACACGGGGATCGAGGTGACGTTACCGGCGCCGAGTACGAGCCCGACGCCGCCGTTGTCGCCCGGCGTGAGCTGCGCGAGCCCCGCGGTGTTCCGCGCCTCGGCCGCCGTGACGCCCGGTTCGAGCCACACCTCGCCGGTGAATCCCGACAGCAGCAGCTTGTCGCGACCGTTCGCCGGGAACGACTTCACGCGAATACGCCCACCCGGGGCGGGCGCCACGGTGACGCCGTCGAGCGGGCTCGCGCCCGTCGCGATCGCGTCGAGCGAGCTCGCGAGCGCGTCGAGGAGGGTGATCACGGCGTACGGGCCGCCCAGCCATTCCTCGCCCGAGAGCACATGGCCCGGTGCGAGCCCCTTCGACGCGCACGCGATGTCGACCCATTCCTGCGCGACGGTGCCGATCGAACGACGGATGCTGCGCACCAGGCGCGCACGCTGGCTCACGGTGAGCGCAGCCCAGACGTGCGATCCGCCGGCGAGGTCGCCGATCGCGGCGTCGAGCGCCGCGCGCTCATCGGCCGGGAGAGCGGGCGCGGGGGTTGTGGCCGCGGCCTTCCGTGCGGCACCCGCCTTCGCGGTCGCACCCGACTTCGTCGCCGCAGGCGCCGTCGAAGCGGCACCCGTCTTCGGAGTCCGCTTCGTCACGGATGCCCCGGCCGTCGTCTTCGCACCCGCTGCCGCGGCGCTGTTCGCAGCGGTCCGCTTCGCCGCGGGCTTCGCGGTGGATCCCGGCGCAGGCTTGGTCGCGCCCGACCCCGTCGTGGTGTCGGTTCCGCCCGGCTCGCCGGACTCGGGTGTCGCGCTGTTCGCGGGAGTGGGGGCCATGTGGTGCTCCTTCGGACGATTCGTCGGCATCCTATGACAGCGACTGCAACGCGGTCTCAGACCCCGAGCGACTCGATGTCGCTGCGACGCAGGGTATAGCGCGAGAGGGTGAGGAGGCTGAGCACGATCAGCACCGCCGGCACGACGCTGAAGCTGAGCGCGATGCCGGTGACCGCGGCATCCGGCTGCGTCACCGACTCGGCTGCGGTCGACGAGACGTACCCCGTGACGGCGAGGATGATCGACAGCGTCGTCGCCCCGAGCGCGAAGCCGACCGTCTCACCCGCGGTCCACACGCCGCTGAACGCGCCCGCATGCCCCGGGCCGTTGGCGTGCTCGTCGTGCGAGATCACGTCGGGGAGCATGGCCATCGGCAGCGACTGCATACCGGCGTACGCGATGCCGGCGATGCCCACGGGCACGTAGATCCATTCGCCGGGCGCCCAGAGCACCCCGACGATCGACACCGCGGCGATCGCGAACACCGTGCTCGCGATCGCGAAGATGCGCTCCTTGCCGAAGCGTCGCGCAGTCACACCCCACGCCGGCGCGGCGAGCAGAGCGGGCGCGATGAGGGCGACGAAGAGCAGTTCGACCGCGGTCTCGGAGCGCAGCACCCACGTCGCGACGTACTGGGCGCCGGCGAGCATGAGGCCCGTCGCCAGCGCTTGAAGCACGAACGTGCCGAGCAGCATCCGGAACGGACGGCTGCGCCGCAGCGCGTTGATCCCCGCGGCGTAGTGGTGACGGATGCCGGTTCCCGAGGCGCGGAGCGCATCGGTGCGCACCGGAACGACGTTGCCGCTCGGGCCCGCAGTGACAGGGCGGCGTGCGACAGTCGTGGCGACCAGCATCCCGATCCCGATCGTGAGACCGGCCACGACGCCCATGACGAGGTAGCCGATGACCGGGTCGTCGCTCACGCGGCTGCGCAGCGCCGGGCCGCCCGCGCCGAAGAGCAGGATCGCCAGGGTCAGCACCACGACGCGCCAGGTCAGCAGGCGCGTGCGCTCGTCGTAGCGCGGGGTGAGCTCGGCCGGGAGGGCGATGTACGGCACCTGGAACAGGCTGAACGCGGTGGCGGTGAGGAGGAACGCGACGAACACCCAGGCGGCCCCGATCGCGGGACCGAGGGCGGGCGGCACGGCGAAGGTGAGGGCGAACAGCACCGGGATGCTCGCGCCGCCGATCACCATGAGGCGACGGCGGGTGCCGTGGCGGGCGAGGTCCCGGTCGGTGAGCGCGCCGATCACGGGGTCGATGACGACGTCCCACACCTTCGCGAGGGTGATCACGAGCCCGGCGACGATGGCCGCGACGCCCAGCGAGTCGGTCAGGTAGTACGTGAGCACGAGGCCCGGAAGGGTGGCGAAGCCGCCCGTGCCGAGCGAGCCGATCGCGTAGCGCGAAATCGTCGCAGCGGAGAGCCGACCCGTGGCGGGTGCGGTGGATGCAGCGGGGGCGGCGTCGGGCGCAGCGGAGGCTGCGGTCGCGCCGGCGTCGGGAGCGTCGGTGCCCATCGCGCAAGTGTAAGCGCCGGCCGCGGCCGCGCCGCGCGCTCGCCGGCCCGCTGTGGAGAAGGCCCGGGTGCGGGTGCTCGTGCTGGTGCTCGTGCTGGGTTCCGCTGTCGCATTCGGCGGTGGGACCTGTGGTTTGGGGCAGGTGAGCGTCGGGGGTCCGCTCGTGGGATGGTTCCGCTGTCGCGTTCGGCGGGGGGACCTGTGGCTCGGGGCAGGTGAGCGTCCGGGGTCCGCTCGTGGGATGGTTCCGCTGTCGCGTTCGGCGGGAGGAGCCGTGGTTCGGGGCAGGTGAGCGTCCGGGGTCCGCTCGTGGGATGGTTCCGCTGTCGCATTCGACGGTCGGACCGGTGATGTGCGACAGGCGAGCGTCCCGTTCCTGGGGCGGTCGCGGAGGCGACGCCCTAGGCTCGGAGCGAGGGGCGCGCGCGGGGCGCGCAGAGGGGATGCCGTGACCGTGCGCGTGCTCGTCGTGGACCACACCGGCCAGGAGGGTGGCGCGGAACTCGCGCTGCTGCGCGTCGTCGAGCGCATCGGCGGCGCCGACATCACCGTCCGCGCGCTGCTGCTCGAAGACGGACCGTTCCACGGCCGACTCACCGGTGCCGGGATCGAGACCGCGGTCCTCGCAGCCGACGCACGCACGAACCGCGCCTCGCGCGACCGGGTGATGGCACCCGCTGCCGCGGCGCGCACGGCGTTCACCACGCTCGGATTCGTGCCACGCCTCGCGCGTGCCATCCGCGGCGCGCAGTGCGACCTGGTGGTCGCCAACTCCCTCAAATCGGCGGTGCTCGTCGCCCTCGCCGCCCCGCTCGCCGGGCGCCGGTGGGTGTGGCACCTGCACGACCGGCTCGCCCCCGACTACCTCCCCAACGTGCTCGTTCGGGCGATGCGGATGCTGGCGCTCATCGGCCCGCGACGGATCGTCGTCAACTCCGAGGCCACCCTGCTGCTCCTGCCCGAGCGGGCCCGCCGGAAGGCGCACCTCGCCTACCCCGGGCTGTCGCCCGAAGCGTTCCTGGATGCCGCCCCATCTCAGACTGCCGCCTCGGTCGGCGAGCCCGTCGAGCCGCCCCCCGCACCCGCGGTCGGCGAGCCGGTCGAGCCGCTTCCCGCCGCGGTCGGCGAGCCCGTCGAGCCGCCCCTTTCCGCGCCGACCGTCACGATGATCGGCCGCATCAGCCCCACGAAAGGCCAGCGCGAGTTCCTCGAGGCGGCGGCCATCCTCGCCCGCGACCGCCCCGACGTGCGGTTCCGCATCGTCGGCGCGGCCCTCTTCGCCGAGGAGGACTACGCGGCGCAGATCACCCGGCACGCGGAATCACTCGACCTCGGCGGTCGCCTCGAGCTCACCGGCTGGGTGTCCGACCCGTCGGCGCTCCTGCGCTCGGCAGCCGTTCTCGTGCACGCGTCGCCGGTGCCCGAGCCGTTCGGCCAGGTCGTTGCCGAGGCGATGGCTGCGGGTATCCCGGTGGTCGCCACCGACGCCGGCGGCGTGCGCGAGATGCTCGATCCCGATGCCGCCGCCGAGGCGGGGAGCGAAGTGCAGGTCACCCGTCTCGGCATCCTCGTGCCGCCGGCCGACTCCGCCGCGCTCGCCGAGGGCATCGCGCGCGTTCTCGACGATCCGGATGCCGCGGCTCAGCGCACCGCGGTCGCGCGGGAGGCGGCATCCGATCGCTTCCGCATCGAGAGCACGGTCGCCGCCGTGCGCGCGGCGTGGTTCGCGGCCGTGCGGAGCTGACGACGTCGGACCGCGTGGGATCGCCGCGCTGACTACGCCCGATCGCGCCGCGCTGACTGCGCCCGACCGCTGCGCGCAGTCAGCCAGCGGATCGCACCTGCTCGATCACGCCGGACCGCGTGGGGCGGCGTGGATGCGGCGGACCATGCCGGCGCGGTCACACCTCGGCGCGCACCGCCTCCTCGACGGCGCGCAGACCGGTGAGCACCTCGGCGAACGAGGTCGACAGGGGCGACAGCCCGATGCGCAGGCCGTCGGGGTCGCGGTAGTCGGGGATCACGTCCTGCGTCCACAGTCGCGCCGTGACCGCGCGCATCGCCGGGTGCGACAGTGTCACGTGCCCGCCGCGGGCGGTCGAGTCCCGCGGTGACGCGACCGTCACGCCGAGCGGAGCGAGCAGCGCGTCGGCGACCCGCACCGCGAACTCGGTGAGGGCGATCGACTTCGAGCGGATCGCCTCGATGCCGGCCTCGTCGATCAGGTCGAGGGTGTCCTGCATCGCCAGCATCCCGACGATCGGCGGCGTGCCCGACAGGAACCGTCGCAGTCCGTCGGCGGGGCGGTACTGCGGGCCCATCGCGAAGACGTCGGCGGTGCCCATCCAGCCCTGGATCGGCTGCGCGAGCCTCCCCTGCAGCCCCGCGGCCACGTACGCGAACGCGGGCGATCCCGGCCCGCCGTTGAGGTACTTGTACGTGCACCCGACGGCCAGGTCGAACCCCCACTCGTCTGCCCGCACCGGCACCGATCCGGCGGAGTGGCACAGGTCCCACACGATGAGCGCGCCGACGTCGTGGGCGATGCGGGTGAAGGCTGCGGCGTCAGCGAGGTAGCCCGAACGGTAGGCGACGTGCGAGAGCAGCACCACGGCGGTGCGCGGGCCGACGGCGGCGGCGAGTGCCTCGGCAGTCACGCCCGAAGCGGTGTCGACGTCGATCCACCGCACCGCGCCGCCGCGCTCGGCGGCGATGCCCTCGACGAGATAGCGGTCGGTGGGGAAGTTGTCGCGGTCGACGACGATCTCGACCCGCTCGGGGTCGGCGGCGTGCTGGGCGTCGAAGGCCGCGCGGAGCACCTTGTACAGCAGCACCGTCGTGGAGTCGCCGACGACCGTCTGGCCGGCGGCTGCGCCGATCGCCGCGGCGCCGATGCGGTCGCCGATCACGAAGGGCAGCTGCATCCACGATTCGTCCCACCCGCGGATGAGGCGCCCGCCCCACTCCTCGGTCGCGAACGTCGCGAGGCGCTCCACCGCCGCGCGCGGCGGCCTCCCCAGCGAGTTGCCGTCGAAGTAGACGAGCGACGACTCCGATCCGACGAAGCGGTCGCGCAGTCCGCGCAGCGGATCGGCGGTGTCGAGGACGGATGCCTCGGCCTCGAGGTCGATCGGCTCGAGGTCGATCGGCTCGGGGTCGGTCGTCGCGGGGCCGGTCGGCTCGGGGTTCGTGGTGGCGGGGTCGACGGCGCCTGGATCCGCCGCCGGGTCAGCGTGCATCGTGGATCAGCTCCTCGGACGGCACGACGCGTGCGCCGGCGAGCCATGCCGGCAGGTCGGCGTCGTCGGAGGGCACCGCGCCCGGCACGAACGTGCACACGCCGCTCGGGGCAGCGGCGGCGGGCCACGGGTCGGCGAGCGCGGCGACGACGGCGGCCGGGTCGAGCCCTGCAGTCAGCAGCAGCCGCAGTTCCTCCGCGTTCACGCCGACGGGCTGGTCGCCGTTGCCGAGGTCGGTGCCGTAGAGCACGCGGCCGCCGGCGGCGGCGAACGCGGCGAGGTTCGCGACCGCCATTTCGCGCGAAGACGGTGAATGGATGCCGAGCGTCGAGATCCACGCCTGGCCCGAGGTCGCGGCATCCGTGATCGCATCGGCGTCGAGCCGCTCGTCGAAGGGGGTGTGCGCGACCACGTCGACGCCGATCTCCAGGGCGAGGGCAGCCATGCCCACACCCTGGCAGTGCGCGACGACGGGCAGCCGGCGCTCGCCCGCCGCAGAGACGATCGCCTCGAGCACGGCGCGCTCGGGGATGGGGCCCGCGGCGGCGTTGAGCGAGAGCTTGACGACGGATGCCCCGGCGTCGGCCTGCGCGTCGACCGCGGTGCGGGCGCCGCCGGCGACGCCGGGGTGGGTCGAGGCATCCGTCACGACATGTGAGATCCGATCCGGCGCCCACGGACGCCCGATCGGGTACCCGCCAGCCGCCGTCAGGAACGCGCCGGCGAAGCTCACCCGTGGGAATCCGCCGCCGTCGATCCGAGCCAGGGCGACCGGGTCGCCGCCGAGGTCGACCACGGCGGCGATGCCGTGCGCCGCGAGCCCGGAGGAGTCGATCAGGTGCAGGTGCACGTGGTGGTCATGGAACGGGGGGAGTGAGACGCCCGCCTCGCCGGTCGAGGCCGATCGCGCCGGGAGCGCATGCGCGCCGAGGCGGGCCTGCAGGGCGTCGAGGTCGATGCTCATCGGCCGATCTCCGTCCGCACCGCGAACAGCTCGGGGAAGAAGGTGAGCTCGAGCGCCCGCTGCAGGAACGATGCTCCGCTCGACCCTCCGGTGCCCGACTTCATGCCGATGATGCGCTCCACCGTCTTCAGGTGCCGGAACCGCCACAGCTGGAAGTTGTCCTCCAGATCGACGAGCTCTTCGCAGGTCTCGTACGCCGCCCAGTTCTGCTGCGGGTCGTCGTAGATCGCGGTGAAGACGGGAACGAGCTCGGGGGTGAACTGCCACGCCTGTGTGACGTCGCGCTCGAGCACCGCTGTCGGGATGTCGTAGCCCGACCGAGCGAGCATCCGCAGGAACTCGTCGTACAGGCTCGGCGCGTCGAGGGCGGCCTTCACGAGGGCGTGCGCGGCCGGGTCGGACTCGAAGACGCGCAGCATCCCGGCGTTCTTGTTGCCCAGGGTGAACTCGATCGCGCGGTACTGCGCCGACTGGAACCCGCTCGCGTTGCCGAGGACGCCGCGGAACTCCGCGTACTCCGCAGGGGTCAGCGTCGCGAGCACCGACCACTGCTCGGTCAGCGTCTTCTGGATGTGCTTGACCCGCGCGATGCATTTGAGCGCGGGGGCGAGGCGGTCTTCGCGCAGCATCCTGCACGCCGCCGACAGCTCGTGGAGCACCAGCTTCAGCCACAGCTCCGTCGTCTGGTGCTGGATGATGAAGAGCAGCTCGTCGTGATGCTCCTCGCCGCCGCTCTCGCCGCTCAGCGGCCGCTGCGCCGACAGCAGCGTGTCGAGGTCGAGATAGCCGCCGTAGCTCATGCGGTGGGCGAAGTCGGTGACGACCGAACCCTCGATCGTCCGGGTGTTCCGCTCGACGCCTTCGCTCACGACTCAAGACTAATGAGCGGATGCTGTCGCGTCAGGCTGAGCGATTCGTGGGTGTCGTCGGATCGGCTGTGCGGTCTCGGCGATAGCGCGGTAGAATCGGCCAGTCGGCGGGGGGCCGTCGACATGGCGTTGAAACTCGACGCGACGCGGCGATGATGCCGCACTGGGGCTGTACAACTGGGGATTTTCTATGCCGAAGACGGTGTGGTCTGGCGACGCCATGGGGTCGTCTGCCGACAAGGTCGACGCGACGATCGCGCTCGCACACGATTACGTGACGCAGCGCGGTGGCGCGGAACGCGTGGCGCTGTCGATGACACGCGCGTTCGAAGGGTCGCCCCTTCACACGACGCTCTACGATCCGGCCGGGTCCTTCCCGGAGTTCGACGACGTCGACGTGCGCCCGATGCGCATCAACCACTGGGGGATGCTGCGGCGTCACCACCGCCTCGCCCTGCCCTTCCTCGCCGAAGCTGTGTCACACCACCACGTCGACGCCGACGTGCTCGTGGCGAGCTCGAGCGGCTGGGCGCACGGCATCCCGACCGATGGCCGCAAGGTCGTCTACTGCCATGCTCCGGCGCGGTGGCTCTACCAGACCGAGCGCTACGCGGGCGGTGGCGCCGAGCGCCGGAGCCTCCGCGGCACGGCGGTGAAGCTCGCGACCAATGTGCTCGGGTCGCACCTGCGCGAGTGGGATCAGCGGGTCGCGAAGACCGCCGACCGCTACCTGGTCAACTCGACGGTCGTCAAGCGCGCCGTCGAGGAGGTGTACGGCATCGAGGCCGAGGTGCTCGCTCCGCCGCCGGCTCTCGTCGGGCGTCACGGCGCCATGACCGAGATCATCGGCGTCGGGCGCCCGTTCGTGCTCTGCGTCGCGCGCCTGCTGCCGTACAAGAACGTCGACCTCGTCATCGAGGCCGTCGCCTCGATTCCCGGGCTCGACCTCGTCGTCGTCGGAACCGGTCCGGAGCAGCGCCGTCTCGAGGCGCTCGCCGAGAAGGTGGGCGGAACACGTCTCGTCGGCCGGGTCGACGACGCCGAGCTGCGCTGGCTGTACGCCAACACCGAAGGACTCGTCGCCGCGTCGTTCGAGGACTTCGGCCTGTCTCCGCTCGAGGCCGCTGCGTTCGGCAAGCCGACCGCCGCGCTGCAGGACGGCGGATACCTCGACACCGTCAAGCACGGCACGACGGGCATCTTCTTCGAACGGCCCGAGGTCGACCACATCGCCGGCGCCGTCGACACCATGATCGCGAGCACCTGGTCGGAAGAGGTCATCACCGACCACGCCGAATCGTTCTCGGAGCGCCGGTTCATCGCGCGCATGCGCGAGATCGTCAAGGAAGAGCTCGCCCGGGCGTGAGGCCGGGGGTGCTGCCCGCGGTCCGGCCCGCGGGCGCCGCGCTCAGATGAGCGAGAGCTCGCGGAGCTTGGTCTCGACGTCGGCGTTGGACGGCTCGACCTGGTGCGACGCGTCGGGGTAGACCACGACGGGGATGTTGGTGCGCCCAGAGATGTCGCGGGCGACATCCGCAGCCGCGGGATCTGCCACCAGGTCGACGTAGGTGTACTGGATGCCGAGGCTGTCGAGCTGACGCTTGGTGCGGACGCAGTCGCGGCACCAGTCTGCGCCGAACATCGTGATCGTCGAGGGGGAGGTCATCGTTCCATTCTGCGGGATGCAAGCTGGACGAGGGCCGGACGGCGTTCCACACATGTTTCCCGCACCGCAGAGGATGTGTCACGATATTGGTCTGCGCTGGGGAGCGGAAGTCCGAGGGGGGACAGCATCGACATCTCGATCGTCGTACCGACGTTCAATGAGGCGGCGAACGTCGCCGAACTCGTGCGTCGTACGGTCGCCGCGGTCGAGGGCGTGCGCGCCGAGATCATCTTCGTCGACGACAGCACCGATGAGACGCCTGCGGTCATCCGCGAAGTGGCGGCGTCGGCGCCGATCCCGGTGCGCCTCATCCACCGCGATGAGAAGTCCGGCGGTCTGGGAGGCGCCGTCGTCGAGGGGTTCCGTGCTGCGGAGTCCGACATCTGCATCGTGATGGACGGCGACCTGCAGCATCCTCCCGAGAAGATCCTCGAGCTCGTCGACCGATTCCGGCAGGGCGACGTCGACATCGTCGTCGCGTCACGCTATGTCGGCGGCGGCACAGCGCACGGTCTGGCCGATCGCACCCGCGTCGCGGTGTCGAAGGTCTCGACCGCCGTCACCCGTGCGATGTTCCCCGTCAAGCTCCACGACGTCACCGACCCGATGACGGGATTCTTCCTGGTCGACCGGCGGCGCATCGACCTCGCCACGCTCAAGCCCCGCGGCTTCAAGATCCTGCTCGAGATCCTCGCGCGTCGATCCTTCCGCGTCGCCGAGGTGCCGTTCGACTTCGGCGACAGGTACGCCGGCGAGTCGAAGGCGTCGCTGGCGCAGGGGTTCCACTTCATCATCCAGCTCGCGCTGCTCCGCTTCGGCAAGATGTCGATGTTCGCGGTCGTCGGCGGGCTCGGAGCCGTGGCGAATCTTCTGATCGTGTGGGCCCTCACCGAGATGGGCGTGAACTACGTCGTCGCCGCTGTCGTGGGTGCCGAGGTGACGATCGTCGGAAACTTCCTGCTGTTCGAGCGCGTGGTGTTCCAGGACATGCGCGAGGCGGCGTCGGGCGTGTGGTCGCGGTTCGCGAAGTCCTTCGGCTTCAACAACGCCGAAGCCCTCATCCGCATCCCGGTGATGGCTCTGATGGTCGAGACCTGGCACTTCTCAGCGGTCATCGCGACCGCTCTCACCCTGGTCATCGCCTTCATCGTGCGTTTCGTCTTCCACTCGCTGGTGGTCTACGCACCGAAGAAGCCGGGCACCCCCTCCCATCTCCGAGAAGTGCTGGAAGACATCGACGAGCAGGCGATGCAGCCCGGAGAGCTGTAGCGGCATGAGCGCGACACCGGAGTCGAAAGAATCGCTGCTCGCACAGGGCGCACGCCACGCGGTGCGCCCGGAGATCCAGGCGCTGCGCGCCGTCGCGGTCACCCTCGTGCTGCTGTTCCACCTGTGGGAGTCCCGCGTCCCGAGCGGCTACATCGGCGTCGACGTCTTCTTCGTGATCTCCGGATTCCTCATCACGGCCCAGCTGCTGAAGGAGGTCGAGCGGACCGGCTCGATCCGTCTGCTGGAGTTCTGGGCACGCCGCATCCGTCGCCTTCTTCCTGCGGCTTTCGTGGTGATCGTCGTGACGATCGTCGGCGTGATGCTGCTGCTGCCGTCCTCCTCGTGGGCGCCGAGCCTGATCGAGTCGGCGGCCAGCGCGCTCTACGTCGAGAACTGGGCGTCGATCGCACGACACCTCGGGTTCCTGCCATGGGTCGACTACGCGCTTCCGGTCGAGCACTTCTGGACCCTGTCGGTCGAGGAGCAGTTCTATCTCGCCTGGCCGCTGCTGATGCTGGCAGCCCTGGCGATCGTCGGCCTGCTGCCGTCATCGGGCGGCATCACGCGCGCGCGTCGCCTCCGGGCGATCGGAGTCATGCTCGTCGTGGCGTTCGCCGTGTCGTTCATCTACTCGCTCTGGCTGACCGGTCAGCATCCGCTGCATGCCGCGCGCTCGACACCGTCGGTCGCGTGGGAGTTCGCCGCCGGTGGCCTGCTCGCTCTCGTGCCCCGGCTGCCTCACATGCGGCTCGGGTCGCGCACCGCCGCCGCCATGCACTACGTGTGCTCGTGGACCGGGCTCGCGCTGATACTCGTCGCAGCCGTGCAGCCTCACACCGACGCGCATCCCGCGCCCGCCGCACTCGCGCCGGTCATCGGCGCCATGCTGGTGATCTGGGGCGAGACGCGCACATCGTGGCTCAGCCCCACGAAGTACGGCGCCCTCGCGCCGGTGCAGTTCCTGGGCGATGTCTCGTACGGCGTCTACCTGTGGCACCAGCCGATCTACGTGCTCGTGCTGCTCGCGACGGGGGAGAATGCGCGATCGGTCGGGGCGCTGGCCATCGTCGCGGTGTCGATCCTGCTGGGCTGGCTCTCGAAGCGGTATGTCGAGGATCCGTTCCGCACGTCGGAGTTCTGGAAGCCGCTCGGGCGCACCTACGCGTTCGCCGCGGGCGGGATGCTCGTCATCGTCGCGCTCTGCGCCGTGGGGCTCACCGTCGGCTCCAGCTGATCAGCACGCCGGCGCGCATCGAGACGCGCCGCGAGGAAGACCGACACCGCGAGTGCGAGCAGCGTTGAGCCGACGACGCCGATGTACTGCGGCGTGCTCTCCGCAAAGCGGTTGTCGAGTGGTGGGAGCCGGAACACGATCACCCACCAGAGGGTCAGCGCGGCGACCCCGATCAGCGGCTCGAGTCGCCTCCGAGTCGTGAAAGCGTGGGCGATCCAGGTCCACAGCAGTGGGATGATGAGCAGCTGGTACCAGAGGTGCGACACCGGCAGCAGGAGCACGACCCCGGCGGCGATGTTCCACATCGACAGTGCATCGTCGCCTGGGCGCAGCAGCGTCCACACGATCAGGCCGACGACCACGGCGGCCAGGCCCCAGGAGACGACTGCCGCGAGTGCCGGTGCGATGAACAGCGGTTCGAGGGCGGGGGTCTGGGTGAACAGGTGCCGCCCCGCCCCCCACACGGAGAACGCGATGAGGGGTTGCGCGCTCAGCTCGACCGTGCGCTCGATCCATTCACCGAACAGATCGGGCCCGTGGAGGATGACGGCGAGAGCGAGGAACGCCGCCCCGGTGCCGATCGTCGCGGCGATGAGCCGGCCACGGTGGCGCACGCCGCGCCGGAACATCCACAGGCCGAGTCCGACCGGCCAGCTCTTGATGATCGCGCCGAACGCCAAGGAGACGCCGCTCGCCACCTGACGGTTGCGCGATGCGAAGAACACCGCTGCCGCAGAGACGAGCGGGAGGAACGGATCGGTCTGCCCGAACCACAGGTCGAGCGAGAGGAGCGGGCTGTACAGGACCGAGACCAGCGAAATGCCGGCGAGCGCCGGCCGCTGCCACCACGAAAGTTGCCGCCAGAACGTCGCAGCGACGAACGCGATCGCTCCCCACAGAGCCGCGATCGAGGCCGCGGTCCACGGGCCGACGGCGGCGGCGAAGTCGGGGAATGGCAGGAGCAGCCACGCGACGAACGGCGAGTAGACGTACCCGGGGGCGTCGTAGGGACTCCCGCCGTCTCGGATCCGGTCGGCGGCATCGACGAAGATGCGCAGGTCGGTGCCGATGTCGCTGCTCACGGCATCGCGGTAGCGCTGCATGCTCAGGTAGAGACCGACGGCGATCACCGCCAGCCACAGCACGACGGCGAAGACGCGCTTTGCAGTGCTGTTCATCGCGGCACTCCTGGGAAGTCCTGGTCGGACGGAAGAACGGACGGCCGTGCGGCCACCCGGCGAGCCATCCGACGGTGAAGCGTCAGTCCGAGATGAGCGAATGCTCGCCGAGGCGATGCCATGCCCGGTTGTAGTACACGAGCGCCTCGCCCGCCTCGCCCGACTCCACGTCACGAGAGATCGTGGACTGCAGCGCGTGTGCGGCGATCACCGTGGAGCCGCCCGCTTCCATACGACTGACGACCGCGCAACGCACCCACGCGCGCACGCCGTGGAAGACGTGCTCACCGGTCACCAGACGCGTCCAGCTGTCCTGGTCGGCGAAGCGGTCGGCGCCCTTGGCTGCGCAGAGGCGGGCGAGGCCGAGGTCATTCGCGTCGAGCAGGTGGACGACCACCGTCTCGGCGCTCACGATCGTCGGGGTCGCCGATGACAGCGCCGACAGCGAGAAGACGAGGAGCGGCGGATCGGCGCTGACCGATGAGACCGACGTCGCCGTCAGTGCGACCGGTCCGTGTTCGCCCTCCGCCGTGACGACGGCGACCCCTCCCGGATGGCACCGGAACAGCCCCTTGAAGTCGTCGGCGGACAACGACGGACCCAGCCGACGATGCGTCATTCCATCCGATTCCACCGTCGGCTCAGCGAAATCAGGCGTGCCCCCAGAGCTGCCCATGGATAGACGCTAGCAGGACCGCGGGAAATGGTCACGAGAGATTTCCTCGCACAGACCAGGCGGGATTCGCTATCGTCGCAACGACCGGGGATGAGAGACTCCGTGCGTGGCCGTCGGGACGCATTCTGGCGCACGGGGGTCGCTGGGTGACTCGTCGTCCAGCGGAGGCATGCGTCGCAAGGGGGATGACTCTGTGCTGAAGGGGCTCGCTGCGGCCGTTCCGCCGGCGCGTCGGCAGGTCGCGACTGCGACCCGGGTGTCCTGCGCGGTGCTGAGGCGGCCGACTCGTGTCTGAGCGGGGTGGATCGTCGGAGACCGTGAGGAGAGCCTGGCGGTTCGCATCCCTGAGCCTGGCCTACGCCATAGGGTTCGTCATCTTCTACGTCGTCGCAGTCCGCACCGCGGAGGGCCAGCGAATCGATGCGGGCTCCCTCGGCGTCTTGGGGTGGTTGCGCGGCGAAGCCTGGCTCGCGTTCTACGAGGGTCGCAGCGTGGTGCTCTACGGACTCCTCGCCGTCGCCGCGGTCGCTGCCTTGACCGCGGCACTCGAGCGTCGATGGACGCCTGTCTTGCTGTCGATCATCCTGGTGGCGGTCGTCGCCGTCGCATCGGTCGGCATGAAGGCGGTCCTGCCGCGTCCGGACCTCGGCGACTTCGCATACGCGCACAACACATTCCCGAGCTCCCATGCGGCGATCGCCCTCGCAGCGTCGGTCGCCGTGATCTGGTGCCGCCCGCCTTGGATGTCGCGCGTGCTGGTCTTCGTACTCGCCGCCCTCGTCGCCTACGTCTCGCTCGGCTCGGTCCTGTCGTTCGCGCACCGGGCGAGCGACACGTTCGGCGGAATCGTCTTGACCGGCGCGGTGTCGTGCGCTCTGGCGGCGTTCGTCCGCACGGACGTCGCCCCGGTCTCACGCCTGCGGAGGGGCGTCGCCATCGGGTCCGCGCTGGCCATCGTCGTCGCATCCCTGTATCTCCTGGAGGCGATCGGACTATTCGGGGGCGGCGATCACATGACCCAACTCGGCGTCGCGATCGTGCTCGGCGTGCTGGGGCTCCTCGGGTCGGTCCTCGCCGTGCACCGCCCCCTCGGCGTCCAGCCACAGGTGAAGGCGATCGGCTCCAGCGCAGATGCACCGAACGAGGCGCTGTAACCTAGAGCAGGTGCCCTGACGTCCACGGGGACACAATGGCCTTTTGGGGGACTCGTCTTGACGCTCCGACAGATTCTGGATGTGCTGTGGAAGCGCAGGTGGATCATCGTCGCCGTCATGCTTGCGGCGCTCGTCACAGCCTTCGCGTATCTGCAGCTGCGGACCGTCACGTACTCGAGCCAAGAGGTCGTCCGCCTCAACAGCGTCGTGACCCAGGGTGCTGTCACAGGCGAGATCGGCGGCGTCTCGGTCGATGTGAGTCAGGAGGCGGTCACGTCGCCTGCGGTGATGGATGTGGCTGCAGAGCAGCTGGGTGAGGACCCGGGTGCTCTGGCCGGTTCTGTTCAGGTGGTCATCGACGGCACCACACCGCTCGCTCGGGTCGCGATCATCGCTACGGGCTTGTCGCCGACCCAGTCGCAGAGCCGCGCGGCTGCCGTGGCGTCGGCATACACGGCGTACGTCGACCAGCAGCTCGCCACCGCGCTCGTCACCCTCCAACAGCGCCAGGCCGAAGCGATCACCGAGGCGCGGGACCTTCAGCAGGCCGTCGCCGACGATCCAGGCGACGCGATTGCCGCGACAAATCTCGCCACCGCGCTGTCGAAGATGACCACTATCAACCTCGCCATCGAGAGCGTCAACGATGCGGGCGCGGCGACCGCCGTCGTCTCCAACCCCGCGCCGGGAGAACCGACGGTTCCTTCGGCTCTCATCGTCCTGCTCCTGGCGCTGGCGACCGGCCTCATCGTCGGGATCGCCGCGGCCCTCATCCGTGATCAGTTCGACAACCGGCTGCGCGGTGAGGAGGAGATCGAGTCGACCTCCGGCGCCCGCTCGCTCGGTGAGCTGAGCTGGGATCGCGGTGTGGCGAGTACTCATCCTCCCCTCCCTGTCGCGCACAATGACCGGACCGATCTGAGCGAGCGTCTTCGCACGCTGCGGTCCACCCTGCAGGTCTTCCTCCCGGATCGTCAGGCTGTCGCCGTTGTCACGAGCGTGGAACCCGGTGACGGAAAGTCGTTCGTGTCTGCGAACCTCGCCATGGCGTGGGCGCGCGCAGGCAAGACCGTGATCCTGGTCGGCGGTGACTTGCGCCGTCCCGACCTGGGTCGTTACTTCTACGACGCTGCCGACGGCGAAGGTCTCTCCGAAATCCTGCAAGAGCACGAAATCGGCGAAACTCTCGCTCGTTCCTCGGTGGAGAGCCGACTGAACACCACCAGCTACCGCCGGCTGCGTGTGCTGCCGGCCGGAGCCGAGCCGCCCGACCCCGCGGATCTGCTGGCCCGTCCCGTACTCGGCGACATCGTTGCCCATCTGCGCAGCCTCGCCGACGTGGTGATCATCGACTCGCCGCCCGCGATCGGAATGGCCGACGCCGCGCTGCTGGCCCTCCAGTCGGATGGCGCAGTAGTGATCTCGTCGGTACGCAAGACCGACCGTGTTCTCCTCGCGGACACGATTGCGGCGCTTCACGCCGCGGGTGCAGAGGTGATCGGCGTCGTGGCGAACCGCAGTCGCCGCAAACTTCCGAAGACGTATGCCTCGTACTATGTGAATCGCGGTGCCCACGCACCTGTGCCGCAGGTGCCGGCGATACAAGACCCCGCGGCGTCGGCCACGGTGGCAGAACTCCGCCGATTGCTCGATGCCCCGTCCGATCCTGCACCGCGCAGCCGGACCCGGGCCTCGGGAACCGAGAGCGCGGATCGTGAAGACCCGCGTGCCGCCGACAGCGACGAGGCAGCCGACGGCCCCGACACCACGGACGCCGATCGAAAGACCGCCAGCGACGCCTCATGACGTCGTCTCACGACATCGCGTTTCCGGTCCGGTCACCTGACCCCGTGCCGGGCGTGGCCCAGGTGCTCTTCGTGTGCCAGGCGAATCGGTGCCGTTCGCCGTTCGCCGCAGCGATCGCGCGGCGCCTCGCCGACCGATCCTGGGAGGTGTACTCCGGCGGCCTCATGACGGGCGGCGCTTCCATGCCGCGCGCCGGCATCGAGACGGGCGCGATGTTGGGGATCGACTTCACCTCGCACCGCAGTCGCGAGCTCGACAGGACGGATCTCGACGGCTTCGACGTCATCCTCACTCTGGCGAAGGCGCAAGCGCGGGAGCTCGTCGCCGACAACCCGCACCTGCGCGGCCGCATCTTCACTGTCAAGCAGTTCGACCGATGGATCACGACGCACCCGAAGCCCCGCCGCGCGGCGCTCGGTCGATGGCTGGACGTTGCCGGTATGGACCGGCCCCCGACCGACCTGCTCGGTGATGATGCGCGCGACGACGTCGCCGATCCGATCAACTCGCCCGTGGAGGACTGGATCGGCATGGCGAGAGAGCTGACGGGGCTGATCGGCCGCATCGTGGGCGAGCTCGGCGCAACGCGATCCTGATCAGTCGGCGGACTCGTCGAGAACGCCGCGCAGCTGTGTCCAGGTGTGCGCCCACGAACGTGCTTGCGCCCGCTCGCGGGCACGCGCGCCGAGGGCCGCACGGCGGGAGTCATCGTCGAGGAGTGCGCCGAGGCCCGCGGCGAGGGCTGGGGCGTCGCCGGGCTCAACGAGAAGTCCGGCGTCGCCGATCACGCTCGGGATCCCACCGATGTCACTCGCGATCACCGGCAGACCGGTCGCCATGGCCTCGCCGATGGTGAGCCCACTGGGCTCCGCCCACCGGGACGGCGCGACGAAGACGTCCGCCGACTGGAGCTGCCCGGGGAGGGCCGCTCGGTCGACGAACGGACGGAACGAGACGGTGCCGGGCACGGCGTCGGCCAGCGCGCGCAGTTCCTGCTCGTAAGGCGAGAGCGCTGCTTTCGGGTCGAATCCCTGACTTCCGACGATGACGACGTCGACGTCATCTCGGCCGAGAGCCGCCACGGCGCGCAGCAGCACGTCGGGGCCCTTCTCCGCGACGACGCGCCCGACGAACATGACGCGCGTCCGGTCGCCGCTCTCGGTCCGCACGGGCGGCTGGAACGCGTCGGTGTCGACGCCGTTCTCGACGACTCTGATCTGCTGGGAGACCGATGGCGACACCCGCGCGGCGATGCGATCGGCCAGATCGTCGCTGACGACGACGACGGCGACGGCGGCGCCCAGCATGCGGGTGGCCTCGTGACGGGACATCCCGCGGGGGAGGTCGTTGTGCGCGTAGTAGATGACAGCGTGCGGTGTCGCTGCGATCATCTCGGGAAGCACCGGCGCGTTGTGCGCGATGACAATGCCTGGCTCCCGCGCGTCGATCGCGTCCACGAGCGGGCCGTACGAACGGCGCGATCTCACGCGCGGCAGGCCGAGGCGGGACAGACCGAGGTCGACGGCCCGTTCCCACGACGCGGGGTAGCCCCGGCCCGCATACTCGATCGACGCGGCGCTGGTGTAGCGGGGGCGGTAGGTCGAGGACTCGACAAGAACGGAGTGGGCGTAGTCCGGGTCGTCGGCGGAGGCGGAGGCGATGCCGTGGACGACCGTGGGGATTGCCGAGCCGGTCCGAGGTGAGAAATGATCCCCGGGGGTCAGCGCATGGATGACACGACGCATCAGATGCGCACGCCGCGTGTTCGTCGCCACACGGTCTGGACCTCGTGCGGGATCCGCTCGACCCCGCTCGCTCTGTCTCGCTCCTGGATCCCGTAGCAGATGCCAGCGATGATCCACAGGAGCGAGGCGTGTCCGGCGACCCAGTAGAGGTCGAACTGTCCCTGCGCGAACTTCGCTGCCACGACGGCGAGGCCGAGGGTGCCGTACACGGGGTTCATCCGTGCGAGCGCCCACAGCCCCCCGGCGAACATGCCGAGGAAGCCGACGAGCCCGAGGATGCCGACGGTCGTGAGCACCTCGAGTTCGGCGTTCGGCGGCTGGAACCCGCCGTAGCCGGTGTGCCACGTCGTCCACCAGCGGTGGCCGACCCCGAACAGAGGCGATTGCAGCCAGACCTCGATCGACGACGCGTACCACGTCAGCCGCTGCGCGGCGGAGCTGAAGTCGTTGTCGGAGGTCAGCTGTTCGGCGACCTCCTGATAGACGAACCAGCCGGCGGGGATGAGGACAATCCACATCCATCGCGAACGCTTGCCATTGTGGAAGCGGGGGCGCAGGCCGATGATGAGTGCGCCGACGAGTGCGCCGACGATCGCCTGGCGGGATTGCGACGCCGCCATTCCGGCGGCGCACACGAGCACGGCAGTCCAGGCGAACCACCGCGGCCACCCGAGCCACGGCGGATTGGCCAGCGCGATCACGAAGCCGATCATGAGGAAGGCGCCGATGGCGTTCTTGTGCCAGACCCCGAGATACACCGGCTGGAATCCGTTGCCGAGCGCAGTCACACCCGCCGTGATGCCGATTCCAACGCAGATGGCGACGTACAGGCCCAACGCGAGACGGGCGTGGCCCTCACGGCCGATGACGAACCCGACGACCATGGCGCCGAGGACGAGCGCAACCTCGTGCAGCCACTCGATGTAGTTCTCGGCGTACCGATTGAGGATGAGCTGCGGCATGGTGAGCGCGAGGTAGAAGGCTCCCGACCACAGCAGAGGCTGCATGGTGATGATCCCTCGACCGCGGATGAGCAGAAGTGCGATGAGCACCGATAGCCCGAGGAGGAGATCCGAGCCGCTCATCGGGCCGATGCGCTGGACGAGGAACACCCCGGGAACGGCCAGCACGGGTACGAGCGACATGTCGATCGCCGCGACGGCGATCAGAAGCACGGCGAGGGCGAGGAGCAGGGCGTAGTCCGGAAGCCAGACGCTCGCGAGTCCCGTGGCGATGCCGAGCGCCGCGAGGACGACGACGCCCACGATCGTGACGCCGACTCCCCGAAGGGATCCGCGGGAGGCAATCACACTCACACGGCCAATGGTAGGCCTAGGGACGGATACCGAGGTGCTCGCGTTGAGGCGGGGCACGCGGGCTTACGGCGTGGCGACGCCTGCGCGCCGGTCCCGGCGTCGTCCGTCGATGCCTGCCCAGATGCCCGCGACGAGACCGGCGACCTCGACTGCCGATCGCGTGAGGATGATGGGCGAGGTCATCCTGCGGGAGACCGACGCCGGTGCGCCATCGGAACCGGTGCCCTTGACGAGCAGTCGGCTCACCAGGGCGAAGTAGTCACCCTGCGCACGCAGCGCCGTGACGAAGTAGCGGGGGAGGAGCCGGGTTCGCCATCCGTATACGCGGGCGAGCAGCATCACATGGTTGCGGCGAGAATAGTAGAGATAGCGCCGGTCGAATCGCTGTCCGCCGATCTGGTACGGCGCGGCGACGTGTCGCACGAGCACCCGCGGGTCGAACACCAGCTTGTGGCCCGCCGCGATGAGCCGGAGGCAGATGTCGGATTCCTCGCGCAGACACGTGCCCGGATAGTTGCCGCGGATACCGCCGATGGCAGCGAGGACCTCGCGCCGGTACGACTGGTTCGCTCCGAGGAGGTGATGGACGAGCACGAGCCGCTGCGGATCGGCCGCGAAGAACCCGGTGAGATCGCCGTTGGGCAGGAGACGCCCGATGCTCCCGATCCCCTCATTGCCTTCGTGGGGTCGTCCGTTGTCGGCGCGGCCGCCCACGCCTGCGACGGTCGGGTCTTCGTACGCCCTCGTGAGATGTGCGAGCCAGTCGCGGTCGGCGTATGCGTCGTCGTCGATGAACGCCACCACATCGCCGGTCGCTGCGGCGAGACCGAGCTGACGCGACTCGGGCATGGTGCCTTTTCCGAGACTGTGTCGGATGTACTCGACACCGGCGAACCCGCTCGAGAGTAGGTCGCGAGAGCGGTCGTCGGGAGAACCGTCCACGACGATGATCTGATGGGGCTGCTCGGGCATCTCGCGGAGGTGGCGCAGACACTCGCTGAGGTACTGCGGCCGCGCATACGTGATGATCACGACGGAGACCGTCACCGGGGAGGTGGGGGGAGTCGGCATGTCAGCTCCTGGACTCTGCCGCGACTGCCGCGACGACGGGACGAAGGACATCTTCGTATGCTGCGGCGACGTGGTCCCACGTGTACCGCAGCACGGAGTGGCGCCCGTGCGAAACGAGCGCCCCGCGCAGCTCCGCATCGACAGCCACGCGCGTGAGCAGTTCAGCGAGCTCCGTCGCGTCCCCAGGATCGAACAGCAACCCGTCCACGCCATCGGTCATGAACTCCGCCGGGCCGCCGCGACGCGTCGCGAGCACCGGGATACCGGAACGCCACCCCTCGAGGATCACGATGCCGAACGCCTCCACCCTGCTGGGGACGACCTGCGCGAGCGCGCCGTCGAGGACGGTGCGCACCTGCGTGCGGGTGAGGGCGCCGGTGAAGTGGACGCGCGTCGCGATCTCCCGCTCGATCGCCCGCATCTCCAGTCGACCCCGCTCGGGCCCGTCTCCGGCGATGACGAGATCGATGCCGTCGAGGGTGCTGCGCGCCTCGGCGAAGGCGTCTATCAGCACATCGAATCCCTTGTTCTCCACGAGGCGGCCCACGCCGGCGATGTAGCGCGGCGGAACCGGGGCGGGCAGCTCCTGCGCCTCCGCCCCGAGATCTATCCCGTTCGCGACGATGGCCGCCGGCCGGTGCTCGCCGAATCGATCGAGGTCCGCGGCTGCGTACGCAGAGCACGAAGTGACGGCAGCCGCGTCCCGCATGGCGGCGGCGAGTGAACGCCGCAGAAGCCGCGACGAGGCGAATGCGTCGTGGGCATCCATGAAGGTCTCGCCGTGATTCGCATATACGAGTGGGATGCCGGCGTGCTTGGCCGTCGCATGCGCCCACCGTCCATTGGGGCCGAAGCACTGGATGACGACGACGTCCGGGGCGTCGTCGGCGAGCGCACTTCTCCACGCGGAGCGGGCGCCGGGCAGCTCCCTCATCCAGCGAACCAGGCCGCCGACGGATCTGCTCGGCATCGGCGTCGGCAGATAGCGAAGCCGGTGCCCGTCATCGTCCGCCGGGACGTCGTCGCCTTGGTCGACCGACCAGACGACGACGTCGTTGCCACGGGCACGCAGCCGGCGTGACAGGTGGAAGACATGCTCCTCCACACCGCCGAGTCGCGGAAGGTAGGAGCTCGCAGCGAGGGCGATACGCATCAGACGCCCTGATCCGGGAAGTCCGCGACCCTGCTCAACCGGTACTGGCGCCATTTCGGCGCGAAGGGCGTCTTGAGTGCTGTCGACCAGGGGTGGCGGGTCGAGTGCAGCCACTGTCCGTACTTGCCACTGGTCCGCCACTCCTCTGAGTGCCCCGACCAGCCCACCTTTCTGGCGATGTCCGCCGACGATCGTACCCAGCTGTAGTGGAGCACAGCGGCCTCCGCCGGTACGACCTCGTGCACGACCGTATGCGGGGGCGCGGCGGGATCGGTGTTCCACGGACGCACATCGGCACGGTACTTCGGGAACTCGGTCTGCCGCGCCAGTTCGAGCAGCGTGCCGGCCCTGACCGCGAGCGGGCCGGGGTAGGAGCACGCCGTGCGCCATGAGCGGGTGCTCGCCTCAAGGAAGCGTCCTGGACTCACACGCGTGTAGAGCCAGCGTGCCGGGTAGTCGAGCGCCCACGCAGCCGACGCGTCGGCGTTCGCCAGCACGCTGAGGAACACGTCGGGGCGGGGCACGACCTCATCGGTGTCGAGCTGCAGAACCCAATCCGCGCCGTCTCCGGCCTGGGCCAGCGCAATGCTGCGCTGGTGGGTGTCGTTCGCGAGCGGGTCGAAGCCGGATCGGCCGAAGTGCCCGGGGCGGTAATCGCATTTGCCCTCGGTGTCGAGTTCTCGCATGATCTCGAGGCAACGTTCGATCGGGAGGGGCGTACCCGTCCACGAGGTCGCGTTCTCGTCGTATGACACGACGATGCGATCGACCATCGCATAGTAGGAGCGCACGCTCGGCCCGAGGAAGGCAGGGTCTCCGAGCATGATGTAGGCGTTGAGTCGCATCTCCCACAGATCTCGTCGACGGCGGCATTCAGGCACTCCGATCCTATCTGGGGTGGATCAGGTACTGTCGTTGCGAGCCTGAGGGAGGGCGGATGACGTCGACCAGTCCGCTCGTGAGCGTCATCCTCGCGACGAATCGCTCTTCGCCGTTTCTGGCTGCGGCGGTCTCGTCCGTCGTCGCGCAGACCTACCCAGGGTGGGAGCTTGTCATCGTCGACAACGGCGCGCCCGACCCGGTCGCGCTGTCCGCCGTGGTCGCGGGCATCCCCCGCACCTCGATCGTGCGCGTCCCGCCCCCCGTCACCGTCTCGCTCGCGCGGAACGCCGGCGTGACGGCGTCTGGCGGAGACCTGCTCGTGTTCCTCGACGACGATGACGTGTGGCATCCGGAGCGCCTGGAGAGGCAGGTCGCCCTCCTGCGCGCCGAGCCGTCCGCCCCCGCCTCTTACTGCGGCGGGTGGCACATGGATGCGAATGGTCGGCCGTTCGCCCCGTCGTGGCCCGCCGTTCCTGCGAACGCGACCGAGATGCTGTCGGGTACCGCACGTCTGCCGCACATCTGCGGAGCGATGCTGATCCGTCGGCACGCGTTCGCCGAGGTCGGAGGGTTCAGTCCCGAGCTGTCGATGATGGAGGACTTCGAACTCGCGTTGCGACTCCTGGGCCGCGGCACGTTCGCCTGCGCGCCCGAGGAACTCGTCGGGTACCGCCGCCATGACGGCAACGTGACCGGCACCGGCATCGACAACGTGCGCGTGCGTCGGTCAGCCCTCGACGGAATCCTCACCCGGCACGCCTGGGCCGCCGGCGCGCGCGGCGACGAGCGCACCGCCGCCCTGCTGCGTGAGCACCGGGAGCGCGAGCGGGCGCGTGCGTCGCATGATGCGGGCCTCGCGACGCTCGCCGCTCTGCGGCGGCGACGAATCGCCGATGCCGCGCGCGAAGCGCGCTGGGGGACGTCCCACAGTGCGACCGCGTACTTCGGCGCGATCATCGGACGGCTCACGCGTGGCGGCGGCTCGCGCCGATGGTAGGCTGACCGGGCGTGTGCGCCCTCCTCGAGGCGCGAAGCCTGGGGGATAGGAGCCGCATGGTTGACTCTGCGATCAACGTATCGGATCTGTCGAAGTCTTACCGGATCCAGATGGCCGGCGAGCGCGTCGATCGGATCACGACAGCCGTGTTCAACCGGATCCGGCACCCCCTGACCCGTACTCACTACGAGGACTTCGACGCCCTGAAGGACGTCTCGTTCGAGATCCCGTGGGGAGAGGCAGTCGGCATCGTCGGGCGCAACGGTGCGGGCAAGAGCACGCTCCTCAAGATTCTGACGCGCATCACTGCGCCGACCACGGGCGTGATCGACCTCGGCGGACGTGTGGGGTCACTCCTCGAAGTCGGCACCGGATTCTCGGGCGAACTCACCGGCCGAGAGAACATCTACCAGAACGGCGCCCTCCTCGGCATGAGCCGCCAGGAGATCAAGCGTCGCTTCGATGAGATCGTCGATTTCTCCGGGGTCGAGAAGTTCCTCGACGTGCCGGTGAAGCGATACTCGTCGGGCATGTACGTGCGCCTCGCCTTCTCGGTCGCGGCGCACCTCGACACCGAGATCCTCGCCATCGACGAAGTGCTGGCCGTCGGTGACGCAGAGTTCCAGCGCAAGTCGCTCGCGAAGATGCGCGACGTCGCGCGCGACGGTCGGACCGTGCTGTACGTCAGCCACCAGATGAACACCGTCACCGCGCTGTGCACGTCGGCGCTGTTCCTCGACAAGGGACGCCTCGGCTATCACGGGTCGGTGGACGGCGCCATCTCGCACTACCGCGACACGTTCGAGAAGTTCCAGTCTGAGCAGCAGGATGCCGCGGCGCGGCCCGGCACGGGGTGGCTGCGACTCACGCGCGTGGCCGTGACCGAGCAGACGCAGGAGCCCGCCGACGAGAAGGTCATCGAGTTCAACGTCGGCAAGAACCCGACTCTCGTCGGAAAGTACTTCGTCTCGGCGCATATCACCGACGTCAACGGAGCTGTCGTGGTGCAGTGCGATTCTCGACTCACCGGTCACTGGTTCGATCCGGAGGAGGACCAGGCCGGCACCCTCCGGATCAAGAACCTCTGGCTCAAGCCCGGTCGCTACACCGTCGACATGTTCGTGTGTCAGTCGGGAGTCCACGACGCGTGGGAAGGAGCCGACGTCATCGAGGTCGTCGAGCACAGTCCGTATCCCGAGCTCGCGAGCGAAGAAGCGCTCTCCCGCGGCATGATCCTCGCCGACTTCGATTACGAGGCGACCCGATGACCCGCACCATCGTCACGCCGCCCGGACGGTTCAACATGCCGAACTGGCGCGAGGTGTGGGCCGCGCGCGAGATCTTCGTGCGATTCGGGCAGAAGGAGATCCTGCTCCGGTATCGCCAGACGGCCGTGGGTGTTGCCTGGGTATTCGTCCAGCCCCTCGTCGCGGCGGGTGTGTTCACGATCGTCTTCGGCGGGATCGCGCAGCTGCCGAGCGGCGGAGTGCCTTACTTCATCTTCGCCTTCGCCGGGCAGATGGCGTGGTCGCTCTTCAGCAACATCGTCAGTCGGGCGTCCAACTCGCTGGTCGCGAACCTCGCCCTCGTGCAGAAGGTCTTCTTCCCGCGCATCATCGTGCCCCTGTCGGTGGTGACGTCGATCCTTCTCGACTTCACCGTGAGCCTCGGCCTGTTCGTGGTGCTGCTCTTCGTCTTCGGCATCAATCCGGGCTGGCCGATCCTGCTGCTTCCCTTCTGGGTTCTCGTGACGATTCTCCTCGCGATGGGCGTGGGGCTTGCCGCATCATCGTGGATGGTGAAATACCGCGATGTGCAGTACTTCCTTCCGTGGTTCCTGCAGATCCTCATGTACGCGTCCCCGATCGCGTACTCGATGGAGGCCGTCGAAGAGCGGGGTCTCGCCTGGCTCTTCAATCTCAACCCGATCACCTGGCTCATGGAGGCGTACCGCTGGTCGCTGCTCGGACAGAGTGCACCGGCCCTGTGGCAGGTGCTTGCTCTCGCGATCGCCGCCATCGTCTCGATCACGCTGGGCGTGCTGTCGTTCCAGCGCAACGAGCGGCTCTTCGCCGACGTCATCTAGTCGCATGGCCACCCCCGCCGAGCCCTCGCTCCGCATCGCGATGATCTCGTACTACCTGCCCAGTGGCAGCAAGATCGGGGTCGGCTACCAGGCGCACGAACTCGCGAACGAGCTCGTCCGGCGCGGGCATCACGTCAGTCTCTTCTCGGAGTGCCCGCCGGTCGACGGTGCCGAGTACGAGCATCGCCAGGTGCATCTGCCGGGATCGCTGCGCACGTTCCGTTTCGCGTGGGCGCTGCGCCGCGTGGACTTCAGCTCATACGACGTCATCCACGCGCACGGCGACGATTACTGGCTATGGCGCCGCCGAACCCCCATGCACATCCGCACGATGCACGGGTCGTCCTTCGAGGAGGCCGGGCGTGTTCCGGGCCTGTGGGAGAAGCTGCGGATGCTGCTCCTCGGTTTCAGCGAGATCCTGGCGACGATCGTCGCGGATCGCACCGTCGCGGTTTCTCCCGCGACCCGCCGGTGGACGCCGTGGGTGCGGCACGTGATCCCCAACGGGGTCGACACCTCGCGCTTCCGACCCGACGCGTCGAAGCGTGCGGATGCGCCGACGGTGCTGTTCGTCGGCACGTGGCGCAACCGCAAGCGTGGCCGAGACCTCGCGGCGGCCTTTCAGCGTGACATCCTTCCGGTCCTGCCGTCGGCCCGGCTCGAGATGGTGTGCCGCGACGCTCCAGACGACCCCGGTCCTGGTGTCGTCGTGCTCGGCGAGTTGACCGACGCGGAGCTCGTCGCGGCGTATCAGCGGGCATGGGTGTTCTGCCTCCCCTCGGACTACGAAGGGTTCGGAATCCCGTACGCGGAGGCGATGGCCTCCGGGCTCCCGATCGTCGCGACCCCGAACATCGGGGCGCGCTATGTGACCGATGAGGGCAGAGCCGGCGTGCTCAGCGAACTCGGTTCGATCGGAGGTGAACTGCTCCGTGTGCTGACCGATGACGGAGTGCGCACCGGTCTCGAGGATCGCAGTCGCGCCCGCTCTCAGGAGTTCGCGCTCTCGTCGGTCGTGGACATGTACATGGCGGCCTACCGGCGCTGAAATGACTCTCTACCTTCCCGAGGTTTCGTCCACTACGGTGTTGTTGTCTTTCTGGGGAGAGGCGAGGGAGAGTCTGTGGCGTACTACGTTCTTCTGTTCCTGGCGAAGCTGATTCCGGGGCGCGCGCGTCGGCAGCGGTTCATCGATTGGATGCGTCCGCGATTCAGCGTGAAGGCCATCGTCGACGCGGCCATAGCCGAGGAGCTGCTGGCGCTCGAGGCGGTGATCTATCGGACGCGAACCGCCGATGCGCCGGTGGTCATGACTGTCGATCAGACCCTGGACGCGTTGATCGCCGGAAAGTCGATCGCCCGCTTCGGCGCGGGCGATCTGTCGACGATGGAGGGCTGGTTCGACATGTTCCAGACTCCCGGCGACGACCTCTCACGACGTCTGCGAGAGGTGCTCGACTCCCACGAGCCCGACCTGCTCGTCGCGATCCCGAGCTTCACCTACGACCTGAGCGCAGAACTCGCCGATGGCATGCGGGACTATTACCTGCACTGGGCGCCGCACCTGCGCCGCATCCTGGATCCGCACATCGACTTCGGCGCGCGTTACGGGGCGACCGAGGTGTCGATGGGTCACAGCACCTTCGGTCCGCGATTCGATCGTCACGGCTACTTCGACAAGTGCCGGCAGATCTGGCAGGACGCACGCGTAGTCCTTATCCACGGCGACGGCATCTTCGACGGCTTCACCCACGACATCTTCGACAACGCCGCGTCCGTCGAGCACATCCTGGCCCCGAAGCAGGATGCGTTCGAGGAGTACGACGATATCCTGCGCCGGGCGCTGCTGGCACCGAAGGACAGTCTGATGATCGCGATCCTCGGCCCGACCGCGACCGTGCTCGCCTACGATCTCCACCGCGCCGGATATCAGGCCCTCGATCTCGGCCACATCGCCAAGTCGTACGAGTGGTGGCTGAACGAACGCACGGCTGCGAGCGAACTCTTCTTCGCCGCGGACTGATCCGACTGGTCAGGACGCGGACACGTTCTCCGCGGGGAGCTGCACCGGCCACCCTGCATCCCAGATCGGGGTGAATCGCGGGCTGTCGAGGACGACCGACATGTGGCGCGTGCGGAGGTCGAGGGCGTCGGAGCGTCGGAACCACGCGTGCGCGAGCCCCACCTGGATGTCGCGCAGCACGCGTCCGAACTCCGAGCCAGCCGGGACGTAGCCGGTCCCGACGATATCGGACGTGATGTCTCGCACCTTCATCAAGGTCTCGCGCACGGGCATGCCCACAGTGTGGATCCATGCTGCCTCCTCGACCGTGAACACCCCGGCCCGCTCGACGCGCACGCGGTCGATGTAGTCGGCATAGCCGCGAAGGCCGAGGGCGAGCATGTCGAGGGAGCTCATCGCATCGGCGAGGGCCGTGACGTCGTGGGAGCCCGTCGTGACACCGGCCTTCCGCTTCGCCCTCACGAACTGGAGCGTCAGATCGACGAGATGCTGGGCAGCGCCCACCATCACCCCCATGAACGGGAAGAAGTGGGCTCCGGTATCGCCGGTGATCTCGAAGCTCCAGCGCCGCGGCACCTCCACAGGCCCGGTGAGTTCATACGAGGCGCTGCCCGAAGAGCGCAGGCCGAGCGGATTCCAGTCGTCGATCTGCTGGAGCTTGTCGGCGGGCACCCAGACCCCGATCGCCTTGTGTGCGCCTGTGGCCTGATCGATCACCGCCTCGCCCGCCGCGGTGTAGACGTTTGCGCCTGCGAGCCATCGATCGGCGTGGTAGCCGCCGCTCCCGAGCCTCCATCGCGCCTGCTCGATGCGGTACTTGTCTCCACCGATCTCAATCGCTCGTGCCGGCGGCGTGGCAGAGAACACGGTCGGCAAGTCGAGACTTGGATACAGCTCGGCGAACGACTCGTCGTCGAGTCGCCCGGCGAGCTCGCTGTGAGAGCTCAGCCAGTGCACCACCCAGGCCATCCCGGCGTCGATGCGACCTACTTGCGTGACCGCCTCCAGACGATCGGCGTAGGAAGCATCGAGACCACCGCGGTTCGTCGGGAAGGACCAGAGGTAAACACCCGTCGCACGCAGGGCACCACCAGCGAGCGGGGTGATCCGCCCGATTCGGTCGCTCTCGGCGACCTCATGCCAAAGGATCGGCTTGACTTTGTCGAGGTTGCGGAAGACCGCGGCGGTCGACGAGGGCGGCTCGAGGTCGAGGGCCGCGATGCGCGGGTCGTCGCGCGGAACGTCGCCCTTGGGGACGGGCTGGTCGACTGGGCGGTTCTGGTGAGGCGCCGGTGCCGATGAGGTGACCCGAGCCGCCGGCGTCGACGCGACCGGAGGTGCCGTGCGGGGCTGCCTCCGGCGACCGCGGAGCCGTCGGAACACGAAGTACGCGATCGCGGCCCCGGCGAAGAGCGCGAGGACGAGCAGCACCGCGACCATCGTCACGAGAACCGTCAAGAGCTGGTCGGTCGTCACGAGCATCCCCTCCACTCGGAGCGACGCGACTCCCCGAGCCGCCGCGCCGCGTTCGAATCGTATTGTCGCACGGTCAGTCCCGCGGTTCGGCGTCGACGGCGTGGTCAGTGGGGATGTTCAGCGGCCAGCCCGAGTCCCACACGCCGGGAGGGGTGGAACCCGCGAGCAGAGCGCTCACGCGGTCGCGCTTGCCGGGCGTGATGGTGAGCCGGAACAGGACGTGCGCGAGAATGACGTCGATGTCGCGGAGCGCGCGGGCGAATTCGGACCCTGCCGGCACGTAGCGCGTTCCGGTGAGATCGGCGGTTATGTCGCGGATCTTCAGCAGCAATTCCCGTACGGGGACGCCGGCACTGTTCACCCAGTTCGACTCGTCGACGGTGAGCGCGCGTGAGGAACGTCCCTCGCGGGCCTCGTCGATGTACACGGCGTATCCGCGTAGGCCGAGCACGAGCATGTCGAGCGACGCGAGGGCGTCGCCCAGAACGTTGGCGGCATACGTGTCTATGGGTTCGGTGCGCGGGCCGCTCAACGTCTCGACAGTGAGGTCGATCAGGTGCTGCGCGATGCCCATGGCGATCCCGAAGAACGGAAAGCGGAACGGCCTCAGGTCCTGGGTGTCGTTGTAGGCGAAGTTGCGGGGGATCTCGACAGCCTCGACCAGTTCGTACGAGGAGCTTCCCGACGATCGCACGCCGAGTGGATCCCAGTCGTCGATCTGTCGGACCTTGTCTTCGGGCAGCCAGGCGCCGATGACCTTCTGCCAGCCCGTCGCTTCGTCGAGCACGGGGTTGCCTGCCGTGTCCCACACCTTGGCGCCGCCGATCCAGCGCTCCGCGTGGTACCCACCGCTGCCCATGCGCCAGCGTGCAGGTTCGATTCGGTACTTGTCCCCGTCGATCTCGATCGCTCGCGCGAACGGCACCGCCGAGTAGACCGTAGGGATGTCGGCATTCGGGTAGAGCGACGCGCACGCCTCGTCGTCGAGATAGGCGACGCAGTCTCCGTGACTGCTGAGAATGACCATCGTCCACGCCATTCCGGCGTCGATGCGCGCGACCTGGGCCGCCGCTTCGAGCCTGTCGGCGTGCGACGCATCGATGCCGCCGCGTTCGGCGGGAAAGCACCACAGGAAGAGTCCCGCGGAGCGCATCGCCCGGCCGGCGAGCGGTGTGGTCCTCGCCATGCGGTCGCTTTCTGCGGCTTCATCGCGTAGAAGCGGCTTGATCTTCTCGAGGTTGCGGAACACAGCCTCCGTGGACGCCGGCTCCTCGAGTTGGAGGGCGAGGATACGGGGGTCGTCAGCGGGTGCGTCACCCTTCGGGACGGGCTCGGACGCCGGTCGTCCTCCGCTGCGTCCGCCCGAAGAGGCCGGTGGCGCTGCCGGAGCGGACATCGATGGTGTCGACCCGGCAGTCGAGCCCCGCGGTCGGCGCGGCGGGTGGCTGCGTCGCCAGCGCCGCCACAGGAAGACGCCGACGACCGCTGCGCAGGCGACGGCCACGAGCAGCAGCAGTCCCACCATGACCGCCACAAGCACCATGAGCGCATCCGTCGTCATCTCGTCCTCCTCGTCTTCGGCGGCACGCCTCTCGTCAGGAACGGCACCCCGGGGCATAGTCTGGCATCTGCGGCCACGGGCCATCGCGTCATGACTTCGCCTTCCCGCGTCGGTTCACGCGATCGACGACGCGCAGCACGAGTCGGTCGGCTCGGCTCAGCAGCGTGAACATCCTCTGCGCTGTCTTCGAAGCGTCAGCGCGCGGAAGGAGCCGAACCGCGAGCGCCGGCACCGCGCCGACTCCGATGACGACATCATCGAAGTCTCGACGATCGGGATATGCCCGCACCGCCTCCTCGTCGCCGTCGTAGTAGTAGCCCGGGTTCATCGCCTGGAGGCGCCCGGAATGCCGAAGGTGGGCGGTGACGGCGGTGCGGCCGAGTTTGCCGGTCGAGTATCTGGCGTACTCGTGCTGATACGCGTCGAGGACGCCCACCGCGACTCCTTCCGAGACGACGTACACATGCGAGTAGACGTGCTGGGTGCCACCCCACAGTTCGAGCAAGATGAGGTCGCCGGTCGCGGCGAACGCCCGCATCTTGTCACGGAACGCCCGTTCCCGGTCGGCGTCCAGCGCCACGGCGTAACCGCCACGATCACCGTCGCCCTTCCACCCGGATGCCTGCATCGCGATGAAGCGGTCGATGGCCGCCGGGTCGTCGCTCGCATCACGCAGGGTGAGCGGGCCGCCCGTGGCTTCGGTCAGGCGCCGCGCATTGCGGCGAAGTTCCTTCCGGGTACCGACACTGCGGTAGTCGGGGTCGACCTGCGCGGAGTAGACGTGTTCCGTCGGCGACGAGTCCGGCATCGGATGGACATCGACCCACGGGGTGGTGCGCGTGGCGACCACGAGTGCACCCATCCCGGTCCGGCTTCGCGCCGCCTCCAGGGCTTCGGCGAGCGGGCCTGTTGCGGGATAGCCGCGCAGCGCCAGATAGCCGCCGCGGAGGAGGCGCCGGATCCCCCACGCGATCGCTGTCAGGGCGTCGCCGCTGCGGCTTCGATCCAGCAGCGGAAACGGCGGGCCGAGTTCGGAAGGTTCGAGCGTGCCGAACGTCGTGACCCCGAAGGTCGCAGCCGTGTCGATCGGGAAGACGCGGAGGAGGCCGAACCACTCGCCGTCCTCCTCGGCGACGACCAGCAGGTGGCCGCCGCTTGTGTCGCGGTCCGGGAGGAGGAACCGGGGATCCAACGCGGCGTTGGGCTCGGCCGCACGCTTCGCGAGTGCAGCCCAGCGGCTCGCCTCCGCGTCGGTGACCTCCGAGAGCCGGAGCAGTGTTGCCCGCATCGCTGCCTCCCTCAGCTTCCCGGCTTCACGCGGCGCTTCACGGCGCCGACGGCACGCATGGCGAACCGATCCGCGTTGCTGGCGACGATCACCGCCCTGCGTCGCAGGGACGACGCATCGGCTCGAAGAAGCAGGCCCGTCAGGAGCGACGGCACGACGCCGACGCCGATGATGACGTCGATGTACTCCCGGCGATCGGGGTAGACCTTCGCGGCGTCGGGGTAGTAGTCGTAGATCCCCGGGTTCACCGCAGTGAGGCGGGGGAGCCGTCGCAAGTACGCGAACGCCGCGGTTCGACCGAGCTTGCCTGCGGAGAATGCGCCGAACTCGTGCTGATACGCGTCAAGGTACCCCTCGGCGACGCGCCCCTCCACCAGGTACACCGATGAGTGCACGGGCACGTCGCCCGCCCAGAGCTCGAGCACGATGAGGTCGTCGGTGCCACGGAACGCCGCGAGCTTCCGGCGGAACCTGACCTCCATGCCGTGGTCCAGAGCCACGGCGGTTCCTCCGCGCTGCGCGTCCCCCTTCCACCCCGAGCGCTGCATCGCGATGAAGCGCTCGACTGCTTCCGGGTCGTCGCTCGCATCGCGGAGGGTGAGCGATCCGCCCGCGGTCTCGGCCAGTCTCCGAGCAGCGCGACGGAGCTTCTTCCGCGTGTCGGCGTTGTGGTGGTCGATGTCGATCTGGGCGGGGCCGACGCGGTCTGCGGGCGAGCCGGAGGCATGTTGCGCGGCGACATCGACCCAGGCCGAAGCGTGGGACTGCGTGACCACGGCTCCGATAGCACGCTGCCTGCGCACCGCCCCGAGTGCCTCGGCGAGCGGTCCCGTGGCGGGGTAGCCGCGCAGCGACAGGTAGCCGGTGCGCAGCAGGGGGCGGAGTCCGCGCGCGAGCGTCGACAGCGCCTCAGCGGCGCGGGCGCGGTCGAGGAGGGGATGTGATGCGCCGAAGAGCGGCGGATCCCAGGTGCCGTATGCGGGGATGTCCACGCTGGGCGACAGTGCCATGGCGAATACACGCAGAAGGCCGAACCACTCGCCCGCCTCCTCGGCGATGACGAACAGGTAGTCGTCGGTGTCGCCTTCCTGGTCGGACATGAGGAAGCGGGGATCGAAGGCGAGATTGGGCTCGGCCGATCGCTCGGCGAGCGCGCTCCACCGCATCCAGTCGGCGTCCGTCACCTCTGCGAGCCGCACCAACTTCGCTCGCACGGTGACCCCCTTCTGCGGCGATCCGAGGGGCTCTCGGTGCACACATCGCTAGTATGACGGCATCCGTGTTGCCGCACGTGTCGGTGAGGCAAGCGACCCATAGAATCCCTGGTTCGCGTGGCGAGTGTGAGTGACAAGCGTGCGGCGGCTCCGCGCACGTGGCCGTGGGCGGTCGCCCTCGGCCTCGTTGCTGTCGTCGTGAACTCCTGGAACATCGGCGGACCGTCGCTGATGGGCGACGAGGCGGTGACGGTATCCCTCGCTGACCGCTCGCCCGGCGCGATCTGGGCGGTGGTCTCGACGAGCATGGATGCGGTCCACGCCGCGTACTACGCGGCCATGCATCTGTGGTTTTCTGCATTCGGTGTCAGTGCGGTGACACTTCGACTGCCCAGTGCGATCGCGCTGGGCGTCGCCGTCTGCGGCATCGTCCTGATCGGCGCCCGGTATGCGTCGCGTGCGACCGGCTTTGTGGCGGGCATCCTGCTCATGGCGATGCCGGCGGCGCTGCTCGTCGCGACCGTCGGACGTTCGTACGCCATCCAGATCGCTCTCACCACCTGGCTCGCGTTCATGCTCCTGCTGGCTCTCGAGCGCGGGCGCGTGTGGCGGTGGGTGGTCGTCGGTGCGCTTGTGTCGGTGTCGGTGGTCGTCTTCCTCTTCACCGCATTGGTCGTCGCGGCCTTCGCGGCCGCGGTCGTCCTGCACCGTCCGTGGCGGACACGGATAGTGCCGTTCGGCCTCGCAAGCGTCGCGGGCGTCCTTCCCGCGATCCTCGTCGCGCTGCTCGGGTACCAGCAGCGCAGTCAGGTCTCATGGATCGAGCCGATCGATTTCGGAATCTTCGAGGACGTTCTCGTGCGGCAGTGGTTCTCGGGGGTGATGTACGTCGACTCGTCGTACCCCTCGTGGATCGCCTACGCGACTACAGCGCTGTTTCTGGGACTTGTGGTGGTCGGCGTGATCCATGCAGTGCGCGAGGGTGCAGTCATGCGCGGCCTCGCGGTCCTCTGCACCGCGTGGATGGTCATTCCGCCGGTTCTGCTCGTCGGGGTCTCGTTGATCGCAGAACCGCTGTACTCCCCGCAGTACCTGACGATGTGCGCCCCCGCGGTCGCATTGCTCGCGGCGCTGGGCATCAGCTCGATCGGCCGGCGTTGGATCGCGCTGACACTCGTCGCAGTCCTCGTGGCAACCGCAGTCCTCCCCTACGTCCATGCGCGCACCGGGAACTCGCATGGCGCGGACTGGAACGAGGTCGCGAATGTGCTCCGCCAAGAGGCTGCGAATGGCGATGCGGTCATCGTCGAAAGCGACCCGTGGGACCAACCGCACATTCTTTTCGACCTGTACCCGGACGAGACGGACGGGCTTCGAGACATCACGCTCACCGGCCGATACAACCCAGTCGCGCTGTGGGGCGACCGATCCACCCCGGAAGACCTGAAGATCGGAGCGGACGTGCGCCGCATCTGGGTGGTGTCGCGGGGGCAGGGCACCGGTGAGTGGGAAGCAACGCTGGAGGCCGGGGGATTCTCAGCGGTGCGCACGGTCGACCTGCCCTTCAGCACGCTGACGCTCTACGCGCGCTGATCTGCGCGGGATACTCGCGTCAGAGTCCCGCTCGCTCGAGGACGCCGTCGGTTTCGACGAACCGCTCGCCGGTAGCAGGGCAGACCCACTCGCTGCCATCGCGTTCTAGCGGAACGCCGGCGCGACCGACCCAGCCGATGCGCTTCGCGGGTACGCCTGCGACGAGGGCGAAATCGAGCACATCCTTCGTCACGACAGCCCCCGCGGCGACGAGTGCCCACCGACCGATCTTCGCCGGTGCGACGACGACCGCGCGTGCGCCGATCGACGCCCCTTCGTGGACCCGCACACCGACGGCATCCCAGTCATGGGCGTCTTTGAGCGTGCCGTCCGGGTTGATCGCTCTCGGGTAGTAGTCGTTGGTGAACACCACGGCGGGGCCGATGAAGACGCCGTCATCGAGGACCGCGGGCTCATACAGGAGTGCATGATTCTGAACCTTGCATCGGTGTCCGATCCGCGTACCGGGGCCGACGTAGACGCCTCGACCGATGATGCACTCGTCGCCGATCACGGCGTCCTCCCGCACCTGTGCAAGGTGCCACACGATTGTGCCGTCGCCGATCTGCGCACGCTCATCCACGTCGGCGGATGCCGCGATCCGGGCCACGGGCTCAGTGGACACGACACCTCCAGAACTGCGACGCCGACATGAGCAGTCGTCGTCGCACACTATCGGAACATGACATCCCGTACCATGGGCGCCTGTGGGGTCAACGGGACCCACGTCAGGGGGGCTCTGTGGGGGACAGCAGGCTGCGAGTGGTCGTCGTGGGCGCGGGCTATTGGGGACCCAACCTCGTCCGCAACTTCAACCTCAGTGACGACTGGGATGTCGCGGCGGTGTGCGACCTCGACCTGGAGCGTGCGGAGCGACTCGCGTCGACGACCCGCACTGCGGTCGCCGTCTCATCGATCGAGGAAGCGCTTGCGATCGACGGGGTGGACGCGGTGGCAATCGCCACTCCGGCGCGCACTCATGAATCGATCGCGCTCGCCGCCGTCGCCGCGGGCAAGCACGTCCTCACGGAGAAGCCCCTCGCCGACAATGTCGACAGCGGCGAGCGGATGGTCGCAGCCGCCGCCTCTGCCGGTGTGGTCCTCATGGCCGACCACACCTTCTGCTACACGCCTGCCGTGCTCAAGATCGCCGATCTCATCGCGGCGGGTGAACTCGGCGACATCACGTTCGTCGACTCGGTGCGCATCAACCACGGGCTCGTGCAGCCGGATGTCGACGTGTTCTGGGACCTCGCCCCGCACGATCTGTCGATCCTGGACTTCATCCTCCCGGGAGGCCTCCGGCCCGAGGGTGTCTTCGCCCATGGCGGCGACCCGCTGCGCCTGGGCAAGGCGTGCGTCGGCTATCTCGTCATGCAGCTCGGAGACGGAGTCGTGGCCCACGTCCACGCGAACTGGCTCAGCCCGACGAAGATCCGTCAGCTCATCGTCGGCGGCACGCGGCGCACGCTCGTCTGGGACGATCTCAACCCCACCCAGCGCGTGAGCGTCTATGACCGCGGCATCGATTTCATCACCGTCACCGAAGACGCAGAGCGGGCCGCGGCGCAGGTGTCGTACCGATACGGCGACACACTGGTACCGGCGCTCCCCGAGAAGGAAGCGCTGTCGCTCATGGTGGCCGAGTTCGCGGCTGCGATCCGCGAGGGACGCGCGCCGCGCACCGACGGTCACTCCGCCCTGCGCGTTCTCAACGTGCTCGACGCCACGACGAGAAGCCTCGAGGCGGGCAGCAGCCTGGTGACGGTAGATCGCGATACGGAGGAGATAGTCGCATGACGGATCTGGCAGGGGCGAATGTTCTCGTCACCGGCGGCGCGGGGACGATCGGATCGACGCTCGTCGACCAGCTGCTCGATGCCGGGGTCGCCCACATCGACGTGCTCGACAACCTCGTGCGAGGTCGCCGGGCGAACCTCGACGGCGCGCTGGAATCCGGGCGCGTGACGCTGATCGAAGGCGACATACGCGACCGCGACACCGTGCACGACGTCGTCAAGGGGAAGGACGTCGTCTTCCACCAGGCGGCGATCCGCATCACCCAGTGCGCCGAAGAGCCTCGGCTCGCGTTGGAGACGATGGTCGATGCCACCTTCACCGTGCTCGAGGCCTCCGCGGAGCACAAGGTCTCCAAGCTCGTGGCGGCGTCGTCGGCATCCGTCTACGGGATGGCGGAGTCGTTCCCCACCGATGAGCGCCACCATCCGTACAACAACGACACGTTCTACGGAGCCGCGAAGACCTTCAACGAGGGCATGGCGAAGAGCTTCCGGGCGATGTACGGCCTCGACTACGTGCTCCTGCGGTACTTCAACGTCTACGGGCCGCGGATGGACGTGCACGGGTTCTACACCGAAGTGCTCGTGCGCTGGATGGAGCGCATCGCCGACGGCCTGCCGCCGATCATCTTCGGCGACGGTCAGCAGACGATGGACTTCGTCGTGAGCACCGACATCGCTCGCGCGAACATCCTGGCCGCGCAGAGCGGGGTCGGCGAGGGCGTGTACAACATCGCCAGCGGCACCGAGACGAGCCTGCTCGAGCTGGCGGAGCTGCTGCTCGCAGTGATGAACTCCGATCTCGACGTGGAGTTCGGTCCCGCGCGCGGAGTCAACGACGTGGTGCGCCGCCTGGCGGACACCTCGGCGGCGGAGCGGGACCTCGGGTTCACCGCCACGATCGGCCTCGAAGAAGGCCTGCGCGGCCTCGTCGAGTGGTGGCGGCCGCTGCGTGAGGAGATCGCGGCCGGCCGGGCGCTCCAGGGCGACCGCGCATGACACGGATCAACGTCATGAAGCCGTGGCTCGGCCCCGAGGAGGTCGCCGCGGTGACCGAGGTGATCGAGTCCGGATGGGTGGCGCAGGGGCCGAAGGTCGCCGCGTTCGAGGCGGCATTCGCGGCGAAGCAGCAGGCGGACCACGCCGTGGCGGTGTCGAACTGCACGACCGCGCTTCACCTCGCCCTCAAGGTCGCGGGGGTTGCTCCCGGTGACGATGTCGTCGTCCCGTCGTTCTCGTTCATCGCGACGGCCAACGCGCCTACGTACGTCGGAGCGCGGCCGGTGTTCTGCGAGGTCGATCCTGTGACGGGCAACGTCACTGCCGCAACGGTCGAGGCTGCGCTGACAGAGCTCACGCGGGCCGTCATCGTCGTCGACCAGGGAGGGGTCCCCGTCGACCTCGACGCCGTGCGCGCGGTCTGCGATCCCCGCGGGATCGTCGTGATCGAGGATGCCGCCTGTGGCGCGGGCTCGACGTACAAGGGTCGCCCCGTGGGCGCGGGCGCGGAAATCGCGGCATGGTCGTTCCACCCGCGAAAGATCCTGACGACCGGCGAGGGCGGCATGATCACGACGTCTCGCGCCGAATGGGCGGAGCGGGCGCGTCGGCTCCGCGAGCACGCGATGAGTCTGTCGGCGGCCGATCGGCATGCGAGCGTCGTATCGCCCCAAGAGGAGTACGACGAGATCGGGTTCAACTACCGGATGACCGACCTCCAGGCGGCGGTCGGCCTGGTTCAGCTCGAGAGGCTGGATGAGGTCGTGAGACGCCGCCGCGACATCGCCGCGCGTTACGCCGAGGCGATCTCCGGCATAGAGGGGCTGCGTGCTGTCTCAGATCCCGCGAACGGCACCTCGAACTTCCAATCGTTCTGGGTGGAGGTCGGAGCCGCGTATCCACTCGACCGAGAGGGCCTGCTGCGGGCTCTGGGTGAAGCAGAGATCTCCGCGCGGCGTGGCATCATGGCTGCCCATCGCGAGCCTGCGTATGCCTCCGTCGAGGCGGACCTGCCCGTCACCGACCGGCTGACCGACACCACCCTCATCCTCCCGATCTTCCATCAGATGACCGAGGGCGAGCAGGATCGCGTCATCGCGGCCCTTCGCGCCGGCGCGGCGGTCACGGATGGTGCGGGTCAGTCGTAGCAGCCCGTCACGGCCGGTCGCTTCAGCAGGTCACCACGGAGGTTTCGGCATCCACGATTCGGGCACCTGTCGGATCTCCGAATCGTAGACGCGCACGTAGTCGACGAGATACTCCGCCGGCAACGCCGCATCGTCGATGTCGTTGCCCGGCCAGCGCCCTCCGACAGCGACGTTCAGGATGATGTGGGACGGGTTGTCGAAGGTCCAGAGGTTTTCCGGCTCGAGGTCTTCTTTGCGGAACGTTCCGAGTTCTTGGCCGTCGACCGAGTAGGAGACCGAGTCCGCCGTCCAGTCGACCGCGTACACGTGCCAGGCTGTGCTCCAGTCCGCATTCACCGGATAGGCGTTCACCCAACTCCAGGGCGAGTCGTCCGTCTTCACGCCGATGATGCCGCTGTTGAGCTCGCGCGCTTGATTGACGTACTCCATCACGTCGAGCTCGCCCCGGCTCGGCCAGGGTGCCGTCGGCGTGTGCTCCGTGCCGAGCAACCAGAATGCCGACCACAACCCCACGCCCACCGGGATCTTGATGCGTGCTTCCACCCGTCCATACCGGAACGTCTCATAGGTCATGAGCCGGGCCGAGGTGTACTCAGACGCGAGTCCGTCGGCATCCACCGTGGATTCCCTCTTCGCCACGATGTGCAGCGCTCCATCGGCGACGAAGGAGTTCTCCTCTGCGTCCGTGTAGTTCTGGAGCTCCTCGTTGCCCCAGCCGCGAGCGCCTTCCATGCGCTTCCAGGTGCTCCATCGGGAGTCGGAGACGCTGTCGAACTCATCGGACCACACGAGCCCCGTTCCCGCGACCACGTCCTCGAACGGCGGAGAAGGCGGCGATGCGGCGTCTGTGTCGGCGGGTGCGTCCGACGATGAGTCGGTGGCTGTCGGGGGGACTTCGGGGACCGGGATCGCGGAGCAGCCGCCGAGGGCGAGTGCCGCCACGAAGGCAGTGGCCGCCCATCCGGTCAGGCGCGTCATCGGACCACGATCACGACGTCCATCGAACGGCTTTCCCACAGCGCACCCCCGAGGCCCATGGTACAAGGGCGTCACGATCGCGAGGCGGGGTGCCGGTGCGGCGATAGTGTCTCAGTGCAACCTGTCGTCATCTCGAGGAGTGCCCGTATGCAGGCCCAGCGCACTGTGCCGTTCGTCGATCTCGGTTGGCAGACGCGGCGCATCCGAGAAGCCGCAGATGCCGCGATCGCACGGGTGATCGACTCATCGGGCTTCATCCTCGGGGCCGCCGCCGCGGACTTCGAGGAAGAATTCGCACGGTATTGCGGCGTCGCGCACTGCCTCGGCGTCGCGAACGGCACGGACGCTCTCGAGCTCGCCCTCGAGGCGGCCGGCGTCGGCAGGGGTGACGAGGTGATCCTTCCGGCGAACACGTTCGTGGCGACAGCGGAGGCCGTTGTCCGCGTGGGGGCGACTCCCGTGCTCGTCGACTGCACAGATGACTTCCTGATCTCCGTCGAGGGCGTCGCGGATGCCGTCTCCTCACGCACGCGCGCGGTCGCCGCGGTCCATCTCTACGGCCAGACCGCCCCGGTCGAGGCGCTGCGGGCGGTTGTGGGGACCGACGTGGTCATCCTCGAGGACGCGGCGCAGTCGCAGGGCGCGACGCGGCACGGCATCCGTGCCGGCAGCCTCGGGGACGTCGCGGCGACCAGCTTCTATCCCGGCAAGAACCTCGGGGCGTTCGGCGACGCCGGCGCCGTCCTCACCGCGGACGACGCGCTGGCGGGGACGATCCGGCGTCTTCGCAATCATGGCGGCATCGCTAAGTACGAGCACAGCGTCGTGGGGCGCAACTCGCGTCTCGACGGCATCCAGGCGGCCGTGCTTTCGGCCAAGCTGGCGCACCTCGACGAGTGGAACCAGCTGCGACGCGACGCCGCCGAGACGTATGGGGAGATGCTCGACGGCGACCGCGTGCAGTTGCCCGTCGTCGCGAACGGCAACGAGCATGTCTTCCACCTCTACGTGGTGAAGGTGGCGGAGCGGGATCGTGTGCTCGAGGGTCTCACCGCCGCCGGCATCGGTGCGGGGATCCACTATCCGACCCCCGTGCACCTCTTGCCGGCATTCGGTTTCCTCGGTCTGAAGGCGGGCAGCTTCCCGAATGCCGAGCGGCAGGCCGCAGAGATCCTGAGCCTGCCGATGTACCCCGGTCTTGCGGAGGACGATCAGCAGTACGTCGCCGACACCCTGCACGCCCTGCTCTAGCCGCCGGCGCGCACCTCAGTCGGCGGGTCGTCCGCGCATCGACGTCGCGACGCCGCGGATGCGGCGCTTCACGCCGCGGGCGAGGTGCACGATGCGCTCGGACGTGTCGGCGCCGACGAGCCGGGGCTCGATCTCGACCGAGTACGCCGTGCGCCCCACTGGAGCGAGCCGCCGCTTGTAGTGGTCGTGGTACCCGCCGATGTCCACCTTGGCGAGCCCCGCCGCACGCGCCTCGTCGAAGCATGCGATCGCCGCGAGCGTTCCGATCGAACCCCCCGAGGCCGGGATCGCCACGTTGCGGGCGGTGATGAGCCCGATGAGGGTGTCGCCGTCGACCAGGTTCACATTGGATGCCGCCGGGGTTCCGTCGGGGTCGACGAGCGCCGTCGCCTTCAGCTTTCCCCGTCGGAGCAGCTCGGGCCAGATCGTCCGGAGGTCGTCCGCGGCGCCGGCCTCGTCGTTCGGGTGGTCCGTCCAGCGTCCTTCCCACGTGTCGATCGACCAGTCGACCGTCGCGAGCTCGTCGTGCACGACCCGCAGGTCGGCGGTCTTCCGCTGGGCTCGGCGGATGTCCTCGCGCAGTCGTGTGGATCGCCAGTACGCGTCGAAGTCGAAGCCGTCCAGGGGGGCGACATACGAGTCGAACGGGATGAGCTTCTGCCTCGGGAAGTCGGCCTTCGCATCACCGACGTGATCGATGATGAGGATGTGGAGTCCGATCGCGGAGAGCGCGGATTCGAGCATCCCCTCGCGGCACGGAATCGGCAGACTCGGTGCGACGGTGGCCGTCGCGATCTCCCAGTGCTCCTGTCGCGCTCGGAGGGTAGTCGCGAGCACCGGCTCCCCGTGGCGGAGCACGACGACGTTGCGCTTGGGAATGCTCGTCTGCTCCGCGAGCGCGTGATGCACGAAGCGGGCGACGTCCTGTTCTGCGGGGACGAGGTGGTCGATGGCCTGACGGAACTCGGCGCTCGGGGTCTCGTCGACGACGACCTGGAGGCCGCGAAGACGGGAGCGCACCGATTCGGACAGGATGCTGACTCGCTCGAGCGCACTCACCGGGGTCCCCGCTTCCACCTGGCAGCATCAGAGTTCGAACAACAAGCTAGCAGTCGAGGGTGCCTGCGATGGCGACGAACGACCGGGTTGCCCACGAGCTCAATGCACCCCGGTGTCGTCGTTGCTCGCCCGGCGCCTGCTCGTCGCCCGGATCTTGGGCAGGATCACCAGGCGGCGCACCCCGGTGCGAGTGAGGGCGCTCGCGAGAACCCTGCGCGTCCGCGATGCGGCCCATGCCGCACGGCGGCGGGAGGAGGGATCGAGTGTGGTCGCGAAAGTCACGAGCTCATCGATGTAGTCAGACGCCGGATCTGCATCGCGTTCGATGCGCGCCAGGAGGAGTGCGTACCTCGCCACAGCGCGGCGTGCGTGCGAGAGGTAGTCGTCGCCGTGGGCGAAGCTCGGCGCCGCTGATTCGAACGCGTCCATGCGGTGGCGGAGTTCGCTGAGTTCCCTCCGGTCCCCCGTCATGCCCCCCTGGGTCAGCGACATGTTCCCGCCGTGGACGCGGTAGTACGCCTGCACCGTCCCCGCGATGAAGCCGACGTTGCCCTGCGCGGCGAACCGCAGCCACATCTGCAGATCGGACGTGTACGGCACGGTCGGGTCGTAGTCGCCGACTTCCCGCATCGTCGACGTCCGCACGATCGCTTCGGGGGAGTAGATCTGGTTCTCCCCGTTCTCGAACAGGCGCGCGGCCCAGTCCGTGCCGTCCCAGATGACCCAGTGGGATGCGGGGTCGGGCACATCCTGAGGCAGTTCGTCACCGGTGGAGTAGGTGACCGGTCCGTAGGTGAGCCCGACGTCGGGATTCGCGTCCATCAGGGCCGCCGCACGGGCGAGTGCACCCGGGGCGAGGGCGTCGTCGGCCGAGATCAGGAGCGCGTACGTGCCGGTGACCCCGGCCAGTCCGGTGTTCGCGGTGCCAATCAGGCCGAGGTTCTTCTCGTTCCGGTGGACCCGCACCGACGGGTGACGCTCGGCGAGTCGTTCGGCGACCTGCAGGCTGTCGTCGGTGGAGCAGTCGTCGATGATCAGCACGTCGACATCGACGCCCTCCTGCGTGACGACGCTCTCGACGGCAGTCGGCAGGAAGTGCCCGTAGTTGTAGCACGGGATGACCACGCTCACGCGGGGCGTGTCCGCGAGCGCGACAGGGGTCGCTTTCCTCATCGTGTGGCGGTCCCTCCGCTGACGAGACGCACGGGTCTCCGGACGTCGGCCGATCGTCCCCGTCGTTCGTCGAGCCGCGACGAACAGGTCCATCGTAGGGGGTCGATCGCGGATGGTCTTGCGGTGGGGAGCGATAGAGTGCCACGGTGCAGATCCGCTTCGGGCTCAGGATTCGCGAGCGGCTGGCGGCCGCGGGCGCGGGGGTCCGGAGTCGTGCCGGTGCCGCCCGCCTCGGCTTCGACCGCCACGCGCTGGCCATGTTCGGCACGGATGCCGAGCGCTCGGGCGGACGCGTGCTGTGCTACCACTCCGTCGGTCAGCCGTCGTGGGGAGTCAACGACATCGCCCCGCAGAGGTTCCGCATGCACATCGAGGCGGCGCTCGACGCGGGTTACCGCTTCGTCCCCGCTGACCACCTGGCGCGCACCGGCGGCGGTGACCGCGACCTCAGCATCACGTTCGACGACGGACTTCGCAGCGTCCTCACCACGGCTGCACCGGTGCTGGCTGAGTACGACATCCCGTTCTCCGTGTTCGTCGTCTCGGGCTGGGCTGAGGACGGACTCGGGGGGAGCGCACTCGGCTGGGACGAGGTGACTGCACTGGCTGGGCTCGGAGCCGAGATCGGCAACCACTCGGCGACGCATCCGGATTTCTCCCGCATCGATCGCGATCGGGCGGTGCGCGAGATCGCCGAAGCTCGGGAACTCATCGAGAAGCGGACCGGAATCAGCACGACCGCGTTCGCCATCCCCTTCGGCCAGTCGGGCAACTGGCCACGTCACGCTCACGAGGCAGCGCGCGGACTCGGGTACGACGTGATCTACGCGCAGGCGGAGCAGACGCGCGCAGTCGACACGGTCGCCCGCACCTTCGTGACACGCGCGGATTCGCCGCGGGTGTTCGATGCGCTCCTTCGCGGACGGTACGACCGTTGGGAAGAGTGGGTCTGGAGCTAGACCGAGCGGGCGTCGAAGGGGCGCTCTCGGTCGAGGTAGTCGCGCGCGAGCGCGCCGGGAATCTGAGGCTGCGACTCATCGACTCGCGTCGAGAGTCGACCGAGGGCAAGCCCGAGCGACCGCGCGGTGCGCAGGCGTGCCGATCGAAGGGCTCGGCGGATGTACTCCCGCCGTTCCGTCGCATCTCGGGCGTACGACGCGATACGGCCGAGTCGTGACGACGGATGCGTCGTCGGAGCAGGTTCGGATGAACTAACGACGCCAGACTCCCAGTCCGCGTCCGCCCCAGGCGGGCCCCCACGTGCCTTCGTGAATTCGGCGATGACCTGGGCGTAGCGGTGCTGGATGCGCTGCCTGCCCGCCTGATACCCCGCAAACTGTCGCACCGTCGCAGCGAATCCGTTGCGCTGATGGTGGTCGATGAGCGCTCGGGTGCACTCGGAGAGCGGATAGCCGGTGAGCTGCAGCCGCCAGGAGAGATCGACGTCTTCGCCGGTGCGCAGGGACTCGTCGAAACCGCCGACGGCGTGGAATGCCTCGGCGCTCACCGCGAGACGGGAGCTGCTGCCGAATGGGAGTTCGGGCAGAAAAGGCATGCGCAGCGTCGTGACGATGTCGTACAGGGGTCGCGCGCGAGTCGAGAAGGTCGACGCAACTCGGGCGCTGGTCACGACGACGTGGTTCCGGGCGAGGACGGGGAGGAGTTCGGCCAGCCACTCCTCGGCGACCGCGTCGTCGGCGTCGCAGAAGACGAGCAGCGGGGAGCGAGCAGCGGCCGCCCCGGCGTTGCGCGCCGCGGCGGGACCGCGACGCGCGGAAGCATCGATCACTCGCAGCGGCAGGCGGTTCTCCCACGCGCGCGCGACCCGCGCGGTGTCGTCGGTGGATCCGTTGTCACAGACGATGACCTCCCAGACGGCGGCGACCTTCTGGCGGGACAGCGCCTCCAACTGCCGGGCGATGGTCGCTGAGGCGTTGAACGCCGGAATGATGACGCTCACGACCGGCGTGGCTGCCGTGTCGAGTGAGGTGTCGGCTTCCACCCGGTGATCGTAACGCGGAGACGCGGCCCCTTGTTCTACCGCGGTGCGGGTGGGAGCGGGTCGGGCACAGGTATCTGCGCGATGTCGGCCAGCGATGCGGTCTGAAACCCCCATCGGAAGGCGATGGCGGCGATGTAGGGGGTGATCGCAGCCGGGTTCCGGGCGATCTCGCTCACCTTGCGGGGGAGCCTGCGCAACCGGTCGAGTTTCCCGGCACCGGCGCGATGCTTCGTCGGCGCGGCCTGCTCGACCATGGGCGGTCGCTGCGCCTGCGCCGCATCTGCGTAGGCGGCGCGCAGAAGCGCGAAGCGGTGCGCGAGCACGCGTGTGCCGGCTCCCTTGGCGCGGCCCTGCCGGACTGCTGCGGCGATCCCGCCGCGCTTCCGGTAATGGAGGATCGCCGACGGTACGTCGGCCAGCGCACTCCCCGCGAGCTGAACCCGCCAGGCGAAGTCGATGTCCTCGCCGGCGTCAAGCGACTCGTCGAAGCCCGACACCGCTGCGAACACCTCGGCCCGGATCCCCATGTTGCCCGATCCGCATGCGGGGAACTGCGGCAGTGCGGGATCGTGGAACGTCGGCCGGTCCCACCCGAAGTCCCACTCGCGGCCAGGATTGAGCATCCTGTGCTCGACCCCGCCGGCGACGAATGCGCAGTCGTCGAGTGCGCGGCGAAGCGCTCCGACCCAGCCGTTGTCGACCACGTCGTCCGCGTCGCAGAAAAGGAGGAGCGGCGCTGTGGCGTGCTCCGCCCCGATGTTACGGGCGGCGGACGCGCCCCGACGGCGCGACGCATCGATGAGGCGAAGGCGGGGGTTCTGCTCCTGGAACGCCCGGACGATCGCCGCCGTGTCGTCCGTCGATCCGTTGTCGCAGACGAGGATCTCGAAGTGGGGAGCGTCGTCCTGCCGATCGAGTGCGGTGAGTTGCGCACCGAGGAACTCGGCCGCATTGTACGCGGGAATGATCACGCTCACGGCCGGTTGTCGATCGGAGGCCACGCGTCCCTCACTCCCTGCGGAAGACCCCGCTGAGTCCATCATGGACGATCGGATCGGGCCGACGGCACTCCCCTATGCTGGGGCACGCAGCGTGGCACGCCGCGGACGCGAAGGGCTCGGGATGACGGACCGCATCGGAATCGTCGGAGGCGGCATCGTCGGCGTCGCGATAGCGCGTCACCTCAGCGCCGGTGGACGCGTCGTGACAGTGATCGAGAAGGAATCGCGACTCGCCCGCCACCAGACCGGCCACAACTCCGGTGTCGTGCACGCAGGGCTCTATTACAAGCCGGGCACTTTGAAGGCGACGCTGTGCGCTGCCGGACGAGAGTCGATCCGTGAGTTCTGCCACGACAAGGGCCTTCCCTACCGAGAACTCGGAAAGCTGGTCGTCGCGGTCGACGAGACGGAGCTCGAGGCGCTCGCCGAGATCGAGCGGCGAGCGATCGCAAACGGGGTCCCCGGTGTGTCGCGCCTCATCGGGGCATCGCGACTTCACGAGATCGAACCGCACGTGGCGGGGATCGCCGGCATCCACTCGCCGCGGACAGCGGCGGTCGACTACGTTGCGATCACCGAGGCGATGGCGCACGATGTGCGCGCGGCGGGTGGGCGTATCCTGCTCGGGCATGAGGTCACGCAGATGATCGCCGAGAACGGTCGCGTGCGCGTCATCACCTCTGCCTCCGAGGACGTGTTCGACCGCGTGGTTGTGTGTGCGGGGCTGCAGTCGGACGTGGTCGCCCGGTTCGTCGGTGCGGATGCCGCGCCGAAGATCCTGCCGTTTCGTGGTGAGTACTGGGAGATGACTCCTCAGAGTGCTCGGCTGGTCCGAGGAATGATCTATCCGGTGCCCGATCCGCGATTTCCGTTCCTCGGCGTCCACTTCACCCGCGGCGTGTACGACGCGGTGCACATCGGGCCCAACGCGGTGCCCGCACTCGCGCGTGAGGGCTACGGCTGGTCGAGGTTCTCGGCGAAGGACACGTGGGAGTCACTCCGCTGGCCCGGCGCTCTGCCGCTTGCCCGACAGCACTGGCGGATGGGCGTCGACGAGGTGGCGGGCTCGCTGCTCAAGCCGCTGTATGCCCGCAGGGCGCGCCGCTTCCTCCCGGAGCTCACGATGGCGGACATGGCGCACAAGCACGGAGCCGGCGTCCGTGCGCAGGCGTGGGGGCGCTCCGGCGAACTCCTCGACGACTTCGCCGTCGACCAGGTCGGCGCGGTCACGCTGCTGCGCAACGCCCCGTCGCCCGCGGCGACCTCGTCGATGGCGATCGCCGCCTACGTCGCCGAGCGCCACCTTCTCTGATCGGCTGCGTGACGAGGGTCAGGTGGTGGGCAGCACTCGCTCTCGGGCGGTCCCGGCGCGGCGGGACCACAGGATGCACGGCCGCTCCACGGTCACGAACAGGAGACCGCCGACGAGCACGGTGAGCGCGAATCCGACCGTCCAGAGGATCGCGAGCATGCCGATACCCTGAGGAACTCCCGCATCCTTCCTCAGGAACTCTGAGAAGTACCACATCGTCGGCTGGTGGATGAGGAAGATGCTGTAGGCGCGATACCCCACGAAGCCGAGCGGCCTCAACGCGAGTGCACGATCGAGCGGTGGGAACGTGAGTACGAGCACGACGAAGCCTGCGAACATGACCGAAAGTCCGAGTTCACGCAGAGGCAGCACGGTGTGCTGGAGCGCGGGGAGGGTGGCGATGGCGTACCCGCCGATCACACCCATTGCGAGCAGCGCGAGATAAGTGTGCCGCATCGCGAAGCGAGGTATCGCGAAGACCAGCACCGCGGCGAGCATCCCGGCGACGAACTCCATCAGCCGCCCGGCACCGGATGCCGACCACATGAACTGGGTGTTCTCGGGCACGAACGCCGCGACGGCGATCCGGAACGCCGTAGACAATCCGATCAGGGCGAACAGTCCGGGCAGGCGCCACCGCGCGGCGACGATCATCACCAGCGGGAACAGCAGATAGAGCTGCATCTCGAGCGACATCGTCCACAGGCTCCCGTTCACGCCCGACCAGTACTCCTCGAAGAAGAGGTGAGTGAAGGTGAAGTGGGTGAAGAGGTCCCAGAACGTCGGCACGAGCTGCCACGACGCATCCTGCCCGGCCAGACGGGTCACGACGACCAGCACCTCGGGGAGCAGCACGGCGTAGACGAGCGCCGCCCAGTACGGCAGCACGATGCGCCGCAGTCGTCGCGCGAGATACGACGGAGCGTGGAATGTCGCGTGGCGTGCAGCATCGCGGGCGAACGGCAGGTAGAGGAAGAACCCTGTGAGCACGACGAAGAAGTCCGGCCGGATGTTCTGCGACACGACCTCCGAGACGATGGGGATGTCGGGGTGCCCCGCGAACTCCCACGTGTGGAACGCGAAGACTGCGAGGAGCGCGAGCGCGCGCATGCCGTCAAGCGACGCGATGCGCGCCGGTGTCTGCGGCGGCTCCCCAGATGCCACGCGCTCATCGTACGTCTCGGCGACTGATCGCCATAGCGTCGGTATCGGCTCTGGGTATGCTGGCGACCATGGGGGGAGCTGCACCGGTCTGGGCTGACGCCGCGGGAGTCCAGCGCAGCCGCCCCGAGGTCGTCATCGTCGCGTACGGCGCGCCGGCTCTGCTGCGCGAGGCGCTCGGTCCGCTCGGGGACTTCGCCGTCACGATCGTCGACAACTCGTCGTCACCCGACATCGCAGCCATCGCCGACGAGGCCGGTGCGACGTACTGGGATCCGGGTGACAACCTGGGGTTTGGCGGGGGAGTCAACCACGCACTCGCGCGACGCAGAACGCCGGGCTCGGACGTCCTCCTGCTCAACCCGGACGCCGTCGTCGAACCCGAGACCATAGCGCGAATGCAGCGGGCGCTGCACGCCGGACCTCGCATCGCGACCGTCGGTCCGCGTCAGGCCGACCCCGACGGTCACCCCGCACAGGTGGAGTGGCCGTATCCGCGTCCGGCGCACTTCGTCGCCGACGCGGTCAAGCTCGGTCGCCTCGTTCCGACCGGACCGACCTATGTCATCGGCTCGGTCCTCATGATCCGTGCGGATGCGCTCGCCGAGGTCGGGCTGTTCGACGACGACTTCTTCCTCTACGCCGAGGAGGCCGACTGGGAGTATCGCGCGCATCGAGCCGGCTGGCGCAACGTCGTCGCGCAGGATGCCGCCGCGCTGCACGTCGGCGCGGGGACCAGTTCCGATCCCGTTCGCCGTGAGGTGTTCCTGCAGGCGGGCATGGAGCGGTACCTGCGCAAGCATCACGGCGTGGTCGGATGGCAGCTCGCCAGGTGGTCGGTCGTCGTCGGCTCGCTTCCGCGATCGGTGTTCCTCCGAGGGGAGCGACGTGCGGCGGCACGTGCACGCGGGGCGCTCTTCGCGCGGGGGCCGGTGAAGGTCGAAGCGGCCTATCGAGCACGCCCCGTCGCCGGATGATGGGCGGATACCCTCGCAGCATGCGCGAGGAGACACCATTGGTGAGCGTCGTCGTCGCGACCAACCGGGCATCGGTGTTCATCGATGAAGCCCTCGCTTCGGTGGCTGCGCAGACGTATTCCCGCCACGAGGTGGTCGTCGTCGATGACGGAGCACCCGATCCGGATGCTGTCGCGGCGGTCGCCGAGCGGCACGGCGCGCGCGTCATCCACCGACCCGCCGGCGGCGTCGCAGCGGCCCGCGACGCGGGCGTCGCGGAGGCGACGGGGACGCTCGTCGCCTTCCTCGACGACGACGATCGGTGGCACCGCGACAGGCTCGCTGCGGGGGTGGCGGCGTTCATCGAGGCACCGGATGCCATCGTCTCGTACTGCCGCATCCAGACCGTCGACGAGGCGGGGGAGAGCGTCCTCGCCGCCGGCGATCAGGATGACCGATGCTCTCGCGCCGACATCGTGGCCCGACGCACCGGAATCTTCGCCGGGAACATCATCGTGCGACGAGATGCCTTCGAAGCCGTCGGCGGATTCGATGCGTCGCTGCGTCAGGCGGAGGACCTCGACCTGATCCTCCGCCTCTCGGCACAGGGCCGGTTCGTCTTCGCTCCGGATGGGCTCGTCGACTACCGCTCCCACGGGAGCAATACCACCGGGCGACACCGTGAGCTCGCGGCTTCCATCGACCGCATCCTCCGTCGGCATCGCGAGCAGTCTGCGCCGCTCGGCGCCGAACTGGAGCAGGCCTTCCGCGAGAGCCTTCGACGCAACGACCGCTTCGCATGGTGGTCGGCGCTGCGCGCAGCCAAGACGGCGGTGCGGGAGCGCGCCCCCGCGGTGGCCGCATCCGAGATCTGGTGGGCCCTGCGGTTCGCCCCGGCCGGCCTGTTCGACGGGCTCGCGCGCAGGGCACGCGGCATCCGCGACTGATCCCGGCGACCCCGCTCGGTAGGCTGACCCGCGGGGAGGTCGCGCATGAGGGTTCTGCGGGTCGCGCATCACGGCGTCGTGTCGGCGTGGCGTGAGCGCGAGCGGCGGCTGCGTGCGCTCGGCGCCGACGTGCGGCTCATCTCGGCGAAGCGCTGGAACGAGGGCGGCCGCGACGTCGCCCTCGAGGCCGACGGCGACGGGTTCGTGACCGGTGCGGCGACGGTCGGCACGCATCCGAACGCGTTCGTCTACGACCCGAGGCCGTTCGTCCGGGCCCTCGCTGAGCGGCCCGATGTCATCGACCTGCACGAGGAACCGTTCTCGCTGGCGACGGCTCAGCTGCTCCTCCTCCGGGCGCTGCGGCGTGACCGCACACCGTACGTGCTGTACTCGGCGCAGAACATCGACAAGCGCTATTCGATCCCGTTCCGCTGGTTCGAGCGCCACGCGCTGCGAGGCGCGGCGGCGGCGTACGTCTGCAACCGCGAGGCGGGCGAGATCCTCGTGCGCAAAGGACTCGCCGGTCCTGCGCGGCTGATCCCGCTGGGCGTCGACACCAGCGTGTTCGCGCCGGCGGCGAAGACGGATGCCTCGCCCCGGCCGGTCATCGGATACGTCGGGCGGCTGGAGCCGTACAAAGGAGTCGACGTCCTCTTGCACGCGGCGGCGGAGCGCCCCGACTGGCGGCTCGAGATCACCGGCGACGGGCCGCAGCGCGACGAGCTCGAGCTGCTCTCGGTCGAGCTCGGCATCGCCGACCGCGTCGCGTTCCTGGGCTTCGCGCAGGGCGACGCGCTCGCCGAGCGCTACCGCCGGCTCGATGCGATCGCGGTGCCGTCGATCCCGTGGCCGGGCTGGCTCGAGCAGTTCTGCCGTGTGGCCGTCGAGGCGATGGCCTCGGGCGTCCCCGTCGTGGCGAGCAGATCGGGCGCGATTCCGGATGTCGTGGCGGATGCCGGCATCCTCGTCGCGCCGAGCGACCCGGAGGCGCTCCGCGCCGGCCTCGACGAGGCGCTCGAGCCTGCGCGCCGGGCTGCGCTTCGCGCACGCGGACTCGAACACGCGCAGGACTTCACCTGGGAGCACGTGGCCGAGGAGCAGCTCGCGCTCTATCGCGAGGTCGCGCCGAGCCGTTCGTCGGGAGCCGTTCGCACTCCTCACGTCGTCGCGGTGGCCTACGGCGACCCCGAGCTGCTCGACGGCGCCCTCGAGACCCTCGGCCCGGGTTTCGCCGTCACGATCGTCGACAACTCGTCATCGGGGGAGACCCGCGCGATGGCCGAGCGCCGCGGCGCCCACTACCTCGACCCGGGTCGAAACCTCGGTTTCGGTGCGGGCGTCAACGTTGCGCTCGACTCGCTCCGAGAGCGCGGACTCGACTCCGACGACGTGCTGCTGCTCAACCCCGACGCGCGCATCAGCGGGGATGCCGTGAGCAGCATGCATCGCGTGCTCCACGCCCGTCGCTCGGTCGCAGCAGTGGGGGCGACGCAGACCGATCCCGCCACCGGTGCGGCGGTGCGCGAGGCCTGGCCGTTCCCGAGTCCGCTGCGGGCGTGGATCGACGCGCTCGGGCTCGGACGCTTCGATCGGCGCAAGGACTTCGCGATCGGGTCGATGCTCCTGCTGCGGTCTGAGGCGATCGCGGCGATCGGGCGGTTCGACGAGCGGTTCTTCCTCTACGCAGAAGAGGTCGACTGGCAGAAGCGCGCCGTGGACGCCGGGTGGACCATCGCGATCGCACGCGTCGACGCCACCCACATCGGCGCGGGCACCGGCGGCGACGGCACGCGGCGCGAGGCGCTGTTCTTCGCCAGCAACGAGGAATACCAGCGCAAGCACTTCGGAGCGGCCGGGTGGCAGGCGTTCCGGATTGCTGTCCTGCTGGGCGCCGGGATGCGCGGCATCCTGCTCCCCGGCGATCGCGGCGCCGAGGCGCGGCGCCGATTCGCGATCTTCCGAGAGGGCCCGATCGCGTATCTGCGCCGCATCAGCTGACGTTTCGGCCGTGCTCAGTGGAGCAGGTGCCCCGCTCGCTTCTCCTCGACGACGCGCTCGTACAGGGCGATCGTCTGGTCGGCCACCGACTCCCACGAAGTGTAGCCGGCGGCATCCTGCTTAGCGCGCTCGCCCATGCGGCGCCGCAGGTCGCGATCGTCTGCCAGGGGGCGCACGACGCGCGCGATCGACGCGCCGTCGCGCTCGATGATCGCGCCGTTCTCGCCTTCGACGATGAACTCCTCCGCGACGCCCAGATTCGTCGTCACGAGCGGCAGGCCGGATGCCGCGGCCTCGAGCAGCACGAGCCCGAACGGTTCATACGCGGTGGGGAATACGAAGATGTCGCCCGCCTGGAAGTAGTCCTCGACCGCCGGAGAATGACCGGCGAACACGACGCGATCGCCGACCCCGAGGCGGGCGGCCTGGGCGCGGAACGGCTCGGCGTCATCACCGCCGACCACCAGCAGCTTGACGGCGGGCGGCAGGCCTGCGAGCGCGTCGACGATGAAGCGCAGGCCTTTGCGCCGGAACTCCTTGCCCACGAAGAGCAGCACGACGTCGTCGTCGCGGAATCCGTGCAGCGAACGGATGCGCGCGCGCCGGGCCGCGGCGTCGGTGGGGTGGAACCTCGTCACGTCCACCGCGTTCGGGATGACGGTGATGCGTTCGGGGTCGACGCCGTAGAACTCGGTCAGCTCCCGAGCCACCGTCGGCGATACCGCGGTCGCACGATGGAACCGGTCGGGGCGGTAGTTGCGCTGCTCCACCTGCAGCACCGCGTGGTGGAACGGGTTCGCGATCGCGCGCAGCGCCTCGCCGTTGCGGAACTTCATCTCCCACCAGGCGCGGTGGCAGCTGTGCGCGGTGATGACGTCCTGCTGCCGGGTGGCGCAGCCGCCCTGGTTGTGCACGATGTCGAAGCTCTCGCCGCGCAGGGCGCGCGTCGCCGCAGCGGAATAGGTCACGGGCACGATGAATCCCGGGCTGCTCCGCGCTTTCACGGCGAGCCACTGCAGCGGTGGCCCGGGTCGGGGGTCGACATGGGTCGCGACGAGCGTGAGGTCGATCCGGTCGCTCATGCGCAGTGCGAGCTCGTACGACGCGCGCTCGATACCGCCCTCATAGTTGAATCGAAACGACGACATCGCCACGCGCACACAGCAATGCTAGTGATGCTTCCGGATCGGGGAGCCGACTCGGACGCGGGCCGAAGCTCATAGACTTCACTCGGGGAGCCGGAGGGGGCACAGCATGCGGGTGGTGCACGTGGTGTGCTCGACCGGTTTCGCCGGCGTGGAGCGCTACCTGGTCAACGTCGCGAGCGGTCTGGCCCGCGGCGGCGACGACGTGATCGTCATCGGCGGCGCCGCCGATCGGATGCCGCAGGCACTCGCCGGCTCAGGCGCTCGATGGCTCCCGGGCGACAGCATGCGCGGCGCGCTCGCGTCGCTGCGGTCGGTCGAGTCGCCCGACGTCGTCCACACCCACATGACGCAGGGCGACCTCGTCGGCTGGCTCGCCCGCCGCCCCGGGAGGCGGCGGGCGCTGCAGGTGAGCACGCGTCACTTCGCGGGGCCGCGCGGCGGGCGACCCGTCGTGCGCACGATGCTGAAGCGCCTCGAACCGGCTCTCGCCGCCCAGATCGCGATCTCGCGCTACGTCGCCCAGTACGTCGAGGCACCCGTCGACGTCGTCTACACGGGCGTTCCCGATGCCCCGGAGTCGACCGCCTCGCGAGAGCCCTACGTCTTCGCCGCGCAGCGCCTCGAGTCCGAGAAGTGCACATCCGACATCGTCGAGGCGTGGGCGGCATCGCGCGGACCCGCTGCCGGATGGACGCTGCGCATCGCCGGCGACGGGTCGGAGCGCGCCGCACTCGAGGCGCTCGCGCGCGAGCGCGGGGTGGCGGGATCTGTCGAGTTCCTCGGCCACCGTGACGACATTCCCGCCCTGCTCGACGCGGCGGGGGTGGTGATCGCGCCCACGCCGCGCGAGGGGCTCGGCATCTTCGTGCTCGAGGCCATGGCCCACGGTGCGCCCGTCGTCGCCTCTGCGGGCGGCGGGCACCTCGAGACGGTGGGGGCCGCCGCTCCCGAGCTGCTGTTCGAGCCGCGTTCCCCTTCCGCCGCCGCGCAGGTGCTCGACCGGCTCTTCGCCGACCCCGCGCTGCGCGCCGACGTCGGCACGCGGCTGCGCCGCCTGCAGCGCGACGTGTTCACCGTCGACCGGCAGGTCGCCGAGACGCGCGCCGTCTACGAGCGCGTGCTGGAGGCCCGATGACGCGCCTCGTGGTGTTGTCGCTCGAGCCGTGGGACGACGTCTGGCGCCGCAACCAGTACGTGGTGGACGGGATGCTCCGCGCCGACCCGGGCCTTCAGGTGCTGTTCGTCGAGCCGTCGAACGACCTGCTCCACTCCGCGGTGACCTCGCGCCGGGTGCGCCGAGGGCGTGGTCTGCGGACCGCCGAGGGGTACGAGGGCCGGCTGCACCTCCTCCAGCCCGACAAGCTCCTCCCGCGCGTCGCCGGGCCCGCCGCCGACGCGCTCCTGCGCCGCACGGTGCGCCGGGCCATGCGCCGGCTCGGCTTCGCCGACGCGGTGCTCTGGGTGAACGATCCGAGCTGGGCCGGGCTCGTGCAGGCCACCGGCCTGCCGAGTCTGTACGACATGACCGACGACTGGCTCGCAGCGCAGCGACCCGATCGCGAGCTCGCGCGCATCGCGGCGAACGAGCGGGTGCTGATGGCGCAGTGCGCGGCGGTGGTCGTGTGCTCCGAGGGGCTGCGCGCCACCCGCAGTGCGGAGCGAGAGGTCGTGCTGATCCCCAATGGCGTCGATGTCGCCCGCTATCGCCTCCCGGCCGCACGCCCCGCAGACCTCGCGGAGCGCAGCGTCGTCTACATGGGGACGCTCCACGAGGACCGGCTAGACGTCGACCTCGTGGTCGCCACCGCAGACGCCCTCGCGCCTCTCGGCGCCCGCGTCGCGCTCGTCGGGCCCTCTGCTCTCGCCGCCGGCAACGCGCGACGGCTGGCGGAGCATCCGTCCGTCGACCTCCTCGGGCCGCGCCCGTCGCGGGCCGTGCCGAGCTACCTCCAGCACGCCACCGCGCTCATCGTGCCGCACGTGGTCGACGCGTTCACCGACAGCCTCGACCCGATCAAGCTCTACGAGTACCAGGCGGTCGGCAGGCCCGTCGTCGCCACGCGCGTGGCCGGATTCCGCGACGCCGTAGACGGGCTGGTGACCGCGGTGCCGCGCGACGGGTTCCCGGATGCCGTCGCCGACGCCGTGCGCCGGGACCCGGCATCCGTCGTCGTCGCCGACGTGCCGGACTGGAGCATGCGTGTCGAGGCGTTCCAGTCGGTTCTCGAGCCCCTCTTCGGGGTCTCACGCCGGGCATGAGACCCCGAAGGAATCAGTAGGCTCCGTCGGCCTTCAGTACGGTGCCGACGGTGCGCCACAGGATCGTGAGGTCGCCGATGACCGACCAGTTCTCGACGTAGCGCAGATCGAGGCGCACCGTCTCCTCCCAGTCGAGGTCGCTGCGGCCGCTGATCTGCCAGAGGCCCGTGATGCCGGGCTTGATGTACAGGCGGCGGTAGACCGTGCCGTCGTAGCTCGTCACCTCGGTGGGCAGCGGCGGGCGGGGGCCCACGATGCTCATGTCTCCGATCAGCACGTTCCAGAACTGCGGCAGCTCATCGATCGAGTACTTGCGCAGGATCGCTCCGACGCGGGTGACGCGGGGGTCTTCCCTCATCTTGAACATCGGGCCGTCGAGCTCGTTCTGGTGCGCGATGTGGTGCTTCGTGCGCTCGGCATCCGTCCGCATCGAGCGGAACTTCAGCATCCGGAACACGTGCCCGTCGCGGCCGACGCGCTCCTGGTGGAAGAAGACGCTGCCCGGGCCCTCCATGCGGATCGCGAGGGCGATGACCGGCGTCATCAGGGCGATGACGACGAGCGCGAGCGAGGCGAGCACGACGTCCATGGCGCGCTTGAGGAGGTAGCGCCCGCCTTCGAACGTCGGGATCTCGACGTGCACCAGGGGGAGCCCCTCGATGGGGTTCAGCGACATGCGAGGGCCGGCGACGTCGGCGATGGGGCTCGAGATGACGAGCTCGGCGGCGGTGCCCTCGAGCTGCCAGCTCATGCGCTTCAGGTAGTCGCGGTCGCCCTCGGGCGTGCTGGCGATGATGACGGCGTCGGCGGAGAGTCGGGCGGCGGTGACGTGCGCCTGACCCGGCTTGCCGATGGCGCGGAACACATCGCCGCCGATGGTGAGCGACGACACGTCGTCGTCGTCGAGGCTGACGCCGACGACGTGATAGCCCAGCATGCCCTTGCCGTGCACGGACTGCACCACGTACTCGACGTCCTCGCGACGGCCGACGACGAGTGCCCGTGAGATGGACTCGCCGACCATCCGCTGCCGCACCAGCCAGCGGCGGGCGTGCCACCGCCCGATCACCAGCAGTGCGGTCCCGAGCGGGAGCGCGATGAGCAGCTGCGTGCGCATGCCCTGCGACTGCAGCACGACGAAGCCGATCGCCAGGGCGCCGAAGGCCATGCCCGTCGCGTGGACGACGCGGCGGTACTCCTTCGCGCCCGAGCCGATGAGCTGCCTCGAGCGGGTCTGGAATGCGGCCATCATGATGAGCCAGATCGAGACCGTCAGAATGAAGACGCGACCGTACTGCCACGGCGCCTCGGCCAGCGAGACCTCGGCGACGAAGTCGATCTGCACCCACGCGGCGAGACCGGCAGAGGCGAGGATGACCGCGGTGTCGCTGATCGCGACACGGTGGCGGTAGCGCCGCTGCCAGGCGTTGCGCTGCTCGATCGCATCTGAGACGCGCGGCTTGATCAGCGTGCGCGGCAGCACGTCGGCCAGCTGCGGCGCGGCGATCGGCGCGGACAGCGGCGTCGGATCCGCGAACGCGGTCACAGCGAGCACCGCTCAACAGGCGCCGCAGCGCAGTACGCACCCCACATGCGAAGGTCCCCAATTATCGATCCCCAGTTCGACCGCGGTCACCATCCGCACGGTCGGTTCCTCATCACGACGGCGCATCCCGCGCCCAAGCGCAGGATCCCCTTCGCTCGTGGCGAATCGGAACTCTCTCAATGTATCCCTCTGGAGGACGGAGGGAAAGCCGAGACGGTCACATTTACGAAACCCTGAGGCTTCGTGTCTCCGGCCGGCTCGAGGGGAGGGAGCGTGGATCCCTGTCGTCTGATACCCGCCGCGGTGCTAACGTCGCCGGATGGTTCCGGAGAACTGGATCGAACACCGCCGTGGCGACGGCGAAGTGCTCGGGTGGATGGTGCCCGATGCCGACGGCTTCCGCGTGCACGACCTGCTCGGCCGCGAGGTCACGGACTCGGCGATCGACTGGCTCGCCGCCGAGGAACTGCTCGACGATCTCGGCATCGGCTACCTCGCCGAGAAGTGGATGCTGCGTCTTCCCGGCGGTGCCGAGCGTCCGGTGCGCATCGCCGAGGCGAACCCGCGGGGCGTGACGGTCGTCTCGGACGACTTCGGCGCCGCGTCGGTCGTCGGGGCGCCGCTCGACACGTACCGGCTGCCGTTCCCCGTGGGCGATGAGCTCTTCCGGTGCTGAACTCCTCGGGCGCTCGGGCCCCTGTTCGCGAGCCGCTCGCTGCGCTAGATTCGCGGCCGGGGGCGGGTACTCGGCGAGGGGGCGACATGGCTCGAAGCGGATGGGTTCGATTCGGTGTGGCGGCAGGCGCGGTCGCGCTCGCGCTCGCGGGACTGACCGGATGCTCGGGCGGGCAGTCGCCGACCGAGACGTATGCGGGCCTCCCCGAAGGAGTGCCCGACGTCACCGAGGTGACAGGCGAGCCCCAGGCCTTCTACCTCGACGACGGCGGCGCCATCGCGATCGTGCTCTGGGGCAGCAGCGCGTGCCCGCCGATCGCGGCGAGCATGACGGTCGTCGAGGATGCGTCGTCGGGCAACCGCGTGGAGGTGGCGCTCGAGTCGCCACCGAGCGGGGCGTGCACCGACGATCTCGCGCCGCACACGTCGGCGTTCGCGACACCCGCAGACGTGACCACCACCGAGCCGCTCACGATCACGCTCCCCGACGCCGAGATCGTGCTCGTGGAGTGAGACTCCCCGCTCCATGTGCAACCCGAGGGTTGCTTAACCGGAGGACTAGTGCAACTCTTGTGTTGCAGTCAGTTCCCGGAAGGAGCATGATCATGAGCATGACCGCGAACGAGGCATCCGTCGACCTGGACGCCTTCACCGTCAGGCGCACCATCCGCATCGCCGCACCGCTCGAGAAGGTGTGGAGCGCCGTCACCGATCCCGCCCACATGTCGCGCTGGTTCGGCGCGACGAAGCTGAGCGGCGCCGGCGTCGGAGCCCACGGCACGATGACCTTCGAGGGGTACGGCGCCGTGCCGATCCGCGTCGAGGAGTTCGAGCCCGAGGTGCGGGTGTCGTACCGGTGGAGCAACGACGACGCGAGCGGGGTCCTCCCCGGCGTCGTCGACGACGAGCGCTCCACCGTCTTCACCTTCACCCTGGTCGAGACCGACGAGGGCACCGAGCTCACCGTCGTCGAGACCGGCTTCGAGGCCACGAGCGACCCCGCACGCAACCTCGAGGCTCACCGCGGCGGCTGGAACGACGAGCTCGACAAGCTCGTCGCGCTCGTCGAGCAGGAGGCCTGATGCCGGAAGCTCTCACCGCCGTGTTCGCCGCCCTCGGCGACGACACCCGCTGGAGCATCCTCGAGGCGCTCGGCGAGGGGGATGCCTCGGCGTCCGCCCTCGCCGGGCGTCTCCCGGTCACCCGCCAGGCGATCGCGAAGCATCTCGCGGTGCTGCAGGAGGTCGGGCTCGTCGAGCCGGTCCGCGTGGGCCGCGAGGTGCGCTTCCGCGTGGTCGGCGCGCAGCTCGAGGCGACCGCGCGTCGGCTCGACGCGATCGGCGTGCAGTGGGACCGCCGGCTCGCCGCGATCAAGCAGATCGCCGAATCGCTCTAGTCGCCGGGCGATCGCGCGGCCGCTCTCGCCCGACGACCCGCCCCGGGTATCATCCGTCGCGCATCGTCCCTCTCTCCGGGCAGGCCACCGCTGACCTGAGGAGATGTTCATCATGGGCGGATTCATGATCCAGTCGCAGCACGGGGCGAAGGGCAACTTCGAACTCGTCCCCCCGATGTCGCACGGCGGCGGGCTGTTCCACGCCTGGCGCGACAACGACCGCTCCGGGTGGAGCGGGCCCACCCGGGTGGCCGCGCATCCGCGGTATCAAGGCTCCGCGATCATCCAGGGCAACTACGGCAGCCCGGGCAACCTCGAGTGCGTCGCCGTCGATGAGGCGGGCAACCTGGACTTCTTCTGGCGCATGGACCGGTCGCCGTGGACCTGGTCGGCGCCGGGGCGCATCGCCTCGGGCCTGCGCGGCGTCCCAGGGCTCATCCAGTCGAAGCACGGTACGAAGGGCAACTTCGAAGTCGTCGTGCCGCATGCTGCGGGCGGCCTCGCGCATCTCTGGCGCAACAACGACGCGGGCATGACGTGGAGTGCGCCGCTCCGCTTCGGCGGCTCGGCCCGCTACGCCGGCGCATCCGTCATCCAGGGCAACTACGGCAGCCCGGGCAACCTCGAGGTCGTCGCGGTCGACGAAGCAGGCAACCTCGACTTCTTCTGGCGCCTGGATCGGGCGCCGTGGACCTGGTCGGGGCCGTACCGCGTCGCGGCAGGGCTGCGCGGAGCGCCGAGCCTCATCCAGTCGAAGCACGGCACGAAGGGAAACTTCGAGGTCGTCGTGCCGCACGCCGGGGGCGGCCTCGCGCACCTTTGGCGCAACAACGACGCGGGCATGACGTGGAGCGCACCCCAGCGGTTCGGCGGCGGTGCGCAGTACGTCGCCGCCACGGTGTTCCAGGGCAACTACGGCAACCCGGGCAACCTCGAGGTCGCCGCGATCGACACTGCCGGCAACGTGGACTTCTTCTGGAGGATGGATCGCGCGCCGTGGACCTGGTCGGGTCCGGGCCGCATCGGCAACGAGCGCCGGTGGGACCTGCGCGAATGCGTCTACGGATCAGCCGTCGCTTTCCACCAGGCCGACACGCACGTCACGGTGCGCATCCAGCTCACCCCCGACGCTGGCATCACCGAAGCCACCATGGCGACGCTGCGCGCTCGGTGGCGCAACGGCATCATCGACAAGTGGTCGAACAGGTTCGACTGCGTCGGCCAGAACGGCACGCGCAAGCGCATCACCTTCGACGTGCAGTGGGTGACCTCGAACGCGCACCAGGTGGTTCGGGTGCAGCAGGGGCCGGCACGCAGCAACGTGACCACCTGGGACACGTCCGACACGGCCGACGTCGCCTCGCACGAGTTCGGCCACATGATCGGGCATCCCGACGAGTACACCGACGCCGCCTGCCCGGCGCGCAACCCGGTCAACACGGGTAGCGTCATGGACGACAACACCGAGACCTTCCAGCGCCACTACGACGGCCTCGCCGCGTTCAACTGCGGACACGCCCCGCGGGCGCGCAACCCGTTCGACGACCTCGTCGTCACCGACGTGAGGAGTCTGAGGATGCGTTCGATCGATCAACTCACCCCGCGGGCGCGCGGCGCCGCGCTCGAGCGGCTGCGCGCACAGGTCGAGCCGCTGTCGGAGAGCGACGGCGAGACCGAGGTCTCGTTCGAGGTGACCGGCGGCGCGCCGGGGGAGCGGTACGAGTACCGCGTGGCCGTCCGCGGTGACGGCGCGACCGAGGCGCACACCCGTGATGAGCTCGCGGGCGTCGACCGGCCCGTCATCGAGAGTCGTGTCGACGCCGAGCTGGCGGCACGCGTGTTCGCCGCTGCCGAGGCGGCGGGACTCCTCGCCGAGGATGCGCCGGTGCTGCTGGCCGACGAGCTCATCCCGCCCGACACGCTCGTGGGCATCATCACGGTCCGCGCAGGCGATGCCGTGCGGCGTGTGGTCGTTCCCGTCATCGATCCGACTGTTCCGGATGCCGGGACCCAGGGCCTCGGGGAGAGCGTGCCGCTGCAGACCGAGATGCGGGTGCCGGGCGAGGCTCTGAAGCAGCTCAGCCCGCTCCTCGACGTGCTCGCGGAGGCGGAGCGCCGCGTGGCGGACTGACCGCTCGACGACCGGGGATCGGAGCGTCGCGTGCGAGCCGAAAACCTGCCTCGCCAGGGCAAAGCAAAACCCCCGCCATGTAGAAGCTAGGCGAGGGTTTCTGGGACCGTTGTAACGACGGTCCTTGTGGCTCCGACGGGCGTCGATCCCGTGACCTCACGATTTTCAGTCGTGCGCTCTACCAACTGAGCTACAGAGCCATGCTTCGACCGAAGTCGCCGCATCCTAGACGAAAGCCCCTCTGCTGATTGGGGAAACCCTCTCGGGTTCCTCATGAGAAGGGGCTGTCGCTCGGAGCGACCCTGACGGGACTTGAACCCGCGACCTCCGCCGTGACAGGGCGGCACGCTAACCAACTGCGCTACAGGGCCATGCTTGTTAAGTTGTATCGGTTGTGGTGACCCCAACGGGATTCGAACCCGTGCTACCGCCGTGAAAGGGCGGCGTCCTAGGCCGCTAAACGATGGGGCCGAGATGATCCCGCTGGTCTCACCTGCCGACGGTCAAGCATAAACAATCCTGCGCGAGAACGCCAATCGAGGCCGCAACAGCCTTGTCATCGCGGTATCGCGGGGTGAGACTGGCGGTGTGCGTGCCGCATCGGAGATGTGGCGCCGAACCGACGTGGTGGTTGCGCATGTGACTCATGTTGCTACTGTGAAAACCGTTCGGCTTCGCGAGGGGAGGTTCCGGTGAAGACCGAGGACACCCTCGATGAGTGCGGCTGCGCACCGTCCGAGAGCGAACGACGGCGCCTTTTTCCGCGTATGGTCTCGCGACGCTCGGCGCTCGGCTTCGGCGCCCTCGGGGTCGTCGCCATCGGAGCGCTCGGTGCACCGTTCATCCCGGCGGCGTTCGCCGTCGACTACCCCTCGTGGGACGACGTCGAGGCCGCGCGGAAGAACGAGTCTGCCAAGGGCGCCGAGATCCAGCGCATCAAGGGGCTCATCCAGGCCCTCGCCGACGACGTCGCGGCCAAACGCGAGGCCGCCGAGACCGCCGCAGACGAGTTCTATGTCGCCCAGCAGGCGTATTTCGACGCAGCTCAGCAGGCCGAGCAGCTTCAGCAGCAGGCAGACGACGAGGCCGGCAAGGCCGTGGATGCCGCCAACAAGGCCGGCCGCGTCGCCGCGCAGCTGTACCGCAACGGCGGCGACGACACCTCGCTCGAGCTCTTCTTCGCCGGATCCGCCGCCTCGGCCGAGGATCTCCTCGCCCGTCTCGGCACCATGGACAAGCTCATCGAGCGCAACCAGGCCGTCTACGCCGACGCGATCACCGCGCGCGACTCTGCCCAGAGCCTGAGCGACCAGGCCGTCGTCGCCCGTGACGAGCGCGACCGCCTCCAGAAGGTCGCCGAAGACAAGATGATGGCCGCGCAGGCGGCAGCCGACGCGGCGCAGGCGGCGCTCGACGAGCAGGAGGCTCGCAAGTCCGAGCTCGACGCTCAGCTCGCCGCCCTGCAGGACACCACCGCGAAGACGGTCGCCCAGTACAAGGAGGGCGTCCGCGTTCGCGAGGAGGCAGCCCGCAAGGCCGCCGCCGAAGCCGCGGCCCGTGCGAAGGCCGAAGCCGAGCGCATCGCCCGCGAGCAGGCCGCGGCCGCAGCAGGCGGTGGCGGCGGATCGGGCGGCGGCGGCGGAGGCGGCGGTGGCAACGGCGGCGGGGTCGTCGGCTCGGGATGGGCGCGCCCCTCGTCGGGGTGGCGGTCGTCGGGATACGGACCCCGGACGGTGCAGTGCGGCAACGCGTACTGCTCGAGCGGATTCCACTACGGCGTCGACCTCGCTGCCGGCTGCAGCTCGGCGATCTACGCGGCGCACTCCGGCATCGTCGTCTACGCCGGGTACAACGGCGGCTACGGCAACTACATCAAGATCGACCACGGCGGTGGCCTCGGCACCGGGTACGGGCACATCCGCCCGGGCGGGATCTTCGTGCGCTACGGCCAGCGCGTCGGCCCCGGGGACCTGATCGCCAGCGAGGGCAACACCGGCAACTCGTTCGGCTGCCACCTGCACTTCGAGACCTACGTCAACGGCTACCCCGTCAACCCGATCGACTTCATGGCCGCTCGCGGAGTCTCGGTCTGACCGTTCCCGTCTGCGGATCGGCCCACGAGACGGTCCGAAACACGAAGAGCGGATGCCGACGGCATCCGCTCTTCGTATGAAGGCTCCGGTCAGAGCGTGTTCGGGGCTTCGCCCTCACCCTGGGTGCGGGTCTCGCCCTCGTGCTCCTCGAAGCGCACGAACGCCTCGGCGACCAGGCGCTCGGCCTCGGCGGCATCCGCCCAGTCGTCGACCTTGACCCACTTGCCGGGCTCCAGGTCCTTGTAGTGCTCGAAGAAGTGGGTGATCTCCTTCTGGAGGTACTCCGAGATGTCGCCGACATCCTGGATGTGGGCCCAGCGCGGGTCCTTCGCGAGCACAGCCACGACCTTGTCGTCGCCGCCGGCCTCGTCGCTCATCTTCAGCACGCCGACGGGGCGGACCGAGGCGAGGATGCCGGGGGCCAGGTCGACGTCGAGGATCACGAGCACGTCGAGCGGGTCGCCGTCTTCGCCGAGGGTGTTCTCGAAGAAGCCGTAGTTGGTGGGGTAGCCCATCGGCGTGTACAGGATGCGGTCGAGGAAGACGCGGCCGGTGCCGTGGTCGACCTCGTACTTCACCCGGCTGCCGCGCGGGATCTCGATGACGGCGTCGTATGCGCCCATGCTGGTGCTCCTTCGAAAGTCTGTGGGATGCCGCGACAAGCCTAGCCGCGGCGTTTCACCGGTCGTAACTCCGGATCGTTCGGCCTCGGGCGCCGAGTTCCGGGGCCGTGCGAGCATTCATCCTGCATACGGCCCGGATGCGCGGGCTCGCAGGCACCGTGCGCTGGGCGGCGCGGGCGTCGGCCGCAGGACGCACCGGGCATCGACCGGGGCACGCGGGAATCGACCGCGAGCGGGGCGCGGGTACCGTGGGCGCATGGACTCGCACCGCCCCGCGCTGCCCCCCGCCGTCGCCGAGGTGCGCCTGGCGGTGCGCCGCGCGCTCGCGGCCCTCGAGCCCGGCTCGACCGTGGTCGTCGCGCTGTCGGGCGGTGCGGACTCGCTCGCACTGGCGGCGGCTGTCGCCTTCGAAGCTCCCAAGCTCGGTCTGCGCGCGGCGTCGGTCACCGTCGATCACGCACTGCAGCCCGGATCCGATGCGGTGGGGGATGCCGCTGCCGCGGCGGCGCGCGCGCTGGGGCTCGAGGCATCCGTCGTCGCCGCCGAGGTGACGGCCGGCGGGGGACCGGAGGCGGCAGCCCGCGACGCCCGCTACCGCGCCCTCGCGCAGGCCGCGCGCGACGCCGGAGCCACCGCCGTGCTCACCGCGCACACCCTCGACGATCAGGCCGAGACGGTGCTGCTGGGTCTTGCACGGGGGAGCGGTGCCGCGAGCCTGCAGGGCATGGCCGAGGCATCCGATCTCGACGGGATCGCACTCCTGCGGCCCCTCCTCGACGTGCGTCGCGCGACGACCCGGGCGGCCTGCGCCGCGGCGGGCCTCGAGCCGTGGGACGACCCGCACAACACCGATCCCCGCTTCGCGCGCGTGCGCGTGCGCGAGACGGTGCTGCCGGTCCTCGAAGCCGAGATCGGCCCCGGCATCGCCGAGGCCCTCGCCCGCACGGCGGCTCAGCTCCGCGAAGACGCCGAGGCCTTCGACGAGATGATCGACGAGACGATCGAAGACATCGTCGAGCACGCCGAGGCGGGCATCTCGGTGTCGGTCGCCGCGCTCGCAGCGAACCCCGCGGCGCTCCGGCACCGCATCATCCGTCATGTCGTCGCGAGCGAGTTCCACCAGAGCCTCACCCGCTCCCAGACGATCGAGGTCGCGCGGCTCGTCACCGACTGGGCAGGACAGGGCCCGATCGACCTGCCCGGATGCTCGGCCCGGCGCATCGGCGGGCGCCTCGCATTCACCGCGCGCTGACAGACTCGCCTGCCTAGACTCGTACGCATGCGCGCGGCCGACATCGCTTCAGACCTGACCGACGTCCTCGTCACCGAGGAGCAGATCCACACCCGACTCGACGAGGTCGCCGCGCAGGTCGCGGCCGACTACGACGGCAAGGACCTCGTGCTCGTGGGTGTGCTGAAGGGCGCGGTCATGGTGATGGCCGATTTCGCGCGGGCCCTCCCGACCCTCGTGCCCATGGACTGGATGGCGGTGTCGTCGTACGGCGCGAGCACCAAGTCGAGCGGCGTCGTGCAGATCCGCAAGGACCTCGACACCGACCTCCACGGCAAGCACGTGCTCATCGTCGAGGACATCATCGACTCGGGCCTGACCCTCAGCTGGCTGCTCGAGAACTTCGCCTCGCGCGGTGCCGCCTCGATCGAGGTGTTCGCGCTGCTGCGCAAGCCCGAGGCGGCCAAGGTCGTCATCGACTGCAAGTACGTCGGCTTCGACATCCCGAACGACTTCGTGGTCGGCTACGGCCTCGACTACGCCGAGAAGTACCGCAACCTGCGCGACGTCGCCGTGCTCGCGCCGCACGTCTACAGCTGATTACGCCCTCGGTGAATCCGCAGGTGACCCACAAGAAGCCCGCGATACCCTGAAGGCCACTGCCGTGGCGGCATCCGTCCGCTTCGGGCAGCTCGTCGACGAAGGGATCGGGCCGGCGCCCGCACCATGGACTTCAAGAAGATCACCCGCAATCCGCTCTTCTATGTGCTGATGATCGGGCTGCTCCTCATCGTGGGCTTCTCGCTCATCACCAGCCTCGGAGGGGCCAAGCAGATCTCGACCCAGGAGGGTCTGGAGCTGCTCGCGGGAGAGACGGTCACCGAGGTGGTCAACACCGACGGCGACCAGCGCGTCGACATGAAGCTGTCGAGCGACTACGACGGTGCGACCGACGTGCAGTTCTACTACGTCTCGGCGCGTGCCGACGAGGTCGTCGACGCGATCAACGCGGCAGACCCGTCCGACGGCTTCAACGACGTGGTTCCGCGCGCGACCTGGTTCGACGGCTTCATCTCGCTGCTGCTTCCGATCCTGCTCCTCGGTCTGCTGTTCTGGTGGCTGCTTTCGAGCGCCCAGGGCGGCGGCGGCAAGGTGATGCAGTTCGGCAAGTCGCGCGCGAAGCTCGTCACCAAGGAGATGCCGCAGGTGACGTTCCAGGATGTCGCCGGCTCCGACGAGGCGATCGAAGAGCTCGAGGAGATCAAGGACTTCCTGAAGGACCCGACGCGCTTCCAGGCCGTCGGCGCCCGCATCCCGAAGGGCGTGCTGCTGTACGGCCCTCCCGGAACGGGCAAGACCCTCCTCGCGCGCGCCGTCGCCGGTGAGGCCGGCGTGCCGTTCTACTCGATCTCGGGCTCGGACTTCGTCGAGATGTTCGTGGGCGTCGGCGCCAGCCGCGTGCGCGACCTGTTCAACCAGGCCAAGGAGAGCGCTCCGGCGATCATCTTCATCGACGAGATCGACGCCGTCGGCCGTCACCGCGGCGCCGGCATGGGCGGCGGTCACGACGAGCGCGAGCAGACGCTCAACCAGATGCTCGTCGAGATGGACGGCTTCGACCCCAAGGCGAACGTGATCGTCATCGCGGCGACCAACCGTCCCGACATCCTCGACCCCGCGCTTCTGCGCCCGGGGCGCTTCGACCGTCAGATCGGCGTGGACGCCCCCGACCTCAAGGGCCGTCAGAAGATCCTCGAGGTGCACGGCCGGGGCAAGCCCCTCGCCGATGGCGTCGACCTCGAGGTCGTCGCCCGCAAGACCCCCGGGTTCACCGGTGCCGACCTCGCGAACGTCCTCAACGAGGCCGCGCTGCTCACCGCACGATCGAACGCGCAGCTCATCGACAACCGCGCGCTCGACGAGGCGATCGACCGCGTGCTCGCCGGTCCGCAGCGCCGCACCCGGGTGATGAAGGACAAGGAGAAGCTCATCACCGCGTACCACGAGGGCGGTCACGCCCTCGCCGCCGCGGCGATGAACCACACCGACCCGGTCACCAAGGTGACGATCCTGCCCCGCGGCAAGGCCCTCGGCTACACGATGGTGCTCCCCCTCGACGACAAGTACTCGATCACCCGCAACGAGCTGCAGGACCAGCTCGCCTACGCCATGGGCGGTCGTGTCGCCGAGGAGATCGTCTTCCACGACCCCACCACCGGCGCGTCGAACGACATCGAGAAGGCGACGAGCATCGCGCGCAAGATGGTCACCGAGTACGGCATGACGATGGACGTCGGTCCGGTGAAGCTCGGCTCGTCGTCGGGCGAGGTCTTCATGGGACGCGACATGGGCCACGGCCGCGACTTCTCGGAGCGCGTCGCGGAGCGCGTCGACGTGCAGGTGCGCGGACTCATCGAGCAGGCGCACAACGAGGCGTACGAGGTGATCAACGCCAACCGCGACGTGCTCGACCGCCTGGCGCTCGCGCTCCTCGAGAAGGAGACGCTCGACCACCTCGAGCTCGCCGACATCTTCAGCGACGTCAAGAAGCTGCCGCCGCGTCCGCAGTGGCTCTCGAGCGAGCAGCGCCCCGTCTCGCAGCTGCCTCCGGTCGACGTGCCCGCCCGTGTGGAGCAGCAGCCCGTCGCGGCTTCCGTCGAGGCCGAGGAGACCGTCGCCGAGACCGCACCGAAGCGCCGCCCGACCGGACAGGCGCGCCCCGCGACCGCGTAGGCTCGGCCTGTGGCGGTGAACCGTGAGCGTGTGGCCGAGCTCGTGCGCGAGCTTCTCGAGGCGATCGGCGAGGATCCGGATCGCCCGGGGCTGCGGCAGACGCCCACCCGCGTAGCCGACGCCTACGCCGAGTTCTTCGCAGGAGTGGGCGAGGATGCCGCGGCACCGCTCGCGCAGACCATCTCGGTCTCGCGCGGCCCGGCCCCCGAGACGCTGCCGAGCGGCGCGGTGATGCTCCGCGACATCCGGTTCCGCTCGGTGTGCGAGCACCACCTGCTGCCGTTCCGCGGTCTCGCGCACATCGCGTACCTTCCGGGCGAGCAGGTGGTCGGCCTCGGCGCGCTCCCCAAGGTGGTCGACGTGCTGGCGGCGCGCCCGCAGGTGCAGGAGCGGCTCGGCGAGCAGATCGCCGACGCGATCGCCGGCGCCCTCGACACGCGGGGAGTGCTCGTGGTGCTGGATGCCGCGCACGAGTGCCTCACGATGCGCGGCGGACGACAGCCCGACGCGACCACGGTGACCGTCGCAGCCCGGGGGGAGCTTGCGGAGCCCGCGGCCCGCGCCGAGATCATCGCACTCCTCACCGGGGTGCGACCGTGACCACGCTCATCATGGGGGTCGTCAACGTGACCCCCGATTCGTTCAGCGACGGCGGGCGCTACCTCGACCCCGAGGCGGCCATCACCCACGGGCTGAGCCTGCGCGCAGCGGGGGCGCACCTGCTCGACGTCGGCGGCGAGTCCACCCGGCCCGGCGCGCAGCGCGTGGCGCCCGAGCTGGAGCAGGAGCGCGTGCTCCCCGTCGTGCGCGCACTCGCCGAGGCCGGCGCATCCGTCAGCATCGACACAATGCACGCGTCGACGGCGCGCGCGGCGGTCGACGCCGGAGCGGTGATCGTCAACGATGTCTCGGGAGGACTCGCCGACCCCGACATGCTCGCGGCGGTCGCCGAGACCCGTGCCGACATCGTGCTGTGCCACTGGCGCGGGCACTCCGCCGACATGTACGCGCGCGCTCGCTACGACGATGTCGTCGCCGACGTGCGCACCGAACTCGCGGAGCGCGTCGCGGCGGCCGCGGCAGCGGGCATCGCGCCCTCCCGGGTGATCGTCGACCCCAACTTCGGCTTCGGCAAGAAGGGCGAGCAGAACTGGGCGGTGCTGCGGGGGCTCCCGAAGCTCGTGGCGATGGGGCCGCGCGTGCTCGTCGGCACGAGCCGCAAGAAGTTCCTCGCCGAGATGCTCGAGGAGACGGGCGTCGAGCCCACCCAGGAGGGCCGCGATCTCGCGACCGCGATGACGAGCCTGCTCGCCCAGCAGGCCGGCGTCTGGGGCGTGCGTGTGCACGACGTCGCGGTGACCCGTCTGGCATTGGCCGTGGGCGAACGAGGAGGCAGGCCGTGACCGATGAGATCACTCTGAGCGGACTCCGGGTGTTCGGACGCCACGGCGTGTATCCCGACGAGCGCCGCGACGGGCAGGACTTCGTCGTCGACGTCACCCTGCACGTCGACACCCGCCCCGCAGCGACGAGCGACGATGTCGCCGACACGGTGCACTACGGCGAATTGGCCGAGAAGCTCGCCGCGGTCGTCGCCGGCGACCCGGTGGACCTGCTCGAGACGCTCGCGCAGCGGCTCGCCGACGTCGTGCTCGCCGACGGGAGGGTGGAGCGCACCCGAGTGACGGTGCACAAGCCGCACGCGCCGATCCCGCTCGCATTCGGTGACGTCTCGGTGTCGATCGAGCGGAGTCGACCGTGAGCCGGCGACTGGCCGAAGGCATCAGCCTCGATGAGCCGAAGCCGCACCCGGCCGCGACCGACGCCGTCGTTGCATACGGGGCGAACCTCGGCGACCGCGCAGCGACCATCGCCGCCGCGCTCGAGGAGCTCACCCGGGTGCCGCTGGTCGAAGCGGTGCTCGCGTCGCAGCCCGTCGAGTCCGTCGCGGTGACGCTGGAGGGCGAGGATGCCTCGGCTCCGGCCTACCTGAACGGTGTGGCCATCGTGACGACGCGCCTGGCGCCCACTGTGCTCCTCGCCTACCTCCACGCGATCGAGGCGAGACACGGACGCGAGCGGCGCGAGCGGTGGGGGTCGCGCACCCTCGACCTCGACCTCATCGCCTTCGGCGACGTCCGGAGTGACACCCCCACCCTGCAGCTGCCGCACCCGCGGGCCGCCGAGCGCGAGTTCGTGCTCGCGCCGTGGCTGAGCGTCGACCCCGATGCCGTGCTCTCGGGCGTCGGTCGCGTCGACGAGGCGCTGGCGCGGCTGCGGAGCGACGCATGAAGCGCACCGGTGCCGGCATCCTCGTGATCGCCGCCGTCCTCGGTGCGGGCGGTGGGTTCCTGCTCGATCAGCTGCTCACCGCGAACGGGCGGGCGACGTTCACGCCCGCGGTCACGCTGCCGATCCTCCTCTTCGCGCTCGGCGTGATCGTCGTGGTGCTCGCGCTGCCGATCCGTCGCGCGACGCGGAGCTCGGCCGGCGGGCGCGTCGATCCGTTCCGGGCGGTCCGCATCGCGATGCTGGCGAAGGCGTCGAGCATTGTGGGCGCCGCCGTCGGAGGGATGGCCCTCGGCCTGATCCTCTTCCTCGTGACCCGACCCGTCACACCCTCGCTAGGCTCGATGGCGACGACCATCGCCACCGCGGTGTGCGGCGCTGCGCTCATCGCGGCAGGGCTCGTCGCAGAGCACCTGTGCACCATCGGGAAGGACGACGATGACGAACATCCCGGAGGCGACGACCCCGGACTCACCCCTCGACTCCACGACCACTGACGCGGTCGCGGGACCGGCGCGGGTCGAGGTGCCGGCCGTCGAGGAGTCGGCCGTCGGGGAGCCGGCCGTCGGGGAGCCGGCCACCGAGGAGCCGGCCGTGGCGGCGGCATCCGCCGATCGTGCGCAGGGTGCGGATGCCCCGGTCGTCGATGCGGGTGAGGAGTTCGCGAAGATCATCGAGCCGCGATCCGAGAACCGTCTGGTGCTCGAAGCGGGCGTGTGGCATCAGATCTCGCCGAAGTACGTGCGCGTCCAGTTCATCTCCGGGGGCTCGATGCTCGCGATCGTGGTCGCCGCCACTCTCGTCGTCGCCCTCGTGTTCGGCCAGGCGTGGGCCTGGATCCCGGGCGGCATCCTCTCGGTGATCCTGGGGTGGACGCTCGCGATCATGCCTCGCCAGGCGCGTGCGATCGGCTACCAGCTGCGCGACGACGACCTGGTGTTCCGCAAGGGCATCCTGTGGCAGCGGTTCGTCGCCGTGCCGTACGGGCGGATGCAGCTCGTCGACATCACGCATGGGCCGCTGGACCGCGGCTTCGGCATCGCGCAGCTGAAGCTCGTGACCGCCGCGGCATCGACGAACGTCGTGATCCCGGGGCTCGCCCAATCGACCGCCGAGACACTGCGCGACCACCTCGTCGCCGTCGCCGAGAGCCGGCGCACCGGGCTATGACCGATCCGTTCCCGCCGGGCGCGGGGGAGTCCGCGTCTGAGGCCGCCGCGCCGTCGAGTGCCGGTGGGTCGGCACCCGAGCCTGCCGCGCCGTCGAGCCCTGGTGGGTCCGCGTCTGAGCCCGCCCCGCCGCCGAGCGCCGGTGGGTCGGCACCCGAGCCTGCCGTGCCGTCCAGCGTGCAGCATCCGTCGGCTCCTCCGGCGTCGCTGGTGCGATCGCCGCTCAGCGACGGCGAGTGGCACCGACTGCACCCGCTGACGCCGCTCATGCGCGGCGGCCTCGTGCTGATCGTCGTGGTCGGCATCATCGTGTCGAACCTGCGCGACCGTCTCGTGTACGTCTTCCTGCCGTGGCTGGTGCCCGACTCCTCCGACGAGTTCGGCGACTACGAGCAGTGGGAGAGCTCGGGCGACCCGATCGACTTCATCGTCGTGAACAACCTGTACGTGGTCGCAGCCCTCGCCGTGCTGGCCGTGCTGATCGTCGTCGTGGCCTTCTTCTACCTGTCGTGGCGGTTCCACACCTTCCGCATCACCGACGACGACGTCGAGGTGCGCAGCGGAGTGCTGTTCCGCACGCACCGGCGTGCGCCGCTCGACCGCGTGCAGGGCGTGAACCTCACCCGGCCGATGGTCGCGCGCGTGCTGGGTATGGGCAAGCTCGAGGTGGTCGGCGCCGGCGCCGACTCGAACGTGAAGCTCGAATACCTGTCGACGACGAACGCCGAGGCGGTGCGGGCCGACATCCTCCGCCTGGCGTCGGGGCGGCGCCTCGCCGCGGCGGGCGGGGGATCGGCTGCCGGGACGGTGGCTGCGGGCTCCCGCGTCGCGCAGCTCGGCAACACCGTCTCGCGCGGGCTCACCGGCATCATCGAGGGCGACGAAGCACCCGTCGACGAGCCCGAGTCGGTCGTCGACATCCCGGTCGGACGCCTCATCGCGTCGCACGTGATCAGCATGTCGACGCTCGGTCTGATCGTCGCGATCGTCGCGATCATCGTCGGGGTGTCGCAGGGCGTCACCTGGCTGCTGTTCGGGTTCGTTCCCGCGCTCATCGGCTTCGGCGCCTACTGGGTGCGGTCGATCGTGCGGTCGCTGCGCTACTCGATCGCGCCGACGTCCGACGGGGTGCGCATCACCTTCGGGCTGCTCACGACGGTCACCGAGACGGTTCCGCCCGGCCGCGTGCACGCGGTCGAGGTCACCCAGCCCATCCTGTGGCGGCCCGCCGGATGGTGGATGGTGCGCATCAACCGGCTCACCGGGCGCAACGCCGCCGACGGCAGCGTCGACCAGTTCACCACCGTGCTGCCGGTCGGCACCGCCGCCGACGTCGAGCGGGTGCTCCGCCTGATCCTGCCTTCGGTGCCCGAGGCGGAGTGGCCGCTGATCGTGCGGGAGGGGATGCTGGGTCCGCACGATGGCGACACGCTCGTGAACACCCCGCGTCGCGCCCGCTGGATCCGACCCCTGTCGTGGAAGCGCAACGGCTACCGCCTGACCGGCGATGTGCTGCTGCTGCGTCGGGGGTTCATCTGGCGCAAGCTCTCGGTGCTGCCCCTCGCCCGTCTGCAGAGCATCGCGCTGCACCAGGGACCCGTCGATCGGATGCTCGGCGTCGCCGGCCTCCGCGGCAACGTGGTGAGCGGTCCGGTCTACCCGATGCTCGCCGCGATCGACCGGGACGGTGCCTTGGCGCTGTTCGCAGGCATCGCCCGCGCCACGGTGCTCGCGGCCTCGGGTGATCGCACCCACCGCTGGGGCGAGGCGACGGATGCGGTACCCGCGGCGGAAGCGTCGGTGGCCGCGCCCGCGCCCGCACCCGCGACGCCCCCGGCCGCACGCGCGACGCCCCCAGCCGCGCCCGCGGCACCCCCGCCCGTCGGTTAGCATCGTCGGATGCTCGGCACCTCTCGCCTCGGGATCGGCATCATCGGCGCAGGCCGCGTGGGGCCGGTGATCGGCGCAGCACTCGCCGGAGCCGGGCACGCCCTCGTGGGTGTCACGGCCGGGGCGGACAGCGACCGCGTCGAGGCCGTACTGCCCGGAGTCCCGGTGCTCGAGCCCGCCGAGATCGCACGTCGCAGCCAGCTCGTGGTGATCGCGGTGCCCGCCGATCAGCTCGCGGGGCTCGTGGCCGGCCTCGCCGAGATGGATGCGTGGCAGATGGGCCAGCTCGTGCTCCACACCGATCCGGCTCAGGGCGTCGGCATCCTCGCTCCGGCCGCCGCGCAGGGGGCGATCCCGCTCGCGGTGCATCCGGCGATCGCGTTCACGGGAACCTCGATCGATCTTCGGACTCTGAACGGCGCCTTCGCGGCGGTGACCGCACCGGCACCGGTGCTGCCGATCGCACAGGCGCTCGCCGTCGAGCTCGGGTGCGAGCCGGTCGTCGTCGCCGAGGAGGATCGCGCCGCGTACGCCGAGGCGATCGCGACCGCCACGGAGTTCTCGCGCTCGATCGTCGCGCAGTCGACCTCGCTCCTGGCGCGTGCCGGGGTCGACAACCCCGGCGCCTACCTCTTCTCGCTCATGCACTCCACGATCGATCATGCGCTCGCCGAGGCCGGCGCCGGCGCGGCGACGGGGTCTGGAGCCGGAGACCTCGGCACCACTACGATCGACGAGTGATCGGGGCGCTCCTCGGGTCGTCGACCTGCCGAGTGCGCTGACCGCGGGGATCGACGCGCTGCAGCAAGCGGGCGCAGAGCACGCCCCGAGCTTCGCCGGGTGAGGCCCCTCGCGCCCGCGTCGCAGTCGCCCCCCCGCAGTACCTCGACATCGGCTGATCCGGAGGCTGAGATGCGCATCACCCGTATCGGCGGACCCACCGCGCTCGTGGAGTGGGAGGGGTGGCGCATCCTCACCGATCCGACGTTCGATCCTCCCGGTCGCCGGTACGACTTCGGATTCGGAACCAACTCGGTCAAGACGGTGGGGCCGGCTGTCGACCTCGCCGACCTCGGCGACATCGACCTCGTGCTGCTCAGTCATCACCACCACGCCGACAACCTCGACGACGCCGGACGAGCGGCGCTCGCGTCGGCACGCACCGTATTGACCACGACCGCCGGGGCCGCATCGCTCACGCGGACGAAGCCGGATGCTCTCGCCGACGTGCGCGGCCTGCGCGCGGGGGACAGCACCGTGGTGACTGCCGACGGCAAGCCGCCGCTGACCGTGACCGGCACACCCTGTCGGCACGGCGCACCGCTCACGCGCCCGATCGTCGGACCCGTGGTGGGATTCGCGCTCTCGCTCGCTGACAGTGCTCGCCCCGGCCTGTGGATGACCGGCGACACGGTGCTCTACGGTGCCCTGCTCCGGGCGATGACGGGCCTTCGGCCCGACGTCGCGCTCGTGCACATGGGTGCTGTGAAGTTCCCGCTGACGGGGCCGCTCGCGTACACGATGGACGCGGCCGATGCCGTCGAGCTGATCGAGGCCGTCGATCCGGGGACCGTCGTGCCCGTGCACGTCGAAGGCTGGAGCCATTTCTCGCAGCAGGAAGAGGCGGCGGCCGTCGTCCTGGCGGCGAGCACGGTGCGGGACCGTGTGCGATGGGCGACGCTCGGCGAACCCCTCGAGGTGGGTTGACCGGCCGTCGCAGCGCGCGCCGAGACGGCGCCGATAGAATTGGCGCGACTTTGTGCAAGGAGCCCTGCCGCGATGACCGACACCCCCGCGAACACCCCCGCTGACGCCCCCGAGCCGACCGAAGACGACGTCTTCGAGCAGAAGGCCGTGCGCCTGGCGAAGCGCGAGCGACTCATCGATGCCCGGACGGATGCCGCGGGCGGCGCCTATCCGGTGGCGGTGCCGATCACCACGACCATCCCGGCGCTGCGCGCCGAGTACGGCGAGCTCGAAGCCGGTGCCGAGACCGGCGTCACCGTCGGCGTCGCGGGCCGCATCGTCTTCAGCCGCAACACCGGCAAGCTCTGCTTCGCGTCGCTGCAGGCCGGCGACGGCAGTCGCATCCAGGCGATGGTGTCCCTCGCGAACGTGGGCGACGAGTCGCTCGCGGCGTGGAAGGAGCTCGTCGACCTCGGCGACCACGTCTTCGTCTCGGGCGAGGTCATCTCGAGCCGCCGCGGCGAGCTGTCGATCATGGTGTCGGAGTGGCAGATCGCGTCGAAGGCGATCCTGCCCCTGCCGAACCTCCACTCCGAGCTGTCGGAGGAGAGCCGCGTCCGCAGCCGCTTCCTCGACCTGATCGTGCGCGACCGCGCCCGCGAGACGGTCATCGCCCGGGCCAAGACCAACGCCAGCGTGCGGCAGACGTTCGCCTCGCACGGCTTCCTCGAGGTGGAGACCCCGATGCTGCAGGTGCAGCACGGCGGAGCATCCGCTCGTCCCTTCATCACGAACTCGAATGCGTTCGACGCCGACCTGTACCTGCGCATCGCGCCCGAGCTGTTCCTCAAGCGCGCCGTCGTCGGCGGCATCGATCGCGTGTTCGAGATCAACCGCAACTTCCGCAACGAGGGTGCCGACTCCACGCACAGCCCCGAGTTCGTGATGATCGAGGCCTACCAGGCCTACTCGGACTACAACGGCATCGCCGACCTCACCCAGGAGCTGATCCAGAACGCCGCGATCGCGGTCGCCGGGTCGACCACCGTCACCTGGGCCGACGGCACCGAGTACGACCTCGGCGGTCAGTGGGACCGTCTGCCGATGTACGGCTCGCTGTCGGAGGCATCCGGGCGCACCGTCACGCCCGAGACCCCGCTCGACGAGCTCGTCGCGTTCGCGAACGAGGCGGGAGTCGACCTGCCGCCGCATCCCACGCACGGCAAGCTCGTCGAAGAGCTGTGGGAGCACTTCGTCAAGCCCGGCCTCACCCGCCCGACCTTCGTGATGGACTTCCCGATCGACACGAGCCCGCTCGTGCGCGAGCACCGCTCGATCCCCGGCGTCGTCGAGAAGTGGGACCTGTACACGCGCGGCTTCGAGCTCGCCACGGGGTACTCGGAGCTCGTCGATCCCGTGATCCAGCGCGAGCGCTTCGTGGAGCAGGCGAAGCTCGCCGCGCGCGGCGACGTCGAGGCCATGCGCATCGACGAGGAGTTCCTGCGTGCGCTCGAGCACGGCATGCCGCCCACCGGTGGCATGGGCATGGGGATCGACCGTCTGCTGATGGCCATCACCGGCCTCGGCATCCGCGAGACGATCCTCTTCCCGCTCGTCAAGTAGTCCGGTCGCGAAAGGGTGGCGCATCCGTGCGTCACTCCCCGCGACGCCGGAACGCCCAGTCGGGCAGGTGACCGGCCTCGACGAACGCCGTCACGATGCCGGACAGGCCGTGATCGGGGTCGATCTCGAGCGCGGTGCGCGCGTGGATCGCAGCGTGCGTCGAACGCCCGAGAGCCCAGGCCAGCCACGCTGCTGCTCCCAGGGCTCCGGGGCGATGCGCGCTGGGCGCGGCGGCGGCGAGACGCCGCGTGAGGCGGAGAGCGACATCGAGCCGTGCGGCATCGGGTTGGTCGCCCTCGCCCCACATGAATCTGGCGAGGTGGGCGGGGTAGGCCTCGCCCTCTTCCCACCGCAGCTGCGCTTCCAGTGCGCGATCGCCCGCGCCGGCACCCAGCGCCCACTGCGCCAGGGCGATGTCGCGCACGGCCGGGCGCTCGAGACACCAGATGAGCAGTGCCGTCTCGTAGGCGTCGAGCTCGGCGTGTCCCACGGCGAGGGCGCTCTCGAACGTGGCGGGCAGGTCGTCGAGCGCCAGCACAGCAGCGAGACCCCGCGGGTCGATCCGGTCGGATCGGGCGGTGGTGCGCTTCGGTGGCCGGCTGGCGCCCCGCTCGTCGTCGAGGCGACCGCACATCGCCTCCACCGCTCTGTCGAGGTCGGCCAGCGCGGTCTCGACCAGCGCCGCGTCGGCGGCGTCGACGACGGGGAGTGCCGCACCGGCGTCCTGATCGGGATCGGGCTGCTCCGCCGCCGCACCGTCATCGGCGTCCGCGAGTTCGGTGAGTCTGCGGCCTCCGGCCGGGGCCTCGTCGTCGAAGTACGAGCACCAGCCGTCGGTCGCCACCACGAGCGCGTCGGTCACGCGGAGCCCGCACGCGTCTGCTCGCCGCTCCAGCGCGTCGACGAGGTCTCGATGCGGGGGCGCCGTCGAGCCGGCGAAGGCGGCGTCGGTGTAGACGGCGATCGCGATGGCGTCGACGTCGGACACCCGACAGGCGAGCCCGACGATCGTCGCGGCAGCGCTGTCGTGGCCGTCGGAGCCGGAGTCGGGCAGATCGAACCTCATCGCCCCGAGACTTCGGGTGCCCGCGAAGGGCACGAGCACCAGGCTCCGAGCCGGGCGGAACCCGAGCATGCGGGGGAGGAGGGCGAGGAATTCGGCGGCGTTCGCGGCCTTCACAATGGTCATCGCCCGATCCTCGCGGGGTGGGGAAGCGCAGAACGGGGATGCCGGCGCGGGCGGAGCAACCCGTTCGCGGGGCCCGGTGTTTAGAGCTGGGTGAACCCCGCGGGCGGTCCAATCGACTGCGATCGCAGGAATTCTGCCACGCCAAGGAGGGGATGCCTGTGGACTGTGCAGGTAGGGCTGCTGCTGTGGAGGAACCGGCGCGGGAAGGGCGCCGGCTGAGCCGCGTATCCTGGACGGGTGGAGAACTACTGGGTCGCCGTGCTGTGGTCGCTTCTGCCGACCGTGGTGGTGAGCGCCATCTTCTTCTTCGTGCTTCGCGGGGTCATCCGCGCCGACCGCAACGAGCGTCGGGCGTACTCGAAGATCGAGGCCGAAGAGCGCGCGAAGCGCGGACTGCCGCCGGTCGCGGCGTCCGTCACCGCATCCTCCACAGGTGCAGCCGCCGAGGTTGCTGCCGACGCCGGCTCCGGCGCAACCGGCCGCTGACCCCGGCCCCCACTACGCTGGGGCTCACACCCTCGGGGCGGGGCAGGGAGGCGCAGTGATCAGCATCACGTTCGATGCGACGTGGTGGGCCGTGGTCGTTCTGGTCGTCGACCTTGCGATCCGTATCACCGCGATCATCGTCGTCCCCCGCAATCGCCGCCCGACCGCGGCGATGGCCTGGCTCCTCGCGATCTACTTCATCCCGATCGTCGGCGTCTTCCTCTTCCTGCTCATCGGCAACCCGCGCCTGCCGCGCAAGCGCCGTCGTCAGCAGCAGGCGATCAACGAGTACATCCACGAGACGAGTGCTGCACTCGACTTCGGCACGCTGCGGCCGCATGCGCCGCACTGGTTCACATCGCTGGTCACCCTCAACCGCAACCTCGGCGCGATGCCTCTCTCGGGCGACAACGGCGCGCACCTCATCTCGGGCTATCAGGAGAGCCTCGACGAGATGGCATCCGCGATCCGCACCGCCGAGCGGTACGTGCACATCGAGTTCTACATCTTCCAGTCCGATGCCTCGACCGACAACCTGTTCCGCGCACTCGAAGAGGTCGCAGCCCGCGGCGTCACGGTGCGGGTGCTGCTCGATCACTGGGCGAACCGCGGCAAGCCGTATTACCGGCGCACGCTCAAGCGGCTCGACGCGATGGGCGCGCACTGGCGGCTGATGCTCCCGGTGCAGCCGCTCAAGGGCAAGTATCAGCGGCCCGATCTGCGCAACCACCGCAAGCTCCTGGTCGTCGACGGCAGGGTCGCGTTCACCGGGTCGCAGAACGTCACCGACTCGACGTACAACCTCAAGAAGAACATCCGGCGCGGACTCCACTGGGTCGACCTCATGGCGCGCATCGACGGGCCGGTCGTGGCATCCGTCAACGCCGTCTTCCTGAGCGACTGGTACAGCGAGACCGACGAGATCCTCACCGACGAGATCGACCTCTTCCAGGTCGCACCGGGAACGGGCGACCTCGACTGCCAGATCGTTCCGTCGGGGCCGGGGTTCGAGTTCCAGAACAACCTCAAGCTGTTCGCCGGCCTCCTCTATGCGGCCGAGCGCAAGATCATCATCGTCAGTCCCTACTTCGTGCCCGACGAGGCGCTGTTGCTCGCCATCACGACGGCGTGCCAGCGCGGGATCCACGTCGAACTCTTCGTGTCAGAGGAAGGTGACCAGGCGCTCGTCTATCACGCTCAGCGCAGCTATTACGAGGCGCTGCTGCGCGCCGGCGTGAAGATCTGGATGTACCAGCGGCCGTACATCCTGCACTCCAAGTCGATGACGATCGACGACGAGGTCGCCATCATCGGCTCGAGCAACATGGACATGCGCTCCTTCGGTCTGAACATGGAGATCTCGATGCTCGTGCGCGGCGAAGAGTTCGTCACCGAGCTGCGCGGGGTCGAAGACACCTATCGGTCGCTGTCGCGCGAACTCACGTCCGACGAGTGGAAGCAGCAGCCGCTGCGGTCGACCGTTCTCGACAACCTCGCCCGCCTCACATCGGCGTTGCAGTGAGATTCCGTGCGACTGATCCTGAGATGCCACCTGCATCTGCGACACCATAGGGGTGACGGATGCCGCGCACCGCGGCGACCGCATGCCTGGAAGGGGCTCCGGCCATGACTCGACGCCTGTCTCCACTCGCCGCCGCGGCGGGCCTGGTGCTGCTGCTCGGCGGGATGCTCACCGCCTGTGCGACGCCGGCGGGATCGGGATCGGGATCGGGCTCGGGGGTTTCGCCCTCGGGGTCGTCATCCGCGCCCGCCGCCACCGGTGGGAGTGACGATGCGACCGGTGGAGACGACGCAGACGTGGATGCCGCGTGGCTCGACGCCGGACGGCTGATCGGCGTCGTCACCTACGGCAGCTCCACCTGCGTGCCGGAGGTGGGCGAGGTCACCCTTGACGGAGCCGTGCTCACCGTCGAGCTCATCGACGACGCCGAGGCCGCCTGCACGCGGGACTTCGTGCCCCGCGTGAACGTGGTCGGCGCAGCGGACATCGACCCGAACCAGGAGCTGGAGGTGCGTGTCATCGGCGACGCCTACGCCGGAGACGCCGACCTCGACGCACTGCCCGCCGACCTCGTCGGCGGCGCCGAGACCGACTACCTGCCGAGCGCGGGGTGGACCGATGAAGACGGCCAGTTCGTCATCCTCACCTGGGGCTCGTCGGGATGCCCGCCCGAGATCGCGTCGGTCGAAGCCACCGGGGCGACCGAGGTGACGGCGACGTTCGTCGACCCGCCGGCCGATCAGGTCTGCACGATGGACATGGCCCCGCGCGCCCTCGTCGCCGCCGTAGCGGGCGTCGAGGACGAGGACGCTCTGGTGGAGCTCGTGCTCACCGGCGGCGAGTTCACCGGCCAGCGGGTCACGATCCTCCCGAACTGACCACGGGCGCCCTCCTTCGGCTGCTGCCTCGCGGTGCGGCGCCTTTGGTGCGGTGCGGTGCCTGGGGCGCGGTTCTGTCGACGGAACATGGCCCGCACAGTCTTAGCGGAGCCCGTGGCCAGGTCGTCTTCGCGCCGGGGCAATCCGGACCTCCCCGCCGTTCGCGGCCGGGTCTCGCCGCTCGCCCTGAGTTCCACCTCTCAGTTCAGGGGAGCCCAGCCCCATCCTCTGGGGGTGGAGCGGTCCCACGCTCAATTCCACCCCCAGAACTTGGAGTGGATTAGCCCAAAGCGTGGGGGTGGAGTGTAGGCCCGATGAGTTCCACCCCCAGGATCTGGGGTTGGGTGGCCCAAAGCGTGGGGGTGGAGCGTTGGGCCAGGTGGTGTCGGCGGGGCTCCTCCACATGACCGGGGCGGAAGGCGCGCATCCACGAGAACGGGAACCTCGGCTCGAGAACGCGCGACCGCGACCACGATCAGTGGATGCCTCGACTGCTTCCTGAACGGCTCGGTGACCGGTTCACGGTACGCACCGCTCGCGAATCGGGCGTCTCATACGAACGGCTCCGCTCCGCCGATCTCGAGCGTCCGTTTCAGGGGGTGCGCATCCGCGCGGACCGCGACGACTCCCCCATCTGGTTCGACCGCCACGGTAGACCCCGTGGAGAGCTCGAGCGTCGGCACATCAGCACCGCACTCGCATACGCGGGCTGCATGCGGGAGGGCGACTTCTTCAGCCACATCACGGCAGCGATCCTGTGGGACATCCCCTTGCCGCCCCATGTCGTCGCGGAGGCAGATGTCGACGTGTCGATGCATCCGCCTACGAAGTATGTGCGTCGGCGAGGGGTCGTCGGTCATGAGACGCGGCCGAAGACCGCCCGGTTTCGTGAGCATCCGCAGTTCCGCGTGCCTGTTGCAACGCCGGCGACCACCTGGGCGATGCTCGCCGGCGCGCTTCGAGACCCGCGAGATCTCGTCGCCGCGGCCGACGCGATCGTGCGCACGTGGCGGGTTGATGAGCCTCTCGCGACGACGGTCGAACTGAGCTCCGCCGTCGCGGCGGGGCGCCGAGTTGGCGTGGGACGACTACGCGAAGCGCTGCCGCACGTGCGACTGCGCTCCGGCTCGCGCCCGGAGACTCACCTTCGACTGGCGATCGTCGACGGGATGCTGCCAGAACCCCATCTCAACTTCGATGTACTCGTGCGTGGCGAGAAGGTCGCGTGCGTGGATCTTGCATACCCGGATCTGCAGATCGCGATCGAATACGAGGGCGAGCACCACCTCACGGATCCCGCGCAGTGGGCGCAGGACATCGAGCGATATGAGCGGCTCGCGGCAGCCGGGTGGCACGTGCTGCGTGTGACGAAGTCGGAAGTCTTCGGTGACAATCGAAAGCTGCTCGAGCGCATCCGTGCCGCGATCCACTCCCGGTCGTGACCCGGTCCGCTGCTTGGTCGATCCAGCTCGGCGCTCCGCCCCCAGAACTCGTTGCCGCTGACCCCAGTTCCTGGGGGTGGAGCGAAGGGGGTGCTGCTCCACCCCCAGGGATTGGGATGCGGGCGCCCAGGTCTTGGGGGTGGAACATGACGCGGGGGCAAGCCGGCAGGCAGCCGTAGTCGGCAAGCAGCCGCAGCAGCCGGAGGACGGCGGCTGGCCAGAGGAGCTCAGTCGGCGCGGACCAGCAGCTCGCCGATCTCGCAGTCGAGCGCCCGGCAGATCGCCGAGAGGGTCGAATAGCGGATCGCGCGGGCACGGTCGTTCTTGAGCACAGAGAGGTTCACCACCGAGACCCCGACGAGCTCCGACAGCCGGGTCAGGGTCATCCCGCGCGCTTCCAGAAGCTCGTCGAGCCGGCAGTGCACGCCCGAGGGGCCCTCGTCTTCGGCCGTCGCGGGCGTCATCGCGCGACTCCGGACGTCGCGCCGGCCGCACCTAATCCCGCAACGACAGCCGCGCCGGCCGCACCGGATGTCGCACCGCCGGCTGCACCGCGCGCCGCAACGCCGGCCGCAAAGCCGGCCGCACCGGATGTCGTACCGCAGGATGCACCGCGCGCCGCAACGCCGCGCGCCGCACAGCCGCGCGCCGCAACGCCGCGCGCCGCGCCGGCCGCACTGCCCGCCTTCGCCGGCACCATTCGGGGCGGCCGCGTTGCAGCCGCGCCCCCGGGTTGAGCCCCGAGCGTGCCATGCACCGAACCCCGCCCGGCGCAGTGCAACCCACGCACGCCGTGCACTCCGTGCCCGTGCGCCATCAGACCAGACCCTCGCTGTCGCGCTGCATCCTTCGCCCTCGTTCGAACACTCCCGCGAGCATGGAGATGGCGATCGAGGCCACCCAGATCGGCAGATACGGCACGAACTGGATCATGTGCAGCGGCTCCCACGGGATGCCGAGCATCGCGTACGTGCCGCTGCGGCCCAGCGCCTCGGTGATGAGCACGAGGCACGCGCCGAGGAACATCGTGCCGCCGATGATCGTCAGCGAGCGCGCGGTCACCGGCGTGAACAGCCGGCCGGCGCGGAATGCGAGAGCCAGCCGGACGAGCGCCGCGAGCACGATCAGCACCGCGACGGCTGCGGTCACGATCGACGCCGCGAACCACAGCAGAGTCGCCGTGTCGAGACCGGGCGCCAGCACCGTCGCGCCGGTCGCAATGTAGGTGTCGGCCGCGCCGGCGCTCCCGAGGGTCGCGGTCACCGGCTGCGGCTGCATCGGGAACGGCACCGCCGGTCCCTCCTCACGGAACACGTCGACCACGCCCTTGACCGCGGCGAGGATCACGGCGAGTGCTGCGATCGACGAGAACACGATCACATCGAGGATGCCGCGCACCGGCGTCTCGGCGACCGGGGGAGTCGCGGGTGCGCTCATCAGACCAGCCCTTCCGTGTCGCGGCGCAGGCGGTCGCCGACCGAGAACGCGGTCGTGGCGATCGATCCGATGAAGGCGACGCCGAACAGCTGCACCGGGTCGACCGAGAGGATGACGTTGTCGAACGTGCGCTCCGAGATCCACGCGAAGGCGCCGTTCGCGCCCATGTTCGCGAAGAACGGCGCGAGCATCACGCCGACGAGACCGGTGAGGAACGCCGTCGCGACGAAGGCGGTGTTGCGACGGCTGAACATGCGCCCCCGCATGACGTTCCACATCAGCAGCAGCAGGCACGTCACCACGATGACGACCGTCAGCACCACCACGATCTGCTCGATCACGAGAGCCCCGACCGACGCGACCGGAAGCTCCGGCGGCAGCAGGTAGGCGCTCTCGAGCTCCACGGTCGTCGCGGCGCCGTCCGGACCGATCGGCGCCTCGGCCGGAGTGCCCGCGAACTCGGCGTACACGCGCACCCCGTCGTTGCCGACCACCTCGATCACCCGCAGCACGGCGGTGACGATCGTCCCGATCACGAGCGCCGCACCGAGGAAGAAGTAGAACGACATCACCCACATGTCCGCACGGGACCAGGTCTTGCCCGACGTTCTCTCCGCAGTCATCATCAACTCCATATCGATTGTCGTTGTTATCGAAAAACGATATGACTCGACGGCCGACTCGTCAAGACCCGAGATGCGACGGATGCTGCGGGCCGGCGGCATCCGTCATCTACAGACCTCTCCGATATGCCCACGGCGAACATCGCCATGCGCTCCCGTGTGCCTCGTTACCCTCGTTGTAAGGCGCCAGAGGTGCATCACCGCACCCCGAGCGCCCGGAGGAGTGAACGATGTTCGAGAGATTCACCGACCGTGCCCGTCGTGTGGTCGTCCTCGCCCAAGAAGAGGCGAAGATGCTCAACCACAACTACATCGGCACCGAGCACATCCTGCTCGGGCTCATCCACGAGGGCGAGGGCGTCGCCGCCAAGGCGCTCGAGAGTCTCGGCATCTCGCTCGACGCAGTGCGCGAGCAGGTGCAGGACATCATCGGCCAGGGTCAGCAGCAGCCGACCGGGCACATCCCCTTCACCCCGCGCGCCAAGAAGGTGCTCGAGCTGTCGCTGCGCGAAGCGCTGCAGCTCGGCCACAACTACATCGGCACCGAGCACATCCTCCTCGGCCTCATCCGCGAGGGCGAGGGCGTCGCCGCCCAGGTGCTGGTCAAGCTCGGCGCAGACCTGAACAAGGTGCGCCAGCAGGTGATCCAGCTGCTGAGCGGCTACCAGGGCAAGGAGCCCGCCGCCGTCTCGGGCGCCGCGAGCGAGTCGCAGACCACCGCGCAGGGCGGTTCGCAGGTGCTCGACCAGTTCGGTCGCAACCTCACCCAGGCTGCCCGCGACAACAAGCTCGACCCGGTGATCGGTCGCGAGAAGGAGATCGAGCGGGTCATGCAGATCCTCTCGCGCCGCTCCAAGAACAACCCCGTCCTCATCGGCGAGCCCGGCGTCGGCAAGACCGCCGTCGTCGAGGGCCTCGCGCAGGCGATCGTCAAGGGCGATGTGCCCGAGACGCTCAAGGACAAGCAGCTGTACTCGCTCGACCTCGGCTCGCTCATCGCGGGCTCCCGCTACCGCGGCGACTTCGAGGAGCGCCTGAAGAAGGTCACCAAGGAGATCCGCACCCGCGGCGACATCATCGTCTTCATCGACGAGATCCACACGCTCGTCGGTGCCGGTGCAGCCGAGGGCGCGATCGACGCCGCCAGCATCCTGAAGCCCCTCCTCGCGCGCGGCGAGCTGCAGACGATCGGCGCGACCACGCTCGACGAGTACCGCAAGCACTTCGAGAAGGATGCCGCGCTCGAGCGCCGCTTCCAGCCGATCCAGGTCGCCGAGCCGAGCCTGCCCCACGCGATCAACATCCTGAAGGGCCTGCGCGACCGCTACGAGGCGCACCACAAGGTGCAGATCACCGACGGCGCCATCGTCGCCGCGGCGAACCTCGCCGACCGCTACATCTCCGACCGGTTCCTGCCCGACAAGGCGATCGACCTGATCGACGAGGCCGGTGCGCGTCTGCGGCTGAGCATCCTCTCGAGCCCGCCGGAGTTGCGCGAGTTCGACGAGAAGATCGCCAAGGTCCGCGAGGACAAGGAGAAGGCGTCGGAGGACCAGGACTTCGAGAAGGCCGCGTCGCTGCGCGACGAGGAGAAGTCGCTCCTCGCCGAGCGTCTGCGCCTCGAGAAGCAGTGGCGCTCGGGCGACGTCGCGTCGCACGCGGTCGTCGACGAGGGCCTGATCGCCGAGGTGCTCGCCCAGGCCACCGGCATCCCGGTCTTCAAGCTGACCGAGGAGGAGTCGAGCCGCCTCGTCTTCATGGAGAAGGCGCTGCACCAGCGCGTCATCGGCCAGGAGGAGGCGATCGCCGCACTGTCGAAGACGATCCGTCGTCAGCGCGCCGGTCTCAAGGACCCGAAGCGTCCCTCGGGCTCGTTCATCTTCGCCGGCCCCACGGGCGTCGGAAAGACCGAGCTCGCCAAGGCGCTCGCCGAGTTCCTCTTCGACGACGAGCACGCGCTCATCTCGCTCGACATGAGCGAGTTCGGCGAGAAGCACACGGTCAGCCGTCTGTTCGGTGCCCCTCCCGGATTCGTCGGATTCGAAGAGGGCGGCCAGCTCACCGAGAAGGTGCGTCGCAAGCCGTTCTCGGTCGTGCTCTTCGACGAGATCGAGAAGGCCCACCCCGACATCTTCAACTCGCTGCTGCAGATCCTCGAAGAGGGTCGCCTGACCGATGGTCAGGGACGCGTCATCGACTTCAAGAACACGGTCATCATCATGACGACGAACCTCGGTTCGTCGGCGATCGCGGGCGGACCCGTCGGCTTCCAGGTGGAGGGCGACCAGGGCACCACCTACGAGCGGATGAAGGGCAAGGTCAACGAGGAGCTCAAGCGCAACTTCAAGCCCGAGTTCCTCAACCGCGTCGACGACATCATCGTCTTCCCGCAGCTGTCCAAGCCCGAGCTGCGTCAGATCGTGGGCCTGTTCACCAAGCGCCTCGGCGAGCGTCTGCTCGACCGTGACATGACGGTGGAACTGACGGATGCCGCGAAGGACAAGCTGATCGAGATCGGCTTCGACCCGGCCCTCGGCGCTCGGCCGCTGCGTCGTGCGATGCAGCGCGAGGTCGAGGACCGCCTGTCGGAGAAGATCCTGCACGGCGAGCTCAACCCCGGCGACCACGTGAAGGTCGACGTCGAGAACGGCGAGTTCGCGTTCGAGCACGGCCCGCGCGGCGAGAAGGTCGCCGTCGGCGTCGTCCACAACGGCGAGATCTCGGCGACGCCCGACCTCGCAGCCAACGCGTAGGCGACGAGCGACACGTCACGGGAGGGCGGATGCTTCGGCATCCGCCCTCCCGTCGTTCGCGGTCGGAGCGGTTCGGGGCTCTACGCTGGAGCGGTGAGCGAGTTCAGGGTCCGGCCGGCGACGACGCGCGATGTGCGCGGCATCCAGAACATGCTGGAGCCGTTCGTGCAGCGACGCATCCTCCTCGGCAAGGACCTGGTGGTGCTGTACGAGGCCACGCAGCAGTTCGTGGTCGCCGAGGCAGCCGACGGCACCATCATCGGCTGCGGCGCGCTGCACGTGATGTGGGAGGACCTCGGCGAGATCCGCACCCTGATCGTGGTCGACGAGTGGCTGCACCACGGCGTCGGCCGCGAGATCGTCGAGGCGCTCGAGGGCAATGCCCGCACGCTGGGGCTGTCGCGCCTGTTCTGCCTCACGTTCGAGGTGGACTTCTTCACGCGGCGCGGTTTCGCTCCGATCGGGGAGGCCGTCGTCGACCCCGACGTGTACTCGCAGCTCGTCCGCTCGCCCGACGAAGGCGTCGCCGAGTTCCTCGACCTCGCGCACGTCAAGCCGAACACGCTCGGCAACACCCGGATGCTGAAGACGCTCTGACCCGCGCGCCGGTTCGGATGCCCCGGGGCCGCGGCCTACCCTGGAAGCCATGAGCGGCACCACGCGCAAGAGGCACTCTCCGGCCGTGTACCGCCGGCGTCGGCTGGTGCTCCTGCTCGCCCTCGTGGTGATCGGCGGCCTGGTCTGGCTGTTCATCGCCCAGCCGTGGAGCAGCGCCGACGGCGACGACGGGGGCTCGACGCAGCAGACGAGCGAGCAGGCGACGACGACCGACCTTCCGTCTCCCGAAGAGGGGGCTGCGACTCCGGGGGCGACGCCGGAGTCGACCGAGCCCGCTCCGACGCCGTCGAGCACGTCGATCGCCGAACCGTGCGTCGCCCGCGACATCACCGTCGAACCGGTGACCGACAAGGACAGCTACGGTTCGGGTCAGAGCCCGCAGCTGTCGATCCGCCTCACGAACACCGGTGAGGACTGCACGATGAACGTGGGCACGGCGGCCCAGGCCTTCACCATCACGAGCGGCTCGGACACCTGGTGGCGTTCGACCGACTGCCAGGCCGAGCCCAGCGACATGGTCGTGCTCATCGAGGCCGGCCAGACGGTCGAGAGCGCCTCGCCGATCGAGTGGGATCGCACACGCTCGGCGGTCGGCACCTGCGACGCCGACGACCGCCCGCGGGCGCCGGGCGGCGGGTCGTCGTACAACCTGTCGGTCGAGATCGGCGGCATCTCGTCGACGCAGGCGAAGCTCTTCCTGCTCTACTGAGCGGACCGGTCGCGGCGATCGAGCCAGCCGCACGTGTCCTCCGAAAGGGGGACAGAGACGGATGCCCGCCCGGCGTACCCTGGAATCAGCTCCTATGCGCCGCCGCAGCTGTCCCCCAGCAGCGAGTTCGTACCCCAGCGAGCGGATTTCGGCGGCCGGGATGCGCGAGCCCTCTCGGAATGCCACCGGCGCCGAGAGGGCCGCTACATTCGCGGTCGGCCCCTGCCGACATCATGCCCGCCCCTGCGCCTCGCTCTGAGGCGGTCGGGACGACCTTGCGGCGAGCCGATGCCGCGGCATCCGCACAGAAAACGGGGTCGGAACGTCCCCCCGGACCGTTCCGACCCCACCCCCGGCCGCGTGTCAGGACCTGTTGTCGAACACCTCGGACTCCATGGCGTCGTACCCCTCCGCCTGCGGGTCGCCGTGCGTTCCGCCTGACAGCGCGTATTCCTCTTCCGGCGAGAGCACGAGGCGGTGCCGGAAGAACAGGGCGAAGCCGATCAGGATCACCACGTAGACGATCGCGATCGCGATGATCGCCGGAACGAACGTCGGATTGAGCAGGAAGCCGACGAACACGAGTGCGGCGATGAGGCCCGCGACGACCGCGCCGGTGATGCCCCACGGGCTCTTGTACGGGCGCTCCGCGTTCGGGAACTTCCGGCGCAGGATGACGAACGAGATCATCTGCAGCAGGTAGGCGAGCACCGCGCCCCACACCGCGATGTTGAGCACGATCGCGCCCGCGACCGCTCCAGCGCCCTCGTTGAGCGCCGCCACTGTGTCGAGCACGACGAGGGCGACGAACCCGATGACGGCGCCGACCGCGAGTGCGACCCACGGGGTCTGGCGCTTCCCCGTGAGCGACAGGAACCGCGGGTAGTAGCCGGCGCGGGAGAGCGAGTACATGTTGCGTCCGTAGGCGAACATGATCCCCTGCAGCGACGCGAGCAGTCCGACGAGGGCGAACAGGGCGAGCACGGCGGCGAGCTGGTCGCCCACGATCGCGCGGAAGCCGTCGAGCAGAGGCTCGCCGGCCTCGCCGGTCGCCTCCGCGCCGATGACGCCGGTATTGAGGAACAGCACGAGGAGACCCGTGACGATCAGCGTTCCACGGGCCCAGAATCCGGCTTTCGGGATGTCACGGACCGGGTTGTGCGATTCCTCGGCGGCGAGCGGGAGCTCCTCGATGCCGAGGAAGAACCACATCGCGAAGGGGAGTGCGAACAGGATCGGCAGCACGCCGTGGGGGAGGAACTCGGTCTGGCCGGGATCGGGGGCCATGTCCCACAGGTTCGCCCAGTCGAACGCGCCCGAGAAGACCGCCATGGCCGAGAAGACCAGGATGATGCCGATCGAGATGATCGAGACGACGATCGCGAAGCGGAACGAGATCGCCGCACCCGCGGCGTTCAGCGCGATGAACACGAGGTAGAGGACGATCCACCACACCCACGTCGGCATGGAGAAGCCCAGCAGCTCGGCGGTGATCTGGTCGGCGTAGCCCGCTGAGAAGTAGACGATCACCGCGGTGGTCGCCACGTACTCGATCGTCTCGGCGGCACCGGTGACGAGACCGCCCCACGGACCCATGGCCGAGCGTGCGAACGAGTACGCCCCGCCGGTGTGCGGCATCGCCGAGGCCATCTCGCCGATCGAGAAGATCATGCCGTAGTACATCGCCACGAGGATGACGAAGGCGATCAGCATCCCGCCGAAGCCGGCGAAGGCGATGCCGAAGTTCCACCCCGAGAAGTCACCCGAGATGACGGCCGCGACGGCGAGGCCCCACAGCCCCCAGATGCCGGCGGAGCGCTTCAGGGTGCGCTTCTCGAAATACTCCTGGCCTGCGCGCGTATAGGTCGCACCGGCGACCTTCGCGGAGCTGTCACGTGCTTGGGACATCTGTCCTCCGTGCGTCGGGTAGGGGCCTGCTGGTGAGCCTGGGCATGATTGTGGTGGCTAATGGTCGTGCTGTCTACCTTTGATCGTGAAAATCTCGTTACAGTGGGGATCCGCACCGTGACCTCGGCGCGATGATCTGGCTGGAGGGAACGCGGATGCCGGGAAACCTGACCGTCGCCGAACTGGATGCGGCGATCGCCGAGGGCGCCATCGACACCGTGGTCGTCGCGTTCCCCGACGCACAGGGGCGCCTCGTCGGCAAGCGGGTGTCGTCGCGCCTCTTCCAGGAGGAGGTGCTCGCCCACGGCGCGGAGGCCTGCAACTACCTGCTCTCGGTCGACGTCGACATGAACACCGTCGACGGCTACGCGATGGCCAGCTGGGAGACCGGCTACGGCGACATGGTGCTGCGTCCCGACATCGCCACGCTGCGCCGCATCCCGTGGCTGCCCGGCAGCGCGCTCGTGATGGCCGACCTCGTATGGGAGGAGGGGGAGCCGGTGGTGCAGTCGCCGCGCGACATCCTCCACCGCCAGCGCGCGCGCCTCGCCGAACGATCCCTCGTCGCGTACTCGGGCACCGAGCTCGAGTTCATCGTCTTCGACGACACCTATCGTGATGCCTGGGCGAAGGGCTACCGCGGGCTGACGGCGTCGACCGACTACAACGTCGACTACGACCTGCTCGCCTCGGGCAGACTCGAGCCGCTGCTGCGCGACATCCGACTGTCGATGGACGGCGCGGGGCTCTACACCGAAGGGGTGAAGGGGGAGTGCAACCTCGGTCAGCAGGAGATCGCGTTCCGCTATGCCGAGGCGCTCGAGACGGCCGACCAGCACACGATCTACAAGAACGGCGCCAAGGCGATCGCCGACAGCCACGGCAAGTCGCTCACCTTCATGGCGAAGTTCGACGAGCGCGAGGGCAACAGCTGCCACATCCATCTGTCGGTGCGCTCCGACAGTGGGGAGGCTGTCATGGCGGGGGACGGGGCGCACGGGTTCAGTCCGCTGATGGAGCACTGGATCGCCGGCATCCTGGCCACCCTCCGCGAGTTCACCCTGCTCTACGCGCCGACGATCAACTCGTACAAGCGGTACGCGAAGGGCACGTTCGCCCCGACCGGAGTCGCGTGGGGCATCGACAACCGCACCTGCGCGCTGCGCGTGATCGGCCGCGGGCACTCGCTGCGCGTCGAGAACCGGGTGCCCGGCGGCGACGTGAACCCGTACCTGGCGACCGCGGCGATCATCGCCGGCGGCCTGCACGGCATCGAGCACGAACTGCCCCTGCCCGAGGCCCTGACGGGCAACGCGTACACCGCGGGCGTCGACCACCTGCCGACCACGCTGCGAGAGGCCGCCGAGCTGTTCGACGGCTCGGCGATCGCCCGCGCGGCCTTCGGCGACGAGGTCGTCGAGCACTATCTGAACCAGGCGCGCGTCGAGGTGGAGGCCTACGACGCGGCGGTGACCGACTGGGAGCGGGTGCGTGGCTTTGAGCGGCTCTGAACCCCGGCGCCCGGTGATCGGGCTGACGACCTATCTCGAGCAGGCGAAGCAGGGGGTCTGGGACGTGCGTGCCGCGTTCCTGCCCCAGCAGTACTTCGACGCGGTGACGGCCTCGGGCGGGATCGCTGTGCTGCTCCCGCCGCAGCCGTCGCCCGATGCGGCGGCGGATGTCGTGCTCGACGGCCTCGACGGACTGATCCTGACCGGCGGACTCGACGTCGATCCGGCCCTGTACGGCGCCGAGCGTCACCCGACGACCGACCCGGCACGCACCGACCGCGACTCGTGGGAGCTTGCACTCTTCCGCGGCGCCGAGGCGCGACGTGTGCCGGTGCTCGCCATCTGCCGCGGCCTGCAGCTGATCAATGTCGCTCGCGGCGGCACGCTGCACCAGCATCTCCCCGAGGCCCTCGGCACCGAGCGGTACCGAATCGGCGGGGGCGTCTTCGCGACGAACGCGGTGACCGTCGACCCCGGGACCCGGCTGGCGCAGCTGGTCGGCGAGCAGTCGCTCGACGTGCACAGCTACCACCACCAGGGCATCGATCGGCTCGGCTCGGGCCTCATCGCGACCGCCCGCACCGACGACGGCCTGGTTCAGGCCTTCGAGTCCGACGGTGACGGGTACGTGGTCGGGGTGCAGTGGCACCCGGAGGAGAACGTCGAAGACCGGCGCCTCTTCGCCGGACTCGTGGCCGAGGCATCCGTCTTCGCCGAACGGCGACGATCCTCGTCGTCGAGCGAACAGCCGTCGCCTGCGCGGTCGTCGAGCGAGCGGAGCGAGACGAAACGCCCCCAGCCCGCGAGACAGGTGCGCGCATGACCTTCACCGTGATCAACCCGACGACGGCGCAGCCGATCCGCGACGTGGCTCGTGCCTCGATCGACGAGGTGGACGCCGCTGTCGCCCGCGCCGTGGTCGCGCAGCGGGCGTGGTCGGCTCTGCCGCCCCTCGCCCGAGCCGACGCCCTGCGCTCGTTCGCCCGCGTGGTCGAGGCTCACGTCGAGGAGCTCGCACAGCTCGAGGTTCTCAATTCGGGGCATCCGATCGGCTCGGCACGGTGGGAGGCGTCGCACGTCGCCCAGGTGCTGAACTTCTACGCCGGCGCACCCGAGCGGCTGAGCGGCCGTCAGATCCCGGTCGCCGGCGGACTCGACGTCACCTTCCACGAGCCGTACGGCGTGGTCGGGGTGATCGTGCCGTGGAACTTCCCGATGACGATCGCGTCGTGGGCGTTCGCGCCCGCGCTCGCCGCGGGCAACGCGGTCGTGCTGAAGCCGGCCGAGCTCACCCCGCTCACCGCGATGCGGCTCGGCGACCTGGCGCTCGAGGCCGGGCTGCCGCCCGGGCTGTTCGAGGTCGTCACCGGATCGGGATCGGTCGTCGGCCAGCGCTTCGTGTCGCACCCCGACGTGCGCAAAGTCGTGTTCACCGGCTCGACGGAGGTGGGAGTCGAGGTCGCGGCGGGCTGTGCGCGCGCCCTGAAGCCCGTCACCCTCGAGCTCGGCGGGAAGAGCGCCAACATCGTCTTCGCCGACGCCGACATCGAGAAGGCCGCAGCGGCGGCACCCGGAGCGGTCTTCGACAACGCCGGGCAGGACTGCTGCGCGCGCAGCCGCATCCTCGTCGAGCGCTCGGTCTACGACCGGTTCCTCGAGCTGCTCGAGCCCGCCGTCGCCGCGTGGCGGGTGGGCGACCCCGCCGATGAGCGGACGGAGATGGGTCCCCTCATCTCCGCCGCGCACCGCTCGACCGTCGCCGGGTATCTCGACGGGGCCGATGTCGCTTTCCGCGGCACGGCGCCGGACGGCGACGGGTTCTGGTTCGCGCCGACTGTCGTGCTCGCCGCCCCGGGCGACCGCCTCGCGCAGGAGGAGGTGTTCGGCCCCGTCGTCGCGGTGATCCCGTTCGACGACGAAGCGGATGCCGTGCGCCTCGCCAACGACACCGCCTACGGCCTCGCCGGGTCGATCTGGACCGAGAACCTCGGCCGCGCCGTGCGCGTGTCGCGGGGGGTGAAGAGCGGCGTGCTGTCGGTGAACTCGCACTCCTCGGTGCGGTATTGGACTCCCTTCGGGGGCATGAAGGCCTCGGGCCTCGGGCGCGAGCTCGGACCCGACGCGGCCGAGCACTTCACCGAGACGAAGAACGTCTTCTACGCGACGGGTGCCTCGTGACCGGCATCCGTCTCAGCACCACCACCCGAAGGGGGACCCACCCATGGATCTGACGCAGCGACTGAAGGACCGCGTCGCCATCATCACCGGCGGTGCGTCGGGCATCGGCCTGGCGACCGCGCGCCGCTTCGCCGCCGAGGGGGCGAAGGTGGTGATCGCCGACCTCGACCCGGTGAGCGGCGAGGCCGCGGCGGCCGAGGTGGGGGGAGTGTTCCGTCACGTCGACGTCGCCGACGAGGCATCCGTCGACGAGCTCTTCGACGGCGTCGCCGCAGACCTCGGCTCGGTCGACATCGCCTTCAACAACGCGGGAATCTCGCCGGCCGACGACGACTCGATCGAGACGACCGAGCTGCCGGCGTGGGACCGCGTGCAGGACGTGAACCTCAAGAGCGTGTACCTCTGCTCGCGGGCCGCGCTTCGTCACATGGTGCCGGCGGGCAAGGGGTCGATCATCAACACGGCCTCGTTCGTCGCCCTCCTCGGCTCGGCGACGTCGCAGATCTCGTACACCGCCTCGAAGGGCGGCGTTCTCGCCATGACCCGCGAGCTCGGCGTGCAGTTCGCCCGCCAGGGCATCCGCGTGAACGCCCTGTGCCCCGGCCCGGTGAACACCCCGCTGCTGCAGGAGCTGTTCGCGAAAGACCCCGAGCGCGCGCAGCGCCGCCTGGTGCACGTGCCCGTCGGCCGGTTCGCCGAGCCCGAAGAACTCGCCGCGGCCGTCGCCTTCCTCGCCTCCGACGACGCCTCGTTCATCACCGCGTCGACGTTCAGCGTCGACGGCGGCATCACCGCCGCGTACGTGACGCCGCTCTGACCCCCGTTCACCGTCCCCGGGGTTGAGCCGCGGCTTTGCCCCGCCCAGGAGCCACATGTGCCGTATGCAGGATGAGCGAGTGAGATGGATGCCGCGCACGGCGTGTCGCGGCATCCATCGCTCATCCATCCTGCGTTCGGCACGCGAGAGTGGATGCGACCATGAGTGACGCGAAGCTCCACGAGGTGCGCCGGGCCGTATACCGGCCCGTGCGCGGGGGCAACGCGCTCGAAGACACGGTGGCGCGGCTCGTGCAGACGGTCCGACTCGGGGTCGTCGCACCGGGCGAGTCGCTGCCGTCGGAGCGCGACCTCGCCGCCCGCTACGCGGTGAGCCGCGACACGGTGCGCGAAGCGATCCGCGAGCTCGCCGACACTGGATACCTGGTGCGCCGCCGCGGCCGGTACGGCGGCACCTTCGTCGCCGACCCGCTGCCGCAGCCGCCGCACCCGGGCGAGGTCGATCCGGCCGAACTCGATGACGTGCTGGGCCTGCGCCGCGTGCTCGAGGCGGGAGCCGCCCGGGCGGCGGCGGGGCGCACGCTCGACGCCGACATCCGCGAGGAGCTGTGGGCTCGGCACGAGGCCGCCGCCGCGGCATCCGAGGCCGACTACCGCCGGCTCGACACCCTGCTGCACCTGACGATCGCCGAGATAGCCGGCATCCCCTCGCTCGTCGCGCTCGCCGCCGAGAACCGCGCGCGGGTGAACGTCTGGCTCGACACCTTTCCGCTGCTGCCGCGCAACATCGAGCACTCGAATGCGCAGCACGAGAAGATCGTGAACGCGATCCTGGCCGGGAGGACGGATGCCGCCGAAGCGGCGGTGCTCGAGCACCTGGCCGGGTCCGAGGCGCTGCTGCGCGGGTTCCTCACCTGAGCGGGAGCGCGGGGGCGTTTCGTCTCGCTTCGCTCGCTCAACGACCGGTGGGTGTTCCGGGTGAAGGCTGATCCCGGACGCTGAGCGAGGAGCGCAGCGACGAGACGAAACGTGCTCGAGTCCATCTCTCGGTCGTTGAGCGAGGAGCGCAGCGACGAGACGAAACGGGGCGTGCGCCCGCGTACGCTGGACGGATGGCCAAGAAGCGCGCGCAGAAGAAGGAGCCGCTCGAGTTCCGCAACACGCAGCTCGGTGACGCACTGCAGACGCAGGACATGGCGGCGGTCGCCTTCGCGCTGCGTCACGGCCCGACAGTCGTGCCGCTCATGCGCCCCGGCCAGCGCGACAATCCGCTCGACGCCGGCGAGGTGTGGACGTACCGCGATCCGAACACGGGCGACGTCGCGCTGCTGCTCTTCAGCGACGCGGCCCACAAGCCGGCTGCCCTGCCGCCGGGCGTGGCGCTGCAGTCGCCCGCGTGGCTGCGGGCGTTTCTCGGCACCTACGAGGCCGAGATCACCACCGTCTTCTTCGATATCGCAGGCCCGCACCCGCTGCAGGCGACGCCCGCCGACCTCATCGCCGCCCTCGAAGCCTGACGTCGAGCGCGGCCGCGCAGAGCGCCGGAACGGGCCCGAACCGTCCTTCCGACACGCCGACCCGGCACACCGAGCGGGTCGGGTTGGCTGGCATGCTCACCGGGTGGACTTCTTCATCGTCGCCGCAGTCTGCGCGATCGGGCTCATCCTGCCGATCGCCCTCGCGTTCGTCGAGCGAGGTCGACGCCACCGTCCCCGCGGGCGGTGACTGCAGGCTCGGCTCAGAACTTCGGCGCCTCGTCTCCCGGCCGCGCACTCGAGCGCGTCGAGAGATCGTCGAGGGCCCCGCGGAGCGTCTTCGATCCCTCGTCGATCAGCGTCGAGTACCCGAGCCGGGATGCCTCGGACCGGCGCTGCGCCGCCTGGGTGACCGGACGGATCTCGCCGGTGAGGGTGAGTTCGCCGATCGCCGCGACACCGCGGGGGAGCGCCACGTCACGGAGCGAGTTCGCGACGGCGATCGCGATCGCGAGGTCGGCCGCCGGTTCGGTAAGCCGCACGCCCCCGACCGTAGAGACGTAGACGTCCTGGTCGGAGACGGTGATGAGGCCGCGGCGTTCGAGCACGGCGAGCACCATGGCGACGCGGGGACCGTCGACCCCGTTGACCACGCGGCGCGGGTTCGGGGCTGCGGTCTTGATGGTGAGGGCCTGAACCTCGACGGGCAATGCGCGCCGGCCTTCGAGCGCGATCGTGACGCAGGTGCCGGGCTGCGGGGCGCCGTGCCCGAGGAACAGCGCCGACGGATCGGCCACTTCGGCGATGCCGGCACCGGTCATGTCGAAGCATCCGACCTCGTCCGTCGGGCCGAAGCGGTTCTTGAGTGCACGCACGAATCGCAGCGAGGTCTGCCGGTCGCCCTCGAAGTGGCAGACGACGTCGACGAGGTGCTCGAGGATGCGGGGACCGGCGATCGAGCCGTCTTTGGTCACGTGGCCGACGATGATCGTGGGCAGGGCCCGCTCCTTGGCGACCCGGATGAGCGTGGACGCGACCTCGCGCACCTGCGACGGATGCCCGGCCATTCCCTCTGACATGGCAGAGGAGACGGTCTGCACGGAGTCGACGATGAGCAGGTCGGGCTCGACGTCGTCGACGTGGCCGAGGATGGTCGCGAGGTCGGTCTCGCTGGCGAGGTACAGCTCGTCGTGCAGCGCACCGGTGCGCTCCGCGCGCAGACGCACCTGCGCCGCCGACTCTTCGGCGCTGGCGTAGAGCACGCGGCGCCCGTTGCGTGCTGCCTGCACCGCGACCTCGAGGAGGAGCGTGGACTTGCCGACGCCCGGCTCGCCGCTGAGGAGGATCGCCGCCCCCGGCACGACGCCGCCGCCGAGCACGCGGTCGAACTCGCCGACGCCCGTTGTGCGGCGCGGCACGTCGGAGGTGTCGATGCTGGTGATCGGCCGCGCCTGCCGCCCGGCGCCCGGCACGACGGGCGTCACCGATCGCGTGATGCCGGTCTGCTCGGCCGCCTCGACGACGGTGCCCCACTGCTGGCACTCACCGCAGCGCCCGACCCATTTGAGGGTCGTCCACCCGCACTCTGTGCACCGATAGGGCGCGGTCTGGGTGGGGCGTCGGGCCATTCCCCCAGCGTAGGCCCGGCCCGCGACATCCCCGCCGGAGGACGCGCGTCAGCCGCGCAGGGTCGACGCCACCTGGGCGAGCGCGTCGGAAGACCGGCGGAAGAGCTCGAGCTCCTTCGGGTCGAACTGCGTCTCGCGGATCGGCGAGGCTCCCGCCGCCGAGACCACCGACGGCACCGACAGGGCGACGCCGTCGACCCCGTGGAAGTCGCGGAGCACCGCCGAGACGGGCATGACCGCGTGCTCGTCGCCGAGGATCGCCTCGACGATGCGGGCGCTCGACAGTCCGATCGCGTAGTTGGTCGCACCCTTGCCCTGGATGACCTTGTAGGCGGCATCCCGCACGTCGACGGCGATCTGGTCGAGTTCTTCCACCGTCATGCGGTCGCCCGCTGGGGTGACCCAGTCGAGGATCGGCACGGTGCCGATGGTCGCCTTCGACCACAGCGGGAACTCGGTGTCGCCGTGCTCGCCGACGATGTAGGCGTGGACGCTCGAGGTCGCGACGCCCGCGCGCTCGGCGAGCTTCCACCGCAGGCGCGACGTGTCGAGCACGGTGCCCGAGGCGAAGATGCGCTCCGGAGGCAGCCCGGTCTCCTCCTGTGCGAGCACGGTGAGCACGTCGCAGGGGTTGGTGACGATCACGTACACGGCGTTCGGGGCGGCTTCGAGCAGCTGCGGCATCATCTTGCGCATGATGCCGGCGTTGACGCCCGCGAGCTCGATGCGGGTCTGCCCGGGGTTCTGCTTCGCGCCGGCGGTGATCACGACGACGTGCGAACCTTCGACCACCGAGATGTCGCTGCCGCCGACGATGTCGCTCGACCCGGTGAACTGGGTGCCGTGGGCGAGGTCGAGCACCTCGGCCTCGACCTTGGCGGTGGCGATGTCGTAGAGGGCGACGTGGCGGGCGGAACCGCGGATGAGGGCGGCGTACGCGACGCTGGATCCGACGCTGCCTGCTCCGACGACGGTGACTTTCGAGTTCTCGATGACGGCCATATCGTCAGTCTGGCAGGGCCCGGATGCCGCGGGCCAGCGTCGCCGCCGGGCTTAACGATCCCGGCATCCGTTCGTCATCACGTCGTGGGTGGAGGCTCATCGACTTTCGGAGGGTTGCGGATGCCCGCGAGCGAGACGAGTCCGCCGGCGAACATCAGCACGCCGGTGACGATCGCCGCGCGGTGGAACCCCTCGAGATCGAGGGATCCGCCCACGATGACGGCGAGCAGGGCGACCGCGATGAGGCCGGCGACACGGGCGACCGCGTTGTTCACCGCCGACGCGATGCCCGACCGCTCCGACTCGATCGCGCCGAGGATCGTCGAGGTCAGCGGCGAGACGGTGAGGGCGAGCCCGAGTCCCATCACGATCATGCTCGGGAGCACCTGCCACCAGTACGAGAACGCGGTCGAGACCGTGAGCAGGAGCAGGGCGCCGACGCCCATGACGATCGGCCCCAGCGTCATGAACAGGCGGGGGCCCCACCGGCCCGACAGCGCACCGACGCGCGTGCTCAGGAGGATGAGCAGCAGGGTGACCGGCAGGCTGGCGAGTCCGGCCAGGGTTGCGGGCAGCCCTGCGCCCTGCTGCAGGTAGACGACGACCACGAGTCCGTTCAGGGCGAGCGCGCCGTAGATGAAGGCCGTGGCGACGTTGCCGGTCCAGAAGTTGCGCACGCGGAACAGTTCGAGCGGCAGGATCGGGGAGGTCACCGTCCGCTGCCGCAGCAGGAAGAGGGCGAAGAGGATGCTGCCGCCGGCGAACGTGCCCCAGATGATCGGCGAGCCCCAGCCCAGCCGCGGCTGCTCGATGAGCGCGAAGACGATGCCGCCGAGCCCGAGGGTGCACAGCACGGCGCCGAGCCAGTCGATCGCGGCATCCGTCCGCCGTTCGTCTCGCAGGTGGGCGCGCGCGAGCAGCCACAGCGTCACGGCGATCGGCACGACGTTGATGAGGAAGACGAGCCGCCACGACAGCAGATCGACGAACAGGCCGCCGATGAGCGGGCCGGCGATCATGGCGCCGGTCGTGCCGGCCGTCCAGATGCCGATGGCGCGGCCCTGCGCCGCACCGCGGAAGGTGGAGGTGATGAGCGCGAGCGAGCTGGGCACGAGGAAAGCCCCCGCCGCACCCTGGACCGCCCGTGCGACGATCAGGAACTCGGCCGTCGGCGCCGCCGCGATCGCGACCGATGCGATGCCGAAGCCGACGAGTCCGATCCGCATCACCAGCACCCGCCCGTAGGCGTCGCTGACCGACCCGGCCACGAGGATCAGCGCGCCGAGCGTGATGAGGTAGGCGTCGACCACCCACTGCTGCGTGGTGAGGCCGCCGCCGAGCTCGTCGCTGATCGCCGGCAGGGCGACGTTGACGACCGTGCCGTCGAGGAACGCCACGAACGATGCGAGCACCGCGATCCAGAGCACCACGCGCTGCTTCGCGGGCATCGGCGCGGCGGCGGTCGAGGGCGACGGATCGGTCACGCCTGCAACGCTAGACCCGGCTGCCGACATGTGGGCGGGATGCGTTCAGTTGCGTCGATTTCGCTCCTCCGCCGTCGTGTCGTAAACTGGACGACGGTGACGTGTCCGAGCGGCCGAAGGTGCAACTCTCGAAAAGTTGTGTAGGGTAACCCCCTACCGTGGGTTCAAATCCCACCGTCACCGCCAGAGAAACCCCCGTTTAACGGGGGTTTTTTCTTGCCCGGTTTCGTCGTGGGCCAGGTGGGTGGCGCCCTGAAGGCCACCGCACTCACCCCCTCGATCGCGCACTCAGTCGTGGTGGCGGTGGTGGAGGTGCAGATGGTCGAGCCGGTCGCCGAGGCGGTCGTAGAGCCGATCCATGACGGTGCTCGTGGAACAGCCGATCCACATGACGTAGGGCGCGGTGTGGGCATCCCGTTCTTCCGGCATCCACTCCGACACCCAGGCGACGACCGCGCGCGCTGCCAGTTCGCCGCGCGGGGGCGAGAGGGGAGACGTGTCGCCGACCAGCCAGGTCACCGTCATCTCGGGCGGGGAGGGGAGATCGATCACCTGGAAGGCGGCAGACACTTCGATGAAGACCTGCCCGTAGGCGTCGACGGGCAGGCGTTCGAGCAGCCGCCGCAGAAGCGGCAGATCGCTGAGGTCTCCGGCGATGAGGAAGTGGGCGGGCACGGCGGGATCGGATCGCCGGGAGTCGGAAGCCATGAGTAGACCTTACTAAGGTGTGCCTAACCTAACCAAGCGTATGTTCGGGGAACGGTGACGTGGGACGACGAGGACGGATGCTCGCATCAGCGGCATCCGTCCCCGCTCGACGATCTCGATCAGCCGATCGCGACCGCCAGCTCATTCGGCGTGTGGTCGAGCTCCACGGTCGCGATGACCTCGCCGCTGGTCAGATCCACGGCGTGGACCGCGTTCGCCGCGGGCTCGGTGACGTACGCGATGTCGCCGTTCACCTTGATCGCCGGGTGGGCGTCCTGCCACTGGGCGGGTCCCTCCCACGGCTCGACCACCGGGTAGGCGCCGGTGAGCGCGCCGCTCTCGGGGTCGAGGACGTGGATCTGCCCGTCGGTCGAGAGGATGTAGGCGAGATCCCCCGGGCCGCGGGCGATGTCGCGGAAGGTGTACTGCACCTCGTCGGGGAGGTCGACGACCTCGAAGGTCTGCTCGGCGGTGTCGATGAGGGTGACGGCGCCCAGCAGGTATCCCTCGGCGTCGGGGTCGTTCTTGTAGTCGCCGACGACGATGGGGCTCGACTCCGAGACGAACGCGTTGCCCATGCGCCCGAACTCGTCGGGCGCGTCGAACTTCACGAACTCGTCGCCCTGGAACAGCAGTGCGCCGTCTTCGCAGCCGAAGATCACTGCCTCGTCGGCGGCCGTGCCCTCGCCGTGGATGCCGGGGCACTGATCGCTCGATGCCGCCTCGTCGAAGTGATCGTCGTGCGGGTGGAGCGCGACGGCGCCCGAGCGCGATTCGGCGGTGCCGACGGTCGTGACGAGCGTGCCGTCCTCGAGCACGATCGACACCCCGTGGTGCGGTGCGTCGGCGGTGTAGGTCGTCGTCTCGGGGAGGCCGTCGTATCCGTCGGCGAACGCGTCGGTGTCGAGGATGGTCGTCGTTCCGGTGCCGTCGTCGAAGAGCACGGTCTTGCCGTGGTGGACGACGACGTGACCGGGCGCCGACGCGTCGAAGACCACGTCGGTCAGGGCCGGCTCCACGGTGTCGAGCATCTGGAATCCCTCGGAGGTCGTCACGGCGATCGTGCGCCCGTCTCCGAAGGTGTTCAGACGCGTGAACTCATCGGAATCCAGCTCGGCCACGACCTCGAGGGTCTCGGGGTCGAGCACGGCGATGCCGCCGGGATACGAGACGGCGACGCGTCCCTGCGCGCTCGCCGACGATCCCTCGTCGGTCGGTGTTGCGCCGGACCCGCCCGCGGGATCCGCCGGAGTGGCGCAGGCCGTCGCGATCAGCGAGATGCCCGCGAAGACCGCTGCTGCCGCGGTCAGTCGCGTGTGTCGTTTCATCATTTCCCTTTCGTGTGCGCCTCAGCGGGTGAGGCCCTCGGCGATGCGTTCGGTGTTGGCGCGCATCATCGCCAGGTAGGTGTCGGCGCCGTCGCCGGGCTCGGTGAGTGATTCGGTGTAGAGCTCCACCACCTCGACCTCGATGCCGGCCTCGCTCGCGAGCACCTGCATCAGTCGGTCGGGCTGCGACGACTCGGCGAAGATGGTCGGCACACCGGCCTCGTCGATCGCCTCGACGAGGCCTCGGAGGTCGGCGGCGCTCGGAGCCGCCAGCGTGGTGCCGCCGGGGATCACCGCGCCCACGATGCGGAAGCCGTACCGGTCGGCGAGGTACCCGAAGACGTGGTGGTTGGTGACGAGCGCACGACTCTCCGCCGGGATCGCGGCGAAGGCATCCGTCATCTCGGCATCGAGCTCCGCGAGCTCGCTCCGGTACGCGTCCGCGCCGGCGCGGATCGCGGCATCCTCCACCCCGGGGACGTCTTCGAGCGCGGCTTCGACGGCGTCGACGACATCGGCCATCCGCGCCGGGTCGGTCCAGAAGTGGGGGTCGGGTGCGCCCGCCGCATCGTCGGCGGTGTAGTCGAGCACGTCGATGTGATCGCCCGCGACGACCGACGCGACACCACCGTCGATCGCGCGATCGAGGTGCTGCTGCAAGCCCTCTTCGAGAGCGAGACCGTTCGACACGAGCAGGTCGGCCGAGTCCATGAGGGCGGCCTCCTGCGCCGAGATCTCGAACGAGTGCGGGTCGGCGTTCGGCCTCATCAGCGTCGTCACGACGGCTTCGTCGCCCGCGATGCGCTCGACGACGTCGCCGAGGATGTTCGTGGTCACGACGATCTGCGGTCGGTCGTCGGCGGCACCGGCGGCGCAGCCGGTGATGGCGACGGATGCCGCGAGGGCGACGGATGCCGCGACACGGCGGCGGCTCATCGGCCGACCTCCGCGACGAAGTGCGCGGCAGTGGGGGTGGTGAGCGTGCGGGCGACCCGCGCGCCATCGCCGTAGTCGATCTCGAACACGACGCCCGTGGCCGGATCGTTGACGTAGGCGCGCTGATCGTCGACGGTCAGCGACGCCGAGGCCCCGACGTCGCCGACCAGCGGCCCCGTGGCCGCCAGCTGCTCGCCCGACTGCGCCGAGTACACGAGGACGCGGCCGTCGGCGCTGAGGGCGACGACGTTCCCGTCCGCATCGTCGACCGCGCTCACCCGTGCAAGGGGCATGTCTGTCGGTACGAGCCGCCAGGCGAGCTCCCGCGTGTCGAGCAGCCAGAATCCGGCGTCGCCCGCGAGTGCGGCGACGGTCGGGCGGCCCTTTCGGCCGTCGAACGCCGTGGCCCGAACGGCATCGGCTCCGACCGGGTACGGGATGCGCTCGAACACCGGCGCCGAGTCCTCCCAGGTGGAGAGCACCGCGCCGTCCACGCATCCGACGACCAGCCCGACGCGCGTGGTGATCGCGCCGGCGGCTCCGACGCACGCAGCCGTCGCGTCGGTCGCCGCGCCCGAAGCGTGGTGGAACACGAGGGTGTCGCGGTCGGCGAGCAGGGCGCCGTCTCCGAGCGGAGCGACGACGCCGGTCTCGGCTCCGGTCGCGATCCGGAACAGCTCGGTGATCTCGCCGTCCGCCAGCGACGCGTTGTCGAGCAGCACCGCTTCGCCCGTGCCACCGAAGAAAACGCCCGTCGCGCCCGCTGTGGAGAGCATCCCCGTCGTCGCGACGGCCTCACCGCCGCCGGGAACCGTGCCGACGATCCGCGGGGCGGCCGAGTAGTAGTGGAAGTGATCTCCGTGGTCCCAGCTCCACCGGCCGGAGTCGACGATCTCCAGTCCGTCGGCGGTGGTGACGAAGCCGTAGCGACCGTCGGTCGCCAGTGCCGCCGGAGAGGCGACCGCGCCGATCGGGCTCGACTCGCCCGTGAGGAGGTCGAGCAGGGCGACCTCGCCGGCGGAGTCGATCGACATCAGGGCGAGCGGCGGCTCGTTCAGCTCCGCCGCGCCCGCCATCTCCCCGTGCCCGCTCGACTCCGCGCCGTTGCCGCTTCCGTCTGAGGTGGCCGAGGTGGTGGCCGGCGCGGCTGTGCCTGCGCACGCCGTCAGCGCTGCGGCGGTGAGCAGAGCAGGCAGGGCGAGTGTGAGACGACGGAAGATCATGGGTTCCATTTCGGATGCCGGTCGGGTGAGCGTCAGCGGACAGCGGTGAGCTGCGGGGTGACGGAAGGAGTGGCGTGCGTCGCCCGCCGGCGCAGCGTGCGCCGACCGAGTGCCCGTGCGCCGGAGGATGCGGCCGCGAGTGCGATGGCCGTGATCGCGATGGAGGCTCCCGCGGCGGTGCCGAGATGCCAGGATGCGAGGAGGCCGAGCACGACAGCGAGGATCCCCACCCCTGCGGCGACCCCCATCGTCGTGGGGATGCGGGTCGTCCAGGCGCGTGCGGCCACGGCCGGCGCGAGGAGCAGGCCGACCACGAGAAGGGTCCCGACCGCCTGATACGACGCGACGACGGCGAGCGTGACGAGGCCGACCAGCGCGATGTGCGCCCGCCGCGGGTCGAGTCCGAGCGTGTGCGCGATCCGCGTGTCGAACGTGGCGGCCACGAAGGACCGGTGGAACACGACGGCGATCGTGAGGGTGAGCGCGAGCGCCCCGGCGAGCACCACGACGTCGACGGGCCGGACCGCGAGGATGTCGCCGAAGAGCATCGCCGTGGCGTCGGTCGCGAAGCTTCGCGAGTGCGACACGATGATGACTCCGAGCGACAGCATCGCGACGAACAGCATCCCGATGCTGGTGTCGTACGACAGCCTGCCGCGCCGCTGCAGCACCCCGATTGCTACGCTCATCGCCACGGCGCTGACGGCGCCGCCGATGAGGACCGGCAGCCCGAGGACCGTCGCCAGCGCGACGCCGGGGAGCATCCCGTGCCCGATCGCCTCCCCCAGGAAGGCCATGCCGCGGATGACGACCCAGGTGCCCACCACCGCGCAGATCACCGCGACGATCGAGCCACCGATAAGGCCTCGGGCGAAGAACTCGGTGCTGAACGGATCGGTGAAGAAGGACACGATCGGTGACTCTACATGCAAATGAGAATCATTCTCAATTCGGTAGGATTGCCCGCATGACCCCACCCGAACCGGCCGTGATCGCTCGAGGCGTGTGCTTCGCATACTCGGGCGACGACGTCCTGCACGACGTCTCGCTCGAACTCCGGCCCGGCGAGGTGACGGCGATCGTCGGACCGAACGGCTCGGGCAAGTCGACGCTCATAGAGCTGCTCGCCGGCGTGATCCGTCCTCGCGCGGGCGCCGTCGATCGACGAGGCGACGTCGCCCTCGTCGTTCAGCGGCCGGCCGCACCGGAAGCTCTGCCCGTGTCCGCGGCCGACGTCGTCGCCATGGGCACGTGGAAGCGCGGGCGGCGGATGCGCCGGCGCGACGCCCGCAGTGCTGTCTTCGACGCGCTCGACCGAGTCGGGATGGCCGACCTAGCCGACCGGCCGCTGGCGGCGCTCTCAGGCGGTCAGCGTCAGCGGGTGTTCATCGCGCAGGGGCTCGTGCGCAGGCCCGACGTGCTGCTGCTCGACGAGCCCGCGGCAGGACTCGACCGCCGCAGCGTCGAGCGTGCGCGGCTGATCCTCTCGGCCGAGGCCGGGCGCGGCGCCGCGGTGGCGTGCATCACGCACGACGAGGCAGAGGCCGCCGCGGCCGATCGGATGATCCGGCTCGACCGAGGTGTGCGTGTCGCCTGATCGCCTCTCCCATCGACCCGTGCCGATCGTGTCGATGCGGGCGGATGACGTTGTCGCGAAAGGCGTCGCTGGCACACTAGCTAGATAAACTAGCTAAATGACTATTCCCGACTCGCGCCGCTGGCTCGGCCTCGTCGTCATCAGCGTCGCGGTGTCGCTGATCATCGTCGACTCGACGATCGTGAACGTCGCGATCCCCGCGATCGTCGACGACCTGGGTGTCACATCCACCGAGGTGCAGTGGATCCAAGAGGCCTACACCCTGGTGTTCGCCTCGCTGCTGCTCGTCTTCGGGGCTCTCGCCGACCGGTTCGGGCGCCGACGCGTCATGCTCATCGGCGTCGCGCTGTTCGCGCTGGCTTCGGTCGGCGCCGCTCTGGCACCCACCGGTGGTCTCCTCATCCTGGCGCGGCTGGTCCAGGGCGTCGGGGGAGCGATGGTGCTTCCGACCACTCTGTCGCTCATCAACGCCACTTTCCAGGGGCGCGAGCGGGGCATCGCCTTCGCGGTGTGGGGCTCGACCATCGGCGGTATGGCGGCGCTGGGGCCCCTCCTGGGCGGATGGCTCACGACCGAGTTCTCGTGGCGCTGGGCGTTCGGGATCAACGTGCCGCTCGGCATCGCGATCGTGATCGGCGCGTTCTTCGCAGTGCGAGAGTCGCGTGCCGATCGCGTGCAGAAGATAGACGTCGTCGGCGCCGCGCTGTCGGTCGTCACGTTCTCGGCACTCGTCTTCGCGCTCATCGAAGGACGTTCCTACGGGTGGTGGTTCACCGACGAAGAGCTCACGATCGGGGACTGGACCTGGCCGTGGGCGCTCTCGCCGGTGCCGATCGCTCTCGCGCTCGCCGTGGTCGCCGCGTCGGCATTCGTCATGTGGGGGCTGCACCGTCAGCGCGTCGGCAAGCCCACCCTCATCGCGTTCTCGCTGTTCTCGCTGCGCTCTTTCCGCAACGGCAACATCGCCGCGCTTCTGGTGTCGCTCGGGGAGTTCGGTGTGATCCTCTCGCTTCCGCTCTGGCTGCAGTTCGTGGTGGGATTCGATGCGCTGCAGACCGGCTTCATGCTCGTCGCGCTCGCCGTCGGATCCTTCGCCGCGAGCGGCATCGCCGGCGCCCTCAGCGGGCGGGTGTCGCCCGTGCTCGTGGTGCGCGCCGGGCTCGCGGCCGAGATCATCGGCATCGTCGCTCTCGGGTTCGCGATCACCCCCGACGGCGCGTGGGGGTGGCTCATCCCGTGCCTGCTCGTCTACGGGTTCGGCGTGGGTCTGGCCACAGCCCAGCTCACCGGCGTGATCCTCGTCGACGTGCCGGTCGCTGAGAGCGGCCAGGGATCGGGAACGCAGTCCACGTCGCGCCAGGTGGGCTCGGCGCTCGGGATCGCGGTGCTCGGCACGATCCTCTTCGGCAGCACGGCCGCTCTGCTCGACGCGAGTCTCGCCGACGACGGCGTGCCTGCCGATCAGCGCGAGCAGATCACCTCGGCTGTCGTCGACAGCGCGGGCGCAGCGATCCCCGAGCTCGCCGCCGACCCCCAGACGGCGGACATCGCCGACGACGCGGCAGCGGCGTTCTCGCAGGCCACCCGGCTGGCCGCCTGGAGTGCGGCCGGGTTCCTCGTGGTCGGGCTCGGTGCCACGCTCGCCCTCGCGCCGGCGCGCCGCGAACCCGCAGCGACGGAGGCACGCGCCGCGGTGTGACACTCAGCCCGACGCCTCAGCCCGACGCGCGCTGCACCGCGGCATCCGACTTCGCGGCATCCGTCACCTCAGGCGACGCGTCGCTCGTGGCGCACTCGTGCGAATGCCGTCGCGGCGATGACCAGGGCGGCGGCGCCGATGGCGGCGTAGGCGGTGACCGGCGAGTACGGCTCGTCGGTCAGGCGTGCCACGGCCACCCAGCAGATGCCCCACGACAGCGAGAGGGTCGGGGCGATGCGCCCGCGGTCCCACAACGCGAGGGCGACTCCGACTGCCGCGGCGGCAGCGAGCACGACGACGGCCCATGCCTCGGGCGCGAGGCCGAAACCCTCGAATCCGCCGGCGACGAGCACCGCCGTGGTGTTCGCGGCGGTCGCGATGATCACCCAGCCCAGGTAGAGGCCGATCGACCCGTCGGCCACGACTGCTTCGAACCGGTTCTTCGGCGCCGAGTCCCGCAGCAGCGCGAACAGGCGGCACAACACCGCGAGGAGCGCGACGATCACCAGCAGGCTCAGCGCGAGCTGCCCCACCTGCACGACCCCGATCCATACGGCGTTGAGCACCAGTGACGCGACGACCCACCAGCCGATCCGGCGCTGACGCTCGTCGTGCCGCTGAGCGGGGAGTGCCTGCCACACGGCGTAGGCGAGCATGCCGGCGTAGATGACGCTCCAGATGCGGAATGCCCCGGTGCCGGGCGCGATGAGCGTCGCGTCGGCCGCGAGGTAGCCGCCGGAGGCCTCCTGCACCGGCGTGCCGAGGAACACCCCCGATCCGATGAAGGCTCCGACGATCGCGATGACCGAGCTGACGAGCACGACGACCTGGCGGACGAGGTCGCGGGAGGCGGTGCCGGCGACGGGGGACGCCGAGGCGGATGCGGACATGTTCTCTCTCTCCTCTGGGTGGGCGGTCGGGGGTGGGGGTCGCGCGCGCCGCTCAGGGCATCGTTTCGAACAGCTCGCGTGCGCGCAGCATGCTGAACGGAGTCACAGGGTGGGTGGCGAGCACGATCTTGCCGCGCGAGTGAAGGCGCTCGAGGTCTTCGTAGGCGGCGGTGATCTCGTCGAGGGGGTACAGCCCCGAGACGAGGGTGCGGAACGCGCCGGACGCCGCAAGGCCGGCCACCGTGCGCAGGATCTCGGTCGCGCGCGCGACCGCCTCGGGGCCGTCGCTCAGCAGATCGAGCTCGACCTGGCGCCGGTCGGCGCTGGACAGATGGCGCTCCGCCGGCACGTCGAGCGCTGCGGCGATCTCGGCGCCGTCCTTGCCGAAGTTGTCGATGCACGCCGTCACCGGCCCCCGCGCCGCCTGGCGGATGCGGTCGACCATCCCGTCGCCGTAGCGCACCGGATGAATGCCCAGCTGGCGCAGATAGTCGAAGTTCCGGTCGCCGCAGGTGCCGATCACCCGGGCTCCCCGGGACTTGGCCAGTTGCGTCTCGATGCTTCCGACACCGCCCGCCGCGGCCGAGACCACGACGGTGTCGTCGGGGCCGATCGAGAGGTCGTCGAGCACCGTCGTCGCCGTGGCGCCGGCGAGGAAGAGCCCGCCCGCGGCTTCCCACGTGAGCGTGCGCGGCTTGGCGACCAGGCGCGACTCGGCGACATTCAGATGGGTGGCGTGCGCGCCGGTGCGCACATGGCCGATCACCTCGTCGCCGCGCGACAGTCGTCCTCCCGGGCCCACGGCGCGCACGACGCCGGTGAAGTCGCTCCCGGACGAGCGCGGCCAGCCGTCGTCCATCCAGGTCTGCTCCCGGCCGTTGCGCAGGAACGCCTCCATGTGGTTGATGCCGGTCGCGATGACCTCGACCGTCACCTCCCCCGGCAGGGGCGGGTCGAGCGGGAAGACGTGTGCCTTCAGCACATCGGCGTCGCCGTACCGCGTGTAGCGGTACGCGGTCGCCTCGATGGTCTTGGTCTTCATGTCAGGCTCCTTCGTGACGCTGCGAGTCCGGAGTCGCGAGTCCGAGCCGGGGGCGGCCCGCCCCACCGGCTGGGGGCGGAGGGGCGGGCCTCATCCGCGGCTGATCAGCTCGCGGGAACGAGGACGCGATCGATCGTGTGGATCACGCCGTTGGTGGCCGGGATGTTGATCTTCCACAGCACCAGCCGCGGATCCGCCAGTGCGGGCGTCTCGTCGCGCAGGGTGATCCCGCGCGGCGCGACGGTGCCGCCGTTGGCCATGGTGAGCGACTTCGAGGTGATCACCTTCACCGGGCCGAGCTTCTTGCCCGCGACCACGTGGTAGAGCAGCACGTTCGCGATCTCATCAGTGCTGAATGTCGCGGTGATCGCCGCGAGGGCGTCGGCCTCCGACGCCGGCACGGAGCCGGTCAGGTCGCCGACGAGGCGCAGGAAGGCGCGGTCGTTCGGCGCGAACACGGTGTAGGTCTTCGATGTGTCGGCGAGCGCGCCGTCCAGGCCGGTCGCCAGGATCGCCTGCACGAGGATGTCGTAGTCGCGCGGGTTCCTGTCGGGCGTGCCGCCGCCCGACGCGGCGACCGCGACGTCGACGATCGTTCCCGCCGGTGTCGACCCGCCGTGGGCCTGCGCGGGCGCGGCGGAGAGCACCAGCCCCACAGCTGCTGCTGCGGCGAGGGCGATGCGAGTGCGCTTCTTCATGGTCAGCTCCTTCGATGCCTGCGGGCCGGACGGCTCGCGAAGGGGTATTCCGGAGGATCGGATGCTGCGGATGCACCCAGCCGCGGATTCGACGATTCCCAGTGGGGCTGCATCCGTTTCGTCCCCTGCGCCGGAAGACACCAGGCGACGGCACCACCAGGAGCCCGATCGATGCGGAGACCTCCGCCCGAACTGGAGCACATCATGCGCAAGACCACTGCAGCCGGCATCGCGGCCGGGCTGGTCGCGGCCCTCGGCCTCGCCCTGCCCGCCTCGGCGATCTCCGACACCAGCGCCGACCTGTCGGTGCTGCACGGCATCCCCGACACTCCCGTCGACGTCTACGTCAACGGCGAGCTGACCATCGACGACTTCCAGCCGGGCGACCTCGCCGGCCCGCTCGACCTGCCCGCGGGCGACTACGAGGTGGCCCTGACGGCGACCGATGCCGCCGACGACAGCTCTCCCGTGCTCGGCCCGATCACTCTGACCCTCGAGGCGACCATGAGCTACACCGCCGCGGCGCACCTGGACGAGGCGGGCGATCCCACGGTCACGGCGTTCAGCAACGACCTCTCGGCCACCGCCGCAGGTGAGGGGCGACTCACCGTGCGTCACGTCGCCGCTGCGCCGGCCGTCGACGTCCTCGCCGGCGACACCGCGGTGATCACCGGTCTGGTCAACCCCGACGAGTCGAGCCTCGACCTCGCCGCCGGCACCATCTCTGCCGCCGTCGCACTGGAAGGCACGACCGACCCGGTCATCGGCCCGGCCGACGTCACGGTCGACGAGGGAGCCTTGACGATCGTGTACGCCTGGGGCAGCGCCGAGGCGGGCAACCTCGACCTCGCCGTGCAGAACATCACCGGTCTGCACTCCAGCCCCGACGGCGTGCCGTCCGGCACCGCCGGCTACCTCGCCGAGCGCGACGCGCAGATGACGGCCCTGTGGATCGTCGGAGCGGCTGCCGTGATCGCGTTCGCGGTCACCGCCGGTGTCGTGGTGGTCCGTCGCCGGGCCTCGCAGGACGCGTGAGCACAGGGATGCCGCGGGCCGGGGTCATCGGGACCCGCGCTGCGGGCCTGATGGTGGCCGCCGTGCTCGCGGCATCCCTCGTCGCGTGCGGCTCGCCGGGGGCGGGCGTGGCCGAGTCCGCCGCGACCTCCTCGCCGACGACGACGCCCAGACCGGCAGCCACACCCGCGGTCGACGTGCCGGTCACCTCGGCGGCGGTCGTGCCGGCCGAGTCGTCGGTGGCGCCGACGCGGCTCGAGATCGACGCGATCGGGGTCCACATGCCTGTCGCGCCGGTCGGGGTCGATGACAGCTCGCAGATGGAGCTCCCCGAGGACCCCGCGGTGGCCGGCTGGTATCGGTTCGGACCCGACGCAGTCTCGACGGAGGGTCATATGGTGCTGTCAGCCCACGTCGACGCGCCGGCCTATCCGATCGGACCGCTCGCACGACTGCGCGATCTGACGCCGGGCGGCGAGGTGGTCGTCGTCGACGAGCACGGTGCCACCCGGGCCTACCGCGTCGAGAGCGTCGAATACCACGAGAAGGCGCAGCTTCCCACCGATGAGATCTTCCGCCGGGACGGCGCATCCGCGCTCGTCATCATCACCTGCGGCGGACCTTTCGATTCCGCGACGGGGCGCTACCGTGACAATGTGGTCGCCGTCGCCCTGCCGATCCCAGACTGAGGAAGACCGTCGATGAACGACGAAGACATCGAGAACGACCTCGCGTCGCGATTCCGCGACGGTGACGAGCGTGCGCTGGAGGAGATCTACCGCCGCTGGTCGCCCGTCGTGTTCACGCTGGCCCTGCGCTCGCTCGGCGACCGGGGCGACGCCGAAGACGTCACGCAGCGCACGTTCGTGTCGGCGTGGACGTCGCGCGCCTCGTTCGACCGCGGCAAGGCCAAGCTGTCGACCTGGCTGATCGTCATCGCGCGGCGCCGCATCGCCGACGCGCACGAGGCGAGAGCCCGCGTGCGAGCCGTGCAGGAGGAGGTGCTGCGCACCACGTCACCCGAAGATCTCGTGCGCGAGCCGCCCGATCTGGCCGACAGTCTGCTGGTGGCCAACGAGATCGAGCAGCTCGAACCCGATGCGCAGGCCGTCGTGAGGCTCGCCTTCTACGATGACCTGACCCACTCCCAGATATCCCAGCGGCTCGACATGCCGATCGGCACCGTCAAGAGCCACATCCGACGAAGTCTTCACCGAATGCGCGACAGATTGGAGGTCTCCCATGTCGCATCTTGATCCGGAGCAGATCGCGCTCCTCGCGCTCGGCGAGGCCGCGGCATCCCTGGCCGACTGCGCCCATCTTCGCGAATGCGAGATCTGCGCGGCCGAGATCGACGAGCTGAAAGTCACCGTCGAGGTCGCCCGCACCACGGCCGCCGACGTCGGCCTCGAGTCGCCACCCGACCGCGTCTGGGACGCGATCGCGGCCGAGGTGGGGCTGGGATCGGCCGCGTCGGCTGCCGGTGCCGCCGTGGCGGATGCTGCGTTCCCGCCGCCCCACGGCACCCCGTCGTCCCTGTCGGGGTCCGCGCCGCAGGATGACGCCGACACCGACACCGACGCCGCGCCCGGCGACCCCCGAGACGCCGCGCCCGCGCCCTCGGCTTACCGAGACACCGGGGCCGCCGTGTCCGACCGGCCCGCAGCCGGTCGGACGGGCCGACGCGCGCGCGGGCTGTTCGCCCTCGCCGCATCGCTCGCGCTCGTCGCCGGGGTCGGGATCGGCGCGTGGGTGATCAACGCCGTGAACCAGCCGACGACGGTCGCCCAGGCGGCGCTCGACCCGTTCCCCGATCACCCCGACGCTGCGGGCGTCGCCGACGTCGAGGTGGCCAGGGACGGTTCCCGCGCGCTCGTGGTCAGCGTCGAGGGCGGTGTGGTCGCCGACACCTACCGCGAGGTGTGGCTGATCCGAAACGACGCCGGCGCGCTCATCAGTCTGGGCGTGCTCGACGGCGACTCCGGAACCTTCGCCGTCCCGGATGGTGTAGACCTCGACGAGTACAGCCTGGTCGACGTGTCGGTCGAGCCGATCGACGGCGACCCGGCCCACTCCGGAGACTCGATCGTGCGGGGCGAGCTGACAGGACTGTGACGACGTGCACACCCGGAGTGCGGGCCCTGTCGCTGCCCGCACTCCTCACGCCCGGTCGCTGCGTCTCACCGCGGGTGGCCCGCGGCTCGCGGCGGTCTTACGGCCGGAGCAGCACCTTGCCGACGCGACCGGCGGTCATGCTGGCGCGTGCGGCGTCGGCGATGTCGTCGAACGAGTAGATCGCAGAGACCGGCAGGGTGAGCTCGCCCGACGAGATGCGGGTGAGAAGCTCGCCGAACAGGCGGCCGCGGGTCGCGGCATCCATCGCACTGCTCACCTTGCTGCCCCAGAAGCCCTTCACGGTGATCTGCTTGAAGATCACGTCGCCCGAGCCGAGCTCCATGACGGGCGACGCCATCGCGCCGAACACGACGAGGGTGCCGTTCTCGGCGAGGAGCGAGAGCACCTCGCCCGCGGAGGCCCCGCCCACCGAGTCGACCCCGGCGATGATCGGGGCGCCGCCCGTGATCGCGGCGACCCGGTCGCGCCAGTCGTCGGCGTCGGTCGCGACCACATTGTCGATGCCCTGTTCGCGCAGCTCGTCGACACCTGCGGCGCGGCGCACCAGGCCGACGACGTTGATGCCGCGCGCCCTCGCGAGCTGCGCGACCATGCGCCCGACGGCGCCGTTCGCGGTGTTCTGCACGAGCCAGTCGCCCTCGCTGAGGGCAAGGAAGTCGAGCAGGCTGATGGCGCTGAACGGCATCGACACCAGCTGGGCGGCCACCTCGTCGGGCACTCCGTCGGGAACGGGGATGAGCGCACCGGCGCGGGCGGTGAAGTACTCGGCCCAGACGCCGAACGTGCCGCCGGTCGACACCCGCTGGCCGACGGAGAGCGCGTCGACGCCCTCTCCGAGCGCGTCGACGACGCCGAACGCCTCCGTGCCGGACTGCGCGGGGAGCTCCGGCTTGTACCCGTAGGTGCCGCGGACGGTCCAGATGTCGTGGTTGTGGATGGGGGAGAGCACGGTGCGCACCCGCACCTCACCCGGCCCGGGAACGGGGAGCGGACGATCGTCGACGGTGAGGACGTCTTCTGCCGGGCCGAAGCTGGAGTGGGTGAGAGCGCGCATGACAGTACTTCTTTCAGAGCTGGGCGGACCGATCAGGTCCATGGGGGTGCAAGTCTCCCGGCCGCGTATGAATTCCGGGTCGTGAGTGTGACTCCGGCCTCACGGCCTGTTGACTGTAGATGATGCCGAAACGACAGCCGCACCACATCCCCCTTCTCGTGACTCTTGCCGTGGGTGCTCCCGTGGCCGTGCTGATCGTCTGGCCGCAGGCCGTGGGTGCGCAGCTGGCGCCGGTCGTCGCTCAGGTCCTGGCATTCCGTGGGCCTGTCGCGATCGCACTCCTCGTGCTCGCGTGCGTCGCCGCGTTGGTCGCGGTGCTCCGGCGGCGATGGGGCGTGGCCGCCGGCATCGCGCTCGTGCTCGCAGCCACGTCCGTCGGCAGCGGCACCGTCCTGCTCGCGCGCGGCAGCGGTGACACCGTGCCCGGTGGCGACCTCGTGATCGTCGCATGGAACACCCTCGGCGGGGCCGCGTCGCCGGAGAGCATCGCGGAGCTCGTCGTCGAGACGGATGCCGACGTCGTCAGCCTCCCCGAGACCGGGGCGGCCGCTGCGGCGGAGGTCGCACGGATCGTCGCGCTCGCCGGGCGCGAGATGCGAGCCGGTACCACCTACGGCGAATCGGGCGACTCGCCTCTGCCGACGTCGGTGCTCATCGCCGCCGACCTCGGCGAATACCGGGTCGACCCGGCCGCCGGGTCGAGTCCGGGGGTGCCGAGCGGCGTGTGGCGGCCCGTCGACGGGAGCGGGCCCGTGATCGTCGCCGCGCATCCGATGCCTCCCCTGCCCGACGAGATGGACCGGTGGCGGGCGGGCCTGGCCTGGGTCGCAGAGCAGTGCGACGGGCCCGACGTGATCGTCGCCGGCGACCTCAACGCGACCGTCGACCACCTCTCCGCGTACGGCCGGGAGGGGCTCATCGGCGACTGCCGGGACGCCGCCGACGAGGCCGGCGCCGCGGCGACGGGAACGTGGCCGACGTCGGTTCCTGCCTGGCTCGCCGCGCCGATCGACCACGTGCTCGTCGGGTCGGCGTGGACGGTGCACGACGTCACCGTGGTCACGTCATTCGACGACCGCGGCAGCGACCACCGCCCGATCGTCGCCGTCATCGGGCGGTGATCGGGGTCGCTGAGCTCGGGCAAGCGGGGGCGCCCGGCTCAGCCGAAGGTGTCGGTCCAGGACGCGATGTCGACGCCGTGGTTGTCGGGCGACGCGAGCGACCACCAGGCGGGCGCATGCGTGTCGTCGACGAGCCGCCCGCCGGCGGCGAGCGCCGCATCCACCCGCGCCTGCGCCTGATCGGCGGGCACGAAGACATCGAAGTGCGTCCGGCCTCGCGCGGGGGCGTCGCCCGTGATCGGGTTGAACGCCAGCTGGGGTCCGCACCGCAGGGGATCGATCGCATCCGAGTCGCCGAAGTCGTCGTAGCCGAGAGCCGCGGTGAAGAAGGGGCGGACGTCGGCGCCCGAGTGCTGTGCGACGTAGATGCCGATCGCCTGCGCGCGTGCGGGATCGGCGGCCAGCCGCAGCTCGGCAGCCGTGCGCGAGACGGATGCCGCGAACTCCGGCGCAGCAGCCGGAATCCCCTCCGGGTCGCGGTACGGGACGCGCACGACGATCGCCTCGGGTCGCAGATCGACGTCGGGGAGGATGCCGTGACGCTCGGCGGCCGCGACGATCGGCGCGACGAGCGCCGCGGCTTCGGCGAGGGAGTCCGCCAGGAAGACGGCCTGCGGACCGGTCGCCGTGACGCGCCAGTCCGTGACACCGGATGCCGCGTGGAACTGCGCCGGGGTGATCAGTTCGGATCCGGGTGTCGCGTCGGTCATCGGGAACTCCCTCACGTCGAGGCGGAGAATGCGCCTCTGACGAGCGCCGACCCCGCGCGACTACACGGTATCGGCGCGACCGCCGCGCGAACAGCCCTGCGGTGCGCGAACCCTCGTGCCGGGGGTGGCAGGGCGGCGCGGAGTCGCCCGAGGAGTGCGGGGCCGCCGGCGGAGCGGCGGCCCCGCATCCGCACGTCAGGCCCCGATCGGCGCGCGGCACGTGAGCATCGGCGCCGACAGCGCTGCAGTCAGGGCGCCCGCGGCGAGGACGCCGATGACGCCGACGAGGAGGATGCTCGTGCCTGCGATCGAGCCGTAGTCGCTCAGCAGCGGCACCCCGGTGACGAGCGTGTCGCCGACGGGCAGGCTGTACGAGGCGACGACGCTCTCGAGACCGTCGGGAGTGGATGCCGCGACGGCGGCGAGCGCAGTCGAGAACACGAGTGCGCTCGTGGTGAGTGCGACTCCGGCGCGCAGCGGTGCGGTGCGCGCCGCCGGCCGCGGGTCCCACTCCGCGGCGCCCGGGGCGACCAGCATCACGATCGAGAGCACACCCACCGTGATCAGCACCTCACCGAGGCCGATGAGAAGGTGCACGCCGGTCATCGACACCGCCATCGCCCCGAGCTCCACCGTTCCCGTGCCGCCGAGGGCGTAGAGCGCGACGAGGGTCAGGGCCCCGGCCGGGACGGAGACCAGAGCGGCGGCGCCCGCCGTCGTGCGGACGAATCGGTCGGCACCTGCGGCGCGGGCGAGCGACCGCATGCCCACAGCGACCGCGATGGGCACCACGCCCATCAGCAGGATGTTCGTGCCCAGGGCGGTGATGCCGCCGTCGCCGAACACGATCGACTGGAGTGCGAGCACCCCGGTCATGGCCATCAGCGCGAGCCGGGGTCCGACCAGCGCCGTGGCGAGCACGCCGCCCATGAGATGGCCGCTGGTGCCGTCGAGCACCGGGAAGTTCACCATCTGGGCGCCGAAGATCACGGCTGCCGTGGCCCCGGCCAGGGCGATCCGGGTGCCGCTGAATCGCGGACGGCCGACGGTGATCGCCGCCGCGACGGCACCGGCGGCGACGACGCCCGTGACGACGGAGGCCTCTGGTGTGAGGAAGTGGTCTGCGACGTGCATGATGTGTCCTTTCAGGGGGTCTGGCTGGTCAGGGGGTCTGGCTGGGTGACGGGAGAGGGAGAGCCTCGGTCGCGACGTGCGACGAGTGCGGCTGGGGGGATGCCGGGCGGGCGGCTGCCGCGGGCGTGACGCGACCGTCCGCGAGGATGCTGCCGCTGAGAGGACTGTCGTGCGCGGCGTCGCCGAGATACCGGAGCACGGCACCACTGCGGTCGAGGTCGAGGAGCGTGGTGCCCGGCACCGCGTCGAGCCCGGCGTCGGCGCCGACGGCGACGACGCTGTCCATCACACGGGCCGACCCGAGGATGCCGACGACGGGTTCGTCGCCGCGGATGGCGAGGGTCTCACGCAGGATCGGGCCCGCGGCATCCGTGACGTCCGTGTCGGAGTGGAGGCGCCCGCCCCGCTCGCCGCTGCGGCCCAGCACGAGCGTCTCGCGCAGCGTCGCCGTGGCGCCGGGTGCGAGCGCGATCGTCAGCGACCGCACCAGGGTGCCCGCCGCGGTGATCACGGTGGGCAGGCCCAGCCAGGTGAGCCGGGCGTCGGCGGCGAGGTCGGCGTGCGCGTGCCACTGCGACTCGCGGTCCGCGTGGGCGTCATCGTCGCTCCGGCCGTAGACCACGAGCCCGCCGATGTCGACGAGGCTGAGCGCGCAGCCCGCGCCCACGAGAATGCGGATGCGCACCTCGTCGCCGGGGAGGAGCATCGCCCGCCCGGCGACGAGGGCGACATCGACCGATCGGCCCCGCCGCCGGATCAGCCGCGGAACGACGAGGTCGCCCTCGAGGGAGCACGTGACTCCCTCGCCCCGCGGCCGGATCTCGACGACGGTCGGGATCACGGGTGCCCGTGACCGGCGTGGCTGTGGGCCTCGGCGTGGCTGTGGGCCTCGGCGTGCTCGTGCTCGTGCGCGTGCTCGTGCTCGTGCGCGTGCGCGTGCGCATCCTCGTCGTGGGTGTGGAGGTAGCCGCCGCCGTCCTCGTCGGCGTGGAAGTGCGGGGCCATCGGGCCCGGGTCCTGCGGAACGTGCGACCCCGAGCGGTGCGCCGCGATCATCGACAGCACCCAGGCTCGCAGCGCGGCGACCGAGGCGGCATCGGTCCGCGACAGTGCCAGCACCGGGCGGCCCTCGCGTGCGGACGTGGCGTCGACGACCATCTGCGGCACGTCGACTCCCACGTACGGGGCGAGGTCGGTCTTGTTCACGACCAGCAGGTCGGCACGGCCGATGCCGGGCCCGCCCTTGCGGGCGACGTCGCCCCCGCCGGCGACATCGAGCACGAAGATCTGCGCATCGACGAGGGCGGGGGAGAAGGTGGCGGTGAGGTTGTCGCCGCCGGACTCGATCACCACCATGTCGAGCGGCGCGAACGCCCGCTCGAGGTCTTCGGCCGCGAAGAGGTTGGCGGTGACGTCGTCGCGGATCGCCGTGTGCGGGCACGCGCCCGTCTCGACCGCGACGATGCGCTCGGGGTCGAGCACGCCGGCTGAGCGCAGGAAGCGCGCATCCTCATCGGTGTAGATGTCGTTGGTGATCACGCCGATGCGGATCTCGTCGGCGAGCACGCGGCAGATCGTCGCGATGAGCGACGACTTCCCGGTGCCGACGGGGCCGGCGACGCCGAGACGCAGGGCGCGGGATGCGGTGGATTCAGGCACGGAAGAGCCTCCTGTTGGATCGGGCGTGGGCCTCCGCCCACGCTTCGGATTGCGGTGCAGAGCGGGCGGGGATGTCGGAGGGGTCGGTGATGGCGGCGACGACGTCGAGCTCGTGATCGACCTCGGCGCACAGCTCGACCACCAGCGACACGAGCGACAGCGGGTCGCGCGGCTCGAGCTTGAGGATCGCGGCGGCGGCGGCCTGCATGTCCTCGTAGACGACGAGCCGTGCGAGTTCCCGAGGCTGCATCCCCAACCCCGCGCCGATGACGCCGAGCACGCAGGGGCGGGGCGGCGGCATCCGTCTCTCTCGCCAGCGGGCGATCGCCACGTCACCGGGGAGCAGTTCGGTGCCCACGCGCAGGTACCCGCGGGCGAGCAGCCGTGCGGCATCGCGCTGCGCCCTGCTCGGCGTGCGCGCGGCCCACGCCGCCTCGACCGCATCGAGGTCGCCGCCCGAGACGCGGACGTGGCGCGCGGCGACGGCGGTGCCCGCTTCGACGAGCGTGATCGTCGAAGCCCGGCCGCGCAGCAGCGCCGCCAGGTCGTCGGGGTCGGTGCCTGCCATCAGCGCCGGCTCGACGCCGGCCGAGTGCGCGTGGCCGCCCGACGGCAGCCGCGCGTCGGCCAGCAGGAGCGCTGCGGTGGAGGGCGGGAGCGGCGACATCAGAAGAGCTGGTAGAGCTGGGCGAGGGGGAGCGAGGCGGCCGGGGCGGGCTCGACCCGTTCGCCGTCGATGGAGATGTCGAACGTGTCAGGGCGGATGTCGATCGCCGGCATCGTGGCGTTGTTTCGCATGTCGGCCTTGCCGATCTCGCGGGTCGAGCGCAGCGGCAGAAGCCGCCGGGTCAGTCCCAGCCGCTCCTCGATCCCGGCCTCGAGAGCGGCCGGGGCGACGAACGACACCGACAGCTGTGCGCCGATCGCATCCGCGAAAGCGGGGCGCATCAGCACGGGCTGCGGCGTCGGGATCGAGGCGTTCGGGTCGCCCAGCGCGCCCCAGACGATCCCGCCGCCCTTGATCACCACGTTCGGCCGGAACCCGAAGAAGCGGGGGTCCCACAGCACCAGGTCGGCGAGCAGGCCCACCTCGACCGATCCGACCTCGCCGTCGATCCCGTGCGCGACGGCCGGATTGACGGTGTACTTCGCGACATAGCGGCGCGCGCGCTCGTTGTCGGCGGGAAGCCCGCCGTCGAGCGGGCCCCGCCGGGCCTTCATCACGTGAGCGACCTGCCACGTGCGGGTGATCACCTCGCCGATGCGGCCCATCGCCTGCGCGTCGGACGACGTGATCGAGATCGCGCCCATGTCGTGGAGGATGTCTTCGGCCGCGATCGTGGTGGCACGGATGCGCGACTCTGCGAACGCGAGGTCTTCCGGCACGCCCGGGTTCAGGTGATGGCAGACCATCAGCATGTCGAGGTGCTCGGCCACCGTGTTCACCGTGTGCGGCAGGGTCGGGTTGGTCGACCCGGGGATGACGTAGGGCAGGCTCGCGATCGACAGGATGTCGGGGGCGTGGCCGCCTCCCGCGCCCTCGACGTGGAACGCGTGGATGCTGCGCCCCGCCATCGCCGCGATCGTCGACTCCACGAACCCGGTCTCGTTGAGCGAGTCGCTGTGGAGCGCGACCTGGAGTCCCCACTCCTCGGCGGCGCGCAGGCTGGCGTCGATCGCGGCGGGGGTCGAGCCCCAGTCCTCGTGCACCTTGTACCCAGCGGCCCCCGCCAGCGCCTGCTCCTCGAAGGCTGCAGCCGAGACGGTGTTGCCCTTGCCGAGCAGCAGCACGTTGACGGGCAGGCGGTCGAGCGAGCGGTGCATCTGCTCGAGGTGCCAGGCCCCGGGCGTGACGGTCGTCGCCTTCGAGCCCTCGGAGGGTCCGGTTCCGCCCCCGACCACGGTGGTGATGCCCGAAGCGAGGGCCTCGTGGATCTGCGAGGGCGAGAGCAGATGCACGTGGGAGTCGATGGCGCCGGCGGTCAGGATCTTGCCCTCGCCCGAGATCACGTCCGTGGACGGGCCGATCACGAGCCGCGGGTCCACTCCGTCGGCGATGTCGGGGTTGCCTGCCCGCCCGATCCCGGCGATGCGGCCGTCGCGGATGCCGACGTCGGCGCGGACGACACCCCACCAGTCGAGGATGACGGCGTTCGTGATCACCGTGTCGAGGGCGCCGTCGGCGCGCGACACCGTGCTCTGCGCCATCGACTCCCGGATCGACTTGCCGCCGCCGAACACCGCCTCCTCGCCGCCGACGGTGAGATCGTCCTCGATCTCGATCCACAGGTCGGTGTCGCCGAGCCGGATCTGGTCGCCGGCGGTCGGGCCGTAGATCGCCGCGTACCTGTTCCTGTCGATGCGCACGTTCAGCTGCCTTCCGCGATCGGACGAATCTGCAGACCGGCGACGCGGCGACGTCCGCGCAGCGAGACAGCGGCGACGCGCTTGGACACCCCCGGCTCGAACCGCTCCGACGTGCCCGAGGGGATGTCGAGCCGGAAGCCCGCGGCCGCGGCCCGGTCGAACTCGAGCGCCGCGTTCACGTCGGGGAGGTGGATGTGCGAGCCGATCTGCACCGGGCGATCACCGGTGTTGAGGATGACGAGCTCGAGGCGCTCGTCGTCGGCGCGATCGGCGTTGAGCTCGATCCACCCCGACCGGACCCGGATCGCTCCCGGACCTGCTGTTGACCCTGATGCCATGACGACTCCTCAGTCGATCGGGTTGTGGAGGGTGACGAGCTTGCGGCCGTCGGGGAACGTCGCCTCGACCTGGACGTCGGCGAGCATGTCGGCGACCCCGTCCATCACGTCGTCGCGTCCGAGCACCGTGCGCCCCTCCGACATGAGCTGTGCGACACCGGCGCCGTCGCGGGCGCGCTCGATGACCCAGGTCGACAGGAGCGCGACCGCCTCCGGGTGGTTGAGCCTCACCCCGCGCGCGCGTCGATCGCGCGCGACCATGCCGGCCACGGCCAGCAGGAGCTTCTCCGTGTCTGCGGGTGACAGGTGCATCCGCGATCCCTTCCGTCATCGTTCGGCGCCCGACGGACCCGTCCGCCGGTTCACTGACGCCCGCGATGGAAATGGATCGGCGAGCGATTGTCAGAATGCTGTCATGATCCACGACCCGGCGCATCGCGTCGATTCTGCTCCGGAGGGCCGATTCCCAGCTAATCAGCGAAATCATGCGAATCGACCGCCGGACTGTTTACAAACCCGACACGATCGAGCAATGGCAATGTAATGCCGCGGCTCCATCGTTGGAGCACCTGCAGCAGTCGACGGTTCACTGTCGTCGACCAGGAATCGGTCCGGATCGCCACCACCCACGGTCCGCCGGAGCATCACGAGTCATCCCCGATCGGCGATCGGCGCATCCCCGCAACGGATCGCCTCGCGGGCGGTACCTGTCGTGCGCCGTCCTGGCGCCGGCTGCGTCGCGTCCGCGATCGCACCACACATCACATCGAACGGAGCACAGTATGAACACCACGAGCAGGAGGCGCCTGACGGCGCTCCTCGCCGCGGGCGCGATGGCCACGACCGCCGCCCTGGTCCTCTCCGGCTGCGGCGCCCGCGCCGGCGACGCACCGGCGGGCGAGACCCCCGCCGCCGCCGCGAGCTGCGTCGACACCTCGGGAGACACGATCAAGCTCGGCTTCCTCAACTCGCTCACCGGCGGCATGGCGATCTCCGAGACGACGGTCTCCAATGTGCTGCACATGGCCGCCGACGAGATCAACGCCGACGGCGGCATCCTCGGCAAGCAGATCGAGTACGTGCAGGAAGACGGCGCGACGGACTGGCCGACCTTCGCCGAGAAGACCGAGAAGCTGCTCACGCAGGACTGCGTCGCCGCGATCTTCGGCGGCTGGACCTCGTCGTCGCGCAAGGCGGTCAAGCCGGTGGTCGAGGAGCACAACGGCCTGTTCTTCTACCCCGTGCAGTACGAGGGGCTCGAATCGTCGCCGAACATCTACTACACCGGTGCGACCACGAACCAGCAGATCATCCCCGCGATGGACTTCCTCGCGGCCGAGGGCGTGGAGACCCTGTTCCTCGCGGGCTCCGACTACGTCTTCCCGCGCACGGCCAACGCGATCATCAAGCTGTACGCGGAGGAGCTCGGCATCGAGATCGTCGGCGAGGAGTACGTGCCGCTCGACAAGGACGACTGGACCACGCAGGTGGCGAAGATCGTCGAAGCGAAGCCGGACTTCATCTTCAACACCATCAACGGCTCGTCGAACGTGGGCTTCGTGAAGGCCTACTACGACGCCGGTCTCAGCCCCGAGACGACTCCGATCATCTCGGTGTCGATCGCCGAGGAGGAGGCGCCGGCCATGGGGCACGAGGTGACCGGCAACTACGCGTCGTGGAACTACTTCCAGTCGCTCGACACCCCGGGCAACCCCGCATTCATCGAGGCGTGGCAGGCCTACCCCGGCAGCAGCGGCGTGACGAGCGACCCGATGGAGGCCGCGTACATCTCGCTCTACCTCTACAAGGAGCTGGTGGAGACGGCCGGCTCGTTCGACGTCGACGACGTGAACGCCGCTGCGGCCGCCGGCGGGATCACCGTCGACGCACCCGAGGGCGTCGTCACGCTCGACGGGGAGAACCACCACATCTCCAAGCCGGGTCACATCGGCCGGATCAACGCCGACAACCAGTTCGACATCGTCTGGGAGTCCGACGGATTCATCGAGCCCGACCCGTACCTCTACGAGTACGACTGGTTCCCCGCCGACATCCGCGACTCGCTCGTCGCCTCCGCCGGCTGATCCTGCACCGGTGCGGGGTCCCGCGGCGCAGCCCGGGACCCCGCACCACCCCGCCACACCCGCATCCGTTCGGAAGGGAGTCACCGACGTGGAATCGCTCATTCCGCCGCTGCTCAACGGCACCGCACTCGGGGCCCTGCTGCTGCTGTCCGCCCTCGGGCTCACGCTCACCTTCGGGCAGATGGGGGTGATCAACATGGCGCACGGGGAATTCATCATGGCCGGCGCCTTCGTGGCCTACCTGACCCAGCTGGTCATCCCGTCGAGCAACCTCTCCATCCCGGTGGCGCTGCCCCTCGCGTTCCTGGTGGCGGGGCTCCTCGGCCTCCTCCTCGAGGTCGGCATCATCCAATGGATGTACCGCCGCCCCCTCGACACGCTGCTGGTGACGGTCGGCGTCTCGCTGATCCTCCAGCAGGCCGCGCTCCAGATCTTCCCCGCACAGGGCGTGCCGGTCGAGAACCCCGCTTGGCTCCAGGGTCAGATCGACGTCTTCGGCTACGCCTGGCCGCTGCGCCAGGTGTTCACGATCGCGCTCGCCGGCGTCTGCGTCGCAGCGCTCGCCGCCTGGCTCAAGTACACCTCGTTCGGTCGCCGCATCCGTGCGACCGTGCAGAACCGCGATCTCGCGGAGACCGTCGGCGTGCGCACCCGCAACGTCGACCGCATCACCTTCTTCGTCGGCTCGGGACTCGCCGGCGTCGCCGGCGTCGCCGCCTCGCTGATCGGCGGCACCAACTCGCAGATGGGGGCGCAGTACATCATCCCTGCGTTCCTCGTCGTGGTCGCCGGCGGCATCGGCCAGATCAAGGGCACCGTGATCGCCGCCTGGGCGGTGGGCATCTCGATGGCGCTCTTCGCCGACTGGACGACGGGCAGCCTCGCCCAGGTGCTCGCCTTCATCCTCGTCGTCGTCTTCCTGCAGTTCCGTCCGCAGGGCCTGTTCACCGTCCGCACCCGGGGGTTGGCATGAAAACCATGAGAAAGCTCCAGCCGTGGTACTCGCTCATCGGCATCGCCGTCTTCGCGGTGATCCTGCTCGCGGTGGCACCCTCGGTGCTTTCGCTGCACTGGATCAACAACCTCGGGAAGTACTGCTGCTGGGCCATCGTCGCCGTCGGGATCGGAATGGCGTGGGGCCGCGGCGGGATGCTCGTCATGGGGCAGGGCGTCTTCTTCGGACTCGGCGCCTACGCGATGGCGATGCACATGACCCTCGAGACCGCCGGGCCCGGAGCGGTCCCGACCTTCATGGTGCTGTACGACCCGCTCGCGCCGCTTCCGGCACTGTGGGAGCCGTTCCGCAGCCCTCTGTTCACCATCGCCGCCATCATCGTGCTGCCGCTCGTCGTGGCCGGCATCCTGGGCTACGCGCTGTTCAAGCGTCGGGTCAAGGGGGCGTACTTCGCCATCCTCACCCAGGCGCTCGCGGTCGCGCTCGCCGTGTTCGTCAGCTCGACGATCCGCGAGACCGGCGGCGACACCGGCCTCAGCGGGTTCAAGTACTTCTTCGGGTTCGTCCTCACCGACGACACCAACAAGATCATGATCTACATGATCACCGCCGCCCTGCTGATCGTGTGCATGGTCGTGGCGTGGCAGCTGTACCGCAGCAGGTTCGGCGAACTGCTGCTGGCCACCCGCGACGCCGAGGAGCGCGTGCGGTTCCTCGGCTACGACCCCGCCAACATCAAGCTCGTCGCCTTCGTCATCGCCGCGATCATGGCGAGCATCGGCGGGGCGATGTTCGTGCCGATCGTCGGCATCATCACGCCGCAGGAGATCGGGGCCTCGGCATCGATCCTCATGATCGCCGGCGTCGCCCTCGGGGGTCGCGCCTCGCTCTTCGGGCCCGTCCTCGGGGCGATGGCGATCGGCTGGGGGCAGTCGAGCCTCTCGTCGAGCTGGCCCGAAGGATGGATCTACCTCCTCGGCCTGCTCTTCATCGTGGTGACGCTCTTCCTGCCCAACGGCCTCGCCTCGCTGTTCAGCAGGGCGAAGGGATTCATCCGGCGGGGCAGGGCGGACACGACCCCGGCGCCGACGGCGCCCGAGAAGGAAGAGGTGGTGGCATGAGCGGCACCGCTCCGGTCGCCGGCGCCGCGGCACCGCTCGTGCCCGACGAGGAGACGTCGGTGAAGGTCTCGAACCTCACCGTGACCTTCGACGGGTTCACCGCCGTCGACGACGTCAGCCTCCTCATGCTCAAGGGGCAGGTGCACTTCCTGATCGGTCCCAACGGAGCGGGAAAGACGACCCTGGTCGACGCGCTCACCGGGCTCGTCCCCGCGACGGGCACCGCGACATACGACGGCATGGACCTGATCTCGATGAAGACGGACAAGATCATCCGTGCCGGGGTCGGGCGCACGTTCCAGACCGCGACCGTCTTCGACGAGCTCTCCGTTCTCCAGAACCTCGATATCGCGGGCGGCGTGCACCGCAGGGCGTGGGGCCTGCCCTTCACCCGGCGCGGGGTGCCCGACTACGTCGAGTCGGCGCTCGAGACCATCGGACTCTCGGCACTGCGTGACAAGCCGGCCGGCATCCTCGCCCACGGCCAGAAGCAGTGGCTCGAGATCGGCATGCTCCTGGTGCAGGACGCGAAGGTGATGTTCCTCGACGAGCCGGTGGCGGGCATGAACGCCGACGAGCGCGACGAGACGGGGCAGCTCCTGCGCCGCATCGGCGACCAGCGCACGATCATCGTGATCGAGCACGACATGGACTTCGTCCGCAGCTACGCGGAGTGGGTGACGGTCATGCACCTCGGCAAGCTCCTCACCGCGGGGACCGTCGAACAGGTGCAGGCCGACAAGCGCGTCCAGGAGGTCTACCTCGGGACTGCGGCCGATGCGGCCGTCGAGGGTGAGGGTGGTCACTGATGCTCGAGATCACAGGGGTCACGGCCGGGTACGGACGCACCGAGGTGCTCCACGACGTGACAGTCAGCATTCCCGCCGGGCACGCGGTGTCGGTCATGGGGCACAACGGCGCGGGCAAGACGACGCTGCTCCGCGTCGCCACCGGCCTCATCCCGGTCATGCGCGGCAAGGTGCTCATCGACGGTGAGGACGTCACGAAGCTCCCACCGTCGAAGCGGGTCAAGCGGGGGCTCGGCTACGTGCCGCAGGGCCAGCAGTCGTTCCCGCAGATGACGACGCTCGAGAACCTGCAGCTCGTGGCCAAGCGCCAGAGCGACATCGACGAGGTGTTCGACCTGTTCCCGGTGCTCAAGGACCTGCTGGCCCGCCGCGCCGGGCTCCTTTCGGGCGGACAGCGCCAGCAGCTCGCCATCGCCCGGACGCTGCTCACCAAACCGCGTCTGCTCGTGCTCGACGAGCCGACCGAGGGCATCCAGCCGAACATCGTGGCCGACATAGAGCGGGTCATCATCGATCTCACCCGTCGCGGCGACCTCTCGGTGCTCCTGGTGGAGCAGCATGTCGGCTTCGCGCTGCGCTCCACCGGAACGTACTACGTCCTGCAGTCGGGTCGGATCACGATGACGGGCGAGGGAGGGGCGGCCGCCATCGACAGCGTCCGCGACGCGATGGCGATCTGACCCAGATCGATTCAGCGCGGCAACGCCGGCGAAACACGGCACCGGCAGAATCCAGGAATCGTGGATGCCCTGGAGGTGAGCGCCGTGACTCGAGCAGGCGGCGACGCGCGCGCCGCCGCCGAAGACAGTCTCGAGGACTACGCCTTCCGCTACGTGCCCCGCTCGTTCCGCCGGTGGAGTGCGATGTCGGTCGGGGGAACGGCGCTCGGATCGATCGCCTTCCTCGCCGACTTCTCCATCGGGGCGAGCGTGGGGCTCCAGCACGGCACGGCGAATGCGATGCTCGGCATCCTGCTGGCGTCGGTCATCATCTTCCTCGTCGGCTTCCCGGTCGCCTTCTACGCGGCCCGGTACAACCTCGATCTCGATCTCATCGCCCGCGGCTCGGGCTTCGGGTACTACGGCTCGATCATCACGACCGTCGTCTTCGCCGGGTTCACGTGCATCTTCTTCGCGCTCGAGGGAGCGATCATGGCGCAGGGGCTGGCCGTGGTGGTCGGCATCCCGCTGCACATCGGCTACGTGATCTCGACGATCGTCGTCATCCCCATCGTCATCTACGGGATGCGCGCGCTCGAGCGGCTGCAGTTCTGGACCACGCCGCTGTGGCTCGCGCTCGCCCTCCTGCCGCTCACCTGGGTGGTGTTCACCCAGCCCGATGCCGTGACCGAGTTCATCGGGTTCACCGGCGCCTCCGACGGCACGATCAGCGTCAGCGCGATCGTCGGCACGGCGGCCGTGTGCTTCGCACTCACCCCGCAGCTCGCCGAGCAGATCGACTACATCCGGGTCATGCCGCCCCGGACCGACGCGAACGCGAAGTCGTGGTGGACCTCGTTCGTGCTGAGCGGACCCGGCTGGGTCATCTTCAGCGGCACGAAGCAGGTCATCGGCCTCTTCCTCGCGGTCTACCTCGTGACGAAGGTCGATCCGCTGATCGGCGCCCGCGCCGTCGAGCCGGTCGAGCAGTTCCTCGGGATGTACGAGTCGCTGCTCCCCGACTGGGCGGCGCTGCTCCTCGCCCTCGTGCTCATCGTCATCGCCCAGGTGAAGATCAACGTGACCAACGCGTACTCCGGCTCGCTCGCGTGGTCGAACGTGTACACGCGGGTCAAGAAGCGCTACCCCGGTCGCACCGTCTTCGTCGTCTTCAACCTGGTGATCGCTCTCGCGCTCATGCTGATGGACGTCTTCAGCCTCATCTCGTTCGTGCTCAGCCTCTACGCCAACGTCGTCATGGCCTGGCTCGTCACCATCTCGGCCGACATCGTCATCAACAAGCACCTGCTCGGGATCTCGCCGCGCTACCCGGAGTTCCGCCGCGGGATGCTTCACGACTGGAACCCCGTCGGCCTGGTGTCGGTCGGCCTGTCGTCGCTCCTCTCGCTGCTGTGCTTCGCCGGCGCCTTCGGCCCGGAGGCGCGTCCCTTCTCCGTGATGATCGCCATCGGCGTCGCGATCATCGTGACCCCGCTGATGGCCCTCGCCACGCGCGGCAGGTACTACCTCCGGCGCACGTCCGACGGCATCCCCTCGCCCCTCCTCGACGCCGACGGCAACCCCTCGGGTGAGCGGCTTCGCTGCCATGTCACCGGCTACACGTTCGAGCGACCGGATATGCTGGCCTCGGCCGAAACAGGGCCGCGGGGCGAGGTGCAGTTCGTCTCGTCGCTGGCTCTGACGCTCGACGGATCCGACCGGTATGTGCTTCCTCCCGAGGAGGCGACGCCCGGTCGCGGCGGGTGGGGAAGGAAGTTGTGATGGACGCGGCACCCGACACCTCGTCGGTGATCCTGGCGAGCGCCGCGGTGCTCCTGCGTCAGCGCACCTTCGAGGACATCTCGTACCTCGACCTCGCCGATGCCTCCGAGGTCTCGGAGCGCACGATCTACCGTCGTTTCCCGACGCGGTCGCACCTCCTCGAGGCCCTCGCCCGCTGGATCGAGGCCGAGCACTTCCCGCTGGCGGAATTCCACGATGCTGACGGGTTCCGCGAGGCGGCCCGCATGCGGTTCCGCGCCTACGATGCCGAGCCGGCCTTCGCGTTCGTCGCGGCACGCGGCGGAGCGCTCTCGCCGACCGCAGACGAACCGGCCGCCCCGATCACGCAGGCCATCGTCGCGATGCTCGATGCGACGGCGCCGACGCTCAACCGCCGCGACGCGCGGCGCACCGCGGCGACGGTGCGCTACTTCGCTTCGCCGATGTTCTGGGCGCGGATGCGGACAGGCTTCGACATGAGCGCCGACGAGATCTCCGCGGCGTTCGACTCCGCCGTGCGCGGCTTCCTGCCGGCGGCGACGAACGCGAACCGGGCCGCGTAGTGGCCGGCGGGCCCTCGGCGCCGGAGCTCTCGGGAACGCAGACGGCGATCCTCGCCGCGTACGCCGAGCTGATCGAAGAAGTCGGCACCGACGACGTGTCGTTCCGGGTGATCGCCCTGCGCGCCGGGGTGGGCGAGCGGACGGTCTTCCGCTACTACCCGACACGCGTCGACCTGCTCCTGGCGACATCCGCATGGATCGAACGGACGATCTTCCCGCGCGAGGCATCCGAGAGCATCTTCGACGTGCCGATCGCGATCCGCGAGGCGATGGAGGCGTACGACCGCCGGCCCGAGCTGGCCTTCGTGGTGGCCGAGACCTCGATGCGCGGTGTGAACGGCGCCGAGCCCGCGCCCGATCGCGAGCATTTCGACGAGATGCTGCGCGCCGAGGTCCCCTCGCTGGGCGACGATGAGCGCAGGACGATCGTGGCGGCGCTTTCGCATCTCGACTCGTCGGCGACCTGGGTGACCATGCGGCGCGAGCTGGCGATGAGCGGACGCGACATCGCCGACGCGGCGACCTGGGCGGCCGAGTCGATCCTCGACCCGATCCGCGGTCTCGCGAGCGGCCAGGGCGACCGGTAGCCAGGCGACTCGAACCGGTCAGCCGTGGAGCGAGGGCCGGTACACGAGCTCGAGGATGCTGTCGTCGAAGGTCCTGCTCGAGACGAGCTCGAGGTCGAAATCGGCCGCGCCGGCGAACACGGCATCCGTCCCCGTCCTCCCCGAGATCACCGGGAAGACGGTGACCTGCACGAGGTCGACGAGGCCGGCGGCCATCAGCGCGCGGTTCATCGACAGGCTGCCGTGCGAGCGCAGGGGCACCGGCGACTCCGCCTTGAGGTCGGCGACGACGTCGACGGCGTCTCCGGTGGCAAGGGTCGTGTCGGGCCAGTCGAGCGGCGCTTCGAGCGTGTTCGAGACGACGGTGGTGGGCATGTTCTTCATGCGGGTGTTGATCGGATCGGCGAACTCCGTCTCCTCTCCCGTGCGCCCGAGGAACGTCACGAACTCGCGGAACGTGTTCGCGCCGATCACGAGGCGCTGGACCTCGGAGTACTGGGCGAGGCGGTGCGCGAGGAACTCGGGACCGTCCTTGCCCCAGAACCCGCCCCAGTCGCCGTCGGGGCCGTACGAGCCGAAGCCGTCGAGCGTGCAGAACACATCGAACGTGTAGGTCGCGGTCATGTCGCCTCCTCGCGTGCCATCCAAGCATCGGCGGCGGTGCGTCGGAAGGGCGGCGGTGCGCGAGTGCGCCGGATGCCGCCAGGATGGAGGTCTCACCGACGAGGAGCCCATCGATGCACACCGACGACCAGACGTCAGATCGACCGGAAGCACCGGCGCCGCAGGGCGCCCCACGCACGCTCGACGCGATCCCGGTGCACGATCCGTTCATCCTGGCCCGCCGCGACGACGAGACGTACTACCTCTACACCGCGTTCGACGGCGATCGCGGGCCGGTGCCCGGGCACGGCGTGCTGGCGTACACGAGCACGGATCTGCGCGACTGGTCGGGGCCGACCGTCGTGTTCGAGGTTCCCGAGGGCACGTGGGCGGATGCCGCGCAGTCGCCGTGGGCGCCCGAGGTGCATGAGCACGGCGGTCGCTTCTACCTCTTCACGACCCTGCACAACGGTGCGACCGCGCTGCCGTGGCCGGCCGATGGCGGGCAGCAGTTCCTGCTCGGCAGCGGCGGCGTCGTCGACGAGGGCCGGCGCCCGAGCGCCCGAGGCTCGGTCACCGCCGTGGCCGACTCGCCGCTCGGCCCGTTCACTCTCCTCGACGCCCAGAAGCCGGTACCGCCCGCGGACTTCATGACCCTCGACGGCACGCTCTTCGTCGATGACGACGACAAGCCGTGGATGGTCTACGCCCATGAGTGGGTGCAGCTGCTCGACGGCACGTTCGAGGCGGTGCCGCTCAGCGACGACCTGAGCCGCGCGATCGGCGACCCGGTGCACCTGTTCCGGGCATCCGAGGGGTCGTGGCTGAGCACCCAGGTGCCGGGTCTGCAGACCCTCGCGCCGTACGTGAGCGACGGCTGCCAGCTGCGGCGGCTGGCGAGCGGCGCGCTCACGATGCTGTGGGCGTCGTATCGGCACGGCCCGGGTGGAAGCGAGTACGTCGAGACGTCCGCCACCTCCGCGAGCGGCAGCCTCTTCGGGCCATGGGTGCAGAACGGGATCCTCGTCGACGGGAACGCCGGCCACGGCATGGTCTTCGACGGCTTCGACGGACGCTCGTACCTGGTGCTGCACCGCGGCATGAACACGCCGCGGGTGCGTGCCGAGATCTTCGAGGTGGAGGATGCGGGCGACCGGCTGCAGGTCGTCGCCGACCGCCGCGACCTGTATACGCCGGGGAGCTGAGCGGGAGATAGTTACCGGTAACAATCCGTGCTAGCGTGCTCTGCGCCAGAGATCTCGGATGCGCCGGGCCGGCGCATCCGCCCCGATAAACGGAGTTCCGCGGACCATGACGACCCACCGCCCCTTCCCCGCCGACGGCATCCTGTACGGCGCCGCCTACTACGCGGAGTACCACCGCACCGATCGCATCGACGAAGACCTCGACCTGATGAAGGCGGCGAACTTCACGGTCATCCGGGTGGGTGAATCGGTGTGGTCGACGTGGGAGCCGGAAGACGGTCGGTTCGAGCTCGACTGGCTGCAGCCGGTGCTCGACGGCGCGCACGCTCGCGGGATCAGCGTGATCCTCGGCACGCCGACGTACGCCGTGCCGCCGTGGCTGCAGCAGGCTCACCCCGAGATCGCCGCGCAGAAGGCCGACGGTCGGCCGCACGCGTGGGGCGGACGGCAGGAGGTCGACTACTCGCACCCCGCGTTCCTGTTCCACGCCGAGCGCGTCATCCGCGCGGTGATCGAGCGGTATGCGGGGCACCCGGCAGTGATCGGCTACCAGGTCGACAACGAGCCGGGACTGCACCTGTTCCACAACCACGGGGCGTTCACACGGTTCGTGCGGCGCCTCAAGCAGCAGTACGGCGACGTCGAGACGCTCAACCGCGAGTGGGGGCTCACCTACTGGTCGCACCGCATCTCCGACTGGTCGGAGCTGTGGCGGCCCGAGGGCAACAGCCTGCCGCAGTACGACCTCGCGTGGCGCCGCTACCAGGCGGATCTGACGAGCGAGTTCATCGCCTGGCAGGCCGGGATCGTGCGCGAGTACGCACGACCGGAGCAGTTCGTGACGACCTGCATCGCCTATCCGCGCCAGGCGATCGACGACTTCGACGTCAGCAGGGCGCTCGACGTCAGCGCCGGCAACCCGTACTACTCGATGCAGGACGCCCTCGACGCGACGCGGGTTGTCGCGGCCGAGAACGAGTGGACCACGAGCGGCGTCGCGGGGCTCCACCGCCAGGCGGACCGGCTCTACTCGTCGCGCCAGGACCGGTTCCTCGTCACCGAGACCAACGCGCAGGCGATCGGCGTGAGTTCGAGCAACCGGCCGCCGTGGCCCGGGCAGCTGCGCCAGGCGGCGTTCGCCCTGGTCAGCCGCGGTGCGGCGATGGTCGAGTACTGGCACTGGCACACGCTGCCCTACGGCACCGAGACGTACTGGGGCGGCGTGCTCCCGCACTCGCTGAAGCCGGGGCGCGTGTACCGCGAGATCGCCGAGATCGGCGCCGCCTTCGCGGAGCTCGGGTCGTCGCTCGACGGCTTCGAGCCCGACGCCGACGTCGCCCTGCTGTGGTCGAACGCGTCGCGATGGGCGTTCCAGTTCTTCCCGCCTCTCGCCTCGGGCGGTCATGGCGACCCCGAGTCGTACGAGCGCATCTTCGACGCCTTCCACCGCGGTGTCATCGAATCCGGTGCGCAGGCGCGGGTGCTGCACGCCGAGCAGGCCGTCGCGCTCGGTGCGGAAGAGCTCGCCGCACAGTTCCCCGTGCTGGCGGTGCCCGGCTTCTACGTGGCCGCCGATGACGAGCTCGAGCTCCTGCGCGATTACGCCGCAGCGGGCGGTCACCTCGTGGTCGGCATCCGCACCGGCTACGGCGACGACGAGGCGCGGGCGCGCGTCGACGTCGCGCCCGCGGTGCTGAGCACGGCGGCGGGGGTCTCGTACGACGAGTTCTCCAACATCGACGAGGCGATCGCGGTGACCGGCTCCGGGTCGTTCGCACCCGCCCACGGCGCTGCCGCGACCGCGTGGATCGACGGACTCGTCACCACATCGGACGACGTCGAGGTGCTCGCGCGGTACGAGCATCCGCGATTCGCGGAGTTCCCCGCGATCACGACCGCCGTCCACGGCGCCGGTCGTGTCACGACGGTCGGCACCGTGCCTGATCCTGCGCTCGCGGCATCGCTCATCGCGTGGGCGGTGCCCGCACCCGTGGCCGACGGCCTCGCCCCGACGCGGCCGCTTCCGGTGACGGTGTCTTCTGGAGTCGTCGCCGACGGCCGCCGTGCATGGTTCCTGTTCAACTGGAGCTGGGACGAGGTCGTGCTGGACCTCGCCGACGGCTCGAGCCTCACCCTTGAGCCCTGGGACGCGCAGGTCGTCTTCACCGCGGCGTGAGGCAGGGTCGTCGCGACGGAGAACTCTTGACGGGCCGTCGCGCCGACCGGTAGCGTGTCGCGTCGGGTGAGTATTTATCGATACAACTTTCCGCCCGTCGAGCAGAACCGCCGTCGTGCGACGGCCGCAACCGCAGAAAGCGACCGATGATCGACCTCTCCGCCAGCGCATCCACGCACCGCATCGACCGCCGCGTGTACGGGCAGTTCGCCGAGCACCTCGGCCGCTGCATCTACGAGGGTGTGTGGGTGGGCGCCGACTCCGGCATCCCGAACAAGAACGGCATCCGCACCGATGTCGTCGACGCGCTGCGCCACATCAAGGTGCCGCTGGTGCGGTGGCCCGGTGGATGCTTCGCCGACGAGTACCACTGGCTGAAGGGCGTGGGCGACGAGCGCCAGCCCATGGTCAACACGCACTGGGGCGGCGTTGTGGAGTCGAACGAGTTCGGCACGCACGAGTACTTCGAGCTGCTCGATCAGCTCGACGCCGAGGCGTACATCAACGGCAACGTGGGCAGCGGCACCGTCGCCGAGATGCAGGACTGGGTCGAGTACATGACCCTCGACCACACCGCGCCGATGGCCGAGCTGCGCAAGCGTCATGGGCGCGAGCAGCCGTTCAAGCTCGAGTTCTTCGGCGTCGGCAACGAGAGCTGGGGATGCGGCGGCAACATGCTGCCGCTGCACTACGCCAACCAGTACCGCCAGTTCCAGACGTACGTGCGCAATTACGGCGACAACCGCATCAGCAAGATCGCGTGCGGGGCGAACTCCGACGACTACGAGTGGACCGAGGTGCTGATGGCGCGGGCGGCCGGCCACATGGACGGCCTCAGCCTGCACTACTACACGCTGCCCACGGGTGACTGGGACGCGAAGGGCTCGGCGACCGACTTCGACGAGCACGGCTGGTACGAGACCATCCGCCAGACGCGCCGCATGGACGAGCTGCTCACGCGTCACAGCGCGATCATGGACACCTACGACCCCGCCAAGCGCGTCTCGCTGATCGTCGACGAGTGGGGCACCTGGTACGACGTCGAGCAGGGGACCAACCCGGGCTTCCTCTACCAGCAGAGCACCATGCGCGACGCTCTGGTCGCCGCGCTCAACCTCAACATCTTCCACCGACACGGTGCGCGGGTGCGGATGGCGAACATCGCGCAGATGGTGAACGTGCTGCAGGCGATGCTGCTGACCGACGGTTCGCGCATGGTGAAGACGCCGACCTATCACGTCTTCGACCTGTACAGCGATCACCAGGATGCCGACTTCGTGGGCCTCCCCGGCGGCGGGGCCGGCGCGTTCGACTCGCACGGCGACGTCACCGTCTCGCGCAAGGACGGCGCGCTCACGATCAGCACGGCGAACTGGCACCTCGAGCGCGGCATCGACGCGGCGTTCGACCTTCCGGCGAACGTGACCGAGGTGCTCCGCGCCGAGGTGCTCACGAGCGCTGCGCCGACGGTGCACAACACCTTCGACGCCCCCGACGCTGTGCGGCCGGTCGAGCTTCCGGTCCGCATCGACGGTCGGACTCTGCGGTTCGAGCTGCCGCCCCGGTCGGTGGCCACGGTGCGCGTCGGCCAGCGCTGAGATACGGTGACGCGGGTGGCGACGACGACGATGCAGGACGTGGCGCGTCACGCGGGCGTCTCGGTGATGACCGTCTCGAACGTCGTCAACGACCACCCGCACGTGCGCGCCGCGACACGGCAGAAGGTGCTCGACGCGATCGCCGAGCTCGGGTACCACGTCAACACCACCGCGCGGAACCTGCGGCAGGGACGCACGGGCGTCATCGGCCTCGCCGTGCCGGAGATCGACCGGCCGTACTACGGGCTCCTGGCATCGCTGCTCATCGAGCGCGCGGCGGCGCGCGGGTACGAACTCGTCATCGAGCAGACGTCCGCCGAGCGCGATCGCGAGCTGACCTCGGTCACCCGATCACGGCTGCGCAGCTACGACGGTCTGATCCTCAGTGCCGTCCGGCTCCACGATCACGACGCGACGCTGCTGCGCGGCGAGTTCCCCCTCGTCGTGCTGGGGGAGCGCTCGTTCAGCGAACCCCTCGATCAGGTGGTCATGGACAACGAGCGCGGGGGGCGCCTCGCGACGGCGCACCTCATCGCGCAGGGGAGCCGCCGCATCGGCGTCATCGGCGGTCGCCTCGGCCTCGCCCAGGAGATCGACGTGTCGACCACCCGCACGCGGGGGTACGTCGCAGCGCTCGCCGACGCCGGCATCGCGCTCGACGAGGATCTCGTGCGGTTCACCGAGCTTTCCTACGAAGGCGGCCGCGAAGCGGCGGCCCGGCTCCTCACCGATGTCGAGGGCCTCGACGGGCTGTTCTGCGTGACGGATGTCGCGGCCGTGGGCGCGATGCGCGCCGTCCGCGATGCCGGTCGCACCGTGCCGGGCGATGTGCGCGTGGTGGGGTTCGACGATGTGGCGCTCGCGTCGCACCTGACGCCCTCGCTCACCTCGATCGCGCCCGACCATGCCGCGATGGCGGATGCGACCATCGATCTGCTCCTCGGGCGGATCGACGGATCGCGGGGCCAGGGCGACTATCGCACGTTCGTCGGACCGGTCGAGCTCATCGCCCGCGAGTCGAGCGCGTCGTAGCCTGCGCGGGCAGCTCACGCGCCGGCGCGGCGGATCACGGCAGCGCCAGCGCGAGGCTGTCGAGGTAGGCCGCCTCGTCGAAGTCGTCGATGAGCGTCGACTGCAGGATGAACCCCGGCAGCATGCTCATGATGACCGGCGCCACGCGCCTGGCCCACTCCGCCGGCGGCGGGGACTGGTCGGCGCGGGCGTGCTCGGCCCACTGGGTGAGTGCGGCGACGACGCCCTCGCGGATCCGCGCGAGCACCATCTGCACCATGCCGCGCAGGTCGGGGTCGACGGTCGCCTCACCCCAGACCTGGATGAGCACCTCGACCGGCGCGTTCGCGCGCGCGCCCTCGGCGAGGAGGCGGACGATCTGCGACGGGGGGAGGGGATGCGCGGCTCCGGCGGCGGCGAGTTCGGCGCGGCGGTCGTCGAGGATGCGCTCGGCGACGAATCTCAGCAGTTCCTGCTTGCCGGGGAAGTAGCCGTAGATGGCGCCTGCAGACAGGCCCGACTCGGCGATGATGTCGGCCATCGACGTGCGCTGATAGCCCGTGCGCAGGAAGCACCGCACCGCGGCATCCGCTATCTCGAGCCGGCGCGACTCGCGCTTCGCGTCGCTGATCTTGGGCATCGTCACCTCCGGTTGACAACAGTATCGGTCCGGCCAATAATACAAAACGAACATTCGTTTTAGGAATCGAGAAGCCATGTCCACTGCACCGGAACTCGAGCGCACACCCTGGTGGCGCCTGCCGCTCATCGCCGTCGGAATCTCGCTGATCGTCGGCGTCGTGCTGCTGGCCTTCTCGTGGCCGGCGGTCACCGCCGAAGCGCAGGATCTGCCGATCGGCATCGTCGGCTCGGCCGACCAGATCGACCAGGTGGCCGACGCGATCGACGAGCAGTCCGACGGCGCGATCGCACTCACCGAGTACGACGACCGGGATGCCGCCGTCACCGCGATCGAGCAGCGTCTGGTCTACGGCGCCGTCGTGATCCCGGCGGAACAGGGCGATGCGCCCGAGGTGCTCACCGCCACCGCCGCGAGCCCGCTGGTCGCGCAGATGCTCCAGGGGATCGCGCAGGAGCAGCAGGCGCAGATCGACGCGCAGATCCGCGCGGGGGTCGAAGAGAACCTCGCGGCGCTGCAGCAGAGCATCGCCGAGAAGCTGCAGGCGATCGTGCAGGCGGTGCTCGCCGGACAGATGCCCGAGCTCCCCGGCGCCGACGCCGAACCCGTGACGATCCCCACGATCTCCGTCGCGGTCACCGATGTCGTGCCGTTCGCGGATGCCGATCCGCGCGGCGCCGGGCTGTCGGCGGCCATGTTCCCGATGGTGATCGGCGGCATGCTCGGGGGTATCGCGATCACGCTGCTCGTCAAGGGCGGGGGCCTGCGCCGCGTGGTCGCCGTCGCGATCTACGCCCCGGTCGCGGGTCTCGTGCTCGCCGGCATCCTGCATGGTCTGTACGGCGCGCTGCAGGGGACCTACCTGCTGAACGCGAGCGCCATCGCCCTGGCGATCGCGGCGATCTCGTCGACGATCACGGGACTCGCCGGGCTGATCGGACCCGCGGGCGTCGGCCTGGGCGCGGCGTTCACGATGCTCGTCGCCAATCCGCTGTCGGCGGCCACGGTGCCGGTGGAGTTCATCCCCGCGCCGTGGGGCGCCTTCGGGCAGTGGTTGGCACCGGGCGCCGCGGCCACCCTCATCCGCAGCCTGTCGTACTTCCCCGGGGCCGACGTCACCTTCCCGTGGCTGGTGCTCGCCGGGTGGACCGTCGCAGGGATCGCCCTGACGCTCATCGACATCCCGGCGCGGCGCCTCGCCGCCGGCGAAACGGCGGCGGCGCATCCTCTCACCGTCTGAGGGATGCCGCGGGGTCCGTTCGGCGGATCAGCCGTTCGGGCCCCGGCCGGTCAATCCACGTGCTCGGCAGTCCAGGTCTCGAGCATCGCGTGCAGTTCCGCCTTGCGGGGGTCGCTCGCGAACGAGGCGTCGATGGAGTTCGCGGCCATGCGGACGAGCTCGTCGAGCGTGAACCCCGCCGCGTGGACGGCCTCGTAGTTCGAGGCGACGTAGCCGCCGAAGTACGCCGGGTCGTCGGAGTTGACGGTGACGAGCACGCCGCGATCGAACAGGGTGCGCAGCGGATGCGCGTGCATGCCGGCGACGGCCTTCAGGCGCACGTTCGAGTGCGGGCAGACCGTGAGCGGGATGCGGCGCTCCACGAGCAGATCGATGAGCGCGGCATCCTCTGCGGCACGGATCCCGTGGTCGATGCGCTCCACGCCCAGCAGATCGACGGCCTCGCGCACGTATGCGGGCGGGCCCTCCTCACCGGCGTGGGCGACGCGGTGCAGACCGAGGGCCCGGGCGCGCTCGAAGACCTCGGCGAACAGCGACGGCGGATAGCAGACCTCGGCCGAGTCGAGCCCGACGCCGAGCAGGTCGCCCGCCCGCGGCGCGGCCTCCTCGAGCGTCGCGAGAGCCGAGGCGACCGGCTGGTCGCGCACGAAGCACAGGATGAGCCCGCCCGACATGCCCCAGGCCGCCTCCGCGTCGGCGAGGGCGCGCAGCAGGCCGTCCATCACGGTCGACAACGGCACCCCATTGGCCGCGTGCACCTGGGGGTCGAAGAACAGCTCGGCATGGCGCACGCCGTCGGCGTTCGCACGCTCGAGGTAGGCGCGGCCGAGGTCGGCGAAGTCCTGCTCGGTGCGCAGCACAGTCATGCACGCGTAGTAGAGGTCGAGGAACGACTGCAGGTCGTCGAAGTCGTACGCCGCGCGCAGCTCGTCGACGCTCGTGAAGGGGAGCGCCACGCCGTTGCGCGCCGCGAGGGCGAACGCGAGCTCGGGCTCGAGCGTGCCCTCGATGTGCAGGTGCAGCTCGGCCTTGGGAAGCGTCTCAAGCAGGGGGAGCAGAGAGGTCATGGCCAGACAAACCTAACGCCGACCGGCACCGGGAACAGGTCCCGGGCCGATCGGCGTCGCGGTGTGCGGGCGATCAGGCCTGCAGGGCGCCCTGCAGGTCGAGCGTGATCGTGATGTCCTTGCCGACGAGCACGCCGCCGGTCTCGAGCGCGGCGTTCCACGTGAGGCCGAAGTCCTCGCGGTTCACGACGGTCTTCGCCGTCGCGCCCGCCTTGTAGTTGCCCCACGGGTCGGTGCCGAAGCCGCCGAAGTCGAGCTCGAAGCTGACGGGCTTGGTGATGCCGCGGATCGTCAGGTCGCCGTCGACGAGGAAGTCGCCGTCTTCGATGCGCGCGCCGGTCGAGCGGAACTCCATGGTGGGGTGGTTCTCGACGTCGAAGAAGTCGGCCGAGCGCAGGTGGTTGTCGCGACCCTCGTCGTTGGTGTCGACCGAGGTCACGTCGACGGATGCCTCGACGCGGGCCTCGAGCGGGTTCTCGGGGGCGACGATGGTGGCGCTCTTCACGCCGAACTTTCCGCGCACCTTCGAGATCATCATGTGGCGGACGCTGAAGGTCACCTCGCTGTGTGCGGGGTCGAGGACCCAGGTGCCGGCCTTGTAACCGGGGACGTCGATGGCTGCGGTGGTCATGGGGACTCCTTCATGTCTGGGTCTGGGTGCTCGCGACGGCTGGGGCGTTCGCGCACGATGAGGCACAACGCGTCATCCAGATATCTATTCCCGTGAATGAGTATTTTCTCATGCGCGGAGGCGTCACCTGAGCGTCGGGAGTATGCGCGCGACGCCATATGCCCTCACGTACGGTTGACGGATGCTCCGACGCGCCCTGTCCCGCCTGTACTGGGCCTGCAGCCGGTGGACGCTCGTCACCGAGCCCGCTCCCACCCGCCCGACCGTGCTGATCGGCGCCCCCCACACCTCGAACTGGGACTTCGTGCTCATGCTCGGCATCGCGTGGCGTCTCGGGATCGACGTGCGGTGGCTCGGCAAGAAGAGCCTCTTCTCGGGATGGCGCGGCCCGATCATGCGCCGGCTCGGCGGCATCCCCGTCGATCGCGCCGACCCCGGCAGGGTCGTCGGCGAAGTGGTCGAACGGGTGCGCTCGGGAGAGGTGTTCGGACTCGTCGTCACCCCCGACGGCACGCGCGGTGCGAACACGTACTGGAAGAGAGGCTTCTACCGCATCGCCCAGGAGACCGGGATGCCGCTCACGCTCGGCTTCGTCGACCGCACCACCATGACCACCGGGCTCGGGCCGACGATCGAGGTCACCGGCGACGTCGCCGCCGACATGGATCGCATCCGCGCCTTCTACGCAGACAAGGCGGGGCTGCGCCCCGAACTGCGCACCGAGCCTCGCCTCCGCGACGAGCGTTCGGGCGCGGGCGGTGCGGCGGCGGCCTGACCCCCACCGCACCGCGCTCGGCTCACCCGAACAGACGGCGGAGCCAGTCCAGCAGCAGGTCGATCGCCTGAGAGAGGCGGGTCGGCGCGACCGAGACCGCGGCAGACGTGGCCGTCACCGGCTCCTGCCCATCCACCGTGGCAGTCACCTCGACCGACAGCGTGTGGCCGGGGTCGATGCCGCGCACCGTGTAGGTCGCGCGCTCGGCGGCGGCCCCGGGGATCGGCTTGCCGTCGCGCAGCCACTGGTAGGTGAACGTCGCGTCGGCGTGGGTCCACTCTCCGGGATCGGCGGTGAGCTTCGCACCCTTGGTCGGCTCGCCCACCACCGTCGGCACGTCGAGGTTCTCGAGCGGCACGGTCACCTCGGGAAGCACCTCGATGACGGTCGGCTGCTCGATCGCACCCAGGCGTGCGCCGGTCGCCGCGGGTGCGGCATCCGTCAGCTCGAGAAGGCCGTGCATGTCGACCGATCCGTCGGCGGCGATGGTGGGGCGGATGCCGTCGAGGTCGGTCGAGACGAACCAGTCGGCCGTGACGGGGGACGCGCCGCCGAGGTTCCACACGTTCGACGGGTCGGTCAGCAGCGACGTGTCGGCCTGCTTGAGCGACAGGGCGTCGAGTGACGGCGACTGCCATGACAGCACGCCGGTCGCGCCGAAGGCGGTGGCCGCGGCGTTGGTCTCGAGCCGCACACCGCGGTCGTTGCCGACCGAGGTGACGTTCTCGAGCTGCACATCGGGGCCCGAATTCGACGTCACACCCGTGGCGAGGTTGCCGAAGCTGACCGAGTTGCGCAGCACATGGTCGCCGGGCATCGACTCGCCGCCCAGCTTGAAGCCGTTGCCCTCCCCGGTGACCGACGTGTCGCCGCTGAGCCAGCCGTTGTCGTACGCGACCGAGTCCTCCACGATCACGCGCCCGATCGGGCCGGTCGTCGACTTCGCGTAGAGGTCCCAGCCGTCGTCGATGTTGTTGTACGCGATGTTGCTGCGGAACACGTTGCCGTCGCCGACCGTGAGCTTGGCGGCGAACCCGTCGGCGTCGTTGCCGCCGACGTCGGCGTTGTGATGCGACACCGACGAGACGACGAGGTTGTGCGCGGGCCACAGCGCGGGCGGCTCGCTCTCGGATCCCGAGATCTGGATACCGGTGTCTTTGTTGTGGTGCGATTCCACGCGCTCGACGACGTTGTGATCGCCCTGCACGAGCATCGGCTTCTTCTTGTCGGCCGACCCGGTGATCTCGAGGTCGTAGACATGCCACCAGTCGCCGCGGAGGATGAGGCCGCCGTCCGGCGACTGCGACAGGTCGAGCACCGCCCGGCTTCCGGGCTCGCTCATGAGGGTGATGGGCTCGTCGGCGGTGCCGTCGCGGCCGCGGTGGGCGATGATCGCGCGCGTCGGCGTATAGGTGCCGCCCTCCAGCACGATCTGCTGCCCGGCCTGCGCGAACGCGACCGCGGTGTGGATGTCGAGCGGATCGGCCCGCGTGCCGAGGCCGTGCGCCGTTCCGTCGGGGGCGACCCAGATCGACTGGCCCGGACCGCCGTACGAATCGACGGTCACGGTCAGGGGCACATCGACCGGGTCGAGCGACGCCAGCTCTTCGCGCTCGCCGAGCTGCGGCTGCTCGGCCGAGGGGAGGAGGCGCGCGGTGAACGCGTTCTCCCCCGGAGCGAGCGCCACTGTTCCGAAGCCCTGCTCGCCCGGCTCGAGCACGATGCCGTCGGCGACGACCTCGCCCGCGGCATCCAGGATCTGTCCGGTGCCGTACACGTTCGTGACCAGGGGGATCGCGAGCTCGGACTCGGGTGTCGTGCGGGTGACGTCGACCGAGAGCTCGGGGGTCACGTACTCGACGGGCGGCTCCTCGGCGGGCTCGTCGTCGTCGGGGTGGATCGTCGTGAACTCCCAGTCGGTGACGGTCACCATGATCTTGCGCGCCACAGCCATTCCGACGTACAGCTTCTCGGTGTCTTGCTGAAGCAGCATGTCGGGGTCGTACTGGATGACCTCGAGCACCTCGTCACCGCGCGTCCACATGGCGTGGAACCCCGTGTTGGACTTGCGCAGGGCGAGTTCGTACACGTCGCCGGTCTGGAACTTCACTCCGGCCGTGTCGGGGCGCCAGTCGGCGTCGAACATCTCGGAGTCGCTCATGTCGCGGGCGCCCGCGGTGTTGTCGGTCGGCGCGCCGGTGTAGCCGTGCACGAAACGCGCGCCGGGCGTGCCGTCGTACCACTCGCCGGCACCGCTGCCCCAGTTGTACCGGGTGAGCATGGCGCCGGCGGAGTTGAAGTACCGTGCGGGCGACTCGGCCGGCACGAGTGCGTCGATCGCGATGACGCCGAAGCCTGACTGTGCGTCCTTGAGGGCGGCGTCGTCGACCCGGAACGTCGCCGAGAGCGTGAAGTTCTCGGTCTGGGGGTCGATCTCCGTGTAGTAGTACTGGAACCCGTCCTCGCTGGTGGCGAGCTTGGTCGAGCTGGCGCGGGCGTCGAAGGTGATCGACCCGTCGTCGTTCCGGGCGACGGTTCCGCCCGAGCCGGCATTCGAGCCGACATCGGCGATCTGCCAGCGCTCCGGCGCACCCGCGACGGCGACGTCGACGGCGGTGCCCGCGGTGGAGGCGTCGCCGCGATGCGCCACGACGCGCATCGCATAGGTCGTCGCCGGGGAGAGCCCGGTGACGTTCGCGGAGGTGTCGGTGAGGCCGTCGAGCACGGTGGTGAACGCGCCGCCGCCGCTGCTCGTCTCGACCGAGTACGACTCCGCCTCGGGGGAGGCCGACCAGGTGAGGGCGACTGTCGCACCGGCTGCGGTCACCTCGCTGGTGAGAGCACCCGTGATCTCAGGCGCGGCCAGCGGCAGAGCGAAGCCGGCGAGGGCGGCGCGCGCCGACACGAGCGGAGCGTCTTCGAGGTAGCGGGTGATGCGCACCTCGACGCTGAAGTCGCCGGATGCGGGAGGCGTCAGGGCGAGGGTGCCGGATGCGGCGCCCGCAGCGGCGAGCGTCTGGTCGGCAACCGCGCCCGCGGCGTCGTAGAGGGTCGCATAGACGACGTCGCCGCCGTCCGCGCCGAGCGCGGCGGAGTAGTCCACGAGGATGCTGGTCGGGTCGGCCGGGTCGACGGTGAGCGCGTCGACGGTCGGAGCCGCGACGGTGCTCCAGGCGGTGCGCACAGCAGGATCGAACGCGCCGACCTGTGCGTAGTAGACGTTCACGCCCGAGCTCGGAGACGCGAGCCAGTAGTCGCCCGGCGTGGTCACGGTGAAGCTCTCGGTGCGGACGGCGGTGATGGCGCTGTCGGCGAGGGCGGGCACACGGGCGACCTCGCCGCCGGCGTTGTACAGCGCGATGGCGCGGTCGGCGGTGCCGCTTCCGCTGCGCGCGTTCACGAACACCTGGGTCGGCACGTCTGCCTCGGCGACGGTGAAGTGCAGCGACCGGGCATCGGCCGTACCGGAGCCGTTGAGCTTGATGCGCTGGGTGAACTCGCCACCGCGGTCGGAGACGCGGGCGTGGCCGTCGACGGTGACGGCCTTGCCGGCGACTGCGGCGATGCGGAAGTCGGTGCCGGTGTCGGTGGAGGCGACGTAGTCGCCGGGGGCGAGCGAGCTCGCATCCAGAGCCGACGGCTGACCGACCGCTCCGGCGGATACGGCGCCGCCGAGGCACAGGGCGGCTGCCAGCAGGACGGCGACAGGGGCGCGGAGGGCGCGCGTGATCCGGGACATCGTTCTCCTCGTCGAGAGTCGGCTGTTCCGCGTCGAACAGCCGAGAAAGCGCTTTCTCAGGTGCGCCGATTCCGACGGTAACCGCATTCCACGCTGCGCGTCAAGGGCGTCCGCAGCTCCTCGCACAGCGGAACGGCCGGACCGCTCATGCGGTCCGGCCGTTCCTATGGAGATGTTCGGTGTCTTACAGACCCGCGAGGATCTTGGCTTTCTGCGCCTCGAACTCCGCTTCGGTGAGGACACCGGCGGCCTTGAGCTGGCCCAGCTGCGTCAGCTTCGCGAGGGTGTCATCCGACGAGGGTGCCGCCGGGGCCGCGGGCGCCGCCGGCGCGGGCGGGGGTGCGTAGGCGGCAGCCTGCTGCTGCTCGTTGTACGCCTGGGCGTCGGCCTGCTGCTCCCAACGATTGGCCTGACGGCGCGAGACGCGATTCGAGACGGCTGTGGCGGTGCCGGCGATGACGGCGGTGCGGGCTACGCCGCGGAGGAGTCCCATTCTGAAGGTGTCCTTTCTCAGTCTTCTGCGGCGTCGAGGGCGTCGAGCGTCGCGAGGATGGCGTCGGCGGGGATGCGCCCGGCGGCGATGAGCTGCGCGCCGTTGCGGCGCAGCGCGGTGGCGAACGGTGCGGCCCACGCGTTCTCGTAGATGATGATCGCGCCGGCCGCGCCCGGTGCGAGGGCGTCGCCGGCCTCGGCATACTCCTCGTCGCCGATCAGGTCGGAGTGCACGCCCTCGAAGACGGCGAGGTCGGGGATGCCGTCGCCGTCGAAGTCGGCGATGTCGACCTCGGTGACGGTGCCGTCCTCACCCTTGATCACGAATGACAGGTCGAGGATGCGGATGAGCCCGCGGTCGACGAGGTCGACGAGGTGGGGGAATGCCTCCCCTGTCAACGGAGAGCCGGGGGGCCACTCGACGATCAGATAGTCGATCGGCCCCATGAGAAGTTCATCGGTCATCCGCGCATCCTTCCTCTGCCCGGGGCGCACGTGGCCCCGGCGGTCGAGGCACACGATACAACCACCCCGTGACGGGGGCGAGAGGCCACGGTGAATCGCTGACGCACTGCGACGCTTCCGCGTGTTTCCGCGGCTGGAGGCCTGCGACACGCCCGGGATGCGGCCCCGATTCGACGGATGCACCCGAGCCACGTAAAGTTTTACTTGTTCGGCCCAAAGGGAAGAGCGGAGAGGCCAAGGCCCCGCACCCCTCAAGTTCTGAACCACCTCCACTCCACACCTCGCAAGAGGCGAAGATCTTCTGATCGCGGAGTGGTTGTTCCTGTGCGGCTGATCTGCTGCCCGGAGCGGCTGTGAGAGCAGCTGAGCCGATTTGACAGATCGAGCGCAGGAGATAAGATAGTGAAGTTGCCCTTCTGGGGCCGCCCATTTGGTGGGTTGGTCTGGTTGGGTGTCCGATCCTTGAGAACTCAACAGCGTGCACTTGTCAAATGCCAAATTATCCTCGTCCAACCTTTTTTGGGTTGGTTGAGAATTCCTTTGGATCAAAGTCCAGCCCTTTCGGGGGTTGGCAAACGGATAGTCAGCAATGATTTATCTCTTTGGTCAGTTCAAACTCGCTGCGTTCCGGTTTTTCCCTGGTTCGTATGCATTTTTTCTTTACGGAGAGTTTGATCCTGGCTCAGGATGAACGCTGGCGGCGTGCTTAACACATGCAAGTCGAACGGTGAAGCCCAGCTTGCTGGGTGGATCAGTGGCGAACGGGTGAGTAACACGTGAGCAACCTGCCCCTGACTCTGGGATAAGCGCTGGAAACGGTGTCTAATACTGGATATGAGCTACCACCGCATGGTGAGTGGTTGGAAAGATTTTTCGGTTGGGGATGGGCTCGCGGCCTATCAGCTTGTTGGTGAGGTAATGGCTCACCAAGGCGTCGACGGGTAGCCGGCCTGAGAGGGTGACCGGCCACACTGGGACTGAGACACGGCCCAGACTCCTACGGGAGGCAGCAGTGGGGAATATTGCACAATGGGCGGAAGCCTGATGCAGCAACGCCGCGTGAGGGACGACGGCCTTCGGGTTGTAAACCTCTTTTAGCAGGGAAGAAGCGAGAGTGACGGTACCTGCAGAAAAAGCGCCGGCTAACTACGTGCCAGCAGCCGCGGTAATACGTAGGGCGCAAGCGTTATCCGGAATTATTGGGCGTAAAGAGCTCGTAGGCGGTTTGTCGCGTCTGCTGTGAAAACCCGAGGCTCAACCTCGGGCCTGCAGTGGGTACGGGCAGACTAGAGTGCGGTAGGGGAGATTGGAATTCCTGGTGTAGCGGTGGAATGCGCAGATATCAGGAGGAACACCGATGGCGAAGGCAGATCTCTGGGCCGTAACTGACGCTGAGGAGCGAAAGGGTGGGGAGCAAACAGGCTTAGATACCCTGGTAGTCCACCCCGTAAACGTTGGGAACTAGTTGTGGGGTCCTTTCCACGGATTCCGTGACGCAGCTAACGCATTAAGTTCCCCGCCTGGGGAGTACGGCCGCAAGGCTAAAACTCAAAGGAATTGACGGGGACCCGCACAAGCGGCGGAGCATGCGGATTAATTCGATGCAACGCGAAGAACCTTACCAAGGCTTGACATACACGAGAACGCTGCAGAAATGTAGAACTCTTTGGACACTCGTGAACAGGTGGTGCATGGTTGTCGTCAGCTCGTGTCGTGAGATGTTGGGTTAAGTCCCGCAACGAGCGCAACCCTCGTTCTATGTTGCCAGCACGTAATGGTGGGAACTCATGGGATACTGCCGGGGTCAACTCGGAGGAAGGTGGGGATGACGTCAAATCATCATGCCCCTTATGTCTTGGGCTTCACGCATGCTACAATGGCCGGTACAAAGGGCTGCAATACCGTGAGGTGGAGCGAATCCCAAAAAGCCGGTCCCAGTTCGGATTGAGGTCTGCAACTCGACCTCATGAAGTCGGAGTCGCTAGTAATCGCAGATCAGCAACGCTGCGGTGAATACGTTCCCGGGTCTTGTACACACCGCCCGTCAAGTCATGAAAGTCGGTAACACCTGAAGCCGGTGGCCCAACCCTTGTGGAGGGAGCCGTCGAAGGTGGGATCGGTAATTAGGACTAAGTCGTAACAAGGTAGCCGTACCGGAAGGTGCGGCTGGATCACCTCCTTTCTAAGGAGCATCTGACTCTTCGGAGTCCAGAACCCTGATCAGACCGAATGTGTCTGCAGGGAGCTCATGGGTGGAACATTTGACATGCTGTCAGCGCGGCTGATTCGCACTAGTACGCCAGGTCCTTCGGGGTCGGGTTGGAAGGTGGGGGTTGGTGAGCGGGGTGGCTGCACGCTGTTGGGTCCTGAGGGACCGGATGCCGGGGCCTTTCGGGGTCGTGGTGTTGTTGGGCCTTCTGGGCCTTGTCTGCTGCCGGCTGTGTGCTGGTGGTGGGGGAGGATCCCGCCCGTACTTTGAGAACTACACAGTGGACGCGAGCATCTTGCAAGGATGATCTTCGGATTGTTCTTGTTTTGATGATCTTAAAGATCATTAGTCAATTTCTGATCCAGGTTTCGGCCTGGGTCGAGTTTTGATTCAACTCATGTGATTTCAAGTCTTTAAGAGCAAACGGTGGATGCCTTGGCATCTGGAGCCGAAGAAGGACGTAGCAATCTGCGATAAGCCTCGGGGAACTGATAAGCAAGTTTTGATCCGAGGGTGTCCGAATGGGGAAACCCCGCTGGGCGCTGCAAGGCGACCTGGTGACTCCCGCCTGAATATATAGGGCGGGTAGAGGGAACGTGGGGAAGTGAAACATCTCAGTACCCACAGGAAGAGAAAGCAACCGCGATTCCGTTAGTAGTGGCGAGCGAAATCGGAACAGGCTAAACCTCATGTGTGTGATACCCGGCAGGGGTTGCATGTGAGGGGTCGTGGGACTTTCCTGGTTGTTCTGCCGAGCAGCCGACGTGACAGAAGCGTATAGACGAACGGTCTTGAAAGGCCGGCCATAGACGGTGCCAGCCCGGTAGTCGAAATGCGTGTTCTGGCGTGGAGAGTATCCCAAGTAGCACGGGGCCCGAGAAATCCCGTGTGAATCTGTCAGGACCACCTGATAAGCCTAAATACTCCCAGATGACCGATAGCGGACAAGTACCGTGAGGGAAAGGTGAAAAGTACCCCGGGAGGGGAGTGAAATAGTACCTGAAACCGTTTGCTTACAAACCGTTGGAGCACCCCTGGTAGGTGTGACAGCGTGCCTTTTGAAGAATGAGCCTGCGAGTTAGCGATACGTGGCGAGGTTAACCCGTGTGGGGTAGCCGTAGCGAAAGCGAGTCTGAATAGGGCGATTCAGTCGCGTGTCCTAGACCCGAAGCGAAGTGATCTATCCATGGCCAGGTTGAAGCGACGGTAAGACGTCGTGGAGGACCGAACCCACTTAGGTTGAAAACTGAGGGGATGAGCTGTGGATAGGGGTGAAAGGCCAATCAAACTTCGTGATAGCTGGTTCTCTCCGAAATGCATTTAGGTGCAGCGTTGCGTGTTTCTTGCCGGAGGTAGAGCTACTGGATGGCCGATGGGCCCTACAAGGTTACTGACGTCAGCCAAACTCCGAATGCCGGTAAGTGAGAGCGCAGCAGTGAGACTGTGGGGGATAAGCTTCATAGTCGAGAGGGAAACAACCCAGACCACCAACTAAGGTCCCTAAGCGCGTGCTAAGTGGGAAAGGATGTGGAGTTGCTTTGACAACCAGGAGGTTGGCTTAGAAGCAGCCACCCTTGAAAGAGTGCGTAATAGCTCACTGGTCAAGTGATTCCGCGCCGACAATGTAACGGGGCTCAAGCACGCCACCGAAGTTGTGGCATTGACATTATTGGTAGGCCTTCGTGGTCCAGCCGTGTTGATGGGTAGGAGAGCGTCGTGTGGCCAGCGAAGCGGCGGTGTGAACCAGCCGTGGAGGCTACACGAGTGAGAATGCAGGCATGAGTAGCGAAAGACGTGTGAGAAACACGTCCTCCGAAAGACCAAGGGTTCCAGGGTCAAGCTAATCTTCCCTGGGTAAGTCGGGACCTAAGGCGAGGCCGACAGGCGTAGTCGATGGACAACGGGTTGATATTCCCGTACCGGCGAAGAACCGCCCAAGCTAATCCAGTGGTGCTAAGAGTCCTAACCAGGAATGGATGGATCCCTTCGGGGTGAAGCCGTCTTGGCGAACGCTCGACCCCATGCTGGTGCGGCTAGCGTATTAACAGGTGTGACGCAGGAAGGTAGCCCAAGCCAGGCGATGGTTGTCCTGGTGCAAGTGCGTAGGCCGAGTGATAGGCAAATCCGTCACTCATACAGGCTGAGACACGATGCGGATAAAAAGTGGGTGATCCTATGCTGCCGAGAAAAGCATCGACGCGAGGTTCCAGCCGCCCGTACCCCAAACCGACTCAGGTGGTCAGGTAGAGAATACCAAGGAGATCGAGAGAATCGTGGTTAAGGAACTCGGCAAAATGCCCCCGTAACTTCGGGAGAAGGGGGGCCACCGGCGTATTAGGACTTGCTCCGAAAGCGTTTGGTGGCCGCAGAGACTAGTGGGTAGCGACTGTTTACTAAAAACACAGGTCCGTGCCAAGTCGCAAGACGATGTATACGGACTGACGCCTGCCCGGTGCTGGAAGGTTAAGAGGACCGGTTAGCCGCAAGGCGAAGCTGAGAATTTAAGCCCCAGTAAACGGCGGTGGTAACTATAACCATCCTAAGGTAGCGAAATTCCTTGTCGGGTAAGTTCCGACCTGCACGAATGGCGTAACGACTTCCCAACTGTCTCAACCGCGAACTCGGCGAAATTGCATTACGAGTAAAGATGCTCGTTACGCGCAGCAGGACGGAAAGACCCCGTGACCTTTACTACAGCTTGGTATTGGTGTTCGGTGTGGCTTGTGTAGGATAGGTGGGAGACTTTGAAGCGGTGACGCCAGTTACCGTGGAGTCATTGTTGAAATACCACTCTGGTCACTCTGGATATCTAACTTCGAACCGTAATCCGGTTCAGGGACAGTGCCTGGTGGGTAGTTTAACTGGGGCGGTTGCCTCCCAAAAAGTAACGGAGGCGCCCAAAGGTTCCCTCAACCTGGTTGGCAATCAGGTGGCGAGTGTAAGTGCACAAGGGAGCTTGACTGTGAGACTGACAGGTCGAGCAGGGACGAAAGTCGGGACTAGTGATCCGGCAGTGGCTTGTGGAAGCGCTGTCGCTCAACGGATAAAAGGTACCTCGGGGATAACAGGCTGATCTTGCCCAAGAGTCCATATCGACGGCATGGTTTGGCACCTCGATGTCGGCTCGTCGCATCCTGGGGCTGGAGTAGGTCCCAAGGGTTGGGCTGTTCGCCCATTAAAGCGGTACGCGAGCTGGGTTTAGAACGTCGTGAGACAGTTCGGTCCCTATCCGCTGCGCGCGTAGGAAATTTGAGAGGATCTGACCCTAGTACGAGAGGACCGGGTTGGACGAACCTCTGGTGTGCCAGTTGTTCCGCCAGGAGCACCGCTGGTTAGCTACGTTCGGGATGGATAACCGCTGAAAGCATCTAAGCGGGAAGCCGGCCTCAAGATGAGATTTCCATACCTTCGGGTGAGAGGCTCCCAGCCAGACTACTGGGTTGATAGGCCAGATGTGGAAGCGCAGCAATGCGTGCAGCTGACTGGTACTAATAAGCCGATGACTTGATAACACACCGTTCTAGGTGCTTGCGTCCACTGAGTGGTTCTCGATGTACGGTCGAGAACCGCACCAACAAACTGATTGTTGTGTGCACGATTGAAACATCAATAGTGTTTCGGCGGCCATAGCGAGAGGGAAACGCCCGGTCACATTCCGAACCCGGAAGCTAAGCCTCTCAGCGCCGATGGTACTGCAGGGGGGACCCTGTGGGAGAGTAGGACACCGCCGGACTTCCTTTAGACAGATAGGCCACCCAACGCCGGGTGGCCTATCTGCGTTAACGAGGCGATTCGCCCCACCGTGTTGTGAGGTGAGGCGCGCGCCCGTGCAGCGGGTGAATAATGCCCCCATGCGCGCTGTCTTCATCAAGGAGTTCCAGGAGCTTCGACGCGATCGTCGGACCCTGGGCATGCTGGTCGTCCTTCCGCTGCTGCTGCTGATCATCTTCGGCTACGCGGCGAACTTCACCGTCGACGAGTTCTCGGTGGTCGTGGTCGGCGCTGACGCCGAGGCCGCTGCCGATCTGATCGACGAGAACGAGGAGCTCGCTGACCACCTGACCCTCGTGTCCGTCGACGCCGACGAGACCGCCGCCGACGGCCAGCAGGCTCTCGTCGACAACGTCGCCGACATCGCGATCGTCGCCGACGCGGATCAGATCACGGTCTACCTCGACGGGTCGAACCTGTTCGCCGCGCAGTCGTCGCTCGTGCTGTTCACCCAAGTGCAGCAGCAGCTGGTGCAGAACCCGCAAGCGCCGGCCGTCGACATCGAGGTGCTCTTCAACCCGGATCTGAAGACGTCGTGGGTGATGATTCCGGCGATCATCGGACTCATCCTCACCTTCATCGGCACGATCATCACGAGCATCGGTCTCGTGCGCGAGCGCGAGTCGGGAACCCTCGAGCAGCTCGCCGTCATGCCGCTCAGCGCGACAGCGGTGATCCTCGGGAAGATCATGCCCTACTTCCTGCTCGCCTCGTTCGACATGGTGCTGATCGCCACGCTCGGCATCTGGCTGTTCGGCGTGCCGTTCGTCGGCAGCGTGTGGGTGTTCATCGTCGGCGCAGCGCTCTTCCTGTTCGCGGTCCTGGGTATCGGCGTGCTCATATCGTCGGTGTCGCAGACGTCTGGTCAGGCCATTCAGCTCGCGATGATGACCCTGCTCCCGCAGATCCTGCTGTCGGGCATGATCTTCCCGCTCGATGCCATGGCCGCGGGGGTGCGCTGGATCGGCTATCTGCTGCCGCTCACCTACTTCACGATGGTGTCGCAGGGAGTGATGCTGCGCGGTGCATCGTGGGATGCGCTGTGGCTTCCGCTCACGATCCTCGCCGTGATGGCCGTCGTCATCTTCGGGCTCGCTGTCGTGCGACTGCATGCCAGCATCTCACCGGCAAAACCCCGGCTGCACGGAGCGCGGCGATGAGCGGCGCCGAGGTCACCGGCATCCGCGTCTCGTTCGGATCGACGCTCGCGCTCGACGACGCGACCCTTGCGGTACCCGCCGGTGAGGTCACCGCCGTCGTCGGCGGCGACGGCGCGGGCAAGTCCACGCTGCTCCGCGTGCTGGCGGGCCGCGTCGCCGTCGACGCGGGAGCGGTGCGCAGCGTCGATTCCGCGCACATCGGTTATCAGCCGGCGACATCGGGCGTGTGGGGCAACCTCAGTGTCATCGAGAACGTGGACTTCGTCGGCCGCTCCTACGGCATGGCGGCGAAGGCGATCCGCTCCCGCGGTGACGAGCTGCTCGAGCGGGCGGGCCTGGTCCAGGCGCGCGGCAGGCTCGGGCGCGACCTGTCGGGCGGCATGCGCCAGAAGCTCGGCTTCGTGCTCGCGATCCTGCACGCTCCTGCGCTGATCCTCCTCGACGAGCCCAGCACCGGCGTCGACCCGGTCAGCCGCGTCGAGCTGTGGCGGCTGATCTCGGCGGCGGCGACCGGCGACACCGCGGTGCTGCTCGCGACCACCTATCTCGACGAGGCGCAGCGCGCGGCGTCCGTCACCGCTCTCGATGCCGGGCGCGTGCTCGTGGCCGGCACTCCCGACACGATCATCGCCGGCATACCCGGTGCGATCGGCGTGGTGCCCGCAGACAGCCCTGCCGGTGAACGTACGTGGCGGCGCGGCGCGCAGCGCCACGTGTGGTCGCCGGACTCCACGATCGCATCGCCGGTCGCCGCGCCCGACCTCGAGGACGCCCTCATCGCGCTGACGCTGTCGTCGCGCATGCCGGTCGAGGCGCAGTCACTCCATCCGCGCCGTGAGGCGCGCGCCCAGCGCGAAGCGGGAGCGCAGCGCGAGACGTCGGAGCTCCCCAGCGGCGAGCAACCCGCAGCGCACCTCGGCGACGTGTTGGCGGAGGGGCGCGCGGTCACCCGCAGGTTCGGCGCGCACGTCGCCGTCGACGACGTGTCGCTGCAGGTGCGCGCCGGCGAGATCGTCGGCCTCATCGGCGCGAACGGGGCCGGGAAGACGACCTTCCTCCGTGCCCTCATCGGACTCGATGCGGCAGATTCGGGCGAAGCGCTGCTGTTCGGTCGTACGCCGGACGCGGCATCCCGTCGTCGGCTCGGCTACGTGCCGCAAGGGCTGGGGCTCTACCGAACCCTCAGCGTGCGCGAGAACGTCGAGTTCGCGGCTCAGGTCTACGGCGTCGACCGCGTCGCGCTTCCGGACTCGATCGCCTCGGTGGAGCGGAAGCCGGTGAACACCATCGGCCTCGGGCGACAGCGCCAACTCGCCTTCGCGCTCGCCCTGGCCCATGACCCCGACCTGCTCGTGCTCGACGAGCCGACGTCGGGCGTCGACCCGCTCTCTCGGGCGCGCCTGTGGGACATCATCCATGCGCAGGCCGACGCGGGGCGCGGGGTGATCGTCACCACGCACTACCTCCAGGAGGCTGAGCAGTGCTCGCGTCTGGCGCTGATGTCGCAGGGCAAGCTGCTGGGCATGGGGGCGGTCGACGACCTCACCGCCGGAGTCGAGGCAGTGCTCGTGACCGCGCCCGAATGGCAACGGGCCTTCACCGCCCTGAGCGCAGCCGGGCTGCCGACGATGCTCTCGGGGCGCACGGTGCGCGTCGCGGGCACGTCGACGGGCGATGTTCGCGCGGCGCTCGAGGGCATCGACGCCCGCGTCGAGCAGGTCGCCCCCACGCTCGAGGAGGCGATGGTCCTGCTCGAGGCGTGATCGTCGCCTGATCACCGCGGCAGCGGGAACCGGCGCCGCAGCACGAGTCGCTGCCCGAGCGTCCACGCCACTGTCGTGAGGAGGTAGAGCGCGGCCGCCAGCGGAACGAAGAGCGCGATGGCGGCCGTGGCGAACTGCAGAGCCCCCACCATCTGCACCGCAGCGGGTGAGGTCAGCGGGCCCGCCTCGGCGGCCGGATCGACCGGCGGTCGCAACAGCCGGCGGGTGGCTTCGCCGACCACGGCGATCAGCACGACCACCGCTCCGCAGACGAGCGCGGTGGTCGGGTCGAGGGCGCCGGCGCCGATCGCGCCGGCGATGCTGGTGCCGAGGGGCACGCCGGCGAGCTCATGGGCGAGGAGCACGTTCGCGTTCCCGGCGATCGTCGTGTGCAGGAAGACCGCATAGATGAGGCCGACCACGGGTGCTTGCAGCAGCAGCGGCAGGCAGCCGGCGAACGGCGACGTGCCGTGGTCTGCGTAGAGCCTCATCGTCTCGCGCTGAAGCCGTTCCGGATCACGGCGATGGCGGCGCTGAAGCTCCCGCAGCTCAGGGGCGAGGCGGGCGCGCGCCTGCTCGGCGCGAGCCTGCGAGACGCCCACCGGGATGAGGACCGCGCGCACCAGCAGCGTGATCAGCACGATCGCGCAGGCTGTCGCGGATGCGCCGGCGAGTGGGGCGAGGAGGTCGGAGAGGGCGAGGAAGGTCGATTGCGCCCCGTCGAGGAGGGCGGCGAGTGCAGGGATGGCGAAGATGTCCACGGGTGATCCGTTCGTCGGTGTGTGTGGGAACCGGAACGGCCGCGCATCGCGCGGTGATCACCCCCGTGCGGGGTGAGGCGGGATCACGCGGCCGAGGCCGCGATCCCCGGTGCTCGCGGGCGTGCGTGGCCCGCGGCATCCGGATCGCTCTGCGACACCGGAGCGCTGACGTCGATCTCGCGGCGTGGGGCCAGGAGGGCTGCGGTCGTCGAGGCGGGTGCGAGCGCGTGGACGACGACGGCGGCGAGCAGCATCGCCGCGATCACGACGGCGACGGCGGCAGCGGTCGACGTGTCGGTGGAGGCGGCCATGCCGAGGGCTGCTGCCGCGAAGAGCAGGAGGCTGCGGAGCAGGCCGGCCATGGCGGCATCCTTCCCGTTCAGCCGTCGACGGATGCCTCACGCTAGCACGCGGCCCGGCACCGGCTGGTCGCCGGGCGTTCACGTCGACGCGGTACTGGAGCCGCCCGCAGTGGGGGACAATGGAAGGGCGCTCGAAACCGTTCGGGCTTGCAGGAGAGGGCTGTTATGAAGATCGTCGCGTCGTCGGACTGGCGAGACGGACTCGCATTCGACAGCCCCACCCTCGTGTCAGAGGTCGCTCCCGGCGAACCGGCACGCTGCGCCACCTGCGGGCCGGACTCCGCACCGCGCGAGCGCACCGAACTCTGGGCTGTCAAGCACCGCCACCCCAAGCAGCACAGTGGCTACGTGCGGTTCTACTGCCTGCTCCACACGCCCGCCGCCGCGCCCGCTCCGGTGGCAGCACCGGCCGCGGCAGCCCGCCCGGCCTCCCGCGCGCCGCGCGCCGACCGCGCTCCCCGCGCCGACCGCGTGCCGGTGCGCAAGCCCGACCTCGACGTCGTGCGCGCGATGTGCCCGGACTGCTTCGTCGAGGTGTCGGCGGTCGGCGTGTGCGGCATGTGCGGCCGCACCGTCTGACTGCGCACCGTCTGATTCCGCCGGTGGGTCAACCTGCCGGCGGAGACCTGCGCCGTCTCGCAGCGTGCGCCCGAGACGCCCGCCGCGGTCGGGCGGATCGTCAGTTGATCGCCGAGGCGAGCCGGGCGACCCCGTCGAGGAACGTCGCTTTCGCCGGCTCCTGCCGCCACTCGTCGAGGGTGAGCTCGCGGCCCTTGTCGCGGTAGTCCTGCTCGACCGCGCGCATCTGATCGACGAACGAGGCGCCCTTCACGAGCAGCGACATCTCCATGTTCAGGCTGAACGAGCGGATGTCCATGTTGCTCGAGCCGATCACGGCGATGTCGTCGTCGATCGAGAAATGCTTGGAGTGCAGGATGTAGGGGGCGGGGTAGAGGAAGATGCGCACGCCCGCCTCGAGCAGGACCCCGTAGTACGACCGCTGGGCGTGGTAGACCATCGCCTGGTCGCCGAGCTCCGACACGAACAGCTGCACGTCGAGCCCGCGCTGGCACGCCGTGGTGATCGCGTAGATCATGGCCTCGTCGGGCACGAAGTAGGGGCTGGTCAGGATGACCTTCTCGGTCGCACCGTGGATGAGCGAGAGGAACAGCCGCAGGTTGTTCTCGGTGTCGTACCCGGGTCCACTCGGCACGAGCTGGCAGGTGAGCGAAGCCTCCGCGACCGGGGCGATCTCGCTCGCGGGTGTGTGCTCGAGGGCATCCAGCCGCTCACCGGTCTCGATGAGCCAGTCCGAGAGGAAGACGGTGTTCACCTCGGCGACGATCGGACCGCGCACGCTCGTCACGAGCTCCTGCCACATGAGGCCGCGCTTGATGTTCTTGGGCGCGTTGTAGGTGCGGTCGATGAGGTTCTGAGAGCCGACGAATGCGATCTTGTCGTCGACGACGACGAGCTTGCGGTGGTTGCGCAGGTCGGGGCGCTGGTACTTGCCCTTGAGCGGCATGACGGGGAGCATCCACGCCCACTTCACGCCGATGCGGTCGAGCTCGGCGAACGTCTTGTCGGCGTCCGTGACCTTGCGCGAAGCGATGTGGTCGGCGAGGAGCCGCACGCTGACGCCGCGGGCGACGGCCGCCTCCATCGCGGCGAAGAATCCGCGGGTGGTGTCGTCCCACGACACGATGTAGAACTCCACGTGCACGTAGCGCTCGGCGGTGCCGATGGCCTCGGCCATGGCGTCGATGGACGCCTGGTAGTCGCCGATCAGGGATGCCTCGTTGCCGTCGACCGCGGGCAGCGCGGTGAGGGTGCGGTTCTGCTCGACGACGCGCTGGAACCACCGCGGCCACGCGGCGGCATCCGCTGTCGTGGCCCCGGCGGTGCGGTCACGGATGATCCCGTCGATGCGGGCCTGCTCGGTGCGGCGCTTCTCGGGAAGACGGAAATTGCCGATCAGCAGATAGAAGAGAATGCCGAGGAGAGGCAGCGCGAAGATCAGCAGCAGCCACGCCATCGCGGCGGTCGGCTTGCGGTCGCGCGGGATGTAGACGAGCGCGACGACGTCGATCACCACGACCACCGCGAGCGCGACGACCCACGACAGATTGGTGAACAGCAGCGTGTCCATGGCGCACACTCCGGAGCGACGGGGCCCGACGGCGCCGGGCGGGCGATAAAGAGACTATCGCCCGCCCGGCGTGGTGCTCGGTGACGGCGCGATCGGGGCGGAGCCGGTCAGGCGGTCGGATCCTCATCAGGCGAACCGCGGAGTTCGCGGGTCACACCCGCTCGAGGTGGAGCACGAACGCCTGGACGGGCCAGAGCGTCGGCAGCTGCAGCCCCACCTGCTCGAGCACCGAGCCGGGGAGCTCGACCGCGGAGGTGAACCAGGGCGGGGTGATCCAGCCGTGGGCTGCCTCGCCGACCTCGCGGCGCACGCGCACCCGGTAGGTGGCGCCCGGGTCGAGTCCGGGGATGCGCAGTCGCTCGGGGCGGGCGTCTTCGAGTGAGGCGATCGTCGCGACGACGACGACTGCCGCGTCGCGCTCTGGCGCGATGAAGCCGGTGACCCGCCAGGACGGGTCGCGCAGCTCGGGATGCACTGTGACGCCGCGGTGGACGATGGGGCGCAGCTCGCGGTACAGCTGCGCGAACGCGCTGATCGTGGCGGACTCGTCGTCGGTGCAGGTGAGGATGTCCCATTCGAAGCCGGCCGAGCCCATCAGGCTCGTCGCCATGCGGTACGACAGCGGCGTCACGCGGCCGGAGCTGTGCGACTCGCCGGGGCCGACGTGGGCGCCGACCAGTTCGGGCGGAAGCAGCAGGCCGGTCCACTTCTGGATGTCCTGACGCTCGACGGGGTCGTTGGAGTCGCTCGCCCACACGCGGTCGGTCACCTCGAGAACGCCGAGATCGGTGCGCGCACCGCCGCTCGAGCACGACTCGATCTCGAGCGACGGATGCCGCAGCTTCAGCGCACGCATGAGCTCGAGTGTCGCGAGAGTATGGCCGTGCACGCCCGGGCGCCCGTCGTGGACCGACTCGACGAGATCGCGGTTGTGGTCCCATTTGATGTAGTCGATGCCGAGCTCGGTCACGAGGGCATCCATCTGGCCGAGCACGTGTGCGAAGGCGCCCGGCTGCGCGAGGTCGAGCACGTACTGGGTGCGCCACGACAGGCCCGCGTCGTGCTCGAGGTGGCGTGGATCGTGCAGCAGCCAGTCGGGGTGGGCGCGGTAGAGATCGGAGTCGACGCTGATCATCTCGGGCTCGAACCACAGACCGAACTGCATGCCCAGATCGTGAACGCGGGCGGCGAGCGGTGCGAGGCCGTCGGGCCACACGGTGCGGTCGACGGTCCAGTCGCCGAGTCCAGTGGTGTCGTCGCGACGAGCCGCGAACCAGCCGTCGTCGAGCACGAAGCGCTCGATGCCGAGCTCCGCTGCCAGATCGGCGAGTGCCGTCACGCGGGCCGGGTCGTGGTCGAAGTAGACCGCCTCCCAGGTGTTGAGGGTGAGAGGACGAGGAGACGACGGATGCTGCGCCCGCCCGCGCAGCCAGGTGTGGAAGCGGGCGGCGATGCCGTCGAGACCCTCCTCGGTGTGCACGAATGCGATGCGCGGCGTGGAGTACACATCTCCCGGAGCCAGGACGACTTCGCCCGGGCGCAGCATCTCGCCGGCGCCGAGGAGGGTGACGGAGTCGGTGACGCGGTCGACGCGGTAGGTGACGTCGGAGGGCCAGGCGGCGTGCACGCCCCAGGTGCGTCCGGCGCGCCAGGTCGGCGCACCCTCCGAGGCGAGGAAGAACGTCGGGGCGTCGTGCCCCGGGCGGCCCCGGCGCGACTGGCGCACGGTCGAGCCGGCGGGCATGCCGATGATGACGGGGCGCTTCTCCCGCGTCCAGCGTCCGTCGAAAGCGAGCAGGTGGTCGGTACTCGACGGGACAGGCATCGTCAGCTCGAACCACTCGACCTCGATCGGCGGCGAGCCCGCCGCGCCGCCGTGGGAGAGCGAGCCCTCGGCCCACAGCACGCCGCGTTCGATCGCGAGACGCCAGGTGCCGACGAGTCCGGTCGCCTCGTCCATCGCGGTGACGGTGCATGCGGCATCCGACGCCTCGATCTCGACCCGCGTCCACCGCACATGCAGCTGCACGCCCGCGCGCCGCAGCTGGAGGCCCGGGCGTCCGCTCCAGGCATCGGACTCGGCGGGGGCGAGCGACACCTGCCAGGGGGCGTCGAGCGTGCCGGGAGCCGACTGCCGACCGACCGCATCGGCGAGTGCGCCGAGGGCCGCCGCATCGAGGCGGCCGACGGATGCACCCCAGTGGAGCACGGTCGGCAGCCCGGCGCCGCGCGGGTCGAGGACGACACTGAGGCCGTCGGCTTCGAGCTGGATGACGTCGGTCGTTGTCATGCGGTCTCCGTTGCTGGTGGGCGCTCGCCGGATCCACGCGGGATCAGGCGGGTGGGAAGCTCGATCTGGGTGGTGAACGCCGTGGGGTCGGCCATGCGCTCGATGGCGAGGAGCGCGGCGCGACGCCCCATCTCTGCCGGGTCGTGGCCGACGACGGTGACGCCCAGCACATCGGCCGTCTCGAAGTCGTCGAAGCCGATGAGCGCGGGCGGGGACGCGAGGTCGCGGAGCGCTCGGAGCGCGCCGACGCACACGCGGTTGTTGCCAGCGATGATCGCCGTCGGCGGGTCGGGCTGGTCGAGCAGCTCCCGGATGACGGCATCGGCCGGAGCCGTCGGGTCATCGAGCAGTCGTTCCCACCGCGGATCAGGGTCGATCCCGCCCGCGATCAGCGCCTCGCGATACCCGCGCACACGCTCGGTCTGCGTGTAGACGGAGGCGGGATTGCACACGTACGCGATGCGGCGGTGACCGCCGGCGATGAGTGCCGTCGTCGCCTCGACCGCGCCGCGACGGTTCTCGAGCACGATCGCATCGGCGACCAGATTGCGCGCCGGCCGGTCGATGGCGATCACGGGAGTGCCGAGCTGCCGCTCGCCGTCGAGATAGGACTGGTCGTCGCTGACCGGAATCAGCAGCAGCGCGCCGACGCGCTGTGCGAGGAGCGTGTCGGCGACGCGCTCCTCGCCTTCGACCGAGTCGTCCGTCGTGGCGACGATGAGGGTGAACCCCTGGGCGGCGAGAGCCTTCTCGATGCCGGAGGCGACGGTGTAGTAGAACGGGTTGCGCAGCTCGCCCATGATGAACCCGACGGTCGTCGAGACGCCGCCGCGCCGGAGGCTCCGAGCGAGGGAGTTCGGACGGAAGCGCAGCCGCTTGGCGGCGGAGAGCACGCGCTCGGCGGTGTCGGGCGAGACCTTCTCGCGCTGCGCGTACACCCGCGAGACCGTCTTCGGACTCACTCCCGCCAGACGCGCGACGTCGTCGAGCGTCGCCCGCTGCTGAACCGACATGGCACCTCTCCCGTGCGTCGATTCGCCGATGCCATCGGTGGGCACAGGCGACATTCGGCGCGACATCCGTCGTCATCCGGTTCGCGGCAGCCGAAGAAAATCCTGATCAGGATGATCAGAGAGTAGTCGACTGCGAGAGGACAACGAAGGACAGAATTGCATAAAGCGCTTTACAACTCAAGCGCTTTTGTCCTACGCTGTCATCGCCCGAGGGTGGGACGGATCCCGCCGGCGAAGTCGGGCACCTGGGATACAAGGGAGTAATCACATGAGCACTCGCAAGGCAATGGTCGGCCTTGTCGGACTCGCTGCGGCGACGATCGTGCTGACGTCCTGCGCAGGCGGCGGCTCGTCGACCGGCGACGACAGCGCCAATGCGATCGACGGCGAGCCGAGCGGCGACATCAAAGTCATCACCTGGCGGACCGATCTGATCGCGGACGGGACATTCGACGAGTACGCGAAGGAGTTCCAGTCGGTCTACCCCGACGTCACGGTGACGTTCGAGGGGATCACCGACTACGAGGGCGAGATGAAGACCCGCCTGAGCACCACGAACTACGGCGACGTCATCGGAATCCCGACGATGCAGCCCAGCCAGTTCGAGCAGTTCCTCGAGCCGCTCGGCGAGACGGCGGACTTCCAGGACACCTACCGGTTCCTCACCACCCACACCTACGACGGCACGCAGTACGGTCTGGCCATCGGCGGGAACGCCAACGGCGTGCTGTACAACAAGGCGGTGTTCGAGGAGGCCGGCATCACCGAGCTGCCCAAGAACGAGGAGGAGTTCCTCGCCGCGCTCGAGCAGATCCGCGACAACACCGACGCCATCCCCCTCTACACGAACTACAAGGACGGGTGGCCGCTCACGCAGGGCATGGGCAGCCTCGGCGCCATCACGAACGACCCCGATGCCGGCATCAACATGGCCGAGAACACGGCGCCGTGGACGGAGGGCACCGACATCTACGCGATCGACTCGGTGTTCTATGACGCCGTCGAGGCCGGCCTCACCGAAGAGGACCCGCTGACGACGAACTGGGAGCAGTCGAAGGTCGACCTCGGCACCGGCAAGATCGGCACCATGATCCTCGGGTCGTGGGCGATCTCGCAGATGCAGGCGGCGGCCGAGGACAACGGCGCATCCGCAGACGACATCGGGTACATGGCGTTCCCGTCGAACCTCGACGGGAAGCAGTACGCGATCATCGGCGGCGACTACAACCTCGGCGTCAGCAAGCACTCCGAGCACAAGGCCGCGGCCTGGGCCTTCATCCAGTGGCTGCTGGAGGATTCGGGCTTCACCGAGACGCAGGGAATGGTCTCGACGGTGTCGGCGAAGCCGCTGCCCGACAACCTGGCCGGTTTCACCGAGGAGGGCGTCGAACTGATGGAGACGAACCCGGCACCCGCCGGCAAGGAGAGCCTGCTCAGCGATATCTCCAACGACTCGCAGATCGATCTGTGGGGCCCGCTGTACCGGCAGGCGATGATCGACATCGCCCGCGGCGCGGCTGACGGCGACAAGCAGTCGTACTTCGACGAGCTCAACGAACGCTGGGGTGCATCCAGCGAGCAGCTGGCCGGTTGACGGCGAGAGGACGACGGAAGCATGGCACTCACGGCACCGGGAACCGCGCCTGCGGGCGCTCCCGCCGTTCTCTCGAGCACCGTGCGCTCCCGGAGGTTCCGCGGGTTCTCCCGCGGGACCTCCGGCGGGCCGCGGGCATCCGCCCCGGGGTCGGCGCTGCGCCGCCGGCTCACGCCCTGGCTGTTCCTGATCGGCTCGGTCGGGCTGCTCCTCGTGTTCACCTACTGGCCGGCGGTGAACCTCATGTGGTACAGCTTCACCGACTGGGACGGGCTCGACCTCACCAAGGAGTACGTCGGGGTCGCCAACTACGTCGAGGTGTTCACGAACCCGCGCGTCTTCGGCGTGTTCTTCGTCAGCCTCTACTACTTCGCGGCGTCGTTCGTGCAGATGGCCATAGCGCTCTACTTCGCGACGATCCTCAGCTTCAGCACGCGGTTCTCGAACTTCTTCCGCGGCGTGCTGTTCTTCCCCTACCTGATCAACGGCGTGGCGATCGGGTTCGTGTTCCTCTACCTGTTCCAGCCCGGCGGCACCCTCGACACGGTGCTGGGGTGGTTCGGGGTCGCCGACACGCCCCACTGGCTCGGTGACCCGGACGTCGTCAACTGGAGCCTGGCCGCGACATCGGTCTGGCGGTACACGGGCCTGAACTTCGTGCTGTTCCTCGGCGCGATCCAGTCCATCCCCTCGGAGCTCTACGAGGCTGCAGACCTCGACGGCGCCAATCGCTTCCAGCAGTTCCGGGCGATCATCTTCCCCGGCATCCGGAGGGTGGTGGGTCTCTCGTTCATCCTCGCCATCGCGGGAAGCCTCAACGTGTTCGAGATCCCGTTCATCATGACCGGCGGCGCGAACGGCAGCGCGACCTTCGTGATCCAGACGCTCCAGACCGCGTTCAACTTCCGGCAGGTCGGCCTCGCCTCGGCGATGGCGGTCGTGCTGCTGGTGATCGTGCTGGTCGTGACCTGGATCCAGCGGAGAGTCTTCCCCGACGAGAAAGTGGACCTGACATGACCACCGCGCCGCTTCAGACCGCTGGACCGCGCAGCTCTGCGCCCCGGCACCGTTCCGCTCGCACTCCGATGATGCGCGTGCGCAGCATGAGCGCATCCACCGCCAAGTACGTCAGCCTGATCCTGGGTGCCATCCTGACACTGCTGCCGCTGTCGGTCGTGCTGTTCGCGAGCCTCAAGACATCGCAGGAGTACGGGCAGACGGGGCCGTTCGCCCCGCCCGAGAACTGGTTCAACTTCGACAACTTCGTCACGGCGTTCACGCAGGGCGACATGCTCGAGGGCTTCGTCAACACCACGGTCGTGCTGGTGATCTCGCTCGTCGGAACGATCGCGCTGGGCACGATGGCCGCCTACGCGATCGACAGATTCACTTTCCGCGGCAAGAAGCTCGTCGTCGGACTGTTCCTCGTCGCGACGCTGATCCCCAGCGTCACGAGCCAGGTCGCGACGTTCCAGATCATCAACGGACTCGGGCTCTACGACACCAAGGCGGCACTGATCCTGCTCTTCATGGGCACGGACATCATCGCGATCTACCTGTTCATCCAGTTCATGCAGTCGATCCCGGTCTCGCTCGACGAGGCCGCGATGATCGACGGCGCCAACCGGTGGACGATCTACTGGCGGATCATCCTGCCGCTGCTCAAGCCCGCGATCGCGACCGTCGTGATCATCAAGGGCATCGCCGTGTACAACGAGTTCTACGCACCCTTCCTCTACCTTCCCTCCGAGGGGATGATCTCGACCGCGCTCTTCCGGTTCAAGGGACCGTTCGGTGCGCAGTGGGAGGTCATCGCCGCCGGAACGATCGTCGTCATCATCCCCACCGTGATCGCATTCCTGCTTCTGCAGCGCTGGATCTACAAGGGCCTCGTCGCAGGAGCAGTCAAGTGAGCCACCCCCAGACCCTCGCCGGTCCGATCACCCGTCGCGCGCTCAGCGAAGGGTGGACGCTGTCGGCGGCATCCGGCCCGGCTCCCGATGACATCGCCGGGCTCACCGTGCCCGCCGTCGTCCCGGGTGTCGTCCACACCGACCTGCTGGCCGCCGGCCTCATCCCCGACCCGTACCTCGACGACAACGAGGCGGCGCTCGCGTGGATCGGGCTCGTCGACTGGACGTATGAGACGACGTTCGAGGTCGCTGCAGACGAACTGGCCGGCGCTGCCCGCCACGACCTCGTCTTCGACGGCGTCGACACCGTCGCCGCGATCTCGCTGAACGGTGCGCTGCTCGCCGAGGTCGCCAACCAGCACCGCTCGTACCGGTTCGACGTGGGTGCGCATCTCGTCGCCGGCGAGAACCGCCTCACTGTCGCGTTCCGGAGCCCCGTGCGCGCGGCGAACGAGCAGTCGGTCGCGCTCGGTGTGCGCCAGCGTCCGTATCCGCTGCCGTATGAGGCGATCCGCAAGTCCGCCTGCAACTTCGGGTGGGACTGGGGGATCGCGACATTCACGAGCGGCCTGTGGAAGCCGGTGCGGCTCGAGTCGTGGTCGCTCGCCCGGCTCGCCGAGGTGCGGGTGGTCGCGGAGCCGGTCGACGACGGCGGTCGCGTGCGCACCGAGGTGCGCGTCGAGCGAGCGTCGGATGCCGACCTCGACGTCTCCGTCGAGGTCGCGGGAGTCCGCGCCGCAGTCGTCATCCCTGCCGACGAGGTCGCGGCATCCGTCGTCGTCGACGCGCCTGCGGTGGACCGCTGGTGGCCGGTGGGATACGGCGCACAGCCGCTGTACGACGTCGCGATCGCGCTCCACGTCGACGATGAGTGCATCGACACCGCCGCCCGCCGCGTCGGCTTCCGCGAGCTCGTGTGGAACACCGGCGCCGAGGGCGACGCGTCGCGTCCGTTCCAGCTCGTGGTCAACGGCGAGCCCGTCTTCGTCAAGGGCGTCAACTGGATCCCCGACGACGCGCTGCCGGTGCGGGTCGACCGCGCGCGCTACGCCGACCGGCTCACCCAGGCTCGCGACGCGAACCTCAATCTCATCCGCGTCTGGGGCGGCGGCATCTACGAGAGCGATGACTTCTACGACCTGTGCGACGAGCTCGGACTCCTCACCTGGCAGGACTTCCTCTTCGCGTGCGCCGCATACGCCGAAGAGGAGCCGCTGCGCTCCGAGATCGAGGCGGAGGCACGCGAGAACGTCTCGCGCATCGCGCACCACCCCTCGCTCGCACTGCTCACGGGCAACAACGAGAACCTGTGGGGCTACGAGGACTGGGGCTGGCAGGAGCTGCTCGACGGAAAGACCTGGGGTGCGTACTACTACTACGACCTGCTGCCGGGCGTCGTCGGCGAGATCGCGTCGCACGTGCCGTACGCGCCGGGGAGCCCATTCAGCCCTGGCGGCTCGTGGGACGGCACTGCTCAGACCGGGCCGCACCCGAACGACGAGGCCCACGGCACCATGCACCTCTGGGAGCAGTGGAATCGCGAGGACTGGACGACCTACCGCGCGTACCGCCCGCGCTTCGTCGCGGAGTTCGGCTGGCAGGGCCCGCCCGCATGGACCACCCTCACGCGGTCGATCAGCGACTCGCCGCTGACGCCCGAATCGCCCGGAATGGTCGTGCACCAGAAGGCGATGGAGGGCAACGTCAAGCTCAGCCGCGGCCTCGTGAAGCACTACCGCATCCCCGAAGACATGGAGACGTGGCACTGGGCGATGCAGCTGAACCAGGCGAACGCCGTCGCGGCGGCCCTGGACTGGTTCCGCGCTCACGCCCCGTTCACCGCGGGCGCGGTGGTGTGGCAGCTCAATGACTGCTGGCCGGTCACCTCCTGGGCGGCGATCGACGGCGAGGCCCGCGAGAAGCCGCTCTACTTTGCGCTGAAGAACAGCTTCGCCCCTCGGGCGGTGACCGTGCAGCCGCTCGAGCAGGGGCTCTCGGCGATCGTCGCGAACGACACCCGCGAGAGCTGGGCGACGGAGCTCGTCATCACCCGTCGCCGGTTCGACGGCACGGTGCTCGCCGAGCAGCGGGCATCCGTCGAGATCGCGCCGTTCGGGAGCGCCGTCGTGGCGCTCGAGGCAGCAGTCGCGGGAGCCGACGACGCAGCATCCGAGGTCGTCGTCGCCGACGCCGCCGGCTCGCGCGGTGTGTGGTTCTTCGCCGAACCGCGTGAGAGCGCGCTCGCCCCGCAGCAGGTGACGGTGTCGGCTGCGCCGACCGAGGACGGCGTCGACGTGACGGTCACGGCCGCGGTGCTCGTCCGCGACCTCACCCTGCTCGTCGACAAGGTCTCCGCCGACGCCCGCGTCGACTCGGCACTGGTGACGCTGCTTCCGGGGGAGTCGCACACCTTCCGCGTGCGCGGCGCGCTCGCGGAAGCCGAGGCCTTCGCGGCGCCGACCGTACTGCGATCGGGCAACCAGCTGGTGAGCGCGTGAGCGTGCTCGCGGCCGACGCCGCGACGCTCCTCGCCCGGCCGGTGTGCGGCATGACGTGGGGCTGGGTCGGCACCCGCGGCACGTGGGCGACGCCCGCGGCCGAGGCATCCCTCGATCGCATGGCCGAGCACGCGGTGACCTGGACGGCGCTCGCGTATTCGGCGCTGCAGGCCACCGCGTTCTCGACGGAGATCCCGTTCGACCAGGAGCCGACGGTCACCGACGACGAGATCGTGTGGGCGATCCGCGCCGCGCACGCCCGCGGCATGAGGGTGTGCCTGAAGCCGGTGGTGAACGTCGCCGACGGAACCTGGCGCGCCTTCATCGGCTTCTTCGACTGGGACGTGCCGAACGAGCCGAGCTGGACGCAGTGGTTCGAGGCCTACCGGGCGTTCATCCTGCACGCCGCGCGCATCGCCGAGGCCGAGGGCTGCGAGATGCTCTGCATCGGCTGCGAGATGGTGCGCGCGGACGCGCAGGAGGCGCACTGGCGGCGTCTGATCGCCGACGTGCGCGAGGTGTACTCCGGACCCATCACGTACAACTGCGACAAGTACCAGGAGGACCGCGTCACGTGGTGGGACGCGGTCGACGTCATCTCGTCGAGCGGGTACTACCCGATCGAGCAGTTCCACGAGCAGCTCGACCGGATAGAGCCTGTCGTGCGGGCCTCGGGCAAGCCGTTCTTCTTCATGGAGGCGGGATGCCCGTCGCGCGAGGGCTCGCCCGACCTGCCGAACGACTGGAGCCTGCCGGGCGCCCCGTCGGGCGCCGAGCAGCTGCGCTACTACCGGACGATGTTCGAGGCGTGCCGCAGCCGGGACTGGGTGCGTGGTCTGATGCTCTGGGATTGGCCCGCAGACTTGTATGCGGTCGCGGATGCCACGGCGAATGACGACTACTGTCCCTATGGAAAGCCCGCGGGCCACTACATGGCGCAGCAGTACTCCGCTTGGAATGAGGAAGCTCGATGACAGTCCCCCGAGGCGCTGCGGCGGCGCTGGCGATCGATGCCGGTCAGACCGGTATGAAGGTGCGCATCGAGCGCGGTGGGCAGACAGCGCTGGAGCGGGTGCTGCCGGGAGTGCGCACCAACGAGCCGCTGCTGCCCCAGCTCGCCTCGGTGGCGCGCGCCGTCGCGCAGGAGACCGGCGACGCGTTCGACGTCGTGTCGACCGGGGTGTCGGGCCTCACCTCGCGTGAGGCGGATGCCAGCGCGCTGCTGTCGATGCTGGCCGATCTGGGTGCGCGACGCGTGCTGCTGACGCACGACTCGGTCACGTCGTTCCTCGGCACGCTCGGCGACGCGCGTGGCGCGGTGGTCGCCGCCGGCACCGGCGTGGTGACGCTCGGCGTCGGCCGCACCGCGGTCGCGCGCGTCGACGGCTGGGGCAATCTCATGGGCGACGCCGGAAGCGGCTACTGGATCGGTCGCGAGGGCCTGGATGCCGCGATGCGCGCGTACGACGGCCGTGGAGCCGAGACGCGACTGCTCGACATGCTGCGCGAGCGCTGGCCCGACCCCGAGACGGCGTACGTGCAGCTGCAGTCCGACCCCGCCCGCGTGTCGGTGATCGCCTCGTTCGCCGAGCACGTCGCCGCGCTCGCCGCGGAGGACACCGTCGCCGCGTCCATCTGCCTGCGCGCAGCGCGCGAGCTGTCGCACTCCGCTGCGACGGCGCTGCACCGCGTCGCCGGTCCCGATGACGAGGAGCGCGAGGCGCCGGTCGTCAGCGCGATCGGCGGCGTATTCCGCTCGGCGCTCATCCGCGATCGCTTCGCCGAGCTGATGCTCGAGGCCGTCCCCGGAGCCCACATCGAACCGCCGGTCGGCACCGGACTCGACGGGGCTGCGGCCCTGCAGCGCCTCGGCGAGGCTCATCCGCTGCACAGCCTCATCTCCGTGGCGGCGCGGTGACCGCTCGATGACATCGGGCCCGCATGCGGGTATCCGGGCATCCGTTCATGGGAGGATCGACGCGATGACTGCGACGCTCGTGACGATCGAAGGCGACATCCGTGACTATGCCTGGGGCACGCCGGGAGGGATCTCCCGTGTGCTGGGCCGGCCGGCTCCCGATGCCCCCGAGGCCGAGCTCTGGCTGGGTGCTCACCCGTCGGCGCCGAGCCGCGCGGTGACCGGTGCCGCGGGATGGACCGACCTCGCGGAGTGGGAGCGGTCGGGCGCCGGCCGTGTGCCGTACCTCCTGAAGGTGCTCTCCGCTGTGTCGCCGCTTTCGCTGCAGGCGCACCCGACGCCGGAGCAGGCGCTCGAGGGGTTCGCGCGCGAGAACGCCGAGGGCATACCCATCGATGCGCGGGAGCGCAACTACAAGGACCCGTATTCCAAGCCCGAGCTGATCGTGGCGCTCGAAGACGGCTTCGAGGCGCTTTGCGGCTTTCGGCCGGTCGATGAGACCATCGCCGAGGTCGACGCGCTCTCCGCCGCGGCGACGGACGCCGGTCTCGACGAAGCTCCGTTCGCCCGCTGGCGGGCGCTGCTGGCCGGAGATGACGGGATCCGTGCGGCGTTCGTGTGGCTGCTCGACGGCGGCGCCGATGTCGAGGCGCTCATCGCCTCGGTGACCCAGATCGCTGCGCAGCATCCTGACCGCTTCGAACTCCCCGGCCGGCTGGCGGCCGGCTACCCCGGTGACCCCGGTGTCGCCGCCGCGCTCATGCTCAATCACGTGACCCTCGCGGCGGGCGAGTCGCTGTGGCTCCCGGCGGGCAACGTGCATGCGTACCTGCGCGGAACCGGGATGGAGCTCATGGGGCCGAGCGACAACGTACTGCGCGGCGGCCTCACGCCCAAGCACGTCGACACCGGTGAGCTCGGTCGCGTGCTCGACTTCACCGGCGGCGAGCCGCCGCACCTCGCTCCCGTTCCTGTGGCCGACTCCGTGGTCTCGTACCGCCCGCGATCGCTGGCCTCGGGTGCCGATGTCGCCTTCGAGCTGCTCGACGTCAGCGCCGACGCCCGCATCGAGACCGGCTCACCCGCGATCGGGATCGTCGTCGAGGGGGAGTTCAGGATCACGGGCCCGGAAGGCACGCGCTCGCTCGAGCGCGGCGAGAGCGTCTTCGTGACGGATGCCGCGACCCTCGAGGTGCGTGGCGCGGGCCGCCTGTTCATCGCCACCGCCTGACCCTCCTCGCTGCGTCGCGGGGCTAGTGTTCAGGGGTGAGCACCGCGCACCGGCGCCCGAGCGGGCGCGTGACGATCAACGACATCGCGGCTCGCGCCGGTGTATCTATCAGCGCGGTGTCGTTCGCGCTGAACGGCCGCAAGGGCGTCTCGGATCAGACGCGGGCGCGTGTGCTGCAAGTGGCCGACGAGATGGGCTGGGCGCCGTCATCGGCGGCACGGTCGCTCGCCGAGGCGAAGACCGAGACCTTCGGGCTCGTTCTCGCACGCGATCCGCACAACCTCGGAGTCGAGTCGTTCTACATGCGGTTCTTCGCGGGGCTCGAACTCGAGATGTCGATCCGGGGTTACGGGCTCCTGCTGCAGGTGGTGCCCTCGGTCGAGGCGGAGCTCGCGAAGCTCGCGAAGTGGCGCAACTCCCGCAGCGTCGACGGGATCATCCTGGTCGACCTGCACGTCGAGGACCCGCGGGTCGCGCTCGCGACGCAGCCGGGTGCGCTGCCGACCGTCGTGGTCGGAGATCCGAGCCTCGCGGGCGGTCTGACCTCGGTCTGGACCGACGACGCCGAGTCGATGCGCTCGGCCGTGCGCTACCTCGCCGACCTGGGGCATCGGCGCATCGCGCGCGTCGCCGGGCTGGCTGCGCTCGCGCACACGTCCATCCGCGACGCCGCATTCGCCGACGAGACCCGGGCGCTGGGCATCCACGGCGAACTGGTCCGCACCGACTACACGCCGCAGCAGGGGGCCGAGTGCACCCGAGCGGCCCTCACCGGGGCTGAGCCGCCGACGGCGCTCATCTACGACAACGACGTGATGGCGATGGCCGGGCTCACCGTCGCCCACGAACTCGGGCTCGATGTTCCGGGTGACCTCTCGATGATCGCGTGGGACGACTCGGTGCTGTGCGAGCACACCCTGCCGAGCCTCACGGCGCTCAGCCATGACGTGGTCGCCTTCGGATCGCATGTGGCGCGGCGGCTGTTCGCCGTGGTCGACGGCGCCGAACCCGGAGCCTTCCTCGACTCGACGCCGTCGCTCCGCGTGCGCGGATCCACCGGACCGCTGCGCGGCTGACGCGATCCACCGCTCGGCCGTGGGCGATGCGCCCGGGGCGGAACAACCGGGCCCCGCCCCGTCGGGCGATCCCCTCGATGCGGGTTCTGAGCCTGCGACAGGGTATTTTTGTGCGCGGTTCACAATGCCGCTGACGAGAGGCGACAACGATGCGCGATCGCGACGCCGCTCCCGCGCGCGCCGTCGAGGCCCTGGTCGCCCCGGTCGCCGTCGTCGGCGATGGGCGCATGGGGCGCGCACTGGTCACTGCGCTGCACGCTGCGGGAGTCGCCGTGGTCGGTCCTCTCGGGCGCGGCGCGGCAGCGGACGACGCGGCGGTCGTGCTGCTGGCGGTGCCCGACTCCGAGATCGCCGCGGCTGCCGAGGCCGTCGCGCCCGCACCGCTCGTCGGCCATCTCTCGGGGGCAACGGGCCTCGACGCGCTCGGTCGTCACGAGTCCTTCAGCATCCATCCCCTCCTCACCGTGACCGAGCGCGGTGCTGCGTTCGAAGGCGCACCTGCGGCGATCGCGGCGTCGAGTCGCCGCGCCCGCGAGACGGCACTCGCGCTCGTCGCCGCTCTCGGGATGCGGCCCTTCGAAGTCGCAGACCACGACCGCGCGGCGTACCACGCTGCGGCATCGGTCGCGGCGAACTTCCTCGTCACGGTCGAGGGCTTCGCGGCCGACCTCGCGTCGACCGCGGGCGTCGACCGCGCGATGCTCGCGCCGCTCGTGCGCGCGGCAGTCGACGCGTGGGAGTCAGAGGGCGCCGAGCGGGCGCTCACCGGCCCGGTCGCCCGCGGCGATGTCGAGACCGTGAGCCGTCAGCGCGCCGCCGTTGCCGAGCGCATGCCCGACCGGCTCGGTCTGTTCGACGCGCTCACAGCCGCGACCACCGACCTCGCGACGCGTGCGGCGGCCGGGCGTCGTGCCGCGGATCATGCAGCGGAGACCGGGGGAGGTGCACGGTGAAGGTCGTCCGCTCGATCGCTGAACTGCGCGCCGCCCTGGCCGGGCGCCGCGACGACGGCGTCGGCCTCGTGCCGACGATGGGCGCACTCCACGAAGGGCACCTCTCGCTCGTGCGCGCAGCCCGCGCCGAGTCGGGCACCGTCGTGATGTCGATCTTCGTGAATCCGACCCAGTTCGACGAGCCGACCGACCTCGCGGCATACCCCCGCACCGAAGAGGCCGATGTCGCCCGTGCGGCCGAGGCGGGCGTCGACATCGTGTTCGCGCCGACGGCCGCCGAGATGTATCCGCGCGGGTTCGCCTCGACGGTGAGCGTGTCGGGAGTCCTCACCGAGTCGCTCGAGGGCGCGCAGCGCGGGCGAGCCCACTTCGACGGCGTGGCGACCGTCGTGCTGAAGCTGCTCCTGGCCGCTCTCCCCGACACCGCCTACTTCGGGGCGAAGGACGCCCAGCAGGTTGCGGTCGTGAGGCGGATGGTCGCCGACCTGGGCGTACCGGTCGCTCTGCGCGTGTGCCCGACCTCGCGCGACGTCGACGGCCTCGCCCGCTCGAGCCGCAATGTGCGCCTCAGCGCCGAGGAGCGCGCACGCGCCGTCGCCGTTCCGCGGGCGCTCGACGCGGTGACGGATGCCGTCGCCCGCGGCATCCGTGATTCCACTGTGCTCGTGGCGATCGCCCGCGACGTGCTCGAGGCAGCCGACACGGCGGTCGAATACGTCGCGATCGTCCACCCAGACTCGTTCGAGTCGGTGGCGATGATCGAGGGCCCGGCCCTCGTCGCCCTCGCCGTGCGCCTCGGCGACACCCGCCTCATCGACAACGCCCTGCTCACCCCCGGAGGTGCCTGATGCGCGCCCACGTCACCCTGCACCGCCTCGCCGAGATGAAGGCGCAGCGCGAGCCCATCGTGATGGTCACCGCGTACGATCACGCGACCGCCCGCATCGCGGAGCGCGCCGAGGTCGACATGGTGCTCGTCGGCGACTCGGGCGCGCAGGTCGTGCTCGGGCACGCGTCGACCGCGGCGGTGACCGTCGACGAGATGCTCATGCTCGCGGCGGCCGTGCGCCGCGGCATCCGCTCGGCCTTCGTCGTGGCCGATGTGCCGTTCGGCTCGACGGAGGTCTCCGACGAGCAGGCGGTCGCGACCGCGGTGCGCTTCGTGAAAGAGGCCGGCGCCGACGCGGTGAAACTCGAGGGCGGCGGCCCGGCGCGGCTCGCGCGCATCCGGGCGATCGCCGACGCGGGGGTCGTGGTCGTCGGCCACGTCGGGCTCACCCCGCAGACCGCGGTGGCGCTCGGGGGGCTCCGCGCACAGGGGCGCACCGCCGACAGCGCGGAGCGCTTCGCCCGCGAGGCGCTCGCCGTGCAGGACGCGGGAGCGAGCGTGCTCGTGATCGAGGCCGTGCCGGCGGAGGTCGTCGACGCGGTGCTCCCCGCCCTGCACATCCCGGTGATCGGCATCGGCGCGGGGCGCGCCGATGGGCAGGTGCTCGTCATGCACGACCTCGTCGGCCTGACCGAGGGGCGCACAGCGGTGTTCGTCAAGCGCTTCGCCGACGCCGGAACGGTGATGGCCGACGGTGTCGCGGCGTATGCCGCCGAGGTGCGAGCCGGAACGTTCCCCGCGGCCGAGCACGGCTACTCGGCCACTCCCGCGGCCGTCGCCGCCGCGCGCGCCGCCCTCGACTGACACCCCGCGCCCACAGCGCCCCCGCGCCCACAGCGCCCCCGCGCGCCTTCGACCGGAGCTTCATCTCCGTGGATTCGATGCTCGACGCGCTGCTTGCGTCGATTTCACGGAGATGAAGCCAGGGGTGGTGGGAGGGGGAGGCGAGGAGGAGGAGGGGGGAAGGAGGGCGGAGTGTTACGGCGCGTTTCGCTGTATCGCGGAACGTGTCGCTCCGTTGATGTGTGTGTCGGCGATCCGTGCGTGGTGCGCCCGCGGCGACGAGCATTGCCCGCATGCCGTCGCCGATCATCTCCGTCCTCGAACTCGAAGCCCGACTCCGCTCGGGGGAGCCTGTGCGCCTCCTCGATGTGCGCTGGCGGCTGGACCAGCCCGAAGGCAGGCCGGACTACCTCGACGGGCACCTGCCTGGCGCGGTGTACGTCGACCTCGATCGCGAGCTGGCCGAACGCTCCGACCCGCGGCGCGGGCGTCACCCGCTGCCGCCTCGCGAGCGGCTGCAGGCCGCCGCGCAGCGCTGGGGGATCTCGCAGGGGCAGCCGGTCGTGGTGTACGACGACCTGCAATCCGTCGCGGCAGCCCGTGCCTGGTGGGTGCTCGGACGCTCGGGCATCGCCGACGTGCGGGTGCTCGACGGAGGGCTGCGCGCGTGGCTTGCGGAGCGCCTGCCGATCGAGACCGGCGACGTTCAGCCTCGGCGGGGCGACGTGGTGCTCACCGAGATCGACACCGGCTTCGTCGGCATCGACGAGGTCGAGGACTGGGCGTGGGACCGCGGCGTCCTCCTCGACGTGCGCGGCGCCGACCGCTACCGCGGCGAGGCCGAGCCGCTCGATCCCGTCGCCGGGCATATCCCCGGTGCGGTGAACCTGCCGACGGCGGTGCACCTCCACGCCGGACGCTTCCGCTCGCCCGATGAGATCCGCCAGCAGTTCGCGGCAGCCGGCGTCTCCGCCGACGTGCAGGTCGCCGCCTACTGCGGGTCGGGCATCGCCGCGACGCACACGGCGCTCGCCGGCGCGCTGGCGGGCATCGACGTGACGGTTTACCCGGGTTCGTGGAGCCAGTGGTCGCGCAGCCGGGGGCGCCAGGTCGCGACCGGCGACTCGCCCGCGCTCGAAGTCGCACCGCTGTGACCGCACCGCTCATCGTCGGCGCCATGGTCCGCACCCTCGGTGCGTACCCGTCGGGGTGGCGGCATCCGGGGGCGCACGCCGACCCCGCAGGCGACGCCGCCGTGCTGCGGCAGGTCGCGCGGCTCGCCGAAGACGCCGACCTGGACTACCTGTTCTTCGGCGACTGGCTCGCGACGGGACCCGACCTGGAGTTCCGCGATCCGTACCTGCTGGCACGCGTCGATCCGCTGAGCGCGGTGCTTCACCTCTCCGCCGTCACGGAGCGCATCGGCCTCATCGCGACGGTGAACACCACGTACGCCGACCCCTACGCCACCGCGCGCGCGACGGCGTCGCTCGACGTGCTCACGGGCGGTCGCGGCGGCGTGAACCTCGTGACCGGGGCCGAACCGCGCGCAGCGGCGAACCACGGCCGCGACGTCCACGCCGACAACGCGTCGCGCTACGACCGCGCAGACGAGTTCGTCCGGGCGCTGCGGCTGCTCTGGGAGTCGTGGGACGAGGGTGCGTGGGTAGCGGACCGCGAGGCCGGAGTGCTCATCGATCCCGACCGCCTGCGGACGGCGGCCTTCGCCGGCACCGAGGTGAGGGTGGAGGGGCCGCTCAACGTGGCACGGCCGCCCCAGGGGCATCCGCCGATCGTGCACGCCGGCACCTCCCCGCGCTCGCGCGCACTCGCCGCGGCCGAGGCCGACCTCGCGCTCATCGCCGCGGGCGACCCCGCTGCCGCCGCCGCGACCCGCACCGAGCTGCGCGCGCTCGCCGAGGCGGCGGGCCGCGACCCCGACGACCTCAAGGTGATCGTGCCCGTTCTGCCGGTCGTGGCGGAGACGGATGCCGCGGCCCGCGCGATCGTCGATCGTCTGCTGCTGCTGGTGCCGATCGACGACGGCGTCTCCGGCCACGCCCTTCGCGCCGGCTTTCCGGCGAACCGGTCGCTCGGCGCGTTCCTCGACCTCGCGGGTGCGCCCGACGACGACGCCTCCCGCCGCGCGGGCATCGACGATGCCGTGCCCGCCGGTGCGGCCGGCCGGTTCGGGGAGGCGGCCGGGCGGGTGCTCGACCTCGTGATCGCCCGCACCGGACGCCGCCTCGGCGGCGAGCATCCCGTCACGTGGCGGCACCTGGTGGCAGCGGCCGCGGTGCCGGCGAACTTCGTCGTGGGCGGATCGGGTGCGATCGCCGATCACTTCGAGCTCTGGCGTGACGCCGGAGCCGCCGACGGCTTCAACGTGCTCTCCGCGTTCCAGCCCGCCCAGTTCGAGGCCTTCACCACGCTCGCGGCTCCCGAACTGAGGCGGCGGGGGCTGCTCGGCCGCTCCGGGGCGACGCTGCGCGAGCGGCTGTCGCTCGGGGCGCCGCGGCCGGTGCACGCACGCGCCCTCGCCGGCTGACGGCCGACGCGCGGCATCCGAGCGCGCTGTTCATTACCTCTCGTGACACCCCGTGACCCCCGCGGTCACACGGTGAACCGCGGTGACATCCCGACTCCGACCACGGGCGCGCCGGTCCTAGCGTGGCCTTCACCTTCACTGCACACCCGAACCCCAGGAGCACTCATGTCCCTTCCCGCACCGCGGATCGTCGCGGGAGCCCTCGCGCTCGCCGTCGCGGCATCCCTCGCCGGCTGCGCGACGCAGCAGGCGACGAGCACCGACGCGAACGCGCAGGCCGGCGATCCCGTCACCGGCGGCACGCTCACCTACCTCGAGCACCAGACGTACACGAACCTCTACCCCCCGCAGGCGGGCTTCTACCCGAACGGCGGCATCGTCAACAACATCGCCGCCCGCCTCACCTGGCAGAACCCCGAGACGCTCGAGATCGAGCCCTGGATCGCGACCGAGTGGACGGTGAACGACGACGCAACCGAGTACACGTTCGACCTGCGAGACGGTGTGACGTTCTCGGACGGCACGCCGCTCGACGCTGCGGCCGTCGCGAAGAACTTCGACACCTACGGCTTGGGGAACGCCGACCTGGGGCTCACGATCTCGGAGGCGATCAACAACTACGCCGCCAGCGAGGTCGTCGACGCCGACACCGTGACCTTCCGCTTCTCAGCTCCGGCCCCCGGCTTCCTGCAGGCGACGTCGACGATCAACTCCGGCCTCCTCTCGCCCGAGACGCTCGACAAGTCGCTCGAGGAGCTCGGGGCGGGCAACGCGACCGACATCGTCGGCTCCGGCCCGTTCGTCATCACGGAGGAGGAGCTCGGCACCGAGCTCACCCTCGAGGCGCGTGAGGACTACGACTGGGCGCCGCCGAGCTTCGAGCACCAGGGCCGCGCGTACCTCGATGCGATCCACCTCATCGTCACCCCCGAAGACAGCGTGCGCATCGGGTCGCTGCTCTCGGGCCAGGCCGACTACATCCGCTACGTCCAGGCGTTCGACGAGGCCCGGGTCGAGTCGTCCGGGTTCGACCTGTACGCCCCGCAGACCCGCGGGGTCAACAACGCGCTGAGCCTGCGCTTCACCAATCCGCTGCTGAGCGACATCCGCGTCCGTCAGGCGCTCGTCGCCGGCGTCGACAGCCAGGAGGTCGTCGACACCATCTTCACCGGCAACTACCCCGCAGCCACCAGCGCGCTCAGCGCCTCGGCGCCCGGGTACAAGGACGAGTCCGAGCACTACGCCTACGACCCCGACCGTGCCGAGGAGCTGCTCGACGAGGCCGGGTGGGAGCCGGGTTCCGACGGCATCCGCGAGAAGGACGGTGAGCGCCTGTCGCTGACGGTCTACGAGGCCAAGCCGCAGCCGCTGTCGAAGCAGACCCTCGAACTGGTCGCGCAGCAGCTGAAGAAGATCGGCGTCGAGCTCGAGGTGAAGTCGGCGGATGCCGGCACCTATGCAGAAGACATCAAGGATCCGCTCAAGACCCCGCTCTACCACTCGATGGTCGGACGCGCGGACCTCGACGTGATCAAGAGCCAGTACTTCACGCAGAACCGCAACACCCTGCTGTCGGACGACGCGAAGCTCGACGAGCTGCTGCTCGCCGTGGCCTCCACGGCAGACCCCGACGCCCGGGTCGCCGCATCGCAGGCCGTTCAGGACTACCTCGCCGAGCAGGCGTACGTGATCCCGCTGTTCGAGGAGCCGCAGGTCTACGGCGCTGCGCCCTACGTGCAGGGCGTCGAGTTCGAGTCGGTCGCACGCCCCACGTTCTACGACGTGTGGCTCGCGGACGAGAACTAGGACTCCGGGGCCGAGCCGATGAGCTACGCGCTGAGACGCGCCGGGCAGGCCGCGATCGTACTGATCGCGGCCTTCTCGGCCACCTTCATCCTCCTGCAGCTGCTGCCGGGCGACGCGATCCTGATCAAGTACGACAACCCGGAGCTGGGCCTCACCCCCGATCAGATCGAGCAGATCCGCATCGCGTACGGCGCCGACTCGTCGTGGTGGGAGCAGTACTGGGCGACGCTCACGGGGTACGCGCAGGGCGACCTCGGGTACTCCACGCAGTACGGCACGAGCGTGCTCCAGCTCATCGGCGAGGCTCTCCCGGCCACCGCCGCACTCGCGACGCTCGGGTTCGCGCTCGCCGTGCTGATCGCCTTCTCGATAGCCTTCCTGTCGACGCTGGCCCCGTTCGCGTGGCTGCGGGAAGGACTGCGGGCGCTGCCCGGCGTCTTCGTCGCAGTCCCGGTGTTCTGGCTCGGCATCCTGCTCATCCAGGTGTTCTCGTTCGGGCTCGGCTGGGTGCCGATCGTGGGCGCCGATCCGGTCGCCGGGCTGATCCTGCCCGTCATCACGCTGGCGGTGCCGATCTCGGCCCCGCTCGCCCAGATCCTCGTCCGCAGCATCGACGAGGTGCAGCTGCAGCCGTTCGTGACCGTCGTCCGCGCCAAGGGGGCGTCGCCGTCGTGGGTGCTGTGGCGCTCGGTGGCGCGCAACGCGATCCTGCCCACGCTCACCATCGCCGGCGTGCTGTTCGGCGAGCTCATCGGCGGAGCCGTCGTCACCGAGACCGTCTTCGGGCGACCGGGGATCGGGCGGATCACCGAGCAGGCCGTCGCGAACCAGGACATCCCGGTGCTGCAGGGGATCGTCGTGCTCGCCGCGCTCACCTTCGTGGTCGTGAACCTCGTCGTCGACCTTCTCTACCCGGTGCTCGACCCGCGTCTGCGTCGCCGCCCCGGTTCGCAGCGCGCCCGCGCCGAGTCCGCCCCGACGCCGCAGGAGGCGATCGCATGACCTCCCTTCGACACGCTCAGGCACACAGCGGGGCCCGGGAGCAGGAGACGGTGACGGATGCCTCCACCGCCGCGATCGCGCGCGACGAGGCATCCGGAACCGTGGTCGACCCGCTCGCGCGCGATGCCGGCGCACCCCCGGGACAGCCCGCCCGCCGTTCGTCGATCGCGCGGCTGTTCGCCGCGGGACGCCGCCCGTCCTGGACGCTGGTGCTCGCGATCGTGGTCATCGCTATCGCGGTGCTCTGGGCCGTCGCACCGTGGCTGTTCACCTCGCACGACCCGATCGACGGCGTCCCCGCAGACAAGCTGCTGCCGCCGAGCGCCGCGCACTGGTTCGGCACCGATGCGATCGGTCGCGACCTCTACGCCCGTGTCGTCCACGGCGCGATCCACTCGCTGTCGGGCGCGCTCATCGCGGTGACCGTCGGTCTCGCCGCCGGCACACTGATCGGGGTCGTGGCGGGATCGGTCGGCGGCGTCCTCGACGACGTGCTGATGCGGGTGGTCGACGTGCTCCTGTCGATCCCGGGGCTGCTGCTGTCGCTGTCGATCATCATCCTGCTGGGCTTCGGAACGGTGAACGCCGCGATCGCGGTCGGCATCGGCAGCGTGGCGTCGTTCGCGCGGCTCTCCCGCTCCGAGGTCGTGCGGGTGCGGCGGAGCGACTACGTCGAAGCGGCCTTCGGCAGCGGCGGGTCGTTCGCCTCGGTGCTGCGTCGCCACGTGCTGCCGAACTCGCTCACCGCCGTCGTCGGCCTCGCGGCCCTGCAGTTCGGCGCCGCGATCCTCGCCATCTCGACCCTCGGATTCCTCGGGTACGGGGCTCCGCCGCCGACGCCCGAGTGGGGGCTCCTCATCGCCGAGGGACGCAACTACGTCGCCACCGCCTGGTGGCTCACCACCCTCCCCGGCCTCGTGGTGCTCGTGGTCGTGCTGAGCGCCAACCGCATCAGCCAGTCGATCGGAAAGGGGACGCGATGAGCGTCTTGGACGTGCAGGGCCTGCGCGTGTCGTACGAGACCCGGTCGGGCCGGCGTGACGTCGTCCACGGTGTGGACCTCGCGATCGGCGAGGGCGAGGTCGTGGCGCTCGTCGGCGAGTCCGGATCGGGCAAGTCGACGACGGCGCACGCTCTGATCGGGCTGCTTCCCGAGGGTGGACGCGTCGAGGGCGGCTCGATCTCGCTCGGCGGCGTCGACATCTCGGGCTGGGGCCCGAAGCGTCTGCGCAGCATCCGCGGAGCACAGGTGGGGCTGATCCCGCAGGACCCCGTGTCGTCGCTCGACCCGGTGCGGCCGATCGGGGTGCAGGTCGGCGAGATCCTGCGCCTCCACGGCGTGCGCGACCGGGCGGAGGTGCGCGGGCGCGTGCTCGAGCTGCTCGAGCGGGTCGGGCTCGACGACCCCGGCCTCCGCGCGCGCCAGTACCCGCACGAGCTGTCGGGCGGCATGCGGCAGCGGGTGCTCATCGCCACGGCGATCGCACTGCGCCCACGACTGATCATCGCCGACGAGCCCACGAGCGCACTCGATGCCACCGTGCAGCGGCGCATCCTCGATCTCATCGACGACCTCCGCCGCGAGGAGGGCACCGCGGTGCTGCTCGTCACCCACGATCTCGGTGTCGCGGCCGACCGCGCACAGCGGATCGTCGTGCTGAACCAGGGTCGGGTGGTCGAGCAGGGCTCGGCCGCCGGCATCCTCTCGTCTCCGTCCGATCCCTACACGCGTCAGCTGCTCGCCGATGCCCCTGCGCTCGCGACGGGCGACTTCCGGCGTCCGGCACCGCCGCTCTTCCTGCGCGATGCCGCGGCAGCCGCAGCCGAGAACCCCTTCGCGATCGTCGCCGAGGGCCTGGTCAAGGAGTTCACCGTGCAGGGGCGGGGTCAGGGGCCCTTCCGTGCGGTGGACGACGTGTCGTTCCAGGTGCGACGGGGAACGACCCACGCGCTCGTCGGCGAGTCCGGATCGGGCAAGACCACGACCGCGCGGCTGGTGACCCGGTTCCTCGATCCGGATGCCGGCCGCATCGAGCTGGACGGCGTCGAAGTGGCAGGACTCAAGCGCGACGGCCTGCGGCAGCTGCGCCGTCGCATCCAGCTCGTCTACCAGAACCCGTTCTCGTCGCTCGACCCGCGGCAGAGCATCGCGCAGATCGTGGCCGAGCCGCTGCACAACTTCGCGGAGGGCACCCGGGCGTCGCGTCGCGCGCGAGCCGCCGCGCTGCTCGACCGTGTCGCACTTCCCGCCGACGTGCTCGAGCGATCGCCCCGCGAGCTGTCGGGCGGTCAGCGGCAGCGCGTGGCGATCGCCCGCGCGCTCGCGATCAATCCCGACATCGTGGTGCTCGACGAGGCCGTCTCGGCGCTCGACGTCACCGTGCAGGCGCGCATCCTCGAGCTCCTCGAATCGCTGCAGCAGGAGCTCGGGCTGACGTACCTGTTCATCTCGCACGACCTCGCCGTGGTGCGACGCATCAGCCACACGGTGTCGGTCATGCGACGCGGCCGCATCGTCGAGACGCGCAGCACCGAGGATCTCTTCCTCACCCCCACCCATGAGTACACGCGCGAACTGCTCGCCGCCGTACCCGGACGATCGGAGGTCGCGGCATGACCGCTGCACCCACCCTCGCATTCTTCACGCGCCTGCTCGACGACGCGCCGCCTGCCGAGCGCTATCGGCTCGCGACGGACCAGATCCGCCACGCCGAACGCTTCGGGATCCAGCGCGCCTGGGTCGCGCAGCACCACTTCCGCGCCGCCGAGGGCGGCCTCCCCGCGCCGCTCGTGTTCCTCGCGCACGTCGCCGCGTCGACGAGCGAGATCCGTCTCGGCACCGGAGTCGTGACACTGCCGCTCGAAGACCCCGTGCGGGTGGCCGAAGACGCCGTCGTCGCCGACCTGCTCTCGGGCGGCCGCATCGACCTCGGTCTCGGCAGCGGCGGCACGCCGTCGTCGTTCGTGCCGTTCGGGCAGGATGTCGCGGCGAAGGCGCGCGTCTACGACGAGAAGCTCGCCGTGCTGCTCGACGCGCTCGCCGGTCGCGAGATCGGCGGCGGGAACACGCTCTATCCGGACGCGGCGGGGTCGGCGGATGGAGCCGCCGGACTCGGCGACCGGATCTGGCAGGCCACCTTCTCGCCCGCGGGCGGACAGCGCGCCGGGGTGCACGGCCACGGCCTGCTGCTCTCGCGCACCCAGCCGCGACCGGCCGAGGCGCCGCACGCGACGATCGCCGACCTGCAGAACCCGATCATCGACCGCTACCTCGACGCGCTCCCCGCCGGTGCGCGTCCGCGCGTCACCGCATCGCGCACCGTCTTCGTCGCCGACGACCGCCGTGAAGCCCTGCGCTTCGCCGAGGTCGGCCTCCGCCGCGCGGCCGAGGGGTTCCGCCGCCAAGGCCAGTCGATCCCCGGCGACGACCTCGACGAACTGATCGCCGCGCTCGACACCCACCTCGGCACACCCGACGAGGTGGCTGCATCGCTCGCGGCCGACACGACGCTGGCACGGGCCGACGAGGTCGCGTTCCAGGTGCACTCGGTCGATGCGCCGCACGATTTCGTGCTGCGCTCGATCGAACTCTTCGCGACCGAGGTCGCGCCCGCTCTCGGCTGGACGACGCGCGACCGCGCGCCGCTCGAGACCCTCGGCTCCGCCGGAAAGGAAAACACATGACCACCGCGACACCCGACATCGTCGACGTCCTCGTCGGCGTCTCCGAAGGCGATGCCCTCGACCTGCTCCGCCGTCGGCGCCCCGTCACGCGCGAGCAGCTCCAGGCGAGCCACGACGCGCTGTTCGCTCCGATCGACGACAGCGACTTCGCGCTCGCCGAGCGGCTGCTGGTCGCCGCGTTCGCGACGCGCGCGACGGCCGACGATGAGACCGCGGCGTACTACGCGGATGCTGCAACCGCGGCTGACCCGGAGCGTGCGGCGACCGTTCTCGCCGAGGCATCCGCTTCCGCGACGGCCGGTCCGTTCGGAACGTACGCCGAGGCGGGCCTGCAGCCCGAGAGCACCGACGGGCGACGCTACGAGCCGGGGATCGCCGCGCGGGATGCGCTGGGCGAGCACCTGACCGCAGCGATCACCCACGCGCACCTGCTCACCGCGCGTCCGCGCGAGGCGGACGGGGCGGCACAGGCCCGTCTGCTCGATGCGGGCTGGACGGCCGACGGCATCGTCACACTGTCGCAGCTCGTGTCGTTCCTCGCGTTCCAGCAGCGTGTGGCCGCCGGCCTGCGCGTCCTGTCCACCCGTACGCCCTCGGAGGTATCCGCATGAGCACGCCCGTCACCGACACCACCGTCCTGACCTATGAGGTCGAGCATCCGCACGCGTTCACCCGCGCCGAGGTCGGCTGGGTGCCGTGGCTCGAGCCGCTCCCGGTCGAGGCGCTGACCGAGCGTCACTACGACGGGCTCGTCGACCGCCAGCGCGCGTCGAGCGACTACTTCCGCCTGCTCGCGCGCGACCCCGAGATCCTGCGGGCGCGCACGCTCGTGGACAAGGACATCTTCTACAACACCTCCGAAGGGCTTCCGCGCGCCGAGCGCGAGCTCGCGGCGACGGCCGCGTCGCGGGTCAACGGATGCGTGTTCTGCGCCTCGGTCCACGCGCGCTTCGCGGCTCATCACTCGAAGACCCCCGAGCTCGTCGACCGCCTGCTCGCGGAGGGCATCTCGGCTGATCTCGGCGAGCGGTGGAACGCCATCACGGCGGCTGCCGCTGCACTCACCGCGACTCCGCTGACCTTCGACGTCGCGCATGTCGAGCGCTTGCAGGCGGCCGGGCTGGACGAGCTCGAGATCGCCGACGTCATCCACGGTGCCGCCTTCTTCAACTGGGCGAATCGGCTCATGCTGTCGATCGGGCGGCCCGTCGCACCGCCGGAGGAGGACCGATGAGCGCCCTCGCCGCGGCAGCGACCACCGCCGGGGCTCCGCCGGAGACCGGATCGGGCGCGTCCGCGCGTGCCATCCGCGTCGTCGGGGTGTCGGGTTCGCTCCACGAGCCCAGCCGGACGACCGCGCTCGTCCGGCTCCTCCTCGACAAGATCGCCGAGCGAGCCCCCGCCGAGACCACGCTCATCGAGGTCGCGGCCCTCGGACCGGGCTTCGCCGGGGCGCTCACCCGCGATCAGGTCGGTCCCGAGGTGGAAGAGGCCCTGCAGGCGATCGAGACGGCAGACCTCCTCGTCGTCGGCTCGCCGGTCTACCGAGCCTCGTTCACGGGGCTGTTCAAGCACCTGTTCGACTTCGTCGGGCAGTACGACCTCGTCGGCACCCCGGTGCTCGTCGCCGCGACGGGCGGAGGCGAGCGGCACGCGCTGATCCTCGAGCATCAGCTGCGTCCCCTGTTCGGCTTCTTCCAGGCGCTGACACTCCCCATCGGGGTGTACGCCTCGAACACCGACTTCACGGACTACGCGCTCACGTCGCCCGACGTCGTGCGCCGTGTGGAGCAGGCGGTCGACCGCTCGCTCCCCATCGTCGAGCAGGCGCAGCGCGTGCGGTCGTCGGAGTACGTCTCGACCTGGTGACAGGCAGTTCCGGATGCCCCTTCTCGCCGCCGCGCGAGAGGGGGCATCCGCGTGGTCGGAGATGACGAGGAGAGAGCGCGTCATGCGGCGTCATCGGGCTACACGACAGGTCACGCGGTTGCCCGTCGACGGGCGCTCCGCGAGCGTGGAGGCAGACGAAGAGAGGCGACCGATGTCACAGAACCGTGTGGTGCACGTGCTGCACGACAACCCCGAGTGGATCCCCGCGTTCGCGCGCGCGTTCGACGCGGAGGGGGTGGAGTTGCGCGAATGGCGTCTAGGCGAAGGATCGCTCGACCTCGATGCGAGCCCGCCGCCGGGGGTGTTCTGGTCACGTCTGAGCGCCTCTGCGCACACGCGAGGCGCCGAGGGGGCGAAGGATGCCGCGCGGTCCGTCCTCGCCTGGCTCGAGTCGTGGGGGAGCCGGGTGGTCAACGGCTCGGCGGTCGCCTCGATCGAGGTGAGCAAGGTCGTGCAGCATGCCCACCTGCGCCGAGCAGGCTTCGATGTGCCCCGCACGATCGCCGTGTTCGACCGGGAGCAGCTTCCGATGCGCGCCCGCGAACTCGCCGTGCCGTTCATCACGAAGCACAACCAGGGCGGAAAGGGCCTCGGCGTGCGCAGATTCGACTCGCACGTGGAGTTCGACGCGTACGTCGCCGGCCCCGAGTTCGAGGCGCCGGCCGACGGGATCACGCTGCTGCAGGAGTACCTGCGCGCCGCCGAGCCGTTCGTCACGCGCGCCGAGTTCGTCGGCGGTCGGTTCGTCTACGCGGTCAGGGTCGACACGACGGCCGGCGCGTTCGAACTCTGCCCCGCGGAGGCCTGCGCCGTCCCGGTGGCGGGTGTCGAGCCGGAGCCGCTGTTCCGCGTGCGCGAAGACATCGCGACCGACGATCCGCTCATCCGCCGGTATGAGGCGCTGCTCGCCGACCTCGGCATCGAGATCGCCGGCATCGAGTTCCTCGAGACCGAGGACGGGCGCACCGTCACCTACGACATCAACACGAACACCAACTACAGTCCCGACGTCGAGGCGTCGGCCGCTGACCCGGCGGCGCGTCGCGTCGCCCGGTTCCTCACGAGCCTTCTCGACGACGATGCCGGCGCCGAGGGCGCGGAATCGGTTCTGTCCGCTTCCGGAGCCCGCTGAGTCATGCCGGCGGCGAGGCTCGCGCATCCCGTGCCCGCGACTGCGCTGCGTGCCGCGGTCGCGGGGCCGGCGGCAGACGCCGACGCGGCTGACGCGCACCCGCTGGTGGCCGCTGCGGCGGCCTACGCGGCAGAGAGGCTGCGTCCGGCGGCGCTGACGACGGATGCGGTGGGCGTCACCGCCGAGCAGATCGACGACCTCGCCGATCTCGGACTTCTCAACCACCTCGCCGGGGAGCGCTACGGGGGCGCAGCCCTCGGGCGGGCTGAGGACCGGCGCATCCATGAGCACGTCTCGAGCGCGTGCCTCAACACGTGGCTGGTGTGGGCTCAGCACGCCCCGCTCGCCCGCCGCGTCGAGTCGGCGCTCGTCGATCCGCCGCCGCCGGGTGGCGTCATCGATGCGCTCCTGCGCGGACGGATCCTGGCGGGCGCCGGGCTGAGCGACGTGCGCCGCTATCCGCAGAGGTACGTTGCGGCTCGATCAGTCGGCGAGGGGTGGCGGCTGACCGGCACGGTGTCGTGGGTGAGCGGCTGGGGGCTCAACCAGGCCATGCTGGTGGCCGGCGTCGACGCCGAGCGAGAGCGGGTCGTGCTGGCGCTCGTGCCGATCGACGACCGCTTCACGGCGCAGCCGATCGCCCTCACGGCCGTCGCCGGAAGCCGTACGGCACGCGTGCGACTGGAGGAGGTCGTCGTTCCTTCCGATCTGGTGCTCGATGTGCAGCCGCTGGAGCGGTGGCGGCGCGCCGATCGCGAGAGCGCCGTCGATGCGAAGCCGCACCTGTTCGGCTTCGCCGCCCACGTGCTGGCGGAGCTCGCGCAGGAGCCGGCGCAGGCCGCGCGCGACGTGGTGGCGGCATGGACGCCGCGCGTGCGCGACCTGCGCGCGCGCGCCTATGCGCTCGCCGACGCCGAAGACGCCGAGGCGCGCTTCGCCGAGCGGCTCGAGGTGCGCATCGCCTCCGGAGAGGCGCTGACCACGCTCGCGCGGGCGCTGCTGATCGTCCGTGCCGGTCGCGGACTCGAGCGCGAGGACTCCGCCCAGTACTGCGTGCGCAGCGCGCACTTCCTCCTCGTTCAGGCGCAGACCGAGTCGGTTCGCGCCGCGTGGCTGGAGCGGCTGCAGGGACGCTGAACCCGCGCCGGCGCGGGTTGAACGACCGAGGCGCCCGGCCAGCCGGACCCGCCGAGTGCCGATGTGCTCGCCGGCGGGTCAGTGCACGGCGATGCGCTCGGGCAGCCCGATCGCCCCGCGGAGCGTCCGAGCGTCGTATTCGCGCTTGTGGATCCCCTTGGCCTGCAGGAGCGGCACGACCTCGTCGGCGAACACGGTCAGGCCGTGGGGGAACTGGTCGATCATCAGATTGAATCCGTCGGCCGCGCCGCTTCGGAACCACAGCTCGATGTCGTCCGCGATCTGCTCCGGCGTACCCACGATGATGCGTGAGCCGTACCCGCCGAAGTCTCGGAGGATCTCGCGGATCGTCTGATGCCGGCGCTCCTGGATCCAATCGAGGAACGTGAGACGGTACCCCGCGGACGCGGGGTGCGAATCGGGATCCCACGGCTTGTCGAGCACCTCGGGCGGGATGGGGCTGTCGACGTCGAGTGTCGTCGCATCGTGGGCGAGGACGTTCGACAGCGAGCGCAGAGCGTACCCGTCGGGCACCCGCACTTCGAAGTCGTCGAAGCGGCGGCGGGCCTCCGACACGGTGCTCCCGATCACGAGCGAGAGCCCCGGCGTGATCTTGGGCACGTCGCGCCGCCCGCTCGCGGCGGCGCGACGGCGGAGGTCGGCGTAGTTCTCGATCGCGCGCGGCAGGGTGAGCTCGACCGTGAAGACGCCATCCGCGTGCTGCGCGGCGAGGTCCCGTCCCTGGCTGCTGCCGCCGGCTTGGAACAGCACCGGATGCCCCTGGGTCGAGGGGCCTAGAGCAGTGGTCCCCGCGATGTCGTAGAACTCGCCGGAGTGCCGGTAGTCGCCGCCCGACGCGGCACCGTCCCAGACGGCCGTGACGGCGTCGACGAAGTCGGCGGCGCGTCGATACCGGGTCACGCGGTCGGGCCCCGCATCGAGTCCGAAGTTTCCCGCGACAGCCTGGTTGTAGGTCGTCACGATGTTCCAGCCGAGACGGCCGCCGCTGACGACGTCGGTGCCGAGCAGGCGCTCGGCGAGTTCGACGGGATCGTTGTACGTGGTGGATGCCGATGCGATCACCCCGACGTGCTCGGTGGCCGCCGTGATGAGCGCGGCCAAGGTGATGGGCTCGAGAGGATTGCCCGGTCGCGGGTCGGGATTGTGGAGCGCCGGCTGATCGGCGAAGAACACCGCGTCGAGGAGCCCGCGCTCGGCTGCCCGCGCGCTCTCGATCCAGTGCTGCGGGCTGATCAGGGTATCGGGCGTCGTGGGGCCGAACTGCCAGGCGGCGGGCCGCTGGCCGAAGGACTGCAGGTTGACGTTGAGCGTGAGCTGGTCGGTGCGCTCAGGCATGTGCGGCTCCGAAGGCGAGAGGGGCGTGGGAGAGGTCGTAGCGGCGCTCCGGCAGACCGAGGCGCTTCCGGAGGGTGCGAGCAGGCACGGCGGGGGAGGCGGAGTCGAGTGCGCGGGCGAGCCCGTCGCGCGTGCGCACCCGGACGAGGCTGATCCCTGCGGCGCCGGGCACCGTCGAGACGAGGCGCGGGCGCTCCGCGCTCGCCGCGATGCTCCACGCGGTCATGACGTGCTCGCTGTCCGTGACGACGAGGTCGACGAGGCCGAACGACGCCTCGAGCTCGTCGGGGGTGTCGACCCACCACAGCGACACCGGCTCGCCCTGCCTGCTCGTCGGGGTGTTCAGGGCACCTCGCACCTCGTACCGGTCGCCTGCGTGCGCGATCGCCCGGATCCCGTCGGTGCGCGCATAGCGCCGCGTCGCATGGTCCACCAGGAGCGTCTCGACCGGCCAGCTGTTCCAGAGCTTGCGCACGACCTCGATCCGCTCGGCGGTGTGCGAAGCCTCGTCGGCGGCCCCGCCCCCGGAGAAGAGCGCGCCCGCGCGTCCGCCGCTCAGGTGATCGAGCGAGAGCAGACGCCGCGCGGCGTTGTAGGGGTGGTCGCCGTCCCTGTCGGCGGCGGCGATGACGCCGATGCCGGGGAGGTGGACGGTGAGGGCGGTGGCGACCGCGACGGGGTCGTGGTCGCGAGGCGCATACGGGGCGCCGAGCACCACGGCGGCCAGGCGCCCGTCGCGCACTCCCTCGCGGAGCAGCGACGTCGTCTGCGGCTCCTGCGCGACGGCGTCGGCGAGGACCGTGCCCTCCAGAGCGATCAGCGCGGCGCTCACGCTCCCACCTCGGCGGGGAACAGCCCGGATCCGGGGATCGATTCGAGGAGCGTCCGGGTGTACTCGTGCTGCGGGTCGGTGAGGACGTCACCGGCGCTGCCTGATTCGACCACGCGGCCGGCTCGCATGACGGTGACGTCGTCGGCGATGAGGCGGACCACGCCCAGGTCGTGCGTGACGAAGACGTAGCTCAGCCCGAGCTCGGTCTGCAGATCGACCAGCAGCTGCAGGATCTGCGCCTGCACCGACACGTCGAGCGCGCTCACCGCCTCGTCGAGCACCAGGATGCGCGGGTTGAGGGCGAGTGCGCGTGCGATCGCGACGCGCTGACGCTGACCGCCCGACAGCTGACGGGGCCGCCGCTTGGCGAACGCCGGATCCAGCGCCACCGCATCGAGAAGCTCACGCACCCGGGCGTCGAGGTCTCGCCGCTCGCTGTGCACCCGGAAGGCGCGCAGCGGCTCCGCGACGATCTCCTCGACGGTGAAGCGCGGGTCGAGTGAGGCGTAGGGGTTCTGGAACACGAACTGCAGCTCGCGGCGCACCTCCCGCAGCTCCCGGGGTCGTGCCCCGGTGACGTCGCGCCCCGCGATCCGCACGGTCCCGGCATCCGCTGCCGTGAAGCCGCCGAGGATACCGGCCAGCGTCGACTTGCCGGCCCCGGATTCGCCGACGATCGCGTGCGTCGTTCCAGCGCGCACCACCAGGTCGACGCCGTCGAGCGCCGGCACCGCAGGGCCGCGACGGCGCAGGGCGTAGTGCTTGGACAGCCCGCGTGCCTCGACCACGATCTCGTCGAGGTGCGCGGTGCGCGGGCCGAGGCCCGGGCTCGCCGCCAGCCTGCCCGCGTGCCGTGCGGGTGCAGCATCCAGGAGCCGTCGCGTGTAGTCGCTCTGCGGCCGGACCAGCAGCTGATGCACCGAGCCCTCCTCGACGAGGCGCCCGTCCTGCATGACGAGGATGCGGTCGGAGCGGTCGAGGGCGACGCCGAGATCATGGGTGACGAGCAGGATGCCGATGCCCAGTTCGGTGCGCAGACGCTCGAGGTGATCGAGGATGGTCCGCTGGACCGTGACGTCGAGCGCGCTGGTCGGCTCGTCGGCGACGATGATCCGGGGTTTGCCCGCGAGCGCGATGGCGATGAGCGCGCGCTGCTTCATGCCGCCGCTCAGCTCGTGCGGGTACTGGTGGAAGACGCGCTCGGCATCGCCGAGGCCGGCGGTGCGCAGGCTCGTCAGCGCCTGCTCGATGTGCCCGGCTCGGTCGCCGCGCTCGCGCTCGTTCAGCTTCACGGCCTCGATGACCTGCTGGCCGATCCGCTTGACGGGGTTCAGCGAGGTGCCGGGATCCTGCGGGATGAAGCCGACGTACGCCCCGCGCACGCGCGCCATGCGCTGCTCGGGCCAGCGGGTGACGTCGACGCCGGAGTATTCGATGGATCCGGCCGTGACGCGGGCCGCGGCGGGGAGGAGCCCGAGCGCACCGTGGATCACCGTGGTCTTGCCGGAGCCGGATTCGCCGACCAGGGTGACGAACTCGCCGGGTTCGACGTGCAGTCCGACGCCGCGCACCGCCGGCGTCCAGGAGCGGCCCTCGCCGCGGTAGTCGACCTCGAGATCGGTGATGCGCAGGAGCGGGGCGATCGGGGGTGCGGCGGTGGTCATCGACGGTCCTTCCCGCGGAACGAGGTGCTGATGCGGTGCGTGGCGATGACCACGGCCGCGAGGGCGATGCCCGGCAGGATCGACACCCACGGGTAGGCCGCGAGGTAGTCGCGTCCCTCGGCTACGAGGAGACCCCACTCCGGCTCGGGCGGCGGGGCTCCGTAGCCGAGGAATCCGAGGGAGGCGACGGCGAGGATCGCCGTGCCGACCTCGAGCGCGGCCAGGGCGATGACGGATCCGAGGGAGTTCGGCACGACGTGGCGGAGCACGACGCCGAGGCGGGTCACTCCGGATCCGTACGCGGCGCGGACGTAGTCCTTCCCCACGACGCCGATCACCTCGGACCGCATGACGCGGGCGAACGCCGCGATCGACCCGATGCCGACGGCGATCGCGATGTTCTGGGTGGAGTAGCCGAGGACCGAGACGATGACCATCGCGAGCAGCAGGCTCGGGATCGACAGGAACACGTCGATGACGCGCATGAGCGCGGTATCGGTGAACCGCCCCGCGAACCCGGCGATCAGCCCCACGACCGTGCCGATTCCGAACGCGATGACCACGGCGATGAGCGTCGCGGTGAGCGTCGTGCCGGCACCGTAGATGGTGCGGGCGAGCTGATCCCGGCCGAGGCGGTCGGCGCCCAAGGGATGCTCCAGACTGGGCGGCGCGAAGCTGAGCGCCGGATCGCCCTCGTACGGGCTGTACGGCGTGAACAGCGATGGCGCGAGCGCCCAGCCGATGACGACGATGACGATGATCCACGCCAGCACGAGGACCGGCTGCCGGAACACCGCACGCAGCCCCGGTGCGCGCACGCGACGCGCCGCGGGCGTCGCCGCCGGCGGTGGGGTCGGTGCGGCGACGACGGGGGAATCGAGTTCGATGGTCATGCCGGAGCCTCCGCGGTGTCGGCCGCGCGCAGCGGACGGATGGTCAGGGCGGCCCGCAGCCTCGGGTCGAGGAGCGGGTACACCAGGTCGACGATCAGGTTGATGAGGGCGAAGCTGAGGGCGACGAACACGACGATCCCCTGGACGAGCGGGACGTCGAGCGTGTTGATCGCGGACTGCGTCAGGCGCCCGAGGCCGGGGCGGGCGAACACGGTCTCGGTGATGACGGCGCCGGCGATGAGGCTGCCGAACGTGATCCCCGCGATGGTGAGTGCCGGCAGGCTCGCATTGCGGAAGACGTCGCCGATGATGATGCGGCTGCGGGTCGCGCCCTTCGCCCAGCTGGTCGTGACGTAGCCCGCGTGGAACTCGTCGCCGAAGCTGCGTACGAGCAGCTGCGCGATCGGCCCCGAGACCGGGATGGCCAGGGTGATCACCGGGAGGACGAGGCTCTGCCAGCCCGTATCGCCGAAGGACGGGAACCAACCCAGCCAGAACGAGAACACCTGCAGGAGCAGGATGCCGAACATGAACACGGGGATCGACACGGACGCCGACGGCAGCGACTCGAGGACGTTGCGCAGCCAGTCCCGCTTGGTCGCGGTCGCGACGAGCGCGATCGTGAAGCCGATCGCGACGGCGACGGCGAGGGCGGCCACCGCGAGGATCAGGGTGCTGGGGAGAACCTCGAGGATCGCGTCGACGACGTTGCGGCCCGACTGGACAGACGTGCCGAAATCGCCTCGGAGGGCGTGCGCCAGCCGGTCGAGGTACTGCACGAGCACCGGCTGGTCGAAGCCGTAGCTCGCCGCGACCTGGTCGCGCACCTCCGGGGGGATGGAGTTGAGCTCTGCGGGATCGAAGAGGAGGTCGACGGGATCCGCGGGCAGGACGAACAGCAGCACGAAGGTGAGGGTGAACGCGGCCCAGACGACGAAGGCGGCGCGGCCGACCTTGAGGGCGATGTAGCGGATCACAGGTTCCCTTCCCGGGTCGATGAGCGGTGACAACGCCGACGCTAGAAGCCGGGGCGTCCCGGCGGCGGCGGCACGGTCATCGAGGGTCTCCCGGCATCGAATGCGGTCACGCATCGTCACGGGGCGAAATGTTCGCGTCACCCGGCCGTGCGGCGAGGCGTTCGTCATGCCGTCGCGGGCAGGCCCCCCGCGATCCGCGCGCGATCGGCACCCGGCGCCAGGGCATCCAGGCCCAGGTTCTCGCGGAGGGTCGGTGCGCGGTGGTCGCGCTGGAAGAGCCCGCGGGCCTGCAGGATCGGCACGACCTCGTCGGTGAAGCCGTGGAAGTCCTCGGCGATGTCGGCCGGCATGATCGTGAAGCCGTCTGCGGCGCCCGCGCGGTACCAGCGCTCGAGGTCGTCGGCGATCTGCTCGGGCGTCCCGGCGAGCAGGCGGTGACCCGACCCGGTGGCGGACCGGGTCACCAGCTCTCGGACGGTCAGCGGCGACGTCGCGACGAGCGCGCGCGTGCTGCGATGGAAGCCCGCCGATGCCGGAGGCAGGGGTGCGCCGTCCAGGACATCGGCGGTGAGCACAGTGTCGGGCGTCACGCGATCCGCGTCGAGGCCGAGCTGTGCGGCGATGCCGCGCGTGGCGGCGTCGAGATCGATGGTGTCGACGAGCGCGGCGACGCGGCTGCGCACCGCGCGCTCGGTGTCGGCGACGAGGACCACGACGCCGAGCGAGGTGACGATCCCGCGCGGGTCGCGCCCCGCGGCGTGCGCGCGGCTCTTCGTGCCGCGGCGGAACGCCGCGGCCTCCTCGATGTCCTGACCGGCGGTGAACACCACCTCCGCCCACCGTGCGGCCAGCTGCAGCCCGCCCGGCGAGCCGCCGGCCTGCACGAGGACCGGGCGGTGCTGCGGAGACGGCGGGACGGAGAGCGCACCGCGCACCCGGAAGAACTCGCCGTCGTGATCGACGCGATGGATGCCGTCCGCCTGGGCGAACAGCCCGGAACGGGGGTCTGCGACGAGTGCATCGGCATCCCACCCGTCCCAGAGGCCGAGCACGACCTGCAGGAACTCGTCGGCCCGCCGATAGCGGTCGACCTTGTCGGGCGTCGTCGAGTAACCGTAGGCAGCCGCGGCGTGGGGCGCGAAGGTGGTGACGATGTTGAGCGCAGCCCTCCCGCCGGTCACGTGGTCGAGCGCGAGGTATCGGCGTGCCAGGTTGTACGGGCTGTTGTAGGTGCTGCTCGAGGTCGCGATCGCCCCGATTCCGCTGGTGCCGGCGAGGAGGTCCGCGAACAGGATCGTCGGGTCGAGTCCCGCTTCGGGATGCGCGGAGATGCCGGTGCCGAGGCCCGGGGCGTCTCCGAGGAACACGGCGTGCAGCTTCGCCCGATCGGCGGCGCGGGTGAGTTCCCGGAGTCGCCCGACGTCGATCCACGCCCGCGGGTCGCGCTCGGGAAGGCGCCAGGCCGTTCGAACGTGCCCCGGGGTCTGCAGCGAGATGTTCAGGTGGAACGTCGTCATCGTCGGACTCCGAGGGGCGGGCGCCAGCCGAGCGCCGGCGCGAGATCGGTGGCGGTGGCCTCGAGCAGCCGGCGGTGCTCGACGAGATCGGGGACGGCCGGAGGGAAGCTGACGAGCAGCTCGGTGGCGGCGGCCACCGCCGGGTCGGTCGCGAGCCCGGCGGCGATCTCGTCGGGCGTCCCGAAGCGCGTGTGGTCGCGCACGAGGAACTCCTCCGGTGTCGCGGCGGCGACCTCGGCGCGCCCGAGCGCAGCGAACCAGCTCTGCCACCGCCGGGCGCCCGGCGCGAGCTTGGCGAGCGCGGACACCCGGTCGCGATCGGGGTAGACCGCGCGCGAGACGAGCACCCGCGGCGATACGGCCTCGGGGAGGGCCGACTGGTAGGCGGCGATGAGCTCTGCCTGCTTCTCGGCGCTCTGCCGACGATTCCAGTCGGTCGCCCGTGAGAGCTGCAGCCCGTCGCCGGCCCGGGCCGCAGCCACAGCCTCGGCGACCGCGTGGTCGGGCGCGCTCGTCGTGGCCTGCCAGAGGCGTCCGCGCACGCCCGTGCCCGGCGGGTGGAGCACCTCGCCCGCGCTGTTGAGGGCGGCGCCCGCGAGAGCCTCGTGCAAGCGCTCGACGCTCCGGCGCCAGACTTCGTGGCGGTCTTCGATGTCGCGGCCGAAAGCCTCCCATGCTCCCGGGAACGGGCCGGCGCCGATTCCGAGCTCGAGCCGGCCGCCGCTGAGGGCATCGAGGGTCGCGGCGTCTTCGGCGACCCGGACGGGATCCTCCAGCGGCAGGACGAGCACACCCGTGCCGAGCCGGATGCGGCTCGTGCGCTGCGCGATCGCCGCGAGGACCACCAGTGGAGACGACACGTGCTCGTTGCCCTGGCGGAAGTGTCGCTGGATCACCCACCCGGAGTCGTATCCGAGCTCCTCCGCCCACGCGAAGAGCTCGATCGCGTGCGCGTAGCTGGTCGCGGGGTCGACGTCGGCGTCGAGGTGGAGGAGGAACCCGAGACGCCGGCCGGCGAGGACGCCGGCCGGCTGGGCGACGGATGCGGTCGCGGGGGCGCCGGCCGGGCCGGCGACAGGTGCGGTCGAGGACGACGCCGACATCAGAGGCGCAGTCCCGTGCCGTGCACCCCGTGGGTGTCGATGACGGCGAGCTCCTCAGCGGTGAGAGCGGTGAAGCCGGGCGCGCGGAGATTGTGGTGGAGCTGCTCGACCGAGCTCGCGCCGATGAGGGCGCTGGTCACCTCGGGCCGGCGCAGCACCCACTGCAGGGCGAGTTGGGCGAGGGACTGGCCACGCTCGAGCGCCAGATCGTTGAGAGCCCGTGCGCGAACGCGGTAATCCTCGCTGATGTCGGACGGCGAGAGGAAGTCGCTGCTCGCCGCGCGCGCCTCCGCCGGGATGCCGCTGTCGAGGTACTTGTCGGTGAGCAGGCCCTGGGCGAGCGGCGAGTAGGTGATCAGTCCGACGCCGTCCTCGGCCGACTGTTCCAGGATGCCCTCGATCTCGATGCGTCGATCGAAGATGGAGTAGCGCGGCTGGTGTGCGACCAGCGGCACGCCTGCCTGCCGCAGGAGCAGCGCCGCCTCGTGCGCGGCGGCACGTGAGTAGAAGTTCGAGATGCCGACGTAGAGAGCCTTGCCGGACTGGACGGCGGTGACGAGCGCGCCGACGGTCTCCTCGATGGGCGTCGCCGGGTCGGGGTGGTGGAAGTAGAAGATGTCGACGTAGTCGGTGCCGAGGTCGCGCAGGCTGTGGTCGAGGCTCTGAAGCAGGCTCTTGCGCGAGCCGCCGCGCAGGTACGGGCTCTTCCCGATCGGGTTTCCGGCTTTCGACGAGATGAGGATCTCCTCGCGCCAGGCGCCCAGGTCCTGGCGGAGGAGTCGCCCCAGATTCTTCTCGGCGGCGCGGTGCGGCGGGCCGTACCGGTTGGCGTTGTCGAAATGGGTGATCCCGGCTTCGAAGGCTCCGAGGAGGATCTCGCGCTGCGTCTCGTACGGTGTGCGGTCTCCGAACTTCTGCCACAGGCCGAACGAGAACTCGGGGAGGGTCAGTCCGCTGCTGCCGGCGCGCCGCCAGGCGAGCGCGTCGTGGCGGGCTTCGGAGGGCTGGTAGGTCACGTGGTGCCTTTCGAGATAGGGGAGGGGTCAGTCGTGGGTGCGCCGGCGCGCGGCAGAAGTGAGGGACGCCGAGATGCGGCCGTTGTCGCGTTCGAGGAAGGTCGTGCCTGGAGCGATCGCACGGTCGATCTCGTCGAGGAGGTCGTCGTCGAGGACGACCGCGGAGGCTGCGACGTACGCGTCGAGGTGGGCGCGGGTGCGCGGGCCGACGATCACCGACGACACATCGGGATGGGTGAGAGCGAAGGCGAGGGCCAAGGAGGGGAGGGTCAGTCCTGCTTCGTCGGCGAGGACCGCCAGCCGCTCGGCGGCGGTGAGCTTGGCGGCGTTCGCCGGGTCGTCTACGTCGAAGCGCCCCGCCCACGCCTGGGCGGCTCGGGCGGACTGCGGCTGCGGTGCACCTCGCCGGTACGCGCCGCTCAGCCATCCCGCGGCGAGGGGGCCGTACGCGAGTACACCCAGCCCGTATCGCCGGGCGATCGGCAGCGTGGTGCGCTCGGCCAGGCGGACGAGCGCCGAGTACGGGACCTGCTCCGTCAGCGGGGCGACGAGGCCGTGCTCGCGTGCGAGGTGCTGCGCGGCGACCACATCCTCGGCACTGAACGTGCTGGTGCCGTAGTAGCGGATCTTGCCGGCGCGGACGAGGTCGCTGAGCGCGGTGATCGTCTCGAGGAGGTCGGTGTGCGGGTCTGGCCGGTGGGCCTGATAAATGTCGATGTGGTCGACGCCGAGGCGCGTGAGGCTCCCCTCGACCGCCTGCGAGATCCAGCGCCGCGAATTGCCGGCGTTGAGGGGGTTCTCGCCGATCCGGCCGTGGAACTTGGTCGCGATCACGAGTTCGTCGCGGCGGCCGGCGATCGCCTGGCCGAGGATCTCCTCGCTGAGACCCTGCAGGTACGCATCGGCCGTGTCGATCAGCGTGACGCCGGCGTCGATCGCGGCGTGCACGATCGCGATCGAGTCCTCGCGCGAGGTCGGTCCGCCGAAGTTCATCGTGCCGAGGGTCAGCCGGCTCACGGGCACGCCGCTGCGGCCGAGCCGCCCCGTGCGGATCGTGGTCGCGGCATCGGTGGGCGCTGTCATGTGGTTCCTTCGTCTCTGCGTGATCTCGAGCACCGTCGGACTGTCGAGCCGGCGGTGCTCGCGTGAGGGGCGGCTCAGAAGAGCCCGTTGGCGGGCGGGATCTCGTCGGCGAGGAGGAAGCCGCCGATCGCCGCCGTCTTCCACCCCCGCGGGTTGTGGTTCGCCACGGTGCGGGCGTTGCGCCAATGGCGGTCGAGGTTGTGCTCGCGGCTGGTGATCGTGCCGCCGCCGATGTCGAAGATCTGCTCGCCGGCGGCCAGCGCCTGCTCGCCTGCGCCGACGTATGCCGAGGCGACCGCGAGCACCGCGTCTATCCCTGCGGCCTCGTCCGGAGCGGCCCAGTACGCGTCGAGCGACTCGGCCGCCGCGACGACTTGGGCGCGGGCGGTGAATGCGGCGTTCGCGATGCGGCCCACGACGAGCCGCACGTACGGATCATCGGCGCTGCGCGCAGCGGTCGAGTGCTTGATCGGCCGGGCGACCTCGCGCGCGATGCGGACCGCGTCGCGGCGCGCGGCCTCGGCGATGCCGGCGAGCGTGGCCGCCAGGACCAGGTGCGCGAGCGATCCGGTCGGGTGACGACGTGGCGCGCCGGGCTCGCTCAGCTCTCCGGGGTCGACGGCCACGCCTTCGTACCGGGTCGTGCCGCTCGCGGTCAGCCGTTGGCCGATGGCGTCGAAGTCGTCCAGGCGCACGACCCCGTCGCGGTCGGTGGGAACGGTGAACGTGACGACGTCGCCGGCGGGGTCGATGGCCGAGCCCGAGATCCACTGGGCGTGCAGACCGCCGGTGCTGTAGTACTTCGCGCCCTCCACCCGCAGCCCGGTGGCATCGCGCACGATCCGGGTGGCGATGGCGCCCGGATCGCCGCCCACTTCGTTGGCCGACCCGGCGAAGAGGTCCCCGGCGAGCACGCGCTGGAGCGTGGTGGCGCGCCTGTGGCCCGACAGCGAGCCGGTCGCGAGCCCGTCGGCGACCAGGAACCCCGAACGCAGCGCCTGCGGGACGTTGGAGTCGGCTGAGCCGAGGTCGATCAGCAGCTCGGCGAGCTCGCGCACGCTCGCCCCGCCGCCGCCGTCCTCGCGCGGCACCCGGTATCGCAGGATCCCCGCGTCGGCCAGCCGGCGGATCTCGGCGAACGGATGCCGACGCTCGGCGTCGCGTCGTGCGGCGGCTGCCCGGAGGTCGTCGAGCACGGGTGCGATGTCGGCGCGGATGTCGGCCGCCGTGAGGGCGACCCGCGGCGTGCTCATAGGCCGTCCGCCGGGGTGAGCTCCCGCGCGCCGCCATCGCCGCGCAGCGACGGCGGATCCTCGCCGCGGACCACGCGGAAGGCCCGGTCGAGGTCGGCGAGGAGATCCTCGACGTTCTCGATCCCGACCGAGAGACGGAGGAGACCCGGATGGATCCCCGCGGCATCCCGCTCGGCCTGGCTCAGCTTGGAGTGCGTGGTGGTCGGCGGGTGCAGGATGAGCGAGCGCACGTCGCCGATGTGGGTCATGCGCGAGAACACCTCGACCGCGTCGTACAGCACCTGCGCATCGCGCTCGCCGCCGGCGAGGGTGAACGCGAAGACCGAGCCCTGCCCGCGGGGGAGGTAGCGAAGCGCCAGGTCGTGGAACGGGCTCGAGGGAAGGCCGGGGTAGTCGACGCTGGTCACCTCGGGCTGCTGTTCGAGCCACGTCGCGATCGCCAGGGCGTTGCGCGAGTGCCGCTCCAGACGCAGCGACAGCGTCTCGATCCCCTGCTGCACGAGGAACGCGTTGAACGGCGAGAGGCTCGTGCCCAGTCTGCCGGCGACGACCGCGCGCGTGTAGGCGAAGTTCGCCTTCGCGGCGCCGAACTTGTCGACCCAGCTCGGGCCGTCATCGCCGTGGATCGACTCGTGCAGGTGGGGGAATCGCTCCGGATGCGCCGACCAGTCGAACCGGCCGCCGTCGACGATCACTCCGCCGATCGAGTTCCCATGACCGGCGAGGAACTTGCTGGTGGAGTGCAGCACGATGTCGGCACCGAAGTCGATCGGCCGCAGGAGGTAGGGCGTCGGCACCGTGCTGTCGATCGCGAACGGCACGCCGTTGCGGTGGGCGGTGTCGGCGATCGCGGCGATGTCGATGAGGTCGTTCTTCGGGTTCGGGATGGCCTCGCCGTAGAACAGCTTCGTGTTGGGACGGACCCGGCGCTGCCAGTCCTCGGGATCGTTCGGGTCCTCGACGAACTCGACCTCGATGCCCAGGCGCCGGAAGTTGCCGCGGAACAGTGCACGGGTCCCCTCGTAGATGCTCGGCGCGGTCAGGAAGTGGTCGCCCGCCGCGAGCACCCCGAGGAGCCCGACGCTCACGGCCGCCTGTCCGCTGCCGACGAGGGTCGCTCCCACACCGTGCTCTATCTCGGCGATCAGCTGCTCGACGGCGGCGTTGGTCGGGTTGTTGATCCGGGAGTACACATAGCCGGCGTCGGTGCCTGCGAACCGCGCCCGGGCGTGCGCGAAGTCGTCGAACACGAACCCCGCGCTGAGGTACAGCGGGGTGATCTTCGCCCCGTAGCCGCGGTCGGCGACGCTGCCCGCATGCACCTGCTCAGTGCTGAATCCGAACTCGTACGGCGCCTTCTCGAACCCGTCCTCGAGCCCGTCGAACCCGGCTGCTGCGGCAGCGGGTCCGGCGGCCCCGAGGCGGCTCTCGGTGGTGGGATCCGTCGTGTATGCCGTCGTCATCGGACCGCCACCTCCCGCAGTGCGCGCAGCGGCGCATCGTCGTCGTCTGCCGGTTCGCGGCCTGTCGCCGCCAGGAGATCCTCGAGCGCACCGGCAACCTGGGCGAGGGGGGCGTCGATGCGCAGCACGACCCCGTCCGCATCCACGGCGCCGATGAGTTGAGCGGCGTCGGTCGCCGTTGCGGAAGCCGGCGACCAGACCAGCCGCTTGAGCACCGCGACGCCGAATTCGTCCGCGAGTTCGTCGTCGACGTCGGTCAGCACCGCATCGAACGGCGCCGCCTCGCTCTCGACGTCTCGCCTGGCGAGAGCGACGGCATCCGCCCGGTCCACGATGACGACCGGTCGAAGTGCTGGATCCAACGGCACGTTCAGCGCACCCGCGACCGCGTACACCCGGCCCGTGAAGTCCGCGGGCGCGAGCTGCGACGGATCCGCGAGGATGCCGCTGTCGCGATCCCCGACGAGCGCGTCGTCGGGAAAGCTCCGCCACAGGCGCGAGAGGACGGCGAGGTACTCGGCGAAGGCCTCGATCGGATCGGCGGTGGCGGGCACGGTACCCGACGCGCGGGTCAGCGGGTCGATGCCGGTCGAGCGCACGTGGAGTCCGATGCGCCCGCCGGTGATGCGTGCGAGCGTCTGCACGCGCCGCGCCAGGTTGAACGGGGCATGGCGGCCGGTGTCGGCCGACACCACGAACGAGCGGGGGCCTCCGGCCGAGAGCAGGCCGGCGGCGACGGCGGGATCGATCGCGGCTGCGGCGTCGACGGCGATCTCGGGGAGCCCGACGACGACGCCGTCGAACGACGCGGCCGTGTCGGTGATCGCGCGGAGCGCGGCGAGGACGTCGTCGGCGGTCGCGGGATCGGACACCGCGCTCGACGGTGCCTCGATGATGAGAAGGCGGGGAACGGTCACGGTGGTCCTTTCGATCACCAGGTGCCGGCGAGCACGGGCGGTGCGGCCAGAAGGGGAGGCTGAACGGGGAGGCCGAGATGCTCGCGGAGCGTCGAGCCGGTGTACTCGGTGCGGAACAGGCCGCGACGCTGCAGCTCGGGGATGACCTGCTGGGCGAAGTCGTCGAATCCGCTCGGCAGCGCGTCGGGCATGACATTGAACCCGTCTGCCGCCCCGGCGCGATGCCAGGTCTCGATGTCGTCGGCGATCTGCTCCGGCGTGCCGACGACGATGCGGTGGCCGGCGCCTCCGCCGAGCTTGCGGAGCAGCTGCCGGTACGTCGGCTGCTCGCGGTCGATGATCCCGAGCACCAGGCGGTAGAAGGTCTGCGATCCCCCGGCGTCCTCCGGCGCGGGAAGCGCGTCGCGCGGGACGGGGGAGTCGAGATCGACGGCCGTCAGGTCGAAGCCGAGCTGGGCGCCGAGGCGGCCGAGGGCGTAGGGGAGGGGGACGAGCTCGGCGAGGAGCTGCCGGCGGGCGAGCGCCTCCGACTCGGTGCTGCCGATGACGGTGGACAGCCCGGGGAGGATGGCGACCTGCTCCGGGCGGCGGCCGAATCGCGCGGCCTGCTCGTCGACAGCCCGACGATTGGCGAGGGCCTCCTCGATCGTCTGCGCCGCGGTGAAGATGACCTCGGCATGCTCGCCGGCGAGGGCGATGCCGTCCTTCGAGGCCCCGGCCTGAACGAGTACGGGGCGGCCCTGCGGGGATGTCGGCGCCGGAGCGGCGCCGGCCTGTCCCGCCCAGGTCGCGATCACGCGGGAGGTCACGGCGCTCGCGCGCTCGTACCGGGCGCCATGGTCGGGCTCTCCCGGGCGTCCGAAGTTCCGCGGGACGATCGAGCCCGCCGTCGTCACCACGTTCCACCCCACGCGTCCCCCCGAGGCGACATCGAGCCCGGCCAGCCGCACGGCCAGTTCGTCGGCGTCGTTGTAGCTCGAGGAGAAGGTGCCGATGAGGCCGATCGACCGTGTCTCGGCCGCGAGCCGCGCGAGTAGGACGCTCGGCTCGAAGCTGTTGCCCGGCCGGTGGGTGAGGTCGGGGTCGAGCCCCGGACCGTCGGCGAGGAACACCGCGTCCAGTCGGGCCGCCTCTGCCGCGCGGGCGATGCCGACGTAGTGCTCGAGGGTGTAGGCCGACAGGGGGTCGTTCTCGGGGACGCGCCACGAGCCCCCGAACACTCCGGCGTTGAGGATGTTGACGTTGATGTGCAGCTGGCGGGTCTCGGTCATGACGGGCTTCCTTGTCGTGCGGGCGGCGGATGCCTGCCGGGGCGAACCCCGGCAGGCATCCGCGTCACGGGGTCTCGCTCAGCCAGGTGTCCACGAAGTGGTTGCGCGACTGGGCGTCGAAGATGATCCCGTGCACCGTGGGTGCGTGTGCGATCACCTGGGAGGGGTTGTAGACCGGGTTGACGAGGGCGTACTCCTCGAGGAGCGCATCCTGCGCGTCGGCGGCGAACTCGGCCCGCTCGTCGGGGTCGAGGGTGAGCTCGAGCTTCCCCAGGGTGGTGACGAGGTCGTCGTAGCCGTCGAAGTCCTCGGTGAGGTAGTTGCCGTTGCCGATGAGCGGGCTGTACTGCAGGTTCAGCACGGCGGGGTCGTTGCGCGAGCGATTCGCAGCGACCACGTTGTAGTCGGTGGCGGCGTTCGCGACGGCGGCGGCGTAGTCGGCGAGGGGGAGGACCGCGAGCTGCAGGTCGATCCCGATCGACTGGAGGTCCTGCTGGATCGACTCATACGCGGGCTTGTTGGCCACGAGGTTGCTGATCCCCAGCAGGGTGATCTGGAGGCGCTGGCCGTCCTTCACGCGGATGCCGTCGTCGCCGACCTCCCACCCGGCTTCATCGAGGATCGCCTCAGCCTCGTCGGGGTCGTAGTGCAGCAGGCTCTCCGAGTAGTCGCGGTAGCCGGGAACCGAATCGGCGAGCACCGAGGTGGCGACGGTGTACGAGTCGGTGAGGACCGTCTTCTCGACAGCATCCCGGTTCCAGCCGAGCTGGATGGCACGGCGCACGGCGATGTCGTTCGTCGGAGCGAGCGAGGCGTTGAAGTTGAAGAAGATCGCCGTGCCCGAGACCGGCCGCGAGATGATCTGGAACCCCTCGTCGGTCAGCGGTCCTTCGTCGGTCGTGCCGACGTCGAGGGTCGCGTCGATCTCGCCGGTGCGGAGCGACCCGGTGCGCACGCTCGCCTCGGGGATGACGTTGAACACGATCTTGTCGAGATACGCCTCGCCGTCGTGCTCGAGCGCCGGCGGCGCCCAGTCGTAGCCCTCGCGCTTGACGAGCACCGTTCGGACCTGCTCGACCCACTCGTCGTAGACGAAGGGGCCGGTGCCGATCACGTTCTTCGCGTCGGTCCGCTCCTCGGCGGACTTGGCGAGGGTCGAGAGCGACAGGAAGCCGGGCTGGGCGTTGGCGGTGAACGAGGTCGCCTGCAGGAAGCTCGCGATCGGGTTCTCGAATCGGATGGTCGCGGTGAACTCGTCGTCGACGACCGTCTCGATGTAGCCGGTGAACAGCACCGCTCCGTTCGGCTTGATGCCGAGCGCGTCGTCGCCGCGGACGTACTGGTCGTAGTTCGCCTTGACCACCTCGGCGTCGAACGGGGTGCCGTCGCTGAAGGTCACGTCGTCGCGCAGGTGGAACGTGAACTCGGTGAGGTCGTCGTTCACCTCCCACGACTCGGCGAGCCAGGGCGTGATCTCGCCGGTGTCGGGATCCTGCCAGGTGAGCTTGTCGGTGACGTTGTTGCCGATGATCGACTCGGCGTAATTCGTGCCGAGCTGCGGGTCGGGGCTGCGCTGGTAGTCGATCATGCCGAACTGCAGAGTCCCGCCCGAGACGGGTTCACCGTCTCCGGCGGCAGCGGCGGACGCCGGTGCACTGTCGGCACCGCGGCCCAGGAGGACCCAGCTGACGACGACGGCGACGACCACGACGATCGCGGCGGCGACCAGCCAGGGCCACTTCTTGCGGGAGCGGCTCTCACGCTCGATGGAGGTGGGGAGATCGGACATGGACTTCTCTTCTGCTCGAGGACTGCCGCTTCCGGCGGGCGATGTGTGATTCCCGAAGGTAGGACTGCCGGCCGGCCGGCACGGGTCCTGTTGCGGTCGGAGTAGTCGTGTTTCGGCGGAACACACTCGATTACGCCGTGTGTCGGAACCCGTGGGCGCGGCTCGCGCACGGTCGCCTAGGCTGACCCGCGTGTTGACCTGTCGTTGTCGCCCCTGTTGCTGAAGCCCTCTGCTTCACACCCTCAGCGACCCTGACGACCCTCCGCGCCCGGCGCGGCAACACCGAGGACACTCCACCCGTGCGCTACGCCCGCAGCGTCGCCGACCTCGTCGGCGACACCCCTCTCGTCCAGCTGAACCGCGTGACCGACGGCATCGCCGCTACGGTGCTGGCGAAGGTCGAGTACCTGAACCCCGGCGGCTCTGCGAAGGACCGCATCGCGCGCCGCATCATCGACGCCGCCGAACGCGACGGCCTGCTCCGCCCCGGCGGCACGATCGTCGAGCCGACGAGCGGGAACACCGGCGTAGGGCTCGCCCTCGTCGCCCTCGCCCGCGGCTACCGCATGATCTTCGTGGTGCCCGACAAATTCGCGGGCGCCAAGGTCGCCGTGCTGAAGGCGTACGGCGCGGAGGTCGTCGTGACGGAGACGGCCGTGGCCCCCGACGACCCGCGGTCGTACTACGGCGTCGCGGACCGGCTCGTGCGCGAGATCCCGGGGGCGTTCAAGCCCGACCAGTTCGCGAATCCGAACGGTCCTCGCAGCCACTACGAGACGACCGGCCCCGAGATCTGGCGCGACACGGGCGGGCGGGTCACGCACGTCGTCGCCGCGATCGGAACCGGGGGAACAATCACCGGCACCGGCCGCTACCTGCACGAGGTGTCAGGCGGCGCGGTGCAGGTCGTGGGCGCCGACCCCGAGGGGTCGATCTACTCCGGCGGACCGGTCCACGGCTACCTCGTGGAGGGCGTCGGCGAGGACTTCTGGCCGGCCAGCTTCGACCCGTCGGTCCCTGACCGCATCCACCGCATCTCCGACGCGGAGTCATTCGCGATGGCCCGCCGCCTCGCTCGCGAGGAAGGGCTGCTCGTCGGCGGATCCAGCGGCATGGCGGTCGTCGCGGCACTGCGCACCGCGCGGGGCCTCCCTGCCGACGCGGTCGTGGTGGTGCTGCTTCCCGACCACGGCCGCGGCTATCTCGATCGCTTCTACGACGACGACTGGATGCGCGCGAACGGATTCGATCCGGACGCCGACGCCCCCGCAGTGACCGTGCTCGAGGCATCCGCCACCACATCCGAAGGAGACACCGCATGACCGACATCGACAGCCGAGGCTTCGAGACCCGCGCGATCCACGCCGGGCAGACGTTCGACCAGGTCACCGGGGCGGTGATCCCCCCGGTCCACTTCTCGACGACGTACGCGCAGGACGGCATCGGCGGGCTGCGCCAGGGATACGAGTACGGCCGCAGCGGAAACCCGACCCGCTCCGCCCTGGAGACGCAGCTCGCAGCGCTCGAAGGCGGGGCGCACGCGCTCTCGTTCGCCTCGGGTCTCGCCGCCGAGGATGCTCTGCTGCGTGCGGCACTGCACCCCGGCGACGAGGTGCTGCTCGGTGACGACGTGTACGGCGGGACGTATCGGCTCATCGCCCGCGTCCTCGGAGGATGGGGCATCGGCGTCCGCGTCGTCGACATGAGCGACCTCGCGGCCGTCGGTGCCGCACTCGAAGAGCGCCCGGCCCGCGTCCTGTGGGTGGAGACGCCGAGCAACCCGCTGCTGCGCATCACCGACATCCAGGGCCTCGCCCTCCTCGGGCACGAGGCCGGAGCCCTCGTCGTGGTCGACAACACGTTCGCGTCGCCCGCCCTGCAGCAGCCGCTGGCGCTCGGGGCCGACGTCGTCGTCCACTCCACGACCAAATACCTCGGCGGCCATTCCGACGTCGTCGGGGGTGCGCTCGTGCTCAACGACGACGCGCTGTTCGAGAAGGCCAAGTTCCTGCAGTTCGCAGTGGGCGCGGTGTCGGGTCCGCTCGATGCCTGGCTCACCACGCGCGGCATCAAGACGCTCGGCGTGCGGATGCAGCGACACAGCGAGAACGCGCAGGTCGTGGCATCCTTCCTCGATGCGCATCCGGCCGTGGAGCGCGTGTACCACCCCGGTCTCGCCTCGCACCCGGGCCACGCGATCGCCGCGCGCCAGATGAGCGGATTCGGGGGCATCGTGTCCATCGCGCTCGGGGACGCGGCATCGGCCCGACGGTTCGCGGAGTCGACGCGCCTCTTCCAGCTCGCGGAGTCGCTCGGCGGCGTCGAGTCGCTCGTGAACCACCCGGACGAGATGACGCACGCTTCGGTGCGGGGGACGGAGCTCGCCGTGCCGCCGGAGGTCGTGCGGCTCTCGGTGGGCATCGAAACCGCAGCGGACCTCGTCGCCGACCTCGAGGAGGCCCTGGCGCGGCTCTGACCGGACGTCCGCCTCGCCGCCGCTCCGGCCCCCGCCCTGCCCCCCCCACGGAGCTGAACGAGCAGAGACGCGTCACGCGTGCCGCGCGGGGCGGGGCGGGGTGGCGGGCATCGCTACGCTGAGCGCATGGACCCCGTCGTGGCGACACTGGCGATCCTCGGGCTGGCGGTCGTCGCGTTCGTCAGCAACCGGGTGCCGATCGGCGTGGTCGCCATCGGGGTCGCGCTCGCGCTCTTCTTCACCGGCGTCCTCACGCTCGACCAGGCGCTCGCCGGGTTCGGCGATCCGACGGTGCTCTTCATCGCGGGCCTGTTCGTCGTGAGCGAGTCGCTCGATGCGACCGGGGTCACCGCCTGGGCGGGGCAGCAGGTGATCGGGCGCGCCGGCACCGGACGCACCCGGCTCATCGTCGTGGTCGGCATGCTCGTCGCGGTGCTGTCGGCGCTCATCAGCATCAACGGGGCCGTGGCCGCCCTGCTTCCGCTGGTGGTGGTCGTCGCCGCGCGCGCCGGCATGCCGGCATCCCGATTCCTCATCCCGCTCGCCTTCGCGGCGTCGGCCGGGTCGCTGCTGCTGCTCACCGGCACCCCCGTCAACATCGTGGTGTCGCAGTTCGCCGCCGACAACGGCGGCCGGGCGTTCGGCTACTTCGAGTTCGCCATCGTGGGCGTGCCGCTCGTCATCGGCACGGTGATCATCCTGGTGCTCGGCGGCAGGCTCCTGCCCGACCGGGCGGGAGCTGTCATGCCCGTCGATCTCGTTCGGCACGTGCGGCTGCTGCGGAACGAGTACTCGGTCAGCCTCGACACGGGGGTCCTCCTCGGGCCGTCCAACGGCGTCACCGAGGTCGTCGTCGCCCCCCGCTCGCCGCTGATCGGCGCGCGCCTGTGCGCCGGGATGACCACGCCCGAGGGGGATGTGGTCGTGCTCGCGGCGCGGCGGGGCGACGAGGAGCTCAAAGGAGCCGAGTTCACCGTGCAGGCGGGCGACGCGCTGCTGCTCCAGGGGGCGTGGGACGACCTCGAACGGCGCTCGACCGACCCGGGCGTGCTCGCCGTCGATCCGCCGGCGCGGCTGCGCCGCTCGGTGCCGCTCGGCACCGGCGCGAAGCGGGCGCTGATCGTTCTGGCCGCCATGATCGTGCTGCTGGCCACCGGACTGGTGCCGCCCGCCGCGGCGGCGCTCCTCGCGGCGTGCGCGCTCGTGCTCACCCGCACGGTGAGCGGGACGCAGGCGTATCAGTCGATCTCGTGGACGACCATCGTGCTCATCGCGGGCATGATCCCGCTGTCGACCGCGTTCACCGAGACGGGCGCCGCCGATCTGCTCGCCGCCGGCATGCTGTCGCTGCTCGGCACGGCGAGTCCGCATCTCGCCCTGCTCGCCCTGTGCCTCATCACCCTCGTGCTCGGCCAGCTGATCAGCAACACCGCCACGGTGCTCATCGTGGCGCCGATCGCGCTCGCGGTGGCCACCACGATGGAGGTCTCGATCCAGCCGTTCATGATGGCGCTGACGGTCGCCGGTGCGGCGGCGTTCTTCACGCCGATCGCGACACCGGCGAACCTCATGGTGATGCAGCCCGGCGGCTATCGCTTCGGCGACTACTGGAAGCTCGGGCTGCCGCTCGCGGTGCTGTTCCTCGCTGTCGCGGTGCTCCTGGTGCCGGTCATCTGGCCGTTCTGAGGCGAGCGGCGGGGCCGACCGGTGCATCCGCAGACGCAGGCGTGCCCCGGCGGTTCGGGTCCGCCGGGGCACGCCTGATCCGGCCTGCGAGGGTCAGGCGACCGACCAGCCGCCGTCGCTCGCGAGCACCACGCCGTTGACGTTCACGCCGTCGTTGCTCAGGAGGAAGGTGATGGATGCCGCCAGGGCGTCGGCCTCGACCGCGTCGGGCAGGATCGCCATGGCTCCGCGCACGCGCTCGGCGCCCAGCGGCGAGGCGAAGGTGGCCTCGATGTTGGTGATGGTCGGGCCGGGGGCGACCGCGTTCACGCGGATGCCGCTCGGGCCGTACATGAACGCGCTCGACTTGGTGATGCCGACGACCGCGTGCTTCGACGCCGTGTAGGCGACGCCGGCGGCCGAGCCGCGGAGGGCTGCCTCGGAGGCGGTGTTGACGATCGAGCCGCCGCCCTGCGCGAGCATGGTCGGCACGACCGCGCGGATCAGCTTCATCGTGCCGTCGACGTTCACGCGGAAGACGCGCTGCCACACGGCGTCGGTGACCTCGCCGATCGGGGTCATGTCGTCCATGATCCCGGCGATGTTCGCGAGACCGTCGATCGTGTCGCCTGCAGCCTCGACGATCCGGGCGACCCCCGCGTCGTCGGTGATGTCGGCGACGAGCGCGACGACGTCGGCGCCCGGGTGCTCGGCGACGAACTCGTCGAGGCGCTCCTGGCTGACGTCGACGGCGATCACGCGACCGCCTTCGCGGGCGACCCGCGACGCGGTGGCGCGTCCGATGCCCGAACCCGCGCCGGTGACGATGAGGGTCTGTCCGGTGAAGCGCCCCTGGTCGATGCGCTCGAGCCACTCGCGCAGCGGGACGGCGGGGGCGGATGCCTCGACCTCGTCGTCCACCACGGGGGTGATGGGCGCGCCGGCGGGCACGTCGCCTGCGGCAGCCCGGCGCACGAGGTCGTCGAGCATCTCCTGCGTGAACGCGCCGCGGCTGAGCTTCACGAGGCGCTTGATCGCGAGGCGGCTCACCGGCTTGAAGACGGCGGGGGTCTGACCGCTGTCGGCCAGCATGTCGGTGAGGATCGCGTTGCCTGTGGGGTCTGCGAGCCAGCCGGCGATGGAGGTGTCGGCGGTGAGGGTGGTGGTTGCCATGTTCGGGTCTCCTTTCGACCGGACAACTATGTCCGGTACTAGGCTACACCCGTGTCGACCACCGAGCGCCCGCGCGCGAACCGCGGTCCTGCCGCCGGACCGGAGAACCGTCGCGCGCTGATCGCGGCAGCTCGCGAGGTATACGCGGAGTCGGGGCTCGGCGCACCATTCAGCGCGGTCGCCAAGCGCGCCGGCGTCGGACAGGGAAGCCTCTACCGGCACTTCCCCGACCGCACGGCGCTCGCCGTGGCGGTGTTCGAAGACAACATCGCCGACCTCGAGTCGCAGACCATCGACGACGGCCGCACGGTCGACGACCTTCTCGCGGAGGTCGCCGCGCAGGCGATGGTCTCGACCGCGCTGATCGAACTGGTGACCGCCGACCTCGAGGACCCGCGGGTCGCCCTGCTCGGCGAGCGGTTCACCGGCGTCGTCGCGCGCCTGGTCGAGCGCGACCGCGAAAGTCGTCGCATCGGGACGCACGTCGAGGTCGCCGACGTCGCGATGGCCGCCGGGATGCTCGCCGGCGAGCTCTCACGCACGCCGCTCGCATCGCGGGCCGCCGCCGCCGCCCGAGCCCGCGCACTCTTCCGGGCCGCCTTCGCGCCGCCCGAGCCCCCGGCCGACACCCGGAACCCCTCGGACTAGCGTCGTGACAGCGGATCGACCGGAGGTGGGCGCGGACGTGTCGTCGCCCGACGAGCGGCGACGCATCCCCTGGTCGCGCACGGCCACGATCTCGACAGTGCGGAGCCTGTACACGATCCGCCCCTCGCCCGGGCCCCGCTGGCCGCTCGCGCTCCAGGCGGCGCTCGCGATCGCCGCACCCATCGCCGTGATGACGCTGCTCGGTCGTCCCGACCTCGGCTACCAGGCGGCCACCGGCGCGTTCGCCGCGCTGCACGTGTCGCAGCTGCGGGCGCGCGAGCGGGCGACGGTGCTGCCGCTCGTGGTGGTCGGCCTCATCGCGTGCGCGGCGCTCGGAGTGCTCGTCGGGTCATCCACGGTCCTGACGCTCGTCGGCATGGCGGTGGTGACGGTCGGCGCGAGCGCGTTCATGTTCGGGTGCCGGCTCGGTCCTCCCGGGCCCCTGTTCTTCGTGCTCACCTTCGGGATCGCGGCGCACGTCGCCGCGGTCGCCCCGGGCTTCCACCCGGTCACCTACCTCGCCGCGGTGTCGGCCGGCTGCGTGTTCTCGTATCTGGTCGCCCTCGCGCCGCTGGTGCGGCCGCGCCGGTGGCGCGAGCCGCGGCGTCGGCTGCACGAGATCCTCGCACGACAGCCGTGGGATGCCGACAGCTGGAGCCTCTTCCAGCGCTCGGTGCTCGTCGCGGTCATCGGCTCGGTCGCGGGGATCCTCGTCGACCCCGACCGCGCGTACTGGATCGTCGCGTCGGGCATCGCCGTCGTCGGAGTGGTGGCGTCTCGCCGGGTCGCCGTCTCGCGCGGCATCCATCGCATGATCGGCACGGTGGGCGGAGCAGGACTGTACTTCCTGCTCGTCCTCGTGCCCTGGGCGGGTCTGTGGCTGGCGGCGCTGCTCGGAGCGCTGCAGTTCGCGATCGAGATCGTGGTGGTGCGCCACTACGCGATGGCGCTGGTGCTCATCACCCCGATGGTGCTGCTGCTGACGGGGGCGGCGACCGGCGACATCGGGTCGAGTGCGGTCGCGCTCGAGCGCATCCTCGACACGATCGTCGGCTCGGTGCTCGGTCTCGTCGCCATCATCGTGCCGCCGGTGCGGCGCACCGGCCCCGCCGCCCGGTAGAGCGGCGGGGCGGGATCGGCGTCAGAGCCTGGTCCAGGCCTCGGTGAGCACGCTCCGCAGGATCTGCTCGATCTCGTCGAACTCGCTCGGTCCGATCGTGAGCGGCGGGGCGAGCTGGATCACGGGGTCACCGCGGTCGTCGGCGCGGCAGTAGAGGCCGGCGTCGAACAGGGCCTTCGAGAGGAATCCGCGCAGCAGCCGCTCCGACTCGTCGTCGTCGAACGTCTCCTTGGTCGACTTGTCCTTGACCAGCTCTATGCCGAAGAAGTAGCCGTCGCCGCGCACGTCGCCGACGATCGGCAGGTCGGTGAGCTTCTCGAGCGTCGAACGGAAGATCGGCGAGTTCTCGCGCACCCGCTCGAGCAGGCCCTCCTCCTCGAAGATGTCGAGGTTCTCGAGGGCGACCGCCGCCGACACCGGGTGTCCGCCGAAGGTGTACCCGTGATAGAACGCGGTGTCTCCGTGGGCGAAGGGCTCGTAGATGCGGTCGCTGACGATGGTGCCGCCGAGCGGCGAGTACCCGCTCGTGACGGCCTTCGCGAAGGTGATCATGTCGGGCTGGTAGCCGTACGCGTCGCACGCGAACATGTGGCCGATGCGCCCGAACGCGCAGATGACCTCGTCCGACACGAGCAGCACGTCGTAGCGGTCGCAGATCTCGCGTACCCGCTGGAAGTAGCCGGGCGGCGGAGGGAAGCATCCGCCCGAGTTCTGAACCGGCTCGAGGAACACCGCGGCGACCGTGTCGGGTCCCTCGAACTGGATCATCTCCTCGATGCGGTCGGCCGCCCAGACACCGAACTCCTCGAGGCTGCCGGTGGGCGCCCCCATGTCGGACGCGCGGTAGAAGTTGGTGTTCGGCACCCGGAACCCGCCGGGGGTGACCGGCTCGAACATCGACTTCATGGCCGGGATGCCGGTGATCGCGAGCGCGCCCTGCGGGGTGCCGTGGTAGGCCACCGCGCGCGAGATCACCTTGTGCTTGGTGGGCTTGCCCTGGAGCTTCCAGTAGTACTTCGCGAGTTTGAACGCGGTCTCGACCGCTTCGCCGCCGCCGGTGGAGAAGAAGACCTTGTTGAGGTCGCCGGGGGCGTGGTCGGCGATGCGGTCCGCCAGCTCGATCGCGGCGGGGTGCGCGTACGACCAGATCGGGAAGAACGCCAGCTCTTCAGCCTGCTTCGCCGCGGCCTGAGCGAGGCGCTTGCGGCCGTGGCCGGCCGCCACGACGAACAGGCCGGCGAGGCCGTCGATGTACTTCCTGCCCTGCGAGTCCCAGATGTGGTGGCCCTCGCCCTTGGTGATGATCGGCACCCCCGGGCCCTCGGTCATCACGGACTGCCGGGCGAAATGCATCCAGAGGTGGTCCTTGGCCATCTGCTGCAGTTCGGCTTCGGTGCGGGCGGGACGAGCGGTCGTGATGGACATACGGGTCTCCTGTCGCGTCCCTCCCGACGATACCGGCGCGATCCCGGGCCGACCATGGGACGCTTCGTCCGGTTCACGCGCCCATCCCGGCGGACCGTCCGGACGGTTGAGCATCGGCTCAGGTCGAGTCGCGCACGACGAGACGGGTCGGCAGCACGATCGGCGTCGTCGCGAGATCAGCCCCCGCGGCCGTCGCAGCCAGGGCCTCGACCGCGGCGGCCGCCATCTCGCGGATCGGCTGGCGCACGGTGGTCAGGGCCGGGGTCAGCCACCGCGCCGCACGCAGATCGTCGAACCCCACGACGAGCACATCGTCGGGGATGCTGCGCCCCACGGCCGCCGCGGCCGCGTAGACGCCTGCGGCCATCTCGTCGGTGCAGGCGAACACGCCGAGCCGCTCCCCGGCGGGCAGCGCCTTCAGCAGCGGGAGCGCGCCGTCGCGTGCGGCGGGACCGCCCCAGTCGCCGGCGATGACCGTCGGCGTCGCCGCGGGGCCCAGCCGCGTGAGTTCGGCGGTGAACCCGGCCACTCGGGCGCGGCCGTAGCGGTACGCCGGCGTGCCGGTGACGACCGCGAACCGGGTGGCACCGCGATCTATGAGGTGTGCGGCGGCTACCGCGCCGCCGTCGCGGTCGGTTGTGCGCACCGAGGTGAGGGAGGAGGTGCGCTCGGCCTGCGGATCGAGCAGCACCAGGGGGATGCCTGCCTCGGTGAGGGTCTCGATCTGTGCTCTGGTGGGCGAGACGAGTCCGAGCACGACGCCGGCCGAGCCTCTGCGCCGGATGCGCATCGGCCAGTCGTCGGAGGGGATGTCGCGCTCCTCGGTGAGCACCAGGTCGTAGCCCGCCGCGGCGGCCGCGCTGCGGGCACCCGCGGTCACCTCGTCGGAGTACGCGTTGTGGAACCACCCGAGCACCAGGTCGAGGAGGCGCGCCGAACCGGCCGGTCGACCGCCGGCGGCGGGGTCGCGGGCGTACCGGAGGTCGCGCGCGGCAGCCAGCACGCGCCGGCGCGTGACCGCCGCCAGATCGCCGCGCCCGGCGAGGGCACGCGAGGCTGTCGCGATGCTGACACCGGCCGCAGCGGCGACATCGGTGAGCGTCACACGCGAGGCATCCGGTGGCGGTGGCATCCGGACAGTTTTGCGCAAGGTCGTCGTGCGCCGCTACCGGCGATGGCATCCTCGGTCGAGGAAAGGCATCACGGATGACGACGACGACATCGACCCGCACCGCGCTGATCGTCCGCGGCGGGTGGGACGGTCACCAGCCTGTCGAGGCGACCGACCTGTTCGTACCGCACCTGCAGGGCAGCGGATTCGACGTGACCATCGAGGAGTCGCCCGAGGTCTACGCCGACCCGGAGCGCATGGCTGCGACCGATCTCATCGTGCAGTGCGTCACGATGTCGCAGATCTCGGGCGAGGCCCTGACCGGGCTCCGCTCGGCCGTCGCGGCCGGCACCGGGCTCGCGGGGTGGCACGGCGGCATCGCCGACTCGTATCGCGCGTCGTCGGACTACCTGCAGCTCATCGGCGGACAGTTCGCCACGCATCCGTCGAGGCATCCCGATGAGGTGTGCGGCGACGCATCCGACAACTACCTCGACCACACCGTTCAGCTCACCGACGCGGGACGGGCGCACGAGATCATGCGCGGCCTCGACGACTTCGCACTGACCACCGAGCAGTACTGGGTGCTCCACGACGACCTCAACGACGTGCTCGCCACCACCACGCATCCGGTGCAGCCCTACCACCCGTGGCATCGACCGGTCACCTCGCCGGCGGTGTGGACGCGCGAATGGGGCGCCGGGCGCGTGTTCGTCGCCACACCCGGGCACCGTGTCGAGGTGCTCGTCGACCCGAACGTGCGCACCATCATCGAAAGGGGCATGCTGTGGGCAGCCCGCACGCGGTAGGCATCGTCGGGCTCGGGGTCATCTCGGGTCAGTACCTCGACACCCTCGTCGGCTCGTCGGCGGTGCGCATCACCGCCGTCGCCGACCTCGACCGCTCGCGCGCCGCGAGCGTGGCCGAGCGCATCGACGGGTGCCGCGTGCTCACCACCGACGAGCTCGTCGCCGACGACGACGTCGCCACGGTGCTCAACCTCACCATCCCCGCCGCGCACGCGGAGGTGGCGCTCGCCGCCATCGCGCACGGCAAGCACGTATACGGCGAGAAGCCGCTGGCGGCGACGTTCGACGACGCCAGGCGGATGACGGATGCCGCGGCCGCAGCGGGAGTGCGACTCGGAAGCGCGCCCGACACGGTGCTCGGCACGGGCGTCCAGACCGCGCGCGCCGCGATCGACCGGGGTCTCATCGGCACGCCGGTGTCGGCTGCGGCCACCTGGATCTCGGGCGGCCACGAGTCGTGGCATCCGCACCCCGACTTCTACTACCGCACGGGCGGCGGGCCGCTCCTCGACATGGGGCCGTACTACATCACCTCCCTCGTGCAGCTGCTCGGACCGGTCGTCGCAGTGTCGGGCGCCGCGTCGCGCTCTCGCTCCGAGCGCGAGATCGGATCGGGTCCGCGGGCCGGGGAACGCGTCGCCGTCGAGGTCGACACGCACCTCGCCGGCATCCTTCATCACGCCTCCGGCGCCATCTCGACGGTGACCATGAGCTTCGACGGCGACGCGTCGACGGCGCACCCCATCGAGGTGCAGGGCGTCGACGGGGCACTCGTGGTGCCCGACCCCAACACCTTTGCCGGCGACGTGCTGCTGCACCCGCGCGGCGGCGACTGGCGGCGCCTCGGCCCGTCGGCCGGCTACGTCGACGCGGGGCGCGGCGTCGGCCTCATCGACCTCGTCGCCGGCCACGGCCGTGCCGACGGTGCGATGGCGCTGCACGCGCTCGAGATCATGACGCTGCTGCAGCGCTCCGCCGAGTCGGGCGTGCGCGAGCCGCTCACGACCACCCGCGACCGCCCGTCGCTCGTGCCGCTCACCGCGGCCGGAGCATGGCGGACGGCGTAGGGCGGGGGTAGGGCAAAGGGGCCTCCGCGCCCAGCCTCCGCGTCAGGCGGTGGGATCGCGCAGCAGGTCGGCGAACGCGGACTCCGCGGCCCCGATGAGCAGGCGGTCCTCGGCGAGCGATGCGACGCGGATGTCGAGGTCGTCGGCGGTCGAGTCCATCGCCTGGGCGGCGACCGCGGCGCGGAGCCCTTCGGGGTCGTGCGCGGCGATCGTCGCGAGGAACCCGCCCAGGACGACGACCGACGGGTTGAGCACGTTCACCGCGTTCGCGAGCGCGGTGGCGAGGATGCGGCGCTGCCGCTCGAGTTCGGCGGCGACACCCGGGTCGGCCCCGGCGGCTGCCAGCGCGGCGGCGAGGGTGGGCTCGTCGGCTGCGCGCAGCCCCACGGCCTCGAGCAGGTGAGCACGGCTCACCTCGTCTTCGAGCACACCGCCCTCGGCGCGACGATCGGCGGACGCGGCGATGCCGGGGCGGTTCTGGCCGAACTCCCCCGCGTATCCTGCGGCGCCGGCCACGGGCATCCCGTGCACGATCAGGCCGCCGCCGATGCCGCTCGCGCCGCCGTTGAGATACACCACATCGTCGACTCCGCGCGCCGCTCCGAACAGGTGCTCCGCGAGGGCGCCGAGGCTCGCGTCGTTGTCGACCGCGACCGGCAGCCCGGTGGCGTGCGCCACCAGGTCGCGCACGGGCGTGTCGATCCAGCCCAGGTGCGGGGCGTTGCGCACGAGCCCGTCGGCCGCGCGGACCAGGCCCGGAACGGCGAGGCCCACGCCGATGATGCGGGCGTCGGCGAGATCGCCGGCACGCCAGGCGGTGATGCGGTCGGCGATGAGGGTCGCGGTCTCGTCGGGGGAGAGGAGGTGGTCGACCTCGATGCGCTCGCGCAGCCGGATCGTCCTGTCGAGGCCGACGGCGGCGAGGGTGAGCGCGTCGACCTCGGGGTTGGCCGTCACCGCGACGACCCGGGGGTCGGCGACGACCACGGGCGACGGGCGTCCGACGCGGCGCGCCGGGTCGGGTGCGCGCTCCTCGACCAGGCCCTCGTCGACGAGGCGGCCGACGAGGTCGGCGATCGTCGAGCGGTTGAGCCCCGTCGCCTCGGTGAGCGCGGCGCGCGAGAGGGGCCCGTCGACGTGCACGAGCCGCAGCAATCGCGCGAGGTTGCGCTGACGCACGCCTTCGGCGGGGGACGGATCGCTCACCCGATTCACTGTACGGGCAGACGCGTTGCCGAATCGGTATTTGTTGCTCTTGACCGCAAATCTCGTTCCGTCGTACCCTAGGTCGCGTCCACACCACTTTCGACGTTGAAGTCGAAACTTTCGAGAGGTTCGAAGATGAACACACGCAGCACGATGCGGCTCGCCGCGGCTTTCGCCGCGACAGGTCTCGCCGTCGGTGCGCTCGCCGCGTGCTCCGCGGGCGGCACCGACGACGGCGGCGACAGCGACGGCGGCGACGTCACCCTCACGTGGTGGCACAACGCCACGTCGGGTCCTCTCCCCGCCGTCTGGGAGGAGGTCGCCGCCGAGTTCGAGGAGGCGAACCCCGGCGTCACCGTCGAGCAGACCGGCTACCAGAACGAAGAGCTGCAGCGCACGCTCATCCCCAACGCCCTCGCGGCAGGAGACCCGCCGGACCTCTTCCAGGTCTGGCCGGGCGGCGAGCTGCGCGACCAGGTCGAGAACGGCTACCTCATGGCGCTCGACGACGTCATCCCCGACACCGTCTCGAGCGTCGGCGCGACGGTGAACCCGTGGCAGGTCGGCGGTGAGACCTACGCGGTGCCGTTCACGTTCGGCGTCGAGGGGTTCTGGTACAACACCGACCTGTTCGACCAGGCCGGCGTCGAGGTGCCCACCACGTTCGACGAGCTCATCGAGGTCGTCGGAGCCCTGCGCGAGGCGGGGATCACGCCGATCGCCGTCGGCGCGGGCGACGGCTGGCCCGCCGCCCACTGGTGGTACCAGTTCGCACTGAAGTCCTGCTCGCCCGACGCGCTGGCGGCGGCCGAGACCGACTTCGACTTCAGCGACGAGTGCTTCGTGGAGGCCGGCGAGCAGCTGCAGGACTTCCTCGGCATCGAGCCGTTCCAGGACGGCTTCCTCGGCACCCCCGCCCAGCAGGGCGCGGGCAGCTCGGCCGGACTCGTCGCGAACGGCGAGGCGGCGATGGAGCTCATGGGCCACTGGAACGCCGGTGTCATCGGTGGCCTCACCGCCGATCAGCAGGTTCCGCCGTTCCTCGGCTGGTTCCCGGTGCCGGGAATCGACGGCGCGGCCGGCGACCCGACCGCAGCCCTCGGCGGCGGCGACGGATTCGGATGCTCCGCCGACGCTCCGCCGGAGTGCGCGGACCTGCTCGCCTACATCATGAGCGACGACGTGCAGGCCAGGTTCGCCGCCTCGGGCTCGGGCATCCCGACGGTGCCCGCTGCGCAGGCATCGCTCGAGGACCCGAACCTGCTGATGGTCGCCGAGGGCCTCTCGCAGGCCTCGTTCGTGCAGCTCTGGCTCGACACCGCCTTCGGAACCACAGTCGGAAACGCCATGAACGAGGGCATCGTGAACCTCTTCGCCGGCACCGGCTCGCCCGCGGACATCGTCACCAAGATGCAGGACGCGGCGGCGACGCTGTAATCCGGATGGCCACTCTCACCACGCCCGGGCCCGCGGTCTCCGCGGGCCCGGGCCCTGCCCCCGCCCCGCGCGTCAGACGCGGTCAGACGCGCAAGCGCGTCGAGATCGCGGTCTTCGTCGCCCCCGCCCTGATCCTCTTCATCGGGTTCGTCATCGTGCCCGTGATCCTGGCGGCCGTCTACAGCTTCTACAACCTGCCGGCTGCGTTCCAGTGGGACGATCTGGCCGAGCCCGAGCGCTTCGTCGGGTTCGACAACTACGTGCGCGCGCTCACGACCCCCGAGTTCCAGAAGGCGATTGCCAACACCTTCTTCATCCTGATCATGTCGCTGCTCGTGCAGGGACCCATCGCGATCGGCGTGGCGCTGCTGCTGAACAGGCGCCTGCGCGGCCGCGCGGTGTTCCGCCTGCTGATCTTCGTGCCCTACGTGCTCGCCGAGGTCATCGCCGGTCTCGCCTGGCGCCTCATCCTGCAGCCGACCGGCGCTGTCAACGCGACGCTCGAGGCGATCGGCCTCGGCGACCTCGCCCGCAACTGGCTGGCCGACCCGGCGATCGCGCTGTGGACGATCTTCTTCATCCTGACGTGGAAGTACATCGGCTTCGCGATCCTGCTCTTCCTCGCCGGGCTCCAGGGCATCCCCGACGAACTCGCCGAGGCGGCCCAGATCGACGGCGCGACCTGGTGGCAGGTGCAGCGCCACATCACCCTGCCGCTGCTCGGCCCCACCCTGCGGATCTGGGCCTTCCTGTCGATCATCGGATCCCTCCAGGTGTTCGACATGGTGTGGATCACGGTGACCCCGGCCGTGCGCCGGATCGCCACCGAGACCATGGCGACGTACATGGTGCAGCAGGGTCAGTTCGCCGGCCAGCCCGGCTACGGCAGCGCCATCGCCGTCATCCTCTTCGTCATCTCGCTCGTCATCGCCCTGGTCTACCAGCGCTTCGCCCTGCGCCGCGATCTCGCCGGCGCCGTCACCAGAGGGGTGCGCTGACGTGTCCGCCACCACCACCATCGTCACGGGCGGAGCGCCCGTCGAGTCCGCTCCCGCCGGCCGCCGGTTCGACTGGGGCCAGCCGTTCGTCTACCTCGTGGCGCTCGTCGTCGCGGCGGTCGCGGTCGGCCCGGTGCTCTACGTCATCGCGGGCGGCTTCCGCACGACCGCGGATCTGAACGCGAACCCCGCCGGGATGCCCGATCCCTGGGTGCTGCAGAACTACGTCACCGTGCTCACCTCGCCGCGGTTCTGGGGCAACGTGTTCGCGAGCGTTGTGCTCGCGACCGCCACGACCGTCGGTGTCGTGATCGCCGGCATCATGGCCGCGTTCGTGCTGGCGCGCTACGACTTCCGCGGCCGGCAGGGTCTGTACTCGCTGTTCGCGGCCGGGCTGATGTTCCCGCTCACCGTCGCAGCGCTCCCGCTGACGCTGCTGCTGCGCACCCTGGGCCTCCACGGCACGTACCTCGGGGTGATCATCCCCGGCATCGCCTTCGCGCTGCCGACGACGATCATCATCCTCGTGCCGTTCCTGCGCGCGATCCCCGACGAACTCGAAGAGGCGGCGATGATCGACGGCGCAACACGCATCGGCTTCTTCTGGCGCATCCTGCTCCCGCTCGCGAAGCCCGGTCTCATCACTGTCGGCATCCTCGCGTTCGTGGCCAGCTGGAACGGCTATCTGCTGCCTCTCCTCGTGATCTCGACGGGATCGCTGCCGCAGGAGCTGTGGCCGCTGCCGCTCGGCGTCACCCAGTTCTCCACCCAGTACTCGCAGGACACCGGCGCGGTGCTCGCCTACACGTCGCTCGCGATGATCCCCGCCCTGGTGTTCTTCCTCCTTGCCGAGAAGCGCATCGTGGGCGGCCTCACCGGAGCGGTGAAGGGATGACCATGGACCACGACACGATGACGGATGCCGCGCCCTGGCGCGACGTCGCACGCCCGGTCGACGAGCGCGTCGAAGCCCTCGTCTCGGAGATGACGGTGGCCGAGAAGGTCGCCCAGCTGTACGGCGTGTGGGTCGGAGCATCCGATGACGGCGAGGATGTCGCCCCTCACCAGCACGACATGGACGACCACGTCGACCTCGACGACCTGCTGCCGGACGGCCTCGGGCAGCTCACGCGCCCGTTCGGCACAGCCCCGGTCGATCCCGCGGTCGGTGCGCTCTCGCTGATGCGCTCGCAGCAGCGGATCGCGGATGCGAACCGGTTCGGCATTCCCGCACTCGCCCATGAGGAGTGCCTCGCGGGCTTCGCGACCTGGGGTGCGACCGCGTACCCGGTCCCGCTCAGCTGGGGTGCATCCTTCGATCCCGACATCGTGCGCGAGATGGGGCGCCGGATCGGCGACGACATGCGCTCGGTCGGCGTGCACCAGGGCCTCGCCCCCGTGCTCGACGTCGTGCGCGACGCGCGGTGGGGTCGGGTCGAGGAGACGATCGGCGAGGATCCCTACCTCGTCGGCACGGTCGCGACCGCGTACATCCAGGGAGTCGAGTCGGCGGGCGTGGTCGCGACGCTGAAGCACTTCGTGGGGTACTCCGCCTCGAAGGGCGGCCGCAACCTCGCACCGGTCTCGGTCGGCCCGCGCGAGCTCGCCGACGTGCTGCTCCCGCCGTTCGAGATGGCGGTCCGCGAGAGCGGCGTGCGGTCGGTGATGAACTCGTACACCGATCTCGACGGGGTGCCGACCGCCGCCGACGGGCGGCTCCTGACCGGACTGTTGCGCGACGAGTGGGGCTTCGACGGAACGGTGGTCGCCGACTACTTCTCCGTCGCGTTCCTCAAGCAGCTGCACGGCGTGAGCGAGACGTGGACGGATGCCGCCCGCGACGCGCTCGCGGCCGGCATCGACGTCGAGCTGCCCACCGTGAAGACCTTCGGGCGCGACCTCGTGCACGCGGTCGAGGCGGGCGAGATCGACGAAGAGCTCATCGACCGTGCGCTGCGCCGGGTGCTGCGTCAGAAGGTCGACCTCGGGATGCTCGATCCGGGCTGGTCGCCCGTGCCTTCCGCGCTCGCCGGAGTCGACCTCGCTGCTGCGTCGGTGCGGGGCGCGGTCGACCTCGACAGTCCGGGCAACCGCGACCTCGCGCGCCGCATCGCCGAGCGTGCCGTGGTGCTGGTGAGCAACGACGGCACGCTGCCGCTCGCATCGCCGCCGCGCATCGCGCTGGTGGGCCCGACCGCGACCGATCCCTACGCGGTGCTCGGGTGCTACTCGTTCCCTTCGCACGTGGGCGTGCGCCACCCCGAGGTGCCGATCGGCATCGAGCTGCCCACGCTCCGCGACGCGCTGGCGGCCGAGTTCCCCGGCGCCGAGATCGTCGTCGCAGCCGGCACGAGCATCGACGGGGGCGAGACCGACGGGTTCGCCGAGGCCGTGGCCGCGGCATCCTCGGCAGACGTCGTCATCGTCGCCCTGGGCGACCGTGCGGGCCTGTTCGGCCGCGGTACGAGCGGCGAGGGCTGCGACGCGGCGGATCTGTCGCTGCCCGGTGCCCAGCAGGCGCTGCTGGACGCCGTGCTCGACACCGGCGTGCCGGTGGTGGCGACCCTGCTGGCCGGTCGTCCCTACGCACTGGGCTCGGCGCCGGATCGCGCCGCAGCCATCGTTCAGGCCTTCTTCGCGGGCGAGGAGGGCACGGGTGCGATCGCCGGGGTGCTGAGCGGTCGCGTCAATCCGAGCGGGCGTCTGCCGGTGAGCATCCCGCGCGACTCGGGGGCGCAGCCCTCGACGTATCTCGCAGCACCCCTCGCCCGCAGCAACGGGGTGTCGAACATCGATCTGACGGCGGCCTACGCGTTCGGTCACGGGCTCGGCTATGCGCCCGCGGTGTGGTCGGATGCCGCGGCATCGGCCGACGCGATCGCCGTCGACGGCGCGGTGACGGTGTCGATCCACGTCGGCAACGCGGGAGACCGCGACGGCGTCGAGGTGGTGCAGCTGTACCTGCACGATCCGGTGGCGTCGACGGTGCGGCCGGTGCAGCGGCTGATCGCCTACGCGCGGGTTCCGCTCGGCGCAGGGGAGCGGGCGCGCGTGTCGTTCGACGTACCTGCCGACCTCGCCTCGTTCACCGGCGTCGACGGGCGGCGCATCGTCGAGCCGGGTGAGATCGTGCTCGGATTCGGGCGGTCGTCGGCCGAGATCGTCGCGGCGCAGTCCGTGCGGCTCACGGGCGAGCCGCGTGTCGTCGATCACACCAGGGGGCTTCACGCGACGGTCACCGTCACGCCCGACGTCTAGCCTGCTCAGGCGGGCGGGGCGGTGCTGCCGCGGACGACGAGATGCGTCGCGAGATCCATGCGGAGGGTCTCGGGCGTCTTGCCGTCGGCGAGCCGGAGGGCGAGCCGGGTGGCCTCCTCGCCCATGCGCCGCAGCGGCTGGTGCACCGTCGTGAGCTGGGGGCTCATCCACCGGGCCAGCGCGATGTCGTCGTACCCCACGACCGACAGGTCGTCGGGAACACGCAGCCCGGCTGCTGATCCTGCGGCGATGGCGCCGAGCGCCTGCAGGTCGCTCCCCGCGAAGATCGCGGTCGGCGGGTCTGCGAGTGCCAGCAGCTCCCGCGCGTGGTGCTCGCCGCCGCCCGGGTGGAAGTCGCCGAACCGGATGAGCTCGGGATCGATCGGCAGCCCCGCGGCGTTCATCGCCGAGCGGTAGCCGTCGACCCGCGCGAGCGAGCACATCATGTCTTCGGGGCCGGTGATCGCCGCGATGCGGCGGTGACCGAGCTCGATGAGATGCCGGGTGGCCATGAGCCCGCCCGACCAGTTCGCCGAACCGACCGAGGGCACGTCCGGGGAGGGGTCGCCCGCCGGGTCGACGATCACGAACGGGATGCCGCGTGAGCGCAGCTTGTCGCGGACGTGCTCGGCGATGTCGGAGAACACGAGCACCACACCGACCGGGCGCCTGCGCAGGACGCCGTCGATCCAATCCGCGGACGGGGCGTGGCGGTCGCCGCTCACGGTGAGGACGACCGACAGCCCGGCAGCGTGCGCGACATCCTCGACGCCCTCGATGACCTCCATCGACCAGCTCGCCTCGAGTTCGTGGAACACGAGCTCGACCACGTCGCTGCGCTGGCGATCGGTGCGGCGGGTGTAGCCGTGGCGGGCGAGGTGCTCCTCGAGCCGGGCGCGCGTCGCGGGCGCGACGTCGTGGCGCCCGTTCAGCACCTTCGACATCGTGGCGAGCGAGACGCCGGCCTCGGCGGCGATCTCCGCCAGGGTGACACGCGGTGCATCCGACATGGAGCGATGGTAGCCCGAAACTATCGGACGCGTTTCGCTCGATCTTCGAGGCTGGATTCCGCGGTGCGGAGCGACCGGAGCCCGACTGGACGAGGCATCCGTTCTGGTATAGGTTGTCGTCAGCAACAATTACCGACCGGCCCCGCGTGTCAGCCCGGCCCCGCAAAGGAGCGTCATGCCCACCCCCACCCGCGCCGACAAGTTCTCGTTCGGCCTTTGGACCATCGGCTACAACGGCACCGACCCCTTCGGCGGGCCGACCCGCAACCACCTCGACGTCGTGCACGCCGTCGAGAAGCTCGCCGAACTCGGCGCCTACGGGCTCACCTTCCACGACGACGACCTGTTCGCGTTCGGCTCGACCGACGCCGAGCGCCAGACCCAGATCGACCGCCTGAAGGGCGCCCTGGCCGACACCGGCCTCATCGTGCCGATGGTCACCACCAACCTGTTCTCGGCCCCGGTGTTCAAGGACGGCGGCTTCACGTCGAACGACCGTGACGTGCGCCGCTTCGCGCTGCGCAAGGTGTTCCGCCAGCTCGACCTCGGCGCCGAGCTCGGCGCGAAGACGTTCGTCATGTGGGGCGGCCGCGAGGGCGCCGAGTACGACTCGGCCAAGGACATCCGTCAGGCGCTCGAGCGCTACCGCGAGGCCGTGAACCTGCTCGGCGACTACGTCACCGACAAGGGCTACGACATCCGCTTCGCGATCGAGCCGAAGCCCAACGAGCCCCGTGGCGACATCCTGCTCCCCACGCTCGGCCACGCGATCGCGTTCATCGACTCGCTCGAGCGCCCCGAGCTCGTCGGCCTCAACCCCGAGGTCGGCCACGAGCAGATGGCGGGCCTGAACTTCGCCGCCGGCATCGCCCAGGCGCTGTACCACGGCAAGCTCTTCCACATCGACCTCAACGGTCAGCGCGGCATCAAGTACGACCAGGACCTGGTGTTCGGCCACGGCGACCTGCACAACGCGTTCGCGCTCGTCGACCTGCTCGAGAACGGCGGCCCGGGCGGGGTGCCGGCGTACGACGGGCCGCGTCACTTCGACTACAAGCCGAGCCGCACCGAAGACGAGACGGGCGTCTGGGACTCGGCATCGGCCAACATGCGCACCTACCTGCTGCTCAAGGAGCGCGCCGCGGCCTTCCGCGCCGACCCCGAGGTGCAGGAGGCCCTCGAGGCGGCCAAGGTGTTCGAGCTCGCCGAACCGACGCTGAACCCGGGCGAGACGTACGACGACTTCCTCGCCGACCGCTCGGCCTACGAGGACTTCGACGCGAACGCGTACCTCGGCGGCAAGGGCTTCGGCTTCGTGCGCCTGCAGCAGCTCGCGACCGAGCACCTGCTCGGCGCCCGCTGACCGGCATCCGCCCCACCCTCCCTCGCCTTCCGCGGTTCATCTCCGTGGAACTGCTGCTCCACGCCGTGGCGCCGTCGATTCCACGGAGATGAACTGGGGGCATGGGCCACACAGAAGGAGTTCCCGTGACGCTGGTGATGGGAGTCGACTCGTCGACGCAGTCGTGCAAGGTCGTCGTGACGGATGCCGCGACGGGTGAGGTCGTCCGCCAGAGGCGTGCACCGCATCCCGACGGCACATCGGTCGATCCCGCGGCCTGGTGGTCGGCCCTGCAGGAGGCGATCGCGGATGCCGGTGGCCTCGGCGACGTGCAGGCGTGGGCCATCGGCGGTCAGCAGCACGGCATGGTCGCGCTCGACGCCGACGGTCGCGTCGTCCGCGACGCGCTGCTGTGGAACGACACCCGCTCTGCCGGCGCGGCCGCGGACCTCATCGCCGAGTTCGGGGCAGACGAGCTCGCCCGGCGCACCGGGCTCGTGCCCGTGGCATCCTTCACAGTCACGAAGCTCCGGTGGCTGCGCGATGCGGAGCCTGACAACGCGGCGCGCGTCGCCGCCGTCGCCCTTCCGCATGACTGGCTGACCTGGCGGCTGCGCGGCTACGGGCCGGCGGGCGAATCCGCCCTCGGCCCGGTGCTCGACGAGCTCGTCACCGACCGCTCAGACGCCTCGGGAACCGGCTACTGGCGGCCTGACGCGACCATGGGCACCGAGGCTGCCGCTGACGCCGCCGGTTACGACCGCGAGCTGCTCGCCGCAGCCCTCGGCCACGACGCGGTGCTGCCGCGCGTGCTCGGCCCTCAGGAATGGGTAACGGATGCCGACGGCCGGCGCGTCGGCGGAGGAGCCGGCGACAACGCGGGCGCGGCGCTCGGCCTCGGCGCCGGGCCGGGCGACGTGGTCGTCTCGATCGGCACCAGCGGCACGGTCTTCGCGGTGAGCGAGGAGCGCACGATCGACCCCACGGGCACGGTGGCGGGCTTCGCCGACTGCACCGGGCGGTTCCTGCCTCTGGTGGCCACCCTCAACGCCGCACGCGTGCTCGACGCGATCGGCCGCCTCCTCGGCGTCGACCACGCCGAGCTGTCGCGGCTCGCGCTCGCCGCCGAGCCCGGAGCGGGCGGACTCGCCCTCGTGCCGTACTTCGAGGGCGAGCGCACCCCGAACCTCCCTGACGCGACGGCTTCGCTGTCGGGCATGACGCTCGCATCCACGACCCGCGAGAACCTCGCGCGCGCCGCCGTCGAGGGCATGCTCTCAGGACTGGCTGCCGGCCTCGACGCGCTGCGCGCGCTCGGAGTGCCCCTCGAGCGCGCCCTCCTCGTCGGCGGCGGGGCCCAGTCCGAGGCGGTGCGGGCCATCGCCCCGCTCGTGCTGGGCCTCGAAGTCGAGGTTCCCGAGCCCGGCGAGTATGTCGCGCTCGGGGCCGCACGGCAGGCGGCCTCCGTCCTCGCGCACTGAACCGCCTCGCCGCGCGCCGGCCCGACCCTGCGACCAGCCGGGCCACCTGCCGCGCGGATGCGCCACCGTCGCACTCGCTCTCTCCCTACCCGCCCGTGTGCCTAATGCAGGATGAATGCGCCCCGCAGCGGCGGGCGGCCGCGTGATCATGCAGGTCTGACGCGCCGCGCGCGCGAGCCATCCTGAATACGGCACGCCGGATCGGGGAGACTGGGGGGATGGTGGCGGACGAAGCGGGCTCCGACGCGGCGATCGATGCCATCGCGGCCGAGCTGTACGCCATCGTGCCCGCGGATTTCACCGCGGCGCGCAACGCCCGCGCTGCGGCCCTCACCGATCGTGCCCTCGCGACCCGGGTGAAGGCGCTGCGCAAGCCCGTCGTCGCGGCGTGGGCGGTGAACCTCCTCGCCCGCGAGGGTCAGCTCGCCGATGCGCTCGAACTGTCGGCGGCGCTGCGCGAAGCGCAGGACGACCTCGACGCCGCCGAGCTCTCGCGCCTCGGCCGGCAGCGCCGTCAGCTCGTCGCCGCGCTCGCCGCGCAGGCGGTGAGTCTCGCGCAGGACGCCGGCGTCACGGTGAGCGCCGCAGCGGCGGGCGACGTCGAGAAGACGATCAACGCGGCAGTGATGGATGCCGCGGCCGCCGCCGCGGTCATGACGGCGCGCCTCGTGACGCCGCTCGAGGCCGGCGCGTTCGAACCTGACGACCTCGCCGACGCCGTCGCCGGCTCGCTCCCCGGTGCCGCTGAGGCCGCGCCCCGCGACGACCTCGCCGCCCGGCGGGCGCGCAAGGCCGCGGAGAAGGCCGCGCGCGAGGCCGAACGCGACGCGAACGAGGCCGACCGGCTGCTCGCAGCCGTCGCCGCCAAGCAGACCAAGACCCAGGAGCGCGTCGACCATCTGGCGGAGCGGATCGGCGACCTGCAGCGAGACCTCGCCCGCCTCGAGGCCGAGCACGAGGAGGCCGAGGACCAGCTGGCCGCGCTCGACCGCGAGCATCGGGACGCCGCATCCCATGCCGCCGACGCGCGCCGCGGGGCCGACCGGGCCCGTCGCGCGCTCGACGGCTGACGGCGGGAGACGCTCACAGCACCCTCGTAGGCTGGCTCCCTACGGTGGTGGGCATGTCGAACCCCGCGCCAGTGGCGCACGCCGCGTCCGATGACGACACGCAGATCACCGTCTCGGCGGGCGAGCTTCGCACGATCCGCGACGAGATGCAGCGGTTCCTGCTGGAGTACCGCTTCGGCATGCAGGAGATCGAGACGAAGATCGGCATCCTGCGCGACGAGTTCCAGCACATGCACGACTACAACCCGATCGAGCACGTCTCGAGCCGGGTGAAGTCGCCCGACAGCCTCGTCGACAAGGTGCAGCGCAAAGGGATCGAGGCAGACTTCGCGTCCATCCGCGCGCACGTCACCGACATCGCCGGCGTGCGCGTGACGTGCAGCTTCGTCGCCGATGCGTACCGTCTGTTCGACCTGCTCACGGCGCAGGACGACGTGCGCATCCTCCAGGTGAAGGACTACATCGCCGCTCCGAAGCCCAACGGGTACAAGAGCCTGCACGCGATCGTCGAGGTGCCGGTGTTCCTCTCCACCGGACGCGTCGCGGTGCCGGTCGAGGTGCAGTTCCGCACCGTCGCGCAGGACTTCTGGGCGAGCCTCGAGCACAAGATCTACTACAAGTACGACACGCAGGTGCCCGAGGAGCTTCTCGACCAGCTGAAGGATGCCGCCGACACCGCCGCCGCGCTCGATGAGCGCATGGAGCGGCTGCACCGCGAGATCCGCGGCGGCGACGCGGCGGCCGCCCGATCCGGCTCCCCGGGGCGCGCGGGCCGGTCCCTCAGCACCGACACGCTCGTGCTTCCCCGCCTGAACCACGTCATCGAGGCCTGACTCCCGCGGCTACGCTGATGCGGTGGAGAACGTCTCGTCACTGCTGATCATCAGCCTCATGGCGGTGCTCGCGCCGCTCGCGGCCCGGGGGATCGGCCGCGTCGCGCGCGTGCCCGTCGTGGTCTTCGAGCTGGTGCTCGGCATCCTCGTCGGTCCGGCCGTGCTCGGCTGGGTGAGCGAAGGCGAGATCCTCGACGCGCTGAGCGAGTTCGGTCTCGCGATGCTGTTCTTCGTCGCCGGCACCGAGATCGAGGCGCGGTCGCTGCGCGGCCGGACCGGCCGCCGGGCGTGGATCGGGTGGTTCATCAGCATCACCGTCGGCATCGCGCTCGGCATGGTGTTCGTGCCGGGCGAGCCGGCGATCATCGTCGGCGTGGCGCTCGCCTCGACGGCGCTCGGTACCCTCCTGCCGATCCTGCGCGATGCGGGCGAGATGAAGACGCCGTTCGGCGAGGCTGTCGGCGCACTCGGGACCGTTGGCGAGTTCGGCCCGCTCATCGCGATCTCGATCTTCCTCGGCGGCCGTGAGCCCGGCACCGCGACGGTCGTCCTGCTGGTCTTCGCCCTGATCGCCGGTCTCGCTGTGTGGTGGGCGATGCGTGTCCCGCAGGGGCGCCTGCACACATTCGTCAACGCGACGCTCCACACCTCGGGGCAGTTCGCGGTGCGGACGGTGCTCCTCATCCTCGTCGCGCTGGTCGCGCTCAGCATCGCGCTCGACATCGACATGCTCCTCGGGGCGTTCACCGCGGGCGTGGTCTGGCGCCTCATGATGCGCGAGGCGACCGAGCACGACCGTCACGCGGTCGAGAGCAAGATCGAGGGCCTCGCGTTCGGCTTCCTCGTGCCGATCTTCTTCATCTACACCGGCATCACCTTCGATCTGCAGGCGCTGCTCGACGATCCGGTGCTGCTCGCGATCGTGCCCGCGGTCGTGGTCGCCCTTCTGGTCGTTCGGGGGGTGCCTTCGATGCTCGCCGCGCCGAAGGGATCGTCGCCCCGCGACCGCATCGCGATCACCCTCCTCGGTGCCACCGGACTGCCGATCATCGTCGCGGTGACCGGGATCGGCGTCGACGAGGGTCTCATCTCCTCGGGCGTCGCGTCGGTGCTGGTGGGCGCGGGCATGCTGTCGGTGCTGCTGTTCCCGCTCATCGCGATGTCGCTCCGCGGCGACAGCGTCAAGCGTCCGGTGGGGGCGCTCATCGAAGACGAGCACGCCTGAGGCGCCCATGACCGAGCCGCGTGTCGACCTCGAGGCGCTGTTCTCGCGCGCGCGCACCACGCTCGCCTCGGCTCCCCGCGAAGCCCTCGGCGAGGTCGTTCAGCCGCGCCGCGTGCTCGGTGTCGCGCGCGCGCCGCGCGTGCAGCGCCGCGGAGACGCTTGGCACCTGGGCGTGCTGCTGGTGACGGATGACGCAGTGCTCGCCACCGGCGATGTCGTCCGTGCCCGCGAGGAGGCGCGGCGCGGGTACACCGCGACGTCGCAGCGCGAGCGCGCCGAATTGGCGGCGGCCGCCTTCCGCGGCGGGTTCGCGGAGGGCGAGAGCGTGCACGTCGGCTGGCGGATGCTCGACCTCGACGCGGTCGCCCGGGGCGAGGCATCCGGGCCCCTCGCCCTCGTCGACGGCGTGCCGAGCGTGCGCTGGAGTCAGGCGGGCGGATACACCGCGCTGGCGGGCTATCTCGACGAGCGCATCGAGCTGCTCAGGCACCCGCCGCAGGGCGCATAGCGCCGGTTGCCCGCGCCTGTCAACAGGGCCGACAGAGTCGCCGCGCATCCGTACGGTGGGGGCATGGCAGCCAGAGACCTCACCCGCCAGATCGTCGTCATCAGCGCCTTCTGCTTCATGATCGTCGCCGCGATGGTGGGCACGGGCCTGCTCGGCGGAACTCCCGTGCAGGACCTGCAAGACGGGGCACTCGACGCCGACGGCTCGTACCTCGCCCCGGCACGCCAGGCTTTCTCGATCTGGACGGCGATCTACGTCGGCCTCTTCGCCTACACGGTCTGGCAGGCCCTTCCCGGTCAGCGCGCAGACGAGCGTCAGCGCGCGGCCGGCTGGCTGGTCGCGAGCACGATGGCCTTCAACGGGCTGTGGCTCGTCACCGCGCAGTTCGGCAGCCTGCCGCTCACCGTTCTCGCGATCGTCGTCCTGCTCGCGGTGCTCGCGGTGACGTTCCGCCGGCTCGTGCAGATTCCGCCTGCGCGCTGGACCGACCGACTGCTCCTCGACGGGGTCACCGGGCTCCACCTCGGCTGGGTGACCCTCGCGACCGTGGCCAACGTCACCGCCTGGCTGACCACGATCGTCGCGGATCCGGGCGCCGGCGGCGCAGACGTCTGGGGCGTACTGGTTCTCGTCGTCGTCGGGATCATCGGCATCGCGATCGGCTGGGCGAGCGGCTGGCGTGTGGCCCCGGCCCTCGCCATCTCGTGGGGCCTGTCGTGGCTCGCCGTCGGCCGGCTCACGGGTGAGCCGGCGAGCACCGCGATCGGCGTGACCGCGATCGTGGTCGCGGTCGCCGTTCTCGTCGTGACGATCGGCGCCGCCGTGTTCGCCCGCGTCATGGATGCGAAGACGCCCGCGGCCTGAGACGGGCGGGTCAGGCGGGACCGAAGCGCTCGGCGAAGGCGCGCAGCACGCGGACGGGTTCGGTGACGGATGCCGCGAGCACGCGGCCGGCGATCTCGTCGTAGGCCGCGGCCTCGAAATAGCCGTCGTCGCGGTACACCGCCATGCGCTCGGTGAACGCGGTCGTCGTCGGCTCGGGGTGGAACTGCGTGGTGTAGAGCCGATCGCCGACGCGATAAGCCTGCACGGGGCATCCGTCGTTCTCGGCGAGGAGCACCGCTCCCGGCGGCACAGACTCCGTGCCTTCCTTGTGGGCCGTGAGAGCGGTGAACCGCGCCGCGAGCGTGCCGAACACCGGGTCTGCGCGGCCGTCGAGGGTCAGGGAGACGGCCACAGGCCCGGTGTCTTCGGGGTAGGCCCGGCTGACCGTGCCGCCGAGCATCCGCGTCACGACGCCGATGCCGTAGCACGTGAACATCGCGGCGGGCCCATCGCCGGCGGCGACGTGGCGGGCGATGTGCTCGAGCTCGGATTCGAGTCGCAGCTGCGCGTCGGTCTTCGTCGATTCGGGATCGGCGACGTTGAACGGGCTGCCGCCGACGACGAACCCGCTGTAACGGTCGAACGCGTCGTGGGGGAGCGGCTCGCGCACGAGATCGTGGCGGTCGAGCTGCGCCGCGCCGAGCTTCATGGCGGTGCGGAACGACTCGTACTCGGCCGCGGCGGCCCCCACCTGAGGCCGCACGCACACGTAGAGCAGCGGTGCGGTCGTCATGCCGCGATTCTACGGCGCACCTCGCGCAGGGGCGAAGGCGGAGGAAACCTGAAGTGATGCAGGATTCTTCTGTCGCAGATGTATCAGATCGCCACTATCGCGCTCGGGCATGGTGTGGACAGAATGGGCGTCATGACGCAGGCAGACGCGGACGCACCGCCCGGCTCGGTGGAGCCGGCACGGTGGGAGCGCGCCGCTGCGTTCTTCGTACGCTGGCGCGAAGGCGACAGCCGTGCGATGGATGAGCTCGTACGACTCATGACACCGCCCCTGTGGCATGTCGTGCGCGCGTACGGGCTGGATCCTGCGCTCGCGGAAGACGTCGTGCAGACGACATGGCTCACCCTCGTGCGTCGCCACGAGACCATCCTCGATCCCCAAGCGGTGTCGGGATGGCTCACGATGTGCGCGCGTCGTGAGGCGTGGCGCGTCGGCAAACAGCATCGGCGTGCCGATGCGACCGAGGCCGAGTCGCTCGAACCGCACCTTCCGGTCCACGAATCCGCCGAGCAGACCGCTGCCACCGACGACGAATCACGTCGCCTGTGGAACGCCGTCTCTCGGCTCGACGAACGATGCCAGCGCCTGCTGCGGATCGTCGCGTTCGAGGACCGCCCCGATTATGCACGCATCGCTCAAGATCTCGCGATGCCGATCGGCTCCATCGGACCGACCCGCCAGCGCTGCCTCGCAAAGCTTCGCGCTGGACTTGAGGGCGACGGATGGAGAGGTGACGACCATGGAGAATGACGACCTTGCCGGTGACACGGCACTGTTCGACGACGTGCGGCGGATGTGGGAGGCCACCGATCCCGTGCCGGTCGATCTCGTCGACCGCATGGTGGCCGCGGTCGCCGTAGAGGACCTGACGCGCGAGTACGCCATGCTCACCCTCGTCGAGGGGCAGCTGGCGGCGGTGCGCGGCGAGGCCGACACGGCGACGCTGCAGTTCAGTGATGGATCGACGAGTGTGCTCCTGCACGTGACGGCCACCGATGACGGCGGCCGTCGGGTCGACGGGTGGGTGGATGCCACTGCGCTCGCGATCCGTCTCGTGCAGGGCGAACAGGAGTGGTCCGCCCAGGCCGGCGACACCGGCCGGTTCGCGTTCGACGAGGTCACGCCCGGCGTGGCGCGACTTCGCCTCGTCGTGCGGGACGCCGACGGCGAACTGCGCGACTTCCAGACCCCGCAATTCGAAGTCTGAGACCGATAGATCCGATGCCGGCGCCTGGGGGCTCCGGCATCGTGGTCGTGTGAATAGGAGCCCGTGATGAGTGCATTGCCCCCCGACGATCCTGCCCGCGGCTCGGCCAGCGGCGGTGGTGGCCGAACATGGCGTGACCGGTACGACGCCGCATTCGGCGAGGGGGCTGCCCTCGACCCGACGAGCGAGCCGGTCGAGGGCGTGCACGCGTACCCCACGGCATACGCGCCCGACCATCTCCTCGTGACCACGACCGAGGACCTGCGTCCCGTGATGGCGGCGCTGATCCCGGCGGCGCAGGACTTCGGCTGGGGCCTCAAGCTTCGCAACCTCGACAAGTCGGATCTCGACATCGACATCGCGATCGACCGCGCGCGCCGCGGGCGCCGAGACCTCGATCTGCCGACCATCTATCGGATCGACATCTTTCCGCAGCCGAGCCCGGACCGCGACGACCAGCCCGTGCCGCCGATCGACGCATGGCGGCTGCTGCAGCGGGCCCGCGCGCGCAACGGCAAGGACTTCCGCGGTGTGAGCCTCGACCACGTGCTCACCCTCGACCCGTACGGCACCCGCACCAACCCGTACGGCACGCGGACGAACCCCTACGGCACGCGGACGAACCCGTACGGCACCCGCACGAACCCGTTCGGGACGGAGGATGCCGACAGCGGCACCGGCCGCCAGGTCATCACCTACGCCGGGCCGGAGCCCGTGCGCAGCATCCCTCTCGCGAAGCGCGGCCGGCGCCCCGTCGTCGCCGTTCTCGACACGGGATGCGGAACCCACAAGTGGCTGCCGAATGACATCGTGTCGCGCTATGTCGAGCTCGACGATCGTCCGATCGGCATCGGAGACCGCTCCACCGACCCGGAGCTCACCGGAGACCTCGCCGGCCCCATGGACGGCATCCTCGACAGTTCGGCCGGACACGGCACCTTCATCGCCGGGGTGATCCGCCAGGTCGCGCCGGAGGCCGACATCGTGGCCGTGCGCGTCGCCGACAGCGAAGGATACGTTCTCGAGGGCTCGTTCATGCTCGCTGTCCGCTCGCTCGTGAAGTGGATGGCGCGAACCGAGCGGGAAGGCGGGCGCCAGGTCGACGTCATCAGCATCTCGCTTGGCTACTACCACGAGACGCCCGAGGACGATCTCTTCGACCGGACGCTCAGCGAACTGCTCCGCGCCGCCCGACGTCGGGGATGCGCCGTCGTCTGCTCCGCGGGCAACGACGCGACGGATCGGCCGACCTTCCCGGCAGCGCTCTGGGACTGGCGCGAGCAGGCGAAGCTGTGGAACTGGCGTGACCCCGACTTCGTCGTCGTCGATCCGCGCGCCGCAGCCCCGCACATGGCGGTCGGGGCGCTCAACCCGAACGGGACCGTCGCGCTCTACTCGAACATCGGCCCCTGGGTGAACACCTACGCGCCCGGGACGGCGGTGCTGAGCACACTGCCGCCGTTCAACGGCGGCCTGCAGCCCACCATCCGCGACGACCGCGGCCTCCTCGCGCGCGAGACCATCGACCCCGATGACTTCACCGGCGGGTTCGGCATCTGGAGCGGAACCTCGTTCGCAGCGCCGTACGTCGCGGCGAAACTCGTCGCCGACCTCGCGCCGAAGATGATGGCGGGGAAGCTCACCGACGTGAAGAGCCGGAACGCGGAGCTCGCCAAGGCGAAGACCCGGGTGCTGCGCGAGCTCGAGAAGATGCAGGCGTCTGCGCGCTGACCGCTCGCCACGAGAGGTCCCCGCAGGGCATGATGAGTCCGATGGGGACCTCCGCGGCGTCGCTGCACCGCGAGGCGGTCGATCTGGCCAATCAGGGCCGACTCGCGACCGCCGAGCGGGCGCTCGCGCGCGCCGCCGGACTGACCGACGATGCCGATCTCTCGGCGCGCATCCTCGGCACGCTGGCGGTGATCCGGGCGCGAACCGGCGACGTCGGCGAGGCGGAGCGCCTCTGCCTCGAGGCGATGGACGGCACCGGTCTGTCGCGCGAGACCGTCGCCATCCTCGAGGGGCAGATGGGGGCCATCGCCGAGTTCGCCGGCCGACTCGACGACGCCACCCTGTGGCTCGGCAGGGCGATCGCCATGACCGACGAGCCCGTGGCGCGGGCCAACATGCTCGTCAACCGCGGTCTGATCGGCATGCAGCGTCGCGACCTCGACGCCGCGGCCGACGACACCGCTGCGGCGGCGGGCATCTTCGCGGCTGCGGACAGGGCCATCGACGCAGCAGAGGCCAGACACAACCTCGGCTACATCGACCTGCTCCGCGGAGACATCGTGGCAGCCCTCAGCGAGATGACGGCCGCCCGCGCGATCATCGCCGGAGTGTCGAAGGCGAACGCGGCGATCGGCGATCTGGACCGGGCGACGGTGCTGCGCGACGCCGGCCTGACGCGTGAGGCCGAGGCCCTGCTCGCGTCGGCGGCGAAGACGTTCGGCGACACGCGGATGCCGAGGGAGCGGGCAGAGGCGGAGTTCCAGCTCGCGCGGTCGCTGCTCACCCATGATCCTCGCCGCGCCCGGCGCATCGCGCGGACCGCCGTGAGGCGCTTCGAGGCTCTGGGCAATCCGACCTGGACCGCACGTGCCGAGGCGCTGGAGATGCGCGCGGAACTCGCGGGCGGCCAGATGATGCGCGGCGGCACGCGTGTGCCGCCATCGCGGCACGTCCCCGACACGGCGGCGGTGGATCGCGTGGCCGGCGAGCTCGAGAGCCGGGGGCTGCGCACCGAGTCCGCGGCACTGCGGCTTGCTCGCCAGCTGTGGGAGGCGCGCCGGGGCCGCGCTGCCGGCCGCCGGGTGAGCATCCCCTCGACTGCGACGATGGATGTCCGACTGCTGCAGTACGAGGTGGTCGCGGCGCGTGCCGCGGTCCGCGGCCGTCATGCCGACGCCCGCCGGCACGCGGCATCCGGGCTCGACGCCCTGTTCGAGTGGCAGCGCGACTTCGGCAGCCTCGACTTGCAGACCTCGCTCATGATGCACGCCAACGGGCTGATCGGTCTGGGGCTCGAGTCCGCGGCGCGTTCGGGTCGGCCCGACGTCGTGTTCGACTGGTCGGAGCGCACGCGTCATCTGAGCTTCCAGGTCGCCCCTCTCCGGCCGCCTCCGGACGAGACTCTCGCCGATGACCTCGCCGAGCTGCGCATGCTGCGGGCCGAGCACGCGGACGGGGAGTGGCGCGCCGCCGCGCGGGTCGAAGAGCTGCAGAGCCGCGCGCGGGAGCGGCAATGGTCGTCGATGCGGTCGTCGGCGGTGCTCGGCCGCGTCTCGCTCGCCGAGGCGCAGTCCGGTCTCGGTGACGATGCGGCGATCGTCGCGTACGTCTACACGGGCGAAGGCCTCGCAGCGGTGGTCGCGACGGCTGACAGCGCGCAGCTGATGCACCTGGACGGATGGGATGGCGTGCGCGGGCTCATGTCCGGTCTCCGCGCGGATCTCGACATGGCAGCCTCGATCCCCGCGACCTCACCGCTGCGCCAGGTCGTGCGGCGTTCGCTGGACGGACGACTCGCGGCGCTGTCGCGCGCCCTCGTCGAGCCGGTGCTCCCTGCCGTGGGCTCCCGTCGCGTGGTGATCACCACGCCGGTCATCTTGAACGGCATCCCGTGGGCGATGCTGCCGGGGCTTCGCGGGCATCCGTTCACGCTTGCGGCATCCGTGTCGCGCTGGCACAGCCTTCGCGCGACGGCCGGGCGCGCGCCGTCATCAGCCGGATTCGTCATCGGCCCCCGGGTCCCACGCGCGGCCGAGGAGACGGGCCGCGCTGCCGGCTCGTGGGCGACAGCCGTCACGCTGCCGCACGCCGACATCGCGGGCACCACCGCGCTCGCCTCGCAGGTCGATGTGCTGCACATCGCCTCGCACGGCCGCCACTCGGCGGAGAACCCGATGTTCTCGGGACTCGAGCTCGCCGACGGGACCCTCTTCGGCTATGACATCGATCTGATCGAGAAGGTGCCCGAGACGGTGATCCTGTCCGCGTGCGAGGTGGGGCGCTCGTCGGTGCGCTGGGGCGAGGAAGCCGTCGGAATGACCCGCATCTGGCTGCACGCCGGCGCGCGCTGCGTCGTCGCGGCACCGGTGGTCGTCGCCGACGACGACGCGTGCGAGCTGCTCGGTGCCATGCACGAGGGCCTCGCGGCCGGGCTCGCGCCGTCGGATGCGCTGGCCGCCGCCGCCACGCAGACCGGCATCGTGGCGCCGTTCCAGGTGCACGGAGCAGGGTTCTGAAAAAGCTTCCGCGGGTGTGTATCAGGTGCTGACCCGGCCGCTCCTCTGATCATGGAACGACTCGAAACCGTGCATCACCTGGGGGCGCTGCACGGGGTGAGTGGAAGACGAATGGGGCGCGACTGGGGAGCCGCGCGTCTTCTGGGGGGCCGTTCCAGCAGGGGATGTCGCAGAGACCCAGGTCGGCGACATCCCCTGATCTTCGTTCCGGGACGGATGCCGGATGCCGGTGGTTCAGCCGCGCGACGAGTTCGCGGTGCGACCGCGCACGATGCCGACGAATGCCTCGACGGCGGGGCCGGTGCGATCGGCGACCCACGCGAGTGCGACCGGTGACACCGGCACCCCGCTCAGCGGCCGGTACTCGGTGTCTTTGCGGTGGTGGAGCCGGGCGAGCGACATCGGCACGATGACCACGCCCACGCCGGCGGCGACCGTCGCGATCGCCGCAGCGGTGTCGGCCGGTGGCGCGAATCGGGGAGCGACGGTGCCGGGGAGGTCGAGGTCGTAGACCGCGTCCTGTGGCACGATCACGACCTCGCCCGACAGATCTGCGGGGTCGAGCTCATCGCCCGCGGTGAGGTGGGAGTCCTTCGCCATGACGACGACCGGCTGCTCCTCGTAGAGGCCGATCACGTGCAGCCCGGCGCTGTCGAGCGGCAGACGCACGAGCGCGGCATCCACCTCGGCGTCCAGGAGCGCCCGTCGCTGGTCGGCGATCGAGACCGCAACGAGCTCGAGCGCCGTGTGCGGCATCCGCTCCTTCCACGTGTCGATCCACTTGCCGGGAGTCGCCCCGGGGATCGCACCGAGGGTGAAACGCGCGGGAGGGGGAGCGACGGATGCCGCCTCCGCGGGGCGCGGGGGAGTCTTCGGCTTCTTCGGCTTGGCCGCACCTGCGGCAGAGCCTTTCACCGGGGCCTTCGCCCGGATCGGCCCGCCCCGCTTCGCCGGTCGGCCTCGGGACCCGCCGCTCTTCGCCATGCCGTTCAGCGTAGCCCGGCGCTAACGTTGCGAGCATGATGGGGATCCTGGCGACCGTATTCGCGGCTCTGGCTGCGCTCCTGCACGTCTACATCTTCGTGATGGAGAGTGTGCAGTGGTCGCAGCCGAAAGTCTGGAAGCGCTTCGGCGTCGCCGACCAGCAGACCGCGGATGCGACGAAGCCGATGGCCTACAACCAGGGCTTCTACAACCTGTTCCTCGCCGTCGGCACCGCGATCGGCCTCGCACTGTACTGGGCCGGCGACGACGGGAGCACCGCGCAGGTCGCCGGCTTCACCCTCACCCTGTTCGCACTGGGGTCGATGGTCGCGGCGTCGCTCGTGCTGCTCACCTCGGGTGCGAAGTACCTGCGTCCTGCGCTCATCCAGGGCACGTTGCCGCTGCTCGGCTTCGTGCTGCTGATCTTCGCGTGATCCGAGCGGCGCCGCGGCTCAGCCGCAGGCGCCCCACCGGCCGACGCCCGCATCGACCGCCTCGGCTTCGAGCGACCGCAGCAGGGCTTCGTGCTCGGTGTTCGGCGAGTACACCTCGACGCGCGCACTGCCGCCCTCGATGAGGGCCGCGTTGATGAACTCGCCTTCGGCCGTCCAGAGGTAGAGCAGGTGCCGGCCGTACCGGTCGAGCGGGTCGACGTCGGCGGCTGCCCAGATCGTCGACCCGGCGGGCGCGAGGTCCGACAGCTGTGCGGTCGCCTCGTCGCCCCAGCATTCCACCGTCGGAGAGATCTCGGGGGTGTCGACGCCGAGCAGGCGAACGCGCGTGGAGGAGGTGTCGTTCACCACGTCGTTGGGCGTGTCGACGTGGGCCCGGAGCGTGTCGCCGTCGTGCACGCTCTCGACTGTCATCGCGAACGCGTCGTCGGGCACCGTCGAGGTCGCCGCCGCCGGCCGTGCACCCGGCGGGCTGTCCGCCGTGTCTCCGACGGTCGCCGTGGCGGTGAACAGCCAGATGGCGACCCCGATCAGCACCGCGGCGACCCCCACGATCGCCACGGTCGTGAGGGCGCGCTTCATGCCCCCACGCTAGCCGGGGTCGCTGACCTTCAGCGGGCGGCGAGGTCCACCGCGGGTGCGGTCAGGCCGCCAGTCGCAGTCCGCGCTTGTCGGTGGCGACCTTCTCGCCGTCGCCGATCGTCTGGTCATCGCCGATGAGCGAGCCTCCGGCCACGCGGGCGTCGGTGCCGACCTGGGTGCGGACGCCGATCTTCGCGCGCGCGCCGATGGCGGCACGCGGACCGATGTGCGCGTGCGGTGCGATCTCCGCGTCGGGGCCGATGACGGCATCCGTCTCGACCCACACGCCGCGACCGACGTGCGCGCCGGCGGCGATCTGAACCCCCGGTTCGACATACGCACCCGCCTCGATGACGGCGGTCGGGTGCACCTTCGCGCCGTGCGCGATCAGGCCTCGACCGTTGACGTGCTTGCGGTAACGCAGCGTCTCGCCGTGGTCGTTCTCGATGTCGATGTAGTTCTTACCCACGATCCCCTCCTGCAACGCACCTGGCGCTGAGTACAGGAATAACCGGAACCCCCGCCGTTTCATTCCCGTGCATCCGTTCTTCGGGTGCACAGGTTGTTCGAGACGGCGGGGGCTTCGGATTGCCCGGTTCGGCGGGTTCAGCGCACCAGTTCGTCGGCGTGCGAGAGGGCGCGGTCGATCACGTCGAGACCGCGCGTCAGTTCGGCTTCGGAGATGACCAGCGGCGGGGCGACGTGCACGCGGTTGAAGTGCGTGAACGGCCAGACGCCGTCGCGCTTGCACGCTGCGGCGATCGCGGCCATCGGCGCGGCATCCGCCCCTGCCGCGTTGAACGGCACGAGCTGCTCGCGGGTGTCGCGGTCCTTCACGAGCTCGATCGCCCAGAACAGGCCGAGGCCGCGCACATCGCCGATCGACGGATGCCGCGTGGCCATCTCGCGCAGGCGCGGCTCGACCACGCGCGATCCGAGGTCGCGCACCCGCTCGAGGATGCCGTCGCGCTCGAACACCTCGAACGTGGCGACGCCGGCCGCGCACGCGAGCGGATGCCCCGAGTACGTGAGCCCGCCGGGGAACGCGACCGTGTCGAAGTGGGAGGCGATCCGCTGCGAGATCACCACACCGCCGAGCGGAACGTAGCCGGAGTTCACGCCCTTGGCGAAGGTGATGAGGTCGGGCTGCACGTCGAACGCCTGGAATGCGAACCACTCGCCCACCCGGCCGAAGCCCACCATGACCTCGTCGGCGATGTAGACGATGCCGTACCTGTCGCACAGCTCACGGACGCCCACGAGGTAGCCCGGGGGCGGCACGAGCACGCCGTTGGTGCCGACGATCGTCTCGATGATGATCGCGGCGATCGTCGACGCACCCTCGAGCACGATCGTCTGCTCGAGGTGCTCCAGGGCGCGCTGGGTCTCCTCCTCGGCGTTCGCGGAGTGGAACGCCGAGCGGTACGGGTACGGTCCGAAGAACTTCGCCACCGAGCCGTCGGCCGGCTCGTTCGGCCAGCGGCGCGGGTCGCCGGTGAGCGAGATCGCCGTCGTGGTGTTGCCGTGATAGCTGCGGTACATCGACAGCACCTTGCGCCGGCCGGTGACCAGGCGCGCCATGCGCACCGCGTTCTCATTCGCGTCGGCACCGCCGTTCGTGAAGAACACCTTCTCGAACCCGTCGCCGGCCACCTCGGCGATGCGCCGGGCGAGCTCGCCGCGCACGTCGTTCGCCATCGCGGGCTGCACGGTCGACAGGCGCCCCGCCTGCCGCTGGATGGCGGCGACGAGATCGGGATGCTGGTGCCCGAGGTTCAGGTTCACCAGCTGCGAGCTGAAGTCGAGGTACGCGTTGCCGGCGTAGTCCCAGAACGTCGCGCCTTCGCCGGTGGCGATGGGCAGCGGGTCGATCACGGCCTGCGCGCTCCACGAGTGGAACACGTGGCTGCGGTCGTCGGCGCGCACACGCGCGTCGGCCTCGAGGTCGGGAAGCGCGCGGATGGTCCCGGCCGGGTCGGTGTAGACGGCGTCGCTCGAGAGCGTGTCGGTCATGAGGGAGTCCTCCTGGTATCGCGGCCGTTGAGCGAGCGAGGAACGAGCGAGACGAAACGCAGCGTGGTGCGGACGACGCTGGCGGAGTCTTGTCTCCGTTCTGTCGCTCGACTACCGGGTCATCGGGTCAGTGGTTCTGGGGGAAGCCGAGGTTGATGCCGGTGTTCTCGGAGTGGTGGCGGGTGGCGGGGTCGAGCCAGCGGGCGGTGATGGCCTTCTCGCGGGTGAAGAAGTCGAAGCCGTGCACGCCGTAGGCCTTCGCGTCGCCGAACAGCGACTGCTTCCAGCCGCCGAACGAGTGGTAGGCGACCGGGACGGGGATCGGAACGTTGATGCCGATCATGCCGACCTGCACCTCGTTCTGGAACCGGCGGGCCGCGCCGCCGTCGTTGGTGAAGATCGCGGTGCCGTTGCCGAACTGACCGGAGTTGATCAGGTCGAGTCCCTCCTCGTACGACTGCACGCGGACCACCGAGAGGACGGGCCCGAAGATCTCCTCCTGGTACGCACGCGACGTGGTGGGGATGTCGTCGATCAGGGTGGGGCCGAAGAAGAATCCGTCCTCGTGCCCGTCGACCTGGAAGCCCCGGCCGTCGACGACGATCTTCGCGCCGTCCGCCTCGGCGATGTCGACGTACGAGGAGACCTTGTCGCGGTGCACGTCGGTGATCAGCGGCCCCATGTCGGGCTCCACACCGTCGACCCCGGCGCCGTTGCCGATCCGGAGTCGGCCGATGCGGTCGGTGATCTTGGCGATCAGGTCGTCGGCGACCGGTTCCACGGCGAGCACCACGCTGATGGCCATGCACCGTTCCCCGGCGGCACCGTACCCGGCGTTCACGGCCTGGTCGGCGACGAGGTCGAGGTCGGCGTCGGGGAGGACGAGCATGTGGTTCTTCGCACCGCCGAGCGCCTGCACCCGCTTGCCGTGACGGGACGCGGTCTCGTAGATGTACTGCGCGATCGGCGTCGACCCGACGAACGAGATCGACTGCACGTCGGGGCTCGTGAGCAGTCCATCGACGGCGAGCTTGTCGCCCTGCAGCACCGTGAACACCCCGGCCGGCAGACCGGCCTCGGCCCACAGCCGTGCGAGCCACAGCGCGGCCGACGGGTCCTTCTCGCTCGGCTTGAGGACGACCGCGTTGCCCGCGGCGATCGCGATCGGGAAGAACCACATCGGCACCATCGCGGGGAAGTTGAACGGGGAGATGACCCCGACCACCCCGAGCGGCTGCTTGGTGGAGTACACGTCGATGCCGCTGGACGCGTTCTCCGAGTAGGCGCCCTTGATCAGGTGCGGGAACCCGGTCGCGAGTTCGACGACCTCCTGACCGCGCAGGATCTCACCCATCGCGTCGGAGAGCACCTTGCCGTGCTCCGAGGTCAGGATCGCGGCGAGCTCGCCCTTGCGGGAGTTCAGCAGCTCCCGGAACGCGAACAGCACCGTCTGCCGCTTCGCGATCGAGTAGTCCTTCCACACCTCGAACCCGGCCTTCGCCGACGCGATCGCCGCAGCGATCTCCGCCTCGTCCGCCAACGCGACCCGCGCCTGCACCGCACCCGTCGCCGGGTCGAACACAGGAGCCGTCCGCCCCGACTGCGACGCACGCTCATCGCCATCGATCCAATGGGGGATCACGCGCACCTCTGCGACGGTCTCGGGGGCAACGGCGGTTTCGGCGGTCGTCATGGTGGGTCCTTTCGGTCCGGACAGATCGTTCGGCATCATCTAGGCTGGCGTGATCCCAGTGTTACAGAGCAGAAGAGGCGGCTTCGATGGCTAGGCGTCGCGAAGATGGGTCATTCCATACGGATCGTCCGACAGGACGCGTGACCCATGAGACGCTGCCGACGGTGCGCGAGGTGATCGCCCTCGAGGCCGTCGCCGACGGCGTTCCCGAAGTGCTGGTCGGCGACGACGCGCTCGACGAACGCGTGCGCTGGCTGCACGTCTCCGACAGCGCGGGCGTCGCCCGGCTCCTCGACGGCGGCGAGCTGCTGCTGTCGACCGGCTCGGCCTGGCCGGAGGATCCCGCCGACCTGCGCCGCTTCATCGGAGAGCTGTCGGATGCCGGCCTCTCGGCGCTCGTGCTCGAGCTCGGCACCCACTACCGGTACGTTCCCGCAGTCGTGCAGCAGGCGGCCGCCGAGCGCGGGCTCGCACTCGTGGTGCTCCACCGCGAGGTGAAGTTCGTCGCGCTGACGGAGGCGGTGCACAGCCGCATCATCGCGGGGCAGACCGATGCGCTCCGCGCCCGCGACGAGGTGCGTGAACGGTTCACCGCGCTCGCGCTGCGCGGAGCGCCGGCGGACTTCATCGTGCACCAGCTCGCCCAGACGCTCTCGGCCCCCGTCGTGCTCGAGAACCTCGCGCACGAGGTCGTGGCGGCCGAGGTGCCGCTCGCCGGCGAGGAGGAGCTCTTCCACGAGTGGGAGCTGCGGTCGCGGTCTGCGCACCGCCGCGATGAGCAGCGCCGGTCGCGCGGGATCGCGCCCGGGCCCGACGACTGGCGCATCGTTCCGGTCGAGGCGCGCGGCATCCGCTGGGGGAACCTCATCGCCCTCCCCGGCCCTCCGCACGCCGCCGGACGCACCGCCGTGCTCGAGCAGGGGGCGATCGCCCTCGCCGTCGGCCGCCTCGCCGACGGCGATGTCGACGAATGGGGTCGGATCGGGCGTCGCCGTCTCGTCGACGGACTGCTCGCCGGCCGGTTCGCCGGCACCGGCGGAGCGGCTGCGCGACTCGAGGCCGCAGGACTGCCGCTGAGATCGGCTCGGCTGTACGGCATGGTGATCTCGGGCGCCGCAGTGGCGGTCACAGCCGCAGACGCCGCGGTGCGTTCGATGCGCGGGCGGGCGCTGGTCGGCTCGGCGCCCGACGGTGTCGTGGCGCCGGCCGCCGCGGTGCTGCTGTCGCTGCCGGCCGACGCGGACTTCTCCGACGCGGTCGCCCTCGACTTCACCCGCGCGCTGCTCGACCCGGCCGCCGACGCCGACCGGGTGACGGTCTCGGTCGGCCGCGCTGCGAACGACCTCGACTCCGCGCTGCTGTCGCTCCACGAGGCTGTCGACCTCGCGCGCGGCAGACGCCGACGCGCCGTCCGCGGGCCGCACCTGCGGCGGGCCGAGAACCGGCCGCTCGTGCAGCTGGTCACCGCGCTGCGCGACGACCACCGCGTACTCGAGCACGGGGAGCGGATGCTCGCACCCCTGATCGTGCACGACCTGCAGCGCTCTGGCGACCTCCTGGATGTGCTCGAGGCCATGCTCGCCCACCCCGGCAACCGCACGGCCGCGGCATCCGCGTCGCACCTCTCTCGTTCGGTGTTCTACCAGCGCATCGCCCTCATCGAGGAACTGCTCGGCGTAGACCTCGACGACGGCGAGACGCAGACGGCGCTGCACCTCGCGCTGCTCGTTCGGCGGTCCGCCGGGCGCTGAGGCGTTTCGTCTCGCTCCGCTCGCTCAACGACCGGAGGACTGGCTCCGCTCGCTCGACGACCGGAGGACTGGGCTCGGTCGTTGAGCGAGGAGCGCAGCGACGAGACGAAACGCGCAGCACCGGCTCAGAGCGCCAGGTGCTGAGGCGTTTCGTCTCGCTCCGCTCGCTCGACGGCCGGGGGTCGGGCTCTGCTCGCTCGGCGGCCGGGGGTCGGGCTCTGCTCGCTCAGCGGCCGGAGGACGGGCTCGGTCGTTGAGCGAGGAGCGCAGCGACGAGACGAAACGCGCGGCACCGACTCAGAGCGCCAGGTAGACCTTCCGCAGCGTGTCGCGCACCGTCCACCGCGTGCTCATCCCCGCGGCCAGCCGCACGACCGATCCGGGGCCGAGCTCGATCGCCGGCAGGGCGGGCTCGTCGAACTCGACAGTGGCCGAACCCGCGAGCACGACGAACAGCTCATCGGCCTCGACGTCGCGCATGCCGCCGGCCGACATCTCCCAGACGCCCACCTCGGCTCCGGCGAACGCGCCGAGCTCGACCACGCCGGTGGTCGGCGCGCCCGAGGTGGCCGCGTCGGCGGCGACCGGCTCATGCGCGAGGCCGAGGGCCGCGGCATCCGTCACCTCACCGGGCTCGAGCGTGCTCACGAGTCGAATCCGAGGCCGAGGGCGTCGAGGGTGCGCAGCAGCAGGTTGCGACGCCCCTCGCTGTGGTCGGCACGGTCGAGCGACCAGCGCGTCGCGTTGATGCCGATCGCCGCGGCGGGCTCGGGCGGGAACGGCAGCGGGCGCTTGCGCACCATCTCGAGCTCGGTGCGCTCGGTCTTCTCGCCCGCGAGCAGGTCGAGCATCACGTCGCCCGCGAACCGGGTCGCGGCGACGCCGAGTCCGGTGAAGCCGGCGGCGTACGCCACACGCCCCGCGCGCGCGGTGCCGAAGAAGGCGCAGAACTGGGTCGAGGTGTCGATCGCGCCGGCCCACCGGTGCGTGAAGCGCAGGCCCTCGAGCTGCGGGAACGTCGTGAAGAAGTGGCTCGCGAGCGTGCGGAACGACTCCGGGCGGTTCTCGTAGTCTTCGCGGATGCGGCGCCCGTAGTGATAGACGGCGTCGTAGCCGCCGTAGAGGATGCGGTTGTCGGCGCTCAGCCGGTAGTAGTGGAACTGGTTGGCGAGGTCGCTGATGCCCTGCCTGTCGTTCCACCCGACAGCTGCGAGCTGCTCGTCGGTCAGCGGCTCGGTCATGAGCGCGTAGTCGTAGACCGGCACGGTCATGAGTCGGTTGCGCTTGAGCAGCGACGGGAAGACGTTGGTGGCGAGGGCGACGCGCTTCGCGGTGATGCGACCGCGCAGGGTGACGACCTTCACGGCGCCCGCCACGTCGTCGAGGGCGTGCACGGGCGACGCCTCGTGGATCACGACCCCCGCCTCCTCGGCGGCAGTCGCGAGTCCCGAGACGAGCTTTCCGGGGTGGACCAGCGCGTTCGTCTCCGTCTCCCACACGGCGCCGAGGTATGCCGGCGACGCGACCGTCGCGCGGGTCGCGGCTTCGTCGAGCCTCACCAGCGAGCGGTCGCCGCGCGAGGTCGCCTCGTCGACCCACTCGTCGAGCCAGGCGAGCTGGTGCGGCTCGGTGGCGACCGAGAGGGCTCCGACGCGCTCCCAATCGGCGTCGATGCCGTGGGCGGCGATGTCTTCGCCCATGCCGTCGAGGTTGGCCAGGCCCAGCCGGTCGAGGCGGTCGATCTCGTCGGGCCAGCGGTTGACTCCGTTGTCGCGCCCATGCGTCAGGCTCGCCTCGCAGAAGCCGCCGTTGCGCCCCGACGCGGCCCAGCCCACACGCTTGGCCTCGAGCACGACCACGCGCGCATCCGGATCCCGGCGCTTCGCGAGCAGCGCCGTCCACAGGCCGGTGTAGCCGCCGCCCACGATCACGAGGTCTGCCGTCGACTCTCCGGCGTAGGGCGGGCGCGGCTCGACCCCGGGGAGGTCGTCGAGCCAGAACACGCTCTGCCGCGTGCCCGAGAGGCTCTGGTCGATGACGGATGCTGCCGGCCGCTGTCGTTCGTAGACGGTGGTGCCCACGGGTATCACTTCCCTGTCGTGTCGGTGCTTCGATCCTGCGGCCTCGCGGCGCCGAGGTACAGGTGTCGCGCGCGTCACAACGTCGGAGTTCTGCGCCGGATCGGACGGACTGGACTCAGGCATCGCCGGCGGCGAACACGCGCTCGCCTTCGACGAACGTCTGCAGCACGCGCGTGGCGCCGATCCGATCGGCGGGCCCGGCGAACGGATCGCGGTCGAGCACCGCGAGGTCGGCGAACTTGCCGGCCTCGATCGTGCCGGTGACGTGGTCGAGGTGGTTCACCCACGCCGATCCGGCGGTGTACGCGGTGAGCGACGTGGCGAGGTCGATCGCCTGCTCGGGGAGGAACGGGTCGTAGTCGCCCTCCTCGTGGCCGGGCGCCGCGGTGCGGTTGACCGCCGTGTGGATCGCGGCGAGCGGGTCGGGGGTCGACACCGACCAGTCGCTGCCGGCGGCGAGCACCGCGCCCGAGCGCAGCAGGTCGCCGAACGGATACTGCCAGGCGCTGCGCGGATCGCCGAGGAAGGGCAGGGTGAGGTCGACCATCTGCGGCTCGAGCGTAGCCCAGTACGACTGCATGTTCGCGGCGACACCGAGATCGCGGAAACGCGGGATGTCTTCGGGGTGCACCACCTGGATGTGGGCGATGTGGTGCCGGTTGTCGCTGCGGCCGTTGCGCGCGATCGCGTTCTCCACCGCATCGAGGCATTCGCGCACGGCCCGGTCGCCGATCGCGTGGAAGTGCACCTGGAACCCCGCGGCATCCAGCAGCGGCACCGCTTCGTTGAGCACGTCGGGAGCGACGAACGAGATGCCCGAGTTGTCGGTCGGGTGCCCGTGCCCGTCGCCGTACGGCTCGAGCATCGCCGCGGTGAAGTTCTCGGCGACGCCGTCCTGCATGATCTTGATGCTCGTGGCCGCGAAGCGGCCGCCGCGGTAGCGGGCGCGCCGCTCGATGAGCGACGGGATCTGCTCCAGGCCCTTCGTGCGGTCCCACCAGATCGCGCCGACCACGCGCGCCGTCAGCGTTCCGGCTTCGGCTGCGGCGAGATAGGCAGGACCCGGGTCGCCCGCATCGCCGTACGGGCCGACGATCGCGTCCTGCCACGCAGTGATCCCGAAGGAGTGCAGGTAGCGCTGGCCGACGAGCAGTGCCTCGGTGAGGCGGCTCAGCGGCTCCTCGGGGAGGTGCCGGTTGACGAGCGACATCGCGCCCTCGTGGAGGGTGCCCGACGGGGTGCCGTCAGGGCCGCGTTCGATGCGGCCGTCGGCGGGGTCGGGGGTGTCGCGGTCGATGCCCGCGAGGCGGAGGGCGGCGGAGTTCACCCACGCGCCGTGGCCGTCGCGATTGGGGAAGAAGGCGGGGCGATCCGGCACGACGGTGTCGAGTGCTGCCGCGGTCGGCGTGCCGCCCGGGAACGCCGACATCTGCCACCCGCCGCCGAGCACCCATGCGTCATCGGGATGCGCGGCGGCGAAGGCGCCGATGGTGTCGAGGTACTGGGCAGCGGTCGCCTGCTCCGACAGATCGCAGCGCAGCATGTCGAGTCCGCCCCAGACCGGATGAACGTGCGCGTCCTGGAACCCCGGGACGAGCATCCGTCCCCGAAGGTCGACCACCTCGGTCGACGGCCCGATCAGATCGTCGAGGTCGCCCGGGCTCACGGCGACGATGCGGCCGCCCGCGACGGCGACCGCCCGGGCGCGTGACCGCACCGTGTCGGCGGTGAAGACGGGCCCGCCCGTGAAGACGAGGTCGGCGTGGGTCATCGGCACCTCCGGGTCAGCCGCCGGTCATCGTGCGGGCGATCTGCGTGGCGGAGTCGCCCGCACGCTTGAGCACGAGCGCGACGAGGGCCAGGGCCACGAGCGTGAGCAGAAGCATCACGGTCGACACGGCAGCGATCTCGGGCCTCAGCCCCGAACGCACCGCGCTCAGCACGTACACCGGCCACGGGGTGGTGCCCGAGACCTGCACGAAGGCGGCGATGATCGTGTTGTCGAGGCTGAGTGTGAACGCGAGCAGGAATCCGGCGAGCACGGCGGGCATCGCGAGGGCCAGCGTCACCCGACGGAACGTCGTGACCGGCTTCGCGTACAGGTCGCCCGACGCCTCTTCGAGGTTCGCGTCCATGCCGACCAGGCGCGCCCGCACG